>NZ_JALNTM010000018.1:0-133955 GCF_023161845.1 Pseudoalteromonas sp. 2CM39R
ATGCAAGTTTCTGTTGAGACGACTCAAGGCCTTGAGCGCCGTCTGACCATCACCGTTCCTGCAGAGAACGTTGAGACCGAAGTAAAAAAACGCTTACAACAACTGTCAAAAACGCAGCGTATCGACGGTTTCCGTGCTGGTAAAGTTCCAGTATCAGTAATCAACAAGCGTTTCGGACCAGCTGTTCGTCAAGAAGTTGCTGGCGAAGTAATGCAACGTAATTACATTGAAGCAATCGTTGCTGAAAAAATTAACCCTGCTGGCGCACCTACATTTGCTCCAAAAGCACTTGAAGCAGGTAAAGATTTAGAGTTCTCAGCAACATTTGAAGTTTACCCTGAAGTTGAAGTTCAAGGTTTAGATAAAATTGCTGTTGAAAAACCAGCGGTAGAAGTAACTGACGAAGATTTAGCAAACATGCTAGAGACACTTCGTAAGCAACACGCTTCTTGGGCTGACGTTGATGCAGCTGCTGGCGCAAACGACCGTGTAACGGTTGATTTCGTTGGTACTATCGACGGTGAAGAATTCGAAGGCGGCAAAGCTGAAGATTTCCCATTAGAACTTGGCCAAGGTCGTATGATCCCTGGTTTTGAAGACAACATCGTAGGCAAAAAAGCAGGCGAAGAAGTTGTTGCTGACGTAAACTTCCCTGAAGATTACCACGCTGAAAACTTAAAAGGTAAAGCGGTTCAATTCACTATCACAGTGAAAAAAGTTGAAGCGCAAGAATTACCTGAATTAAGCGATGAGTTTGCAACTAAATTCGGTGTTGCCGAAGGCGGCGTAGACGCGCTTAAAGAAGAAGTTAAAAAGAACATGACACGTGAGCTAGACCAAGCGGTTAAAGCTAACGTAAAAGACCAAGCAATCAAAGGTCTTTTAGAGCAAAACGAAGTTGAAGTGCCTAAAGCATTAATCGACCAAGAAGTTGACGCTTTACGTGAGCAAGCTGCTCAACGTTTTGGTGGTAACGGTCAAAATATGCCTGAGCTTCCAGCTGAATTGTTCCATGAGCAAGCAGTTACACGAGTTAAAACTGGCCTATTATTAGGCGAAGTGATCAAAGCAAACGACATCAAAGTTGATGACGCTAAAGTTGAAGCACTTATCGCTACTGTAGCATCTGCATACGAAGATCCAACTGAAGTAGTAGAATACTACAAAGCAAATGATCAACTAATGCAACAAATGCGTAATGTAGCAATGGAAGAGCAAGCTGTTGAAGCTATTTTAGCTAAAGCAACTGTGACTGATGTTGAAAAAGCATTTGATGACATCATGAATCCACAGCAAGGTGCATAATAAGTCATTGACTTAAGCGCTCGCTAACGATTAAATGGCTCGTGTTACTCTGTTTATGCAGTGTGCCCGGGCCATTTTAGTTTGTGGTTCTTAATTAGCTAAAAATGATCATTATGCTTTTCTTAGAATAAGTATAAGCGCATAAGGAATTAAATAAGTATGAACACTGGTATGACAGATCCCCTAAACGCATTAGTACCAATGGTTGTTGAGCAAACAGCTAAAGGCGAGCGCTCGTTTGATATTTATTCGAGACTATTAAAAGAGCGTATTATCTTTTTAACGGGCCAAGTTGAAGACAACATGGCAAATCTGATTTTAGCGCAAATGCTTTTCTTAGAATCAGAGAACCCAGATAAAGATATCTTCTTATATATCAATTCACCGGGTGGCTCGGTCACTGCGGGAATGGCTATTTACGATACAATGAATTTCATCAAACCTGATGTAAGTACTATTTGTGTGGGCCAAGCGGCTAGCATGGGTGCGTTTTTACTATCTGGTGGTGCTAAGGGTAAACGTTTTTGTTTACCTAATTCACGTGTAATGATTCACCAACCATTAGGTGGATTCCAAGGTCAAGCATCTGATTTTGAAATACACGCGAAAGAAATCCTGTCTATTAAAGACAAATTAAATCGCTTAATGGCTGAGCATACTGGCCAACCGCTTGATGTTGTTTCACGTGATACAGACCGTGATAACTTTATGAGTGCAAGCCAAGCTGTAGATTACGGTATTGTTGACTCAGTATTTACTAATCGCGGTAGCAAGTAAGTATGCCTGCAAGCAGTAATGCTTGCTAATGAGAGTTACTATGCGAAAAAGCCTAAATTTTGGTATAGTTAAAGCGTATTAAAATAGCCACCAAGACTTTGGTGGCCAACGTAATAAAATGAGGTAGCTGAATGTCTGACACTCCTACAGACGGCGACAAAAGTAATAAATTGTTATACTGCTCTTTTTGCGGCAAAAGCCAGCATGAAGTTCGAAAATTAATTGCAGGACCTTCAGTATACGTTTGTGATGAATGTGTAGAGCTGTGTAATGATATTATCAGGGAAGAAATTAAAGACATCGCGCCTAAGCATGATGCCGCTGACAAATTACCTGTGCCAAAAGAAATTCGTAACCACTTAGACGACTACGTAATTGGCCAAGAGCATGCGAAAAAAGTGTTGTCTGTAGCGGTTTACAATCACTACAAGCGTTTACGCAACCAATCAACTAAACAAGACGTTGAACTAGGTAAAAGTAATATTTTATTAATTGGTCCAACGGGGAGTGGTAAAACACTACTAGCTGAAACGTTAGCACGTTTGCTAGATGTGCCGTTTACAATGGCCGATGCCACCACGTTAACCGAAGCCGGTTATGTGGGTGAAGATGTTGAAAACATCATTCAAAAGCTTTTACAAAAATGTGACTACGACGTAGAAAAAGCACAACGTGGTATTGTTTACATTGATGAAATTGACAAAATTTCACGTAAATCAGATAACCCATCAATCACCCGTGATGTATCAGGTGAAGGTGTACAACAAGCCTTACTGAAATTGATTGAAGGTACAGTTGCTTCTGTTCCGCCACAAGGTGGACGTAAACATCCACAGCAAGAGTTCCTGCAAGTAGACACTTCTAAAATTCTGTTTATTTGTGGTGGTGCATTTGCTGGTCTTGATAAAGTTATTGAACAGCGTAGCCACAAAAATACTGGCATTGGTTTTGGCGTTAACGTTAAAGAGTCGGCAGCGAGCCGCTCTTTAAGTGAAACATTTAAAGATGTTGAGCCAGAAGATTTAGTAAAATATGGTTTAATTCCAGAGTTTATTGGCCGTTTACCTGTTGTTGCTACATTGACTGAACTTGATGAAGCTGCACTGGTACAAATTTTAAGTGAGCCTAAAAACGCTATTACTAAGCAATTTTCAGTATTGTTTGGGATGGAAGACGTTGAGCTTGAGTTTCGTGATGATGCACTACGTGCTATTGCTCACAAAGCAATGGAACGTAAAACCGGTGCACGTGGCCTGCGTTCAATCGTAGAAGGTGTATTGCTTGATACTATGTATGAGCTGCCTTCAATTGATAACGTAAGTAAAGTGGTTGTTGATGAAACCGTTATTAAAGGTGAGTCTGACCCAATCTTGATTTATGACAGCAGTAATCAAGAACAAGCCGCAGCAGATTAAATTCTGAGCAAGTTGTAAAAAAAAGGAGCCAATGGCTCCTTTTTTTATAATTAATTTAATCGAGTTGGCAAAAATTGTTGAACTTTAATTAGGTTATCCCCATATACTTGAGTAATCTTTAAATAAATGAAGTGCAAAGAGAAAATACAATGACGCTTGAGAGAAACGATCGAGTCGAAATCCCTGTGCTAGCACTGCGCGATGTAGTGGTGTATCCACACATGGTGATCCCGCTTTTTGTAGGCCGTGAAAAATCAATAAAATGCCTTGAAGCGGCAATGGATAAAGACAAACAAATTTTCTTAGTTGCACAAAAAGATGCAACTGTAGACGAGCCTGAGAAAGACGATATTTATCGTGTAGGGACAATTGCGACTGTACTTCAATTATTAAAGCTACCCGATGGTACAGTAAAAGTATTAGTTGAAGGCACACAGCGTGCAAATATCGAAGAGTTTGTTGATAACGAAGACTTCTTTGTTGCCAATGCTCAGTTTATTGAATCTGATTCAGTGAATGAACAAGAGCAAGATATTTTTATTCGCAGTGCATTAAGCCAGTTTGAAGGCTACGTAAAATTAAATAAAAAAATCCCACCTGAAGTGATGACCTCGGTCTCTGGTATTGATGAGCCCGCGCGTCTTGCTGATACCATGGCTGCGCACATGCCATTAAAAGTGCCTGAAAAACAAAAAGTACTTGAAATATCAAGTGTTACGGAGCGCTTAGAGTACTTAATGGCGTTGATGGAAGGTGAAATAGACTTACTGCAAGTTGAGAAAAAAATTCGTACCCGCGTTAAAAAGCAGATGGAAAAATCGCAGCGTGAGTATTACCTCAATGAGCAAATGAAAGCGATTCAAAAAGAGCTTGGCGAAATTGACGATGTACCAGATGAATTCGAAGCGCTAAAAAAACGCATCGAAGAGTCAGGTATGCCTAACGAAGCGAAAGAAAAAGCCACGGCAGAGTTTAACAAACTTAAAATGATGTCGCCGATGTCGGCAGAAGCTAGTGTTGTTCGCTCATACATAGATACGTTAATCAACGTACCGTGGAAAAAACGCTCTAAAGTGAAAAAAGATTTAGCAGGCGCGCAAAAAATACTAGATAGCGATCACTACGGACTTGATAAAGTTAAAGAGCGTATTATTGAATACCTCGCGGTACAGCAGCGTACTAATAAGCTTAAAGGGCCTATTTTGTGTTTAGTTGGGCCGCCAGGGGTAGGTAAAACCTCTCTTGGGCAATCTATTGCGCGTTCAACTGGCCGTAAGTACATTCGTATGGCACTGGGTGGTGTACGTGATGAAGCTGAGATACGTGGTCACCGTCGTACTTATATTGGCTCTATGCCTGGTAAATTGATTCAAAACATGACTAAAGTGGGCGTTAAAAACCCGTTATTCTTGTTAGATGAAATTGATAAAATGTCAGCGGATATGCGTGGAGACCCTGCATCAGCTTTACTTGAAGTACTTGATCCTGAGCAAAACAGCCATTTTGCTGATCATTACCTAGAAGTCGATTACGACTTATCTGATGTAATGTTTGTTGCTACCTCTAATAGCTTTAATATTCCTGGGCCTTTATTGGACCGTATGGAAGTTATTCGTTTAGCCGGTTATACCGAAGATGAAAAATTAAATATAGCTAAAGAACATTTAATTCCAAAGCAAGTTAAGCGTAATGGCTTAAAAGAGAAAGAAGTTGAAATTGCTGACAGTGCCATTATCGGTATTATTCGATATTACACGCGTGAAGCGGGCGTTCGTAACTTAGAGCGTGAAGTGTCTAAATTATGCCGTAAAGCGGTTAAAAATATCTTAATGGAAAAAGACACCAAAACGGTCACTATCGATGCAGATAACCTCGAAGAGTACTTAGGTGTGCAACGCTTTGATTACGGTAAAGCAGAAGATGGCGACCGTATAGGCCAAGTAACTGGCCTAGCATGGACAGAAGTAGGCGGTGACTTACTAACGATTGAATGTGCTGCAGTACCAGGTAAAGGCAAATTGACTTACACCGGCTCGTTAGGCGATGTAATGCAAGAGTCGATTCAAGCGGCAATGACTGTTGTGCGTAATCGTGCTGATGAGCTACGTATTAATAGCGACTTTTATGAAAAACGTGATATTCACGTGCATGTACCTGAGGGCGCAACTCCTAAAGATGGTCCAAGTGCGGGTATCGCAATGGTTACTTGTTTGGTTTCAAGCCTAACGGGCAATCCAGTGCGCTCTGATGTGGCCATGACGGGTGAGATTACCCTACGAGGTGAAGTACTGCCTATTGGTGGTTTAAAAGAGAAATTATTAGCGGCTCACCGAGGTGGTATTAAAACGGTGGTGATCCCTAAAATTAACGAACGTGACTTAAAAGAGATACCTGATAACGTATTGGCGGGTCTTGAGATTCACCCTGTTACGTGGATTGACGAAGTATTGAAGCTTGCTTTAGTGCATCCAGTTGATAGTTTTTCAGTCGAAACACCAAAAAAGCAGTAAAAAAGCCAAAAAAAGTGCTTTTAGGGGCTTTTCAAATCTAAACGGTATGATAAGTTAAGCACTGGTTTTCAAGCCTAGCCCTTGCAGGGCCTAGGTTTAAGAAAAATATAATCATATGAGCTTTAAAAAAATTGCTCAAAAATTTCAAAACAGTGATGTTAGTTTAAAAAACAATCGCTCTTGATAACAACAATGAAAGAGGATGATATTGTGAATAAATCTCAATTAATCGATCAAATCGCAGCTGATGCTGACATTTCTAAAGCGGCTGCAGGTCGTGCACTAGATTCATTCATCGAATCTGTATCTGGCGCGCTAAAAGATGGCGACTCAGTTGCACTTGTTGGTTTTGGTACTTTCTCTGTACGTGAGCGTGCTGCTCGTGCAGGTCGTAACCCACAAACTGGTGAAACGATTCAAATTGCTGCAGCTAACATCCCAGCTTTCAAAGCCGGTAAAGCGCTTAAAGACGCAGTAAACTAATCATTGTGTAAACAATTTAGTTATGGCGAGTAAAGATACGCTTAATTATTGCAATCGATAAATTAAGTTACTTCACCGCCAGTTACTTCAAGTGAAAAAGCGTATCTGGTAAGATACGCTTTTTTTACATATGACAAGGTAGAAAATACCTTGCTCAGAAAAGAGATAAACAAATGCTTGAGAAAATCAGAGAAGGTTCGCAAGGGCCGGTAGCCAAAGTCATTTTAGGCGCGGTGATTTTATCTTTTGCCTTAGCTGGGATCGGTAGTTACTTAGGTCAAACCACAGAACAACCCGTTGCTGAAGTAAATGGAATTAAAATTAGCCAAACAGAATTTAGCCGTGCGTTTCAAAATGAACGTAGCCGCTTAGAACAACAATTTGGTGAGTACTTTACCCAAATAGCAGCAGATCCAACTTACATGGCTCAAATCCGTCAAGGTGTGATTGACCGTTTAGTACAACAAGAATTACAAAGTCAGTTAGCTGCCGAGCTTGGTTTGCGCGTAAGTGATGAAAGCGTTCGTAAAACAATTTTAGAGCTACCTTATTTTAAAATTGGCGACAAGTTTAATAACGACCGTTATTTACAAGTTATTCGTCAAATGAATTTTCAACCTGACGCATTTCGTGAATACCTGCGTGATGATATGACACGTAGCCAGTTAGTATCTGCCGTTGCGGGTACTGATTTTGCGCTGCCAAATGAGCTTAAATCAGCCATTGCGTTGCAACAGCAAACACGAAGCATTGATTATTTAGTAATTGATAAACAAGCAATGCAAGCTGATGTTGAAGTTACAGAGCAAGAAGTTGCGGATTACTATGAATTAAACGCAGGTCAATTTTTATCACCTGAATTAATTTCAGTTAATTACATCGAACTAAATGCAGATGATATTGATGTTGCATCGGTAAGCGAAGACGATGTAAAAGCATATTACGAGCAGAGTAAAGCGCAATATGTTGAACCAGAAAAGCGTCGTGTGTCGCATATTCTAATCGACAATAGCGAAGATGATGATGCGGCTAAAGCGAAAGCTGAGTCGTTACTTGCCCAGCTTAACGCTGGTGCTGATTTTGCTGAGCTAGCAGAGACATCGTCAGATGACATTGTTAGTGCAGAAATGGGTGGCGATTTAGAGTGGATTGAACGTGATGTTATGGAACCAGCATTTGAAGATGCAGCGTTCGCATTGCAAAACAAAGGTGATTACTCTGACGTTGTTGCCTCTGAGTTTGGTTATCACATCATCAAACTGACTGATCTACAAACTCAACAAGTTAAACCGTTTGATGAGGTTAAAGCTGACCTACGTGCTGAACTTGAGCAAGCTGAAAAAGTAGATGCGTTTTACGAGAAGCAAACAGAAATGGGGGCATTAGCCTTTGAGATTTCTGATCGCTTAGACGATGCTGCTGAAGTGGCGGGTGTAGAAGTACAATCTACTTCTTTACTAGCGCTTAGCGCGCTTCCTGAGCCGCTTAATAACCCAGCGGTTGTGACTGCCTTATCATCAGTTGAACTACTAGAAGATAAAGTCAATTCAGAAGTAATTGAGCTTGGTAATGAGCACGTGATTGTGGTGCGTGTAAATGAGCACCAACCTGCGGCAACGAAAGCATTAAGCGAGGTAAGTGAGCAAATTAAAACACGCTTAATGAATGAAAAGGCATCAGACCTTGCAAAAGAAAAAGCACGCACGTTATTTGCACAAGTAAAAGAAGGCAAGAGCTTAAACGATGTGGCTGCTGAGCAATCACTAAACGTTCGTCAAGAGTCGCAACTAACTCGTGAAAGCTTTGCTGTTTCACCTGCTATTGTTACCCAAGTATTCAAAATGGCACATCCTAGTGATGCGGCTGTATATGATATGGTTAACTTAAATAATGGCGATGCAGCGATTGTTGCGCTTAAAGCGGTAAATGATGCACCAGTGAGTGACAACATTGAGCCACAAATGAAGCAAAACATTACTATGGCGCAAGCGCAGAAAAACTATACGGTATTCATTGAATCGCTTAAGCAACAAGCAGAGCTTAATGTACCAAAAGCAGCTCAAGCAGCTGAATAAGTAATAGCTAAATTAAAAAGGGCGCCAATTGGCGCCTTTTTTGTTTGTTTAAACATTAACAACTCAATAAGCGCTGAGTAACCTTTGATTGCGGGTTTTGAAAAATAGTTTCTGTAGCGCCGTATTCAACAATCTCACCCTTATTGAGTACCACTAGCTGGTCGCTAATATGGCGCACTAAACTTAAATGATGGGTGATCAAAATATAGGTTAATCCAGTTTCAAGCTGTAGTTTAAGTAATAGATTTACTATTTGCGCTCTTACAGAAGGGTCAAGCGATGAAAGTGCCTCATCGAGTACAACAACCTTAGGATCTAATATAAGCGCGCGAGCGAGCGCTACACGCTGTAATTGCCCCACACTAAACATATGCGGATAGTATTGCTGATGATCGACCAGTAGACCCACTTTAAGCAGCGTACTACCAATTTTTTCACTACGTTGAGTTTTATCAAAATCAGTATTGAATTTTAGGCAATCATCGAGCATTTCAGCAATGGTCACTGCTGGGTTTAATGAGGTGGCGGAGTCTTGAAAAATCATTCGGATATAACGACACTGGGCATCACGATTACCATTGTTTTCTATAGTGTTATTCTCTAATAATATCTGCCCGCTATCGGCACTGTATGCACCCACTAATAATTTAGCCAGGGTACTTTTTCCTGAGCCTGTTTCACCAATAATGGCAATTGTTTCACCTTTACCAATACAAAATGAGATGTTTTTTAAAACATCAAACTTTTTACGGCTAAACAGACCCGCGCGCATGTTAAAGGTTTTTGATAAGGCTTGAACTTTTAACAGTGGCTGCATTATTTTATTTCCTTGATCAGCGGGAAGTGACAGGCGTAGCTATGACCATGATGCTTTGAAAGTTTAGGCGCAACCACACATTCTTTTTGTGCTTGTGGGCAACGTGGACCGAGTCGACAACCAATCGGTAAATGTTGTAATGTTGGAATAGTGCCTTTAAGCGCATAAAAGGGTTCTTTATGGGCTAAACCATGCTCATAATCGGGCAGGCTTTTTAGTAAAGCCTGCGTATACGGATGGCGAGGTTGGCTAAAAATACGGTGTGTTGGACCTGCTTCAACCATTTGACCGCAGTACAACACATGAATACCATGCGACCAATTAACAATTTCTTCCAGCTCATGAGAGATCATCAAAATAGACATGTTCTTTAGCTGATTTAAACTTTTTAATAACCTAAACACCTGTGCACGGGTGGTGCTTTCTAGTGCGGTTGTAGGCTCATCAGCAATGAGTAGCTTCGGTGTACGGGCAATCGCCATGGCTATCATAACCTTTTGGCATACGCCCTCAGAGAGCTCATGCGGGTAGCTATCAAGCACCGCTTCATGATTTTTAATACCTACTTTATGTATTAAGGCTTTAACACGGTCTTTACGCTCTCGGTTGCGTTTTAAGAAAAATCCTTTAGCAGCCACTTCAGGCAGTGTTTCAGCGATTTGGTTAAATATTTTAGCAGTAGGATCTAGACAGCGACTGGGGTCTTGGTAAATCATCGCAATGTCTTGGCTAACTGTTTTACGGCGTTGCTCTGGTGTTAAGCGCATTAAGTCAACACCACGCCAATGCATTCTATCTGCGGTTATCACCCAGCGCTCATTAAGCACGCCGACGATGGCTTTTGCAATTAAGCTTTTGCCAGAGCCTGATTCGCCCACTAAAGCGTGTACTTCACCTTCTTTTAAACTAAAGCTTACGCGATCAACAGCACGAATGGCGGTTTCGGAAGTTTGAAGTTCAATGGTTAAATTTCGAATATCTAGTAACTGCATCTAATCGGCCTTACGCGCTTGTAAAACTTTGCGAAGTCCATCGCCCACTAAGTTTGTTGAAAGAACCGCTAAAAATAACAGGACGCCCGGCAATGCTACCGTCCAAGGTGCTAAATATATAAGTCCTAAGTTCTCTGCTAAAATTGCGCCCCATTCAGTAGTCGGCGGCTGTGCACCCAGTTTTAAAAACCCTAATGCCGCAATATCTAAAATAGCAGTAGAAAGCGCCATCGTAAAAATAACTACAATATATTCATACACATTAGGAAAAATCCCGCGTGATAAAATATGCCATTTAGAGGCGCCATCTAAGCGGTAGGCTGTAACATAATCTTTGCCAAGTTCGTCAACTATCAGGTTTCTAATTGAATGAATAAACTGGGGTAATAAGGCCAAAATAATTGCCCATACGGTATTCATTAATCCAGGACCGAGTATGGCAATAATAATGATGGCCAGTAACAATGAGGGAATTGACAGCGTTACATCCAGTAAGTGGTTCAAAAAACTAGAACGTATGCCTTTACTGATCCCTGCAAAGGTACCTACCAACACACCAATAACAGTGGTGATCAGTGCAGCCACAACCGATAACCCGAACGTATATGTGGCGCCATTCATTAAACGAGACAGCACATCTCGGCCTAAATCATCGGTGCCAAGTATAAACCGCACATCGCCCATTTCATTCCACGAGGGAGGCAGTAATAGTGCATCACTGTGCTGTTGATTTACCCCATAAGGCGCAAGAAAAGGCGCGGTAGCTGCTAACAGGCTAAAGGCAATAAACACCCATAAACCAACCAGTGCAGGGTGGTTATTTTTAAACTTTCGCCAGAGTCTCGCTAATGGCGATTTATTTGAATCTTCTGAAAATAAGTTAAACTTTGCCATGCGCTTGGTTCCGAGACAGAGGATCGAGTAGGGTGTAGGTCAGTTCGGCCATAATTGTGGCAATAATAATAAATAAAGAGACGGCCATTAACCCACCTTGTATGGCGGGATAATCACGTTGATAAATACTGTCTATTAACCAGCGACCGATCCCAGGCCACGAAAAAATAACTTCAGTGATCATCGCTAAGGTGATCAAGGTACTAAACTGCAAACCTATTTGTTTTATAACCGGTAGTAAGGCATTTCTTAGGGCGTGATGAATAATAAGCTGCCCACGAGTAAGCCCTTTGGCGCGAGCTGTTTTAATGAAGTTTTGATCCATCACTTTTAACATCGATTCGCGAGTAAAGCGCACTAATACCGTGGTTGGATACATAGCAAGTACAATAGTAGGTAAAGTAAGGTGATGCAGCGCATCTAACATGGCCAAACCATTGTAAGGAAAATCAGCGAGTAAAATATCAAGTAAAATAAATCCTGTGCTCGCGGGTATCTCATACAACAAGCTCACTCGCCCCGACATGGGAAACCAGCCAAGCTTGAGCGAAAAAACCATAATTAATAATAATGCCAGCCAAAAAATCGGCATAGAATAGCCAATCATCGCTGTAGAGCTAATAAATTTATCAGGCCATTGTTTATTATATGCCGATGCTAAAATACCGACAGGCACACCCACTACCACCGAAATAAATAACGCATAGATACTTAGCTCTAACGTTGCAGGAATTAAATCAACCACATGGGCGAAAACACTGCTCCCCGAGGCGAATGACATTCCCCAATCCCCTTGTAAAATTCGTCCTACAAAGGCGATGTACTGCATAAAGTAGTTACTGTTAAATAAGTACTTTTCTTCTAACTGCGCATTTTGGGTAAAGTTAGTGTCTGGTATGCCGCTTAAGTTACTGAGCGGATCGCCAGGAAATAAATAACTCAACGAAAAGGTAAAAATACTGAGTAGCAACACCATAAAAAATAACAGTCCGAGGCGGCGTAAAATATAATCTAAGATCATTATTTTTTCCTCGCGTTAGCCAGCGAAATAGCACCGAATGGCCCTAAGGTAATGCCCTCAACATCTGCGCTACTTGCTTGAAAACGCATGCCATGGGCAATTGGCAGTAAAGGCAATTGTTTGATGATCATGCTTTGTGCTGCGTCGTAATATTGTTTACGTAAATTTAAATCTGTGGTGTCTAACGCTTTGGTCAGTAGTAAATCAAATTCAGGGTTACACCAGTTTGCAGGGTTTTTGCCACTAAAGGTCGCAGTACAACTTAATAATGGGCTAAAAAAGTTATCGGGATCAGGTGTATCAGCTGCCCAACCTAATAACACACTGTCGTGGCGATGCTCACCAATGCGTTGAATAAAGGTGTTCCATTCATATTCTACAATATTTACATTAACGCCAATTTTGCGTAAATCACTTTGCATTAGCTCAGCCATTTTGCGGGCATTGGGGTTATAAATACGGCTTACCGGCATAGCCCAAATGCTCATATCAAAGCCTTTTGGAAAACCAGCTTCAGTTAATAATTTTTTCGCTAACTGTGGGTCAAAAATAGGCATGTTTTTTTGTAGTTCAAATGCCCATGACGTAGGCGGAAGAATAGATTGTGCACGCAGTCCATTCCCGTAATATACCGCTTGCATTATTTTATCTATATCAATGGCATGAACCAATGCTTGACGTACTTTTAAGTTATCAAACGGTGGACGCTCGGTATTAAATGCCCAGTAACCAATATTTAAGTTAGTTTCTCTTTCAACGTTAATATCATCACGCTGCGCTAAAATACTTAATTGGGCACTACTCGGGTGTGCGGTTACATCACACTCTTTGGTCAATATTTTAGCAATACGGGTGGTACCATTTGGGGTAATGTCGTACACCAATTGCTCAAGGGCAACCTCATGCTTCCAATAATCAGCGTTTTTATAAAAGCGCACTAAATGATCGCGTCGGTACTCTTTATAAATATAGGGGCCTGTGCCAATCGGGTATTGATCAAATAGGTTTTCTTGATTATTAGCTTTGAGCGCCATGGCATATTCTTTAGAGAGCACGACAGCAAAATCGGTCGCCATATTAGCTAAAAAGCTGCTCTCGGCATTAAATAACTCAAATCGGACTTGATGATCAGAGACTCTAACAATTTTACGAATTAGCTGGTCAATCCCCACACTTTGAAAGTAAGGGTAATTAGCATCGCCAATAAAGTGATAAGGATTATAAACGTCGAATAATCGACTAAAAGTAAATATTACATCATCAGCGTTAAATTCACGGCTAGGAGTGAAATAAGAGGTGGTATGAAACTTAACTCCTTTGCGCAAAGTGAAGGTAACCGATTTACCGTCTTTACTGATCTTCCAATCAGTGGCAAGTTCACTCTTAAATTCGGCGGTCACGGGGTCAATACTAATTAACCGGTCGTATAACTGGTTAGCAATAATATCGATAGTTGATCCTGTGGTTGTGACTTGTGGGTTAAACGACACAGGATTAGCCTCGGCGCAATAAACGAGGCCTTGGTTTTTTTCTTCTAAGATTTCTTCTTTACTATCAATGCAACCTACTAAGCTCAATGATATTAAAGCAAGTAATAATTTATGCACCCGCACAACCTCTACTATTCTAGCAAATTGTATTTTTTCAAATAACCACGTAGTTGATGATACGTTAAACCAAGTACTTCTGCAGTCTTCTTTTGATTAAATTGGCTATGTTCTAATGCTTTTTTTATCAATGTAATTTCAAATTCATTAGAGAGCGTTTTTAAGTCGCATGGAAACTCAGGTTCTTTGGTACTTGAACTCAATGCTACAGGCGCTTCTATAGGCTGTGCATGAGTAGTCGGTTCAGATTGTATTATAGCAGGTGCTTGTGCATGTTTTATGCGGGCTTTAGGTCTAAAGCGACTTTCGAATGGGTCTAAAATAATTTTATGTACAGGAATATGTTCATTGCCGTGGCGATACAGACTTCGTTCTACCACATTTTTAAGTTCACGGACATTACCCGGCCACTCATAACTGAGTAAACTTTCTTGTGCACTGCGGGTAAAGCCACTAAATAGCTCCCACTCAAGGTCTCGTGCCATGTTCATCGCAAACTGTTCAGCCAGCAACATAATGTCATCTTGACGTTCACGCAGTGGCGGTAAGGTGATCACATCAAACGCGAGTCTATCGAGTAAATCACTTCTAAATTCACCTTGTTGTGCTAAATGGGGTAAGTCTTCATTGGTTGCACAGACTAAGCGAGTGTCTACTTTAACGGTTTGCTTGCCGCCAACACGCTCAAACTCACCATACTCAATCACTCTTAATAGCTTTTCTTGCACCATGGCAGAGGTATTTGCTAACTCATCTAAGAACAAGGTACCACTATTGGCGCGCTCAAAGCGGCCTTCATGGCGTTTACTTGCGCCTGTGAAAGCGCCACTTTCATGACCAAATAATTCACTCTCGAGCAGGTTTTCGTTCAATGCCGCACAGTTAAGCTTGACGTAACTTTGATCCCAGCGTTTGGATAAAAAGTGTAAACGTGCTGCAATTAGCTCTTTACCGGTACCACGTTCACCAATAATAAGTACGGGTTTATCTAGGTTAGCCAGTTGCGAAACCTGATCAAGCACCGATAAAAAGCTGTCTGATTGGCCAAGTAAATTGTCCTGTTGGCGATATTGACTCATATTTCCTAACTCTTAGTCATTTTTACTAACAGTTAGTGTATTTCATTATGGTGGATAACAAAAGTAATTTGTAATTTACATTTAACATATTGAAAATAAATGGTATTTTAAAAATATAAAAGTTGGCAAGCATATTGATACTAATAAAAGCAGACACATTTAGATTAAATAATAGAGGTATATGTTATGGGAATTTTTTCACGTTTTGCAGACATTGTTAATTCTAATATCAATGCCATTTTAGATAAAGCAGAAGATCCTGAAAAAATGGTTCGTCTTATTATCCAAGAGATGGAAGATACACTTGTAGAGGTACGCTCTACGTCAGCAAAAACCCTTGCTGAGAAAAAAGAATTAGTACGTCGCGTAGATACACTAAAAGCCCAAGTAAGCGATTGGCAAGACAAAGCCGAATTAGCACTGAGCAAAGATCGTGATGATTTAGCTCGCTCAGCTTTACTTGAAAAGCAAAAATCAGCCGATGCAGTCGCTGCAGTAGAAAGTGAACTTGATCATGTAGAATCTCATATCGAGAAACTACAGCAAGAAGTGACTACGCTACAAGAGAAACTAGCGGATGCTAAAGCACGTCAAAAAGCGATTATTTTACGTCAACGCTCGGCTGAGTCGCGCCTTGAGGTTAAAAAAGCACTTGATAGTTCTAAAGTGGATGATGCACTTAATCGTTTTGAACGTTACGAAACCAAAATTGATGGGCTAGAATCTCAAATAGAGTCTTACGATTTGGGTAAACAAACGTTAGCAGATGAAATTGCTGATTTACAAAAGAATGAAAAAATTGATGACGAGTTAGCTGAACTTAAAAAGAAACTCTCGAATAAATAAATATAAAACAGGGGCCTTGTGCCCCTGACATCAACATTGAATACGGATTGTCAGGAGAGGATTATGTTTGATCCAGAGATACTAATTGCACCCTTTATCTTGTTTATGATTTTTGTTGCACCACTGTGGTTAATTTTACACTACCGAAGCAAAAAACAGGTAAGCCAAGGGTTAAGCGAGCATGAGCATCACCAGTTATTGGAGCTTGCTCAAAAAGCTGAAAAAATGACTGATAGAATCGAGACATTAGAAGCGTTACTTGATCAAGAGTCACCACAGTGGAGACAAAAAGTATGAACACCAAACGCGAATTATTAAGAGACCCACAGCGCGGTAAAATTGCCGGTGTATGTGCGGGATTAAGTGACTACTTTAATATGGAGTTATGGTTAGTTCGCATTATTTTTGTTAGTGCTGTACTACTAACTGGTGGCCCATTATTTGTGGTAGCGTATATTGCAGCGTGGTTTATTTTAGATAAAAAACAACCCAGTGCTGTAAGTAAAACACAATCAACGTATGGCGGTGATCCGCTAGAAGTAAAATTTAAAGTATGGCAAAAAGGCGAGCCACCGCGTCGTGCGCTGCAAGACTTAAAAGAGCGATTAACTCGTGTAGATAGCCGCCTTCAAAACATGGAACGCTACGTTACTTCAAGCGAGTTTACGGTCAGCCGTGAAATTAATAAACTTTAAGGGATTGATAAGCACCTTGTTTGCAGCCTGATCAATGACGGCAACTAAGGTGCAAAACACTTTATGAGCCAATCATTTGCAAAAAAGACCTTTAAAAGCGTTAAAGGCAAAGCACAAAAAGCCCTGCATCGTAGTTTAGATCAACACGTTAAACTTGCCGTAACAGGGCTGAGCGGCAGTGGTAAAACGGCGTTTATAAGCGCGTTAGTTAAGCATTTAACCTCTCAGGCGAATGACAACAACTTACCTTTTTTTGATGTGATGCGTGAACATCGCCACATTGCTACTAAAATTGTGCCGCAAGAGGCATTAAATGTTCCCACTTTTGATTATAACCGTGCAATAAGTGCTTTACTGCCAAGTGAAGGCGACCCTGCATGGCCCGCTTCTACCGAACGAATAAATACTTTACGTTTGGCGATTAAATACCAAAGCAACGCGGGTCTGCGCGGTCATTTCTCACCCCAATCGACGCTGTATTTAGATATTATTGACTATCCTGGTGAATGGTTGCTTGACCTACCTATGCTCGCGCAAAGCTTTGAGCAATGGTGCGAGCAACAATATCCATTACTTAGCCAAACGCCACGTGATAAAAGCTCAGCTGAATTTTTACAATCCATAGAGCAGCTTGATTTAGATGCACCGGTAGATGAAAACGCACTGGCTGATATTGCAAAATGTTATCAAACCATGTTGGTAGGGCTAAAAAAAGACACTAAGCTTGCCATGTTACAGCCAGGACGGATGTTAATGCCGGGTGACTTGCAAGGTGCACCATTATTACTATTTTTTCCAATTAGTCCTAAAAAAATAAGTGACGATGTAGTAGCGGGTTCTAACTTAGCGCATTTAATTAAACGTTTTGATGCTTACGTAAAAGAAGTCATTAAACCTTTTTATAATGAGCATTTTCGCCATTTTGACCGTCAAATCGTCTTGGTA
The DNA here is from genome assembly GCF_023161845.1 of Pseudoalteromonas sp. 2CM39R. NCBI lineage: Bacteria > Pseudomonadati > Pseudomonadota > Gammaproteobacteria > Alteromonadales > Pseudoalteromonadaceae > Pseudoalteromonas > Pseudoalteromonas sp. 2CM39R. Next base: position 17,462 of record NZ_JALNTM010000018.1, read on the forward strand.
GATGTACTGAGTGCATTAAATGAAGGCTATGAAACATTAGCTGAGCAAAGTCGAGTGATCAATCAGTTATTGTCACACTTTAGCTATGGTGATTCTGGTTTTTTTAAACGCTTGTTTAAACCTAATATTGATAAAATATTATTTGCTGCAAATAAGTCCGATCACATCAGTGCAAAGCATCACAAAGATCTTGCACTGTTACTCGATTCGTTAGTTAAAGAGCAAAGCAATCACTTAAAATTTGATGGGGTAAAAATAGAAACACTGGCGATGTCATCAATTGCTGCAACTGTGTCCCGCCAAGTGGTTGATAAGGGGCAAACACTCGACTGTATCTATGGCAAGCCATTGAATGAACAACAGTGGCTAACTTACCTGCCTCCTCAGCCGCCGAGCAGAATGCTTAATAAAAGTGAGTGGCCAACACATGGGTTTGAGTTTTTATCATTTGCACCTATGCCAAGCCCAGATCAACAGCTTAAGCACATTCGCTTAGACCATGTGATGCAGTACTTGTTAGGAGATAAGTTAACATGAGTGAGTCAACACACCAATTTCAAGCTGGGCGTCGTATTAATGCCCAAAATATTGAGCAAAATGAACCAGATTTATTAGCGGCTAAAGTCGTAGAGCAGGGACAAAGTGAGCAGCCTAGCAAAGATAGCGACGATCTAATTGAACCTGAAATCGATATTGAGCCTGTATATAAAAAGTCTAAGTGGCAAACCCTTAAAGGCCTATTTGCACTGAGCTTTATGGTTTTAATATTACTTGAGTTCGCATTTTCAATTGTATTGGCGTTTCAGCAGTCGGTTATTTTAGGTGGGGTGTACTTAACCGCTGTAATAACCGGTGTACTACTGATATCGCGTTTATTGTGGCGTGAATATAGAATGTTACGCAGCTTAAAGCGTAATCAGCTGCACCGCCATGAAGCTAATCGTTTGCTCAATAGTGAGCAGGTAGGCGGGGCGATACCTTGGCTTGAAAAGCTTAATAAACATCAGCAATTAGATAATTTCGAAAACTTTAAAAATCAGGTCGCTACGCACCACAGTGACAAAGAAATAATGTCTCTGTACGCGAATAGCTTACTGATAACGCAAGACAATCAAGCTAAAAAGTTAATAAACCGTTTTGCAACAGAGTCAGCTTTATTAGTTGCTCTAAGCCCAATTGCGCTGGTGGATATGATGGCTGTGCTGTGGCGTGGCACTAAATTAATAGAGCAAATAGGCCGCATATATGGCATTGGCTTTGGTTATGCCAGCCGTATTAAACTTTACCGCATGCTTATTAAGCAAGTAATGTTTGTAGGCAGTGCAGAGCTCGTATCTGATTTAGCCGCCACGGCACTCAGTGCTGAATTATTAGGCAAGCTTTCAGGGCGAGCTGCACAAGGTGTTAGTGCCGGTATATTTACAGCGCGTATTGGTTACAAAGCTATGGAGTTAAGCCGACCCTTACCGCGTCTTGAAAACAAGCGCAGCTTGTTAAAAGGCACAGTCCAAGGGATTGCGAGTAAAATTATGAGCCGTAAGGGAGCTGAAACTAAGTAGTGAGAGTTCGTTGGCAATATTTGTGTACAGCTTTTTGGGTAAAGTTTGCACAAATAGCCATCTGAGCATCCGGCATGCTTGTGATTTTAAGTGCGGTGCGTTTTATTTATGCTATTGACACACATAATAAAAACGAGAACACACAATGAGCAAGCATCATCAAAATACCCAATGTATCCATGGCCCGCAAAAAGCAAACGACCCCCATGGCGCATTAACCTCACCTTTGTATCAAACGTCTACGTTTCATTTTGAAAATGCCGCTCAAGGTGCTGCCCGCTTTGCAGGTGAGGAGCCCGGTTATATTTACACGCGTTTAGGTAACCCAACCACTACTGAACTTGAGCAAAAAGTGGCGCAATTAGAAGGCTGTGAGGCCGCCGCCGCCACGGCAACAGGTATGGGTGCGGTATCCGCTTCGGTACTAAGCTTCCTATCGCAAGGCGATCATTTAATTGCATCAAGCGCTCTGTATGGCTGCACCTTTGCTTTTTTTTCGCATATGTTGCCGCGATGGGGAATTGAAGTCACCTTTGTTGATATGACCAATGAGAGTGAACTGCGCGCAGCCATTAAACCTAACTCAAAAATGATATTTGTAGAAACACCAATCAATCCAACCATGGCAGTGATTGATTTAGCATTTATTGGCGATGTTGCTAAACAGCATAATTTACTGAGTGTGGTCGACAATACGTTTTTAACCCCGCTGCTGCAGTCACCAAAAAAGTACGGTATCGATATTATAATGCATAGCGCGACCAAGTATTTAAATGGTCACGGCGATGTTGTTGCGGGTATTGTGTGTGGTTCACTTGAGCATATTACACAGATTAAAATGACCGTGCTTAAAGATATTGGTGCCACTATTAGTCCACACGATGCGTGGTTAATAAATCGCGGCTTAAAAACTTTAGCTATTCGCGTTGAACGCCATTGCCAAAGTGCGCAAACGATTGCTGAGTATTTAGAAGCTCATCCGCAAGTAAATAAAGTGTATTACCCTGGGCTTAAGTCTCACCCGGGTTACAAGTATATTGGTAAGCAAATGAAAGCGGCTGGCGGTGTTATTGCCTTTGAAATTAAAGGGAGCTTAACCGACGGTGAGCATTTTATTGATAGTATGCAACTGTGCACATTAGCGGTTAGCTTAGGCGATGCTGAAACGCTCATTCAACACCCTGCATCAATGACGCATTCGCCATACACTCCCGAAGAAAGACTAGCAGCTGGAATTAGTGATGGTTTAATTCGTTTATCAGTTGGACTTGAAGATGTTAACGATATTATTAACGATCTCAACCAAGCATTTACTAAAATATCTTGAGGTGTAAATTAATGGTTACATTAAATTATTCCTGTGGGCACTATTAAGAATGGGCTGTGTTTTTATCTTTTCTTTACTGTAATTATAAATTTACGATCTGTGTGTTCTGCAAAAGTATTGATCTGCGTCAAGCTATTAAACTTTTGTTCACTTTTGCATAGTATGGCTACATCGAATAGCCAAGCATTTGGCTGTTATTTTGACACCGATTTAGGGTTTTATCCCAAAGAAGGTATTTATGGCTAAAGCAAGTAATTACACCTCCAAAACACCTGATGAAAATGGGGTTATACATTGGAGCGATGAAGAAAATAAAATTTGGTCTGAGCTTGTAGCACGCCAACTTGCGTGCATTGAAGGCAAAGCCTGTGATGAGTACATGGAAGGATTGAAAAAAATCAATCTGCCTCATGATCGTATCCCACAGCTGAGTGAGCTAAACGAAGTACTTTTAGCAACCACAGGTTGGCAGGTTGCACCTGTACCTGCACTTATCGATTTTGATGAGTTTTTTAGGTTACTCGCTAACAAGCAATTTCCTGTAGCGACCTTCATTCGTAGCCGTGAAGAATTTGACTACTTACAAGAACCCGATATTTTTCATGAGATATTTGGTCATTGTGCCATGCTAACCAATCCTGACTTTGCAGAATTTACCCATAAGTACGGGCAACTAGGATACGCGGCAGAGAAAAAAGACCGCGTTTATTTAGCGCGCATGTACTGGTTTACCGTTGAGTTTGGTTTGATGCAAACTGAAAAAGGATTACGTATTTACGGTGGCGGTATTTTATCAAGCCCAGGGGAAACCCAATACGTGTATTCAGATACACCAGAGATTAATCCAATGAATGTGCTAGATGTGCTACGTACACCGTACCGTATAGACATTATGCAACCATTGTATTACACGATTAATTCGATTCATGACCTGTTTGAAATATCTCAAATGGATATAATGACTTTAGTTGAGCAAGCTAAATCACTTGGTTTGCACGACCCTAAGTTTCCTCCAAAAGAAAAATTAGCTAGTTAATTTTTGAAAAAAGTAACGCTAAATTAAGGATTTAAAATGTCTTCATTAAGTGCACAAAAATGTGAAGCCTGTCATGCAGATGCTCCAAAAGTATCTGATGCTGAATTGGCTGAATTGATTAAAAAAATCCCTGACTGGGTGCCAGAAGTACGCGACGGTATTATGCAGTTAGAGCGCGTTTATAAGTTTAAAAACTTTAAACAAGCCATTGCGTTTACCAATAAGGTAGGTGATATGGCTGAAGACGAAGGGCATCACCCAGGTCTATTAACCGAATGGGGCAAAGTAACTGTTACTTGGTGGAGCCATTCAATTAAAGGTCTGCATAAAAATGACTTCATTTGCGCTGCTAAAACAGATGATGTATTTAACGCGCTGTAATTAATTAGATTTGAGTAAATAAAAAGGCACTTTACAGTGCCTTTTTTATTTTTAATTACCGTTTTCTCAATACTGGCTGTATCAGTTAAGCTTTATCGATATTTAACATGTCATCATGCTCAGCCATATCCCAAGGTAGTTCGCCGGGGCTGTTACCTAAAAAGTGTAAGTAGTTCTCAAACTGATCAAGAATATCCTTCACAATATCATCTTCATTGTAGCCATAAACATCGTACGACAGACCACCACGACGTAAAAATACATCAGCCTTATAATACATTTCAGTATTGTCATTATCTGGGCGCAGCTCTGAGTAAGCAAAGCTCGGCATAGGGTGCTCGGTAAGGCGAATATCATAAACAAAATCCACATGCTCATGACGTAGTACAGTTAAATGAGCGCGTCCTAAATCAGTATCAAATTCCACCACAGCATGCCATTTTCGAGATTTAAATTCTGCTTGTACGGCTTTCATTGCCTCAACGACTACGCTACCAATAAAAGTATGTACTTTTTCTTTATTGGGGTAATTAACCATAGCCGCTAAACGGCGTTTCCAATGGGATAGATCAATATTACGACTATTGAGTGAATGTGCTTGTAGGCTGGTATCGCGATGGCCCTCAATTCTTAGCGCTCGCCAAAGCCCCGCAGTGGCAATTAGCATAATAATAGCAAAGGGTAGCGCACTGGCAATGGTCATGGTTTGCAGTGCACTTAAGCCACCAGCCACTAATAAAACAGCCGCCACAGCGCCTTCAAGTACCGCCCAAAACACCCTCTGCCATGCCGGTGTATTAATATTTCCACCTGAAGCGAGTGAATCGATTACCAAAGAGCCGGAATCAGATGAGGTAACAAAAAAGGTAACAATTAAAATAACCGTGAGTAGCGAAATAAAAAATGATAACGGTAACACTTCAAATAATTGAAATAATGCGACGGCATGATTTGCTTGTACATCACCAATGAGCGTATCAAAGCCTTCATTCATTATTAAATTCAGTGCTGTATCGCCAAAAACTGAGAACCATAAAAAAGTAAAAATAGTGGGAACTAACATTACGCCAACAACAAATTGCCTAATAGTTCTACCGCGGCTAATTTTTGCGATAAACATCCCAACAAACGGCGCCCACGCAATCGTCCAGCCAAATATAAATAAAGTCCAGTTACCAATCCAATCACTGCGACTATAGGCTTGTAAGTTAAAGGTCCGCTCAACAATACCACTAAGATAACTGCCGGTATTTTGTAAAAACGATTCTAAAATATGAATACTTGGGCCAATAAAAAATACAAAGGCCATTAATGAAACCGCTAAGGTCATATTCACGATTGATAAACGTTTTACCCCTTTATCCATCCCTGCGATTACAGAGAGGGTTGCTGCGGCGGTAATAATAGCAATCGCGGTAATTTGTACTGTGGTATTAATAGGAATATCGGGCCATAAATAGTGTAGCCCCGCGTTGATTTGAGTCACCGAAAGTCCGAGTGTGGTCGCAATACCAAATAAGGTGCCTAGTATGGCAAATACATCAACGGTATGACCGATAGGACCATATATTTTATCACCAATTAGTGGATATAAGGCTGAACGAATAGACAGCGGCAGACCATGACGAAAGGCAAAATAAGCTAGCACTAAACCAACAATTCCATAAATAGCCCAAATATGAAATCCCCAATGGAAAAAGGCAATTTGCATTGCTTGCTTAGCGGCATCCACGGTTTCAGCCGCGCCCGATGGCGGGGATGCGTAATGCAGTACTGGCTCGGCTACACCAAAATAAAGTAGCGCTACGCCGTAACCGGCAGAAAATAGCATGGCAAACCATTCACCAAAGCTATATTGCGGCTGTGCATGATCGGGGCCTAGTTTTATATTCCCCCAACTGGAGGCGGCGACACACACGATAAATACCAAGAAAATAGCGACTGATAACATATAAAACCAGCCAAAGGTTTCTGTTATCCACGCAAGGGCAACACTAAATGCCTGACCTGCGAGTTCAGGGTTACTACTTGTACCAATTACCAAGAGTAGAATAATAAATACTGCAGGCAAAAATACAGGTAGCAAAATAGTTGAGCGTAAAGCAGTTTTTGTCATATTAATCCTTAATATTAATTTGCTAACTTTCAAGTATGCTTGCCTACCTTATTATATATTCCGTTTATTGGCTAATTCAGTTGCTTGATTTATATACTTTAAAAAGGAGGGTAAAAGTTAATTTATAGGTGTTAGCAAATTGATAACCATACTTTTTAATCCGGCTGTCAGTGACGAGTAGCTCTGTGTAATTTCATCGGCGTTTAACTCAGCTCAGATAAACGTTTATAACTTAAAGCTATAAACTTTTCTCCCAATTGCATTGCTTTACTAAGTTAAACCATGGGCTGGTAAAGTCTTTAGCGGTAATGGGCTCAGGTAGGGTTAAAGTAACATCAAGCTTTTTAGCTAGATAATGTGCTACTAGCTGTTTCATTTTATCGCTTTCTAATTGCTCGTAAGCTGCTTGCAGCTGATGTTTATCTTTTTGACTTATGAAATCGCCAGTTAAATTTCTGTAGCCTAATTCAAGCCAAAGTAGCTGTGCTTGTTTAGCTTCGTTGGGAAATGCATGGGTTAAAGTTGCCGTTGGAGTATAGAGACGTTCAAAGTTAAGCTGATGTTCTTGAATTAAAAAGACCATTAATAAATTAAGCCCGGTTGAGATTTGCCCCGCGCGTTTATCAATATTTTGGTTAAGGCTTAACGCACTTCTAAAGTAGCGTTCAGCCTCAGTAACATTGCCTTCATCAAGCGCTAAGTAGCCCAAGTTACTTTTTATGAGTGCTGTTATATTAGGAAGCTTTAATTGCGTGGTGAGATCAAGATTATTTAAGTATAAAGCACGCGCTTTAGCAAAGTCATTTTGCGAGCGAGCAACCAGCGCCATACTGTTGGTGAGTGTTAATCGTTGGCGATCGTTGTGCGCATATTTATAAGCACATTTGAATGAGAGCTGGGCATCGCTTAAATATTCAGCATGGCGAAGCCATATTCCCAAGGCACTCATTATGGTGGTCAATTTTTGTTTAAAGTAGTCAGCTTGATGATGCTGAAATATTGCGTCAATCGATTTATAAAGCCGATCATAATGACTTGTGGGCACGGCTGTGCGGGCATAAAGCAAATGCCAGCGGATAAATAGCGCAGCAGGAGCTGTATTTAGTTCTTTGAGATTTTCAAGAATGATTATTGATTGTGCGGGATTAACAACAAGGTAATCTTCGGCTTCGTTAAGTTTAGCTTTAAACGATGTAAAATCATTAGCCATAGCCTGCGTTGAACCAAATAACACCAACCAACCTATAACGAAAAGGCGCAACAGCTTATCCCCAACAATCGAATTATGCGTTTATTCACTATAGATGCAGGTATCTAACAAAGCAACGCGATTAAAGGGTACAGGTTTGTGAGGAGGTATTTTAAAAGCACTAAAAAAGCCCTAAACCTATACAAGCTTAGAGCTTTTTCTGTATGTAATTAAATTTTAGCGAATACACTTAACTTTAATGTGTTGTTGGGTTTCGTTTAACTCAACCCAATCTACGTTTAATATTAACCTGCTTAGCGCTTACAGCTAAAAACTTACAACTGCTTTTTAATCATCAATTGAGCGAAGCAGAGCGTTAATGCCTACTTTTTCGCGTGTTTGTTGATCAACTTTTTTCACAATAATCGCAGCGTATAAACTATGCGTGCCATCTTTTGAAGGCAGAGCACCTGGAACCACAACAGCACCAGCAGGTACGCGACCATAATGAATTTCACCGGTTTCACGGTCATAAATACGGGTACTTTGGCTAATGTAAACACCCATTGAAATAACCGCACCTTCTTCAACAATAACGCCTTCAACAATTTCTGAACGTGCGCCAATAAAGCAATTGTCTTCAATGATGGTAGGATTTGCTTGTAGCGGCTCTAAAACACCGCCTATGCCCACACCGCCTGATAAGTGTACATTCTTACCAATTTGAGCACATGAACCTACAGTGGCCCATGTATCAACCATAGTGCCTTCATCAACATAGGCACCAATGTTTACATACGATGGCATTAGTACAACATTTTTCCCTACAAAGCTGCCTTTACGGGCAACGGCGTTGGGTACTACGCGCATGCCGCCTTGTTGAAACTGTTCTGGTGTGTAGTCGCTAAATTTAAGCGGTACTTTGTCGTAAAATTGATTTACGCCATCATTCATTGGTTGGTTTTCACGAATTCTAAATGAAAGTAGTACGGCTTTTTTAAGCCATTGATGAACAACCCATTCGCCAGAAATTTTTTCTGCAACACGCGCTGCGCCACTATCTAATAGCTCAAGTGCATCAATAATTGCTTGTTTAACATCGCTTGATACGGTTGTTGGGCTAATGCTGTCGCGGTTATCCCACGCATTTTCAATCATGGTTTTTAAATCTGACATAGTGTCCTCTTATTCAATTTCGGCGTTGAGTTTTTTACGTAATGCCTGATGAATTTTTGCTTGCTCTTCATCAGTCAGCGATTGATATTCGTTATTAGATACCACAAAGAAATCTTCTGCACGCTCGCCTACCGTGGTAATGCGTGCGGCATGTATGTGGAGTAAGTAAGCTTGAAAAACCTCGGCTATTTTAGTTAACAGCCCAGGTATATCAACCGCTTGAATTTCTATTAAACTACGGTCCTTACGAGGGTGCGGGCGCAGTACAATTTTTGGTTTAATATTAAAGTCTTTAAAGCGTTGTGAACGGCTCTTTTTAAAGCGTATTTTTTTACGTGGATCACTTAATGCTTGCTCTAATCCGCGTTTAATCGATTGCGCACGGCTACTGGCAATTGGGTCTCCGCTTACTTCTAAAATAACAAAGTTGAACAGTACGTAGCCATCTTTGGTGGTCAGTACTTGGGCGTGTTGAATTTGTGCTTTTTTAGAGCCAATAACACTGACTAATCGAGCAAATAGCGCACCTGAATAAGGACTATATGCAAATACTTGGGTGCCGCCATGCATTGCTTTATTTGAGACAATAACACTGGGTAGGCTCAAATCGGTGCATTTTAGTAAATGCTCTGTATGCCACGAAATCTGTTGCTCACTAAAAGCGGTAAAGTAATTGGCTTTAAAGCGGCTCCAAATTAAGTCAATTTGATCTTCATGGTAATGCAAATTAATCAAGCGCTGTTTAGCTTGATGCTTTTTATCTCGAATTTGGTCGCGTTGATCCATAGGATTTTCAAGGCCAAGGCGCAAAGCACGTTGTGTATGCAAGTAAAGCTCGCGTAGTAGAGTGTTTTTCCAGTCATTCCACAAGTTGTCATTAGTGGCGCGTATATCGGCGACGGTTAAACAATAGAGATAATCGAGCTGGCGCTCTGTTTTTACTCGCGATGCAAAATCTTTTATTACGTCTGGGTCGTTTATATCTTTACGCTGCGCCGTTACCGACATGAGTAAGTGGTTACTAACAAGCCAGGAAATTAACTTACCATCGGATGATGCAAAACCATGCAATTTAGAAAAAGCAATGGCATCAACAGCGCCCAGTTCAGAGTGATCGCCCCCACGGCCCTTAGCAATATCGTGGAAAATACCGGCTAAATAAAGTAGCTCTGGTTTATCCATACGCGTAACGATTTCGCTGCAAATTGGGAATTCGCTAATCCCGGTTTTATCAAAATACTGATAAATATTATTGATCAGCTTGTGGGTGTGTTCATCAACTGTGTAGGCATGAAACAAATCAAACTGCATTTGGCCAAAAATATTTCGCCACTGCGGCAAATAGGCGGCAATCATGCCGTGTTTGTGCATCAGCGTAAAAGCACGTCCCATGCCATTAGGATGCTTTATGATTCGTAAAAAAGCTTCTCGGCAGGCTGCGTAGTCTTGTAGGTCGCCTAATAAACGGCGACGAACTTGGCGAATAGTGCGAATTGTGCTTGGGTATATATGGGTAATTTCAGGGTGGTCAGCAATATGCTCAAACAACACAAAAAGTTGATCGCGTCTAAAGAATACAGACGGACTTTTTACCCGAATTTGATGGCCAACGCGCTCAAAGTTACGATCAAGCTCTTCAACGGTAGCTTGACTGCTGTCTGGCGAAATACTTTGCTCAAAGTACGAAAGCAACATTTGGTTAAGCTCACGTACTCGGCTCATGATTCTGAATAAACGCTTCATCATGCGCTCAACCGAGGCTTTACCATCGCTACCAAAACCTAAAATTTCTGCAGCTTGGGGTTGATGATCAAACAATAAGCGGTTTTCTGAACGTTCTGCGGCTAAATGCAATGCAAAGCGGATATTCCATAAATTTTCAAGACACTCTAACAGCTCTTGATATTCCTCATGGGTCAGGTAGCCGTGACTAATTAGCTCTTGCAGAGTTTCTGCCCTAAAGTGCTTTTTAGCGACCCAAATAATAGTTTGCAGGTCGCGAAGACCCCCTGGGTTTTCTTTTATATTTGGTTCTAAATTGTAGGCAGTACCGTGGCACTTTCTGTGACGCAAGTTTTGTTCTTGTACTTTTGCGACAAAAAATTCACCTGAGCCCCACACCGGGGTTTCAATAATATGGTTTTTGAGTTTTTCAAACTCAATATGATTGCCAAAAATAAGACGGCTTTCTAATAAGCTGGTGGCAAAGGTAACGTCTTCACGTTTTTGATCTATGGCTTGTTCAATAGTACGAACACTATGACCTATCTCGAGATTAAGATCCCATAACATAGTAACGAATTGGCCGATTTTTTCGCAAATATCATCATTAGGCTGTTTCGTAACAAGTAACAAAAAGTCTATATCAGAGTAGGGGTGTAGCTCGCCACGACCATAACCACCTACTGCAATTAAAGCCAAGTCTGGTTCGTGAGCTAAATCATAAACCTGAAAAAGTTTGATTAGCAACCGGTCAATAAATTCTGCACGGGCATTAATTAATTTACCAACAGGTTGTTTGGAGAATTCATTATGCAACCATTTATAGAAATAGGCGGAGCAATCGCGGTAATCGCTTAATTGCTCAGCATCATTGAGCAACTTTTTTACTTTGTTAGGTAATGCCACTTAGGCTGGCTCCTATATATGGACTGCATTGAAATTTATTTTTATAATATATTTGCTGTAAGGGCAATAACTTATGTTATCCCCTTACAGCAAACCGCTTAAGCGATATACGGCAAATCAGTTACTATCGCGATTAAGCGCGCACTTAAAATTAGTGCTCGATAATTCTATCGATTGTATCATCTGATCGTAGTGTTAAAATTTCAACACCACTTTCAGTTACAAGTAAGGTGTGTTCCCACTGAGCTGATAAACTACGGTCTTTTGTTACCACAGTCCAGTCGTCTTTAAGTAATTTACATTGGCGTTTGCCCGCATTTACCATAGGTTCGATGGTTAAACACATACCTGCTTTTAATGTTTCGCCAGTACCTGCTTTACCGTAATGCATTACTTGTGGTTCTTCATGGAACTCGCTGCCGATACCATGGCCGCAGTATTCACGTACGATAGAGTAGTTAAAGCTCTCTGCATATTTTTGAATAGCGGCACCAATATCACCAAGGCGAACACCCGGTTTTACCATTTTAATGGCAAGGTAAAGACTTTCTTGAGTAACTTCTGCCAGGCGTTTACCTTGGATATTAGGCGTGCCTACATGAAACATCTTTGATGTGTCACCGTGGTAACCATCTTTGATAACGGTGATGTCAATATTAACACTGTCACCGTCTTTTAATGCTTTGTCGTTCGGAATACCGTGACAAATTACATGATTTACTGAGGTACAAATTGATTTTGGAAAACCATGATAATTAAGAGGAGCAGGAACGGCATCTTGCACATTAACAATATAATCATGACAAATTGTATTTAGCTCATCGGTGGTGATACCTGGTACCACATGTGGTTCGATCATTTCTAGCACATCAGCAGCCAAACGGCCGGCTACACGCATTTTCTCGATTTCTTCAGGGGTCTTAATCACAGCGCTCATTGAGGCTCCAAAGTTGCGTTTTTAGATGATTATCGTCGCACAATTTTTGCACGAGACGTTGAGTATTTATTTTTAATATGGTATAAAGCGCGCCGTCTTTTTACAAATAAATTCTTAAATGATTTTTTGTATTTAAGGCAAACACAATTTTATTTTAACACACACACGTATCGTCACATACACTTGGGTGCATTTCAGTTTCATTTAACTGCGGTGTTGGTGCTATGGGATATGTGGAGGCCTAACCCTAAACAACTTAGAGGATTTACAAAATGGCAAACGTTTCAATGCGCGATATGCTTCAAGCTGGTGTTCACTTCGGTCACCAAGCACGTTACTGGAACCCAAAGATGAAGCCTTTCATCTTCGGCGCACGTAACCGTGTACATATCATCAACCTTGAGCAAACTGTACCAATGTTCAACACTGCACTTAAGTTTTTATCTGGTGCTGCTGCAAACAAAGGTAAAGTTCTTTTCGTTGGTACTAAGCGCGCAGCAAGCGAAGCAGTAAAAGAAGCTGCTTTACAAAGCGATCAATTCTTCGTTAACCACCGTTGGTTAGGCGGCATGTTGACTAACTGGAAAACAGTTCGTCAATCAATCAAGCGTCTTAAAGACCTTGAAGCTCAAAGCCAAGACGGTACTTTCGAGAAGTTAACTAAGAAAGAAGCGTTAATGCTTACTCGTGAAATGGAAAAGCTTGAAAAGAGCCTTGGTGGTATTAAAAACATGGGTGGCCTTCCAGACGCTATCTTTGTAATCGATGCTGACCACGAGCACATTGCTATCCGTGAAGCTAACAACCTAGGTATCCCAGTTGTTGCAATCGTTGATACTAACTCTAACCCAGACGGTGTTGATTACATCGTACCTGGTAACGATGATGCTATCCGTGCAATCAACCTTTACACTAGTGCTGTTGCAGCTGCGATCACTGAAGGCCGTGAGAGTAACATCGTTGCTCAAGCTGAAAAAGATGACTTCGTAGAAGCTGAGTAATTAGCTGTCATCAAGTCTTCATCTTTTAAAGGTGAAGACTTGCTATTCTTGTGGAGCGGGTAACCCGCTTATCTAAACCTGATTTCAGATTTGAGGATTTACTAATGGCTGTAACTACTGCCCTAGTTAAAGAATTACGCGAGCGTACTGGCGCTGGCATGATGGATTGTAAAAAAGCGTTAACTGAGACTGATGGTGACATCGAGTTAGCGATTGAAAACATGCGTAAGAGCGGTGCTGCAAAGGCTGCTAAAAAAGCAGGTAATATTGCTGCTGAAGGTACTATCATCATCAAGCAAAACGCGGGTGTTGCAGTACTTGTAGAAGTTAACTGTCAAACTGACTTCGTTGCTAAAGATGCAAGCTTCCTAGCATTTGCTAACAAAGTTGCAGATGCTGCTATCGCTGACACTACATCTATCGAAGACTTACAAGCTAAGTTCGAAGAAGATCGTGTTGAGCTAGTAACTAAAATTGGTGAAAACATCAATGTACGTCGTCTTCAGTACATCACTGGTGAACAACTAGTTGAGTACCGTCACGGCGAGCGTATTGGTGTTGTTGTTGCAGGTGTTGCTGATGAAGAAACACTTAAGCACGTTGCAATGCACGTTGCTGCTTCAAACCCAGACTACCTAACTCCAGATGACGTACCTGCTGATGTTGTTGAAAAAGAAAAGCAAGTACAAATCGACATCGCGATGAACGAAGGCAAGCCTGCTGAAATCGCTGAGAAGATGGTTGTTGGTCGTATGAAGAAATTCACTGGTGAGGTTTCTCTTACTGGTCAAGCTTTCATCATGGAACCGAAAAAATCTGTTGGCGAAATTCTTAAAGAGAAAAACGCAACAGTTACTGGCTTTGTACGTATGGAAGTTGGTGCAGGTATCGAGAAGAAAGAAGAAGATTTTGCTGCTGAAGTTGCTGCTCAAATTGCAGCTGCTAAAGGTCAGTAAGACATACTATTTGTGATGCAAAAGGAAAATACATGCAATTAAAGTACTATTTGCTTTTGCGTCACGCTTAGAAATTCTTTAAAATAACCGCGCTTTTATGTTTAACATAAGCGCGGTTATTTTTTATCCATAATTCAATAAAAGTTGGCCCCAAAACTATGACTATCAATCGCAAACCTATTTTTAGACGTGTTCTTCTCAAATTAAGTGGTGAAGCTTTAATGGGAGACGAAGGCTTCGGCATCGACCCTAAAGTTTTAGATCGTATGGCACAAGAAATTAAAGAGCTCGTAGAACTCGACGTAGAAGTGGGTTTAGTTATTGGTGGCGGTAACTTTTTACGCGGTGGCTCATTAGCCGAAGCGGGCATGAATCGCGTTGTTGGTGACCACATGGGGATGCTTGCAACCGTAATGAACGGCCTAGCTATGCGTGATGCGCTACACCGTGCGTTTGTAAATTGTCGCTTAATGTCAGCTATCCCTTTAAATGGCGTATGTGATGCCTATAACTGGGCTGAAGCTATTAGCTTGTTGAAAACAGGTCGCGTTGTTATTTTTGCCGCTGGCACAGGTAACCCGTTCTTCACTACTGACTCTGCAGCGTGTTTACGCGGCATTGAGATTGAAGCTGATACGGTAATTAAAGCGACCAAAGTAGACGGTGTATTTAGTGATGATCCGGTGAAAAACCCTGATGCGACACTTTACCGTCACTTAAGCTACAATGAAATTATTGATAAAGAATTAAAAGTAATGGATTTAGCGGCATTTACTCTTGCTCGCGACCATAATATGCCATTGAGCGTATTTAATATGAATAAATCAGGCGCATTAAAACGCGTAATAATGGGTGAAGAAGAAGGAACCCTTATTTCTTCACAAGCCTCAGATGAAGTTAGTAACTAGATTAGGATTAAACCGTGATTAACGATATTCAAAAAGATGCGCAAGAGCGCATGCAAAAAAGTGTAGCAGCACTTGGTAGTCAATTATCTAAAATTCGTACTGGCCGTGCTCATCCTGCAATTTTAGACGGCATTATGGTGTCGTACTACGGCGCTCCAACACCGTTAAACCAAGTTGCAAATGTAACTATTGAAGATTCACGCACACTGGCTATTGGTGTATTTGATAAGTCTTTAGCGCAAGCTGTTGAAAAAGCTATTATGGCTTCTGACCTTGGTTTAAACCCAATGTCTGCAGGCACGGTTATTCGTGTACCTCTTCCTCCATTGACTGAAGAACGCCGTAAAGATTTAATTAAAATCGTACGTGGCGAAGTAGAAGGCGGACGTGTTGCTATTCGTAATATTCGTCGTGATGCAAATGGCGATATTAAAAACTTATTAAAAGATAAAGACATCTCTGAAGACGAAGCACGTCAAGGTGAAGATGCAATTCAAAAAATCACTGATAAGTTTATTAAAGAAATGGATACACAATTAACAGCGAAAGAAGCTGAGTTGATGGAAATCTAATAACTATTCTAGACCTAGGCAAACAGCTTTAGCTAAATAATTAAGCCGCTTTTTACAAGTATTCGCACTTTACTTTAATTGTGTGATTTTAAAGAGTAACAGAATGTATTTTCTCTTTACTAGTGGCTCGATTATCAGTAAATACAAGGTTGTTAGCTGTATAATTATTTGCTTAAAGTAGATTTATTATCACGGGTACAGGTTAAATTTATTAGTTTTGAAACGCCGTCTGGGGTATACTAGGCGGCGTTTTTTTATGGAATACACAAAATTTATGGTTCTAGACGCTGATACAATTTCACAGCAATGTTTGCCTAAACATGTTGCCATCATCATGGATGGGAACGGGCGTTGGGCACAAGCCAGAAATAGGCCTCGTGTATATGGGCATAAAAAAGGCGTGGATGCAGTTCGTCAATCTGTGCAGTTTTGTACTAAATTAGGGATACAATCGTTAACCTTATTTGCTTTTAGTAGTGAAAACTGGCGCCGCCCTGAAGACGAAGTAAATACATTAATGGAGCTTTTTTTATTTGTACTAAGTAAAGAAGTTAAAAAGCTGCATAAAAACAACGTAAAACTAACCATCATTGGAGATTTATCTCGATTCTCTGAAAGCTTGCGTGCGAAAGTACATACTGCGCAAGAACTAACAGCGAATAACACCGGTCTGCACTTAAATGTAGCGGCAAATTACGGTGGTCGCTGGGATATGACTCATGCTGCTAAGCAGGTTGCTTTACAAGTAGCAAATGGGGAACTTGATCCCGCAGACATTACAGAAGAACATATTGCACAGCATATGAGTATGGCAGATCAGGCACAGCCAGATTTATTGATCCGTACTGGTGGCGATGTCAGAATTAGTAATTTTTTACTTTGGCAGGCAGCCTACGCTGAACTTTATTTTACCAATACACTTTGGCCTGACTTTAACGAAGCTGCTTTTGCAGAGGCCATCGCATGTTACGTTGCCAGAGAGCGACGTTTTGGTTGCACGGGCGAACAAATAAAACAATTACTCGCTCAAACCTAAAATAGATTAAGGGTCATCATTTTGTTAAAACAACGTATTTTAACCTCACTAGTGCTAGCACCATTAGCACTGGCTTTGGTTTTTTACACCCCACTAACGTTATTTAGTTATTTTGCGGGTGCTATTGTATTAATGGGCGCATGGGAATGGTCTGCTTTTATGGGGCTATGCGATAAACTAAAACGCGGTGCGTTTGTATTGTTAGTTGCAGTATTACTCGGTTTACTTAATTTACATTGGCCGATAGAAACTCTATGGCAGAACGGTAAGCTTGTAGGTGATGCCAATTACTTATTTACCTTATCGTTTTCATGGTGGTTAGTTGCAAGTTATTTAGTGTGGCGTTACCCCGCTATGGCTAAAGGCTGGAATGAAGGGCTCATGATGCGCGGTATTGCAGGTTTACTGACATTGGTACCACTGTGGCTTGCGCTTAACACCCTTCGAAGTGCGCAATATACAGAATCAACACACTATGGTTCTATGCTGATTTTAGTGGTTCTAGGTATTGTATGGAGTGCCGATATTGGCGCTTACTTTACCGGTAAAAGTTTCGGTAAACATAAGTTAATGCCTAAAGTTAGTCCAAATAAAACCATAGAAGGCCTCGCCGGTGGCGTGGTTGCTGCGGTGTTATTTGTATTGGCTTTTTGTTATTACACTAACGTTGATACTTCTGTGTGGCCAATTTATGCAGTAATGACAGCATTTATTGCTTTGTTCTCTGCGGTAGGTGATTTACTCGAGAGTATGTTTAAACGTGAAGCGGGTCTTAAAGATAGCGGCAGTTGCCTACCTGGGCACGGCGGTATTTTAGACCGTATTGATAGCTTAACTGCAGCAGCGCCGATGTTTGTTATTTGCTTTGCCTGGACACTGAGTTTATGAGTGTAGAGCAACAACTGGTTATTTTGGGTGCAACGGGGTCTATAGGTCTTAGCACGTTAGATGTTGTTGCAAGAAATCAACAGCAGTTCAAGGTGTTCGCATTGGCCGCAGGGCAAAATGCAAAGAAAATGGCTGAGTTGTGTCTTGCTCATCAACCTCGGTATGCTGTTATGGCTTCAGAGCAAGCCGCTAAGCAGCTTAGTGAACTTTTAAAAGGTATGTGTAAAACACAAGTAATGCATGGCGAGAAAGCCATGAGTGAGCTTTGTGCGCATGTTGATGTTGATACTGTGATGTCAGCTATTGTTGGTGCAGCTGGGTTACTGCCTACCTTGAGCGCAGTTGAAGCAGGAAAAAAAGTACTGCTGGCAAACAAAGAGTCATTGGTGATGTCGGGTCAGTTGTTTATTGATAAAGTGAAACAACATCAAGCAACTTTATTACCCATCGACAGCGAACATAATGCTATTTTTCAGTGTTTACCTAGTACGTTACAAAACACCCAAGGACAAGCACGGCTTGAGCAGCATGGCGTTAGCAAAATTTTATTAACTGGCTCTGGTGGCCCATTTTTAAACCGTGATATTAATACGCTTGATAGCGTTAGTGTCAGTGAAGCGGTTGCTCACCCTAATTGGTCTATGGGACAAAAAATATCAGTAGACTCAGCCACGATGATGAACAAGGGCTTAGAGTTTATTGAGGCTAAATGGTTATTTAACTGTGATGCCAGCGATATTGATGTGGTGATTCACCCACAAAGTATTATCCACTCTATGGTGCAATACCAAGATGGTTCTATTTTAGCGCAAATGGGAAACCCCGATATGCGCACCCCTATAGCACATGCGCTTGCCTTTCCACAGCGAATTGATGCGGGTGTTAAACCGTTAAATTTTTCTGATATTTGTGATTTTTCGTTCACCAAACCTGACTTTTCTCGTTATCCTAATTTAAAATTAGCAATTGCTGCGTGTGATGCGGGACAGGGTGCAACTACTACGGTGAATGCGGCTAATGAAATGGCTGTAAATGCATTTTTGCAGGGACAAATTAGTTTTACCGATATTTATAAAGTGAATGCGAAAACGTTAGAGGCTGCAAAGTTCACCAATGTGCAAACGCTTGATGAAATTTTAGAGTGTGATCGTTTAGCACGTTTGAGCGCAGCGCAGTTTATAACCAAAGTGGTGCATTAAAATGTTCGATTTTTTTTGGAATTTAGGCTCATTTATACTCGCACTCGGAATTTTAGTGACCGTTCACGAATACGGTCATTTTTGGGTGGCTCGTAAGGCGGGCGTTAAGGTACTGCGCTTTTCAATTGGTTTTGGTAAACCTTTATTAAAATGGCACGATAAATACAATACTGAATACGTGATCGCGGCAATCCCACTCGGTGGTTACGTAAAAATGTTAGACGAGCGTGTTGATGAAGTACCCGCAAATCAACGTCATTTATCGTTTAATGCTAAATCTGTTCAAGCGCGAATAGCTATTGTGGCTGCTGGGCCTATGGCGAACTTTTTATTTGCTATTTTTGCTTTAGCGGCCATGTATATGGTGGGTGTGCAAACCATAAAACCGGTTGTAGGTAATGTTGTTGAAGGCAGTAGAGCAGAACAAGCAGGCATTACGTCTACTCAGCAAATAATTAAAATTGGTGATGACGATATTACTAATTGGCAAGATGCGACTTTTTCTTTGATGTCGCACTTGGGTGATAAAAGTGTTGCCGTTACTTTACGTAATGAAAATTATCAACAAACAACGCAAATTCTCAACCTCGATGGTTGGAAGCTTGATCAGCAAGATGTACCGCCATTGAGCTCGTTGGGGATTGTGCCGTTTCGCCCTCAAGCAACACTCACTATTGCGGCGATTACTAAAGACTCTGCTGCTGAACAGGCAAATTTACAGGTTAACGACATTATTCTGGCTGTAAACGGCGAAACAATGAGCAGTTGGCAGCAATTAGTTAATCTTATTACTCAATCGGCTAACAAATCCTTACAATTTAGTGTAAAAAGACAAGATAGTATAAAAACAATAATAGTGACCCCAAACAGCCGAGTTGTCAGTAATGGTGTTGAACAAGGCTTTTTAGGTGTTGCTCCGGTTGTAGAGCAGTGGCCTGATGATTTTGTTGAGACTAGACATTATGGGCCACTAGATAGTATTGTGCTGGGCACAAAAGAAACATGGCGTTTAATTACGCTGAGTTTTGACATGATAGGTAACTTAATTACTGGTCAAGTATCAGTAAAAAATTTAAGTGGGCCCGTCGGCATTGCAGTCGGTGCCGGCACAAGTGTTAGTTACGGATTAGTCGCATTTTTAAGCTTTTTAGCTTTGATCAGCGTTAATTTGGGAGTATTTAATTTACTTCCTCTGCCAGTGCTTGATGGTGGGCACTTAATGTATTACATAATTGAACTTTTTCGTAAAAAACCAGTCTCTGAAAAGACACAAGAGTTTGGTTTTAAAGTGGGAGCCTTGCTACTCATTTTTCTAACATGTTTCGCTTTGTTCAATGATGTATCGCGCTTGTAGTATTTAAGCGTGGTGACGACAAATTAGAACACGATTGTAAAGCTCGTAACTATTTAGTTTTCGATGCTAAGCGGTAATACAGTTGTAAAGGATAAAGATAATAAAATGGCTATAAAAAAACATTTGGTAGTTTCAAGTTTATTGGGTGCAAGTTTTGCAGCCCTAGGCCAAAACTCCTTTATTGTTGAAGATTTAAAAGTTGAAGGATTGCAACGTGTCGCACTTGGTGCTGCATTAACGCATATTCCTATCAACGTGGGCGACAATGTTGATGAATATACAATTTCAAAAACAATTAAGTCACTTTATCGCTCAGGTCACTTTGACAATATAAAAGCGTTGCGTGATGGCAATAACGTTATTTTTAAAGTAACTGAACGCCCAACAATTAGCTTTATTGAATTTGAAGGCAATAAAGACATTAAAGATGAGCAGTTAAACCAGTCGCTTGATCAACAAGATATTCGTCAAGGCGAGCCGCTGGATAAAACGGTTATCGATAATATTGAAAAAGGCTTAGTTGAGTTTTTCCACAGCATTGGTAAATACAATGCAAAAGTGGACATAAGTATCACTAAGCTGCCACGTAACCGGGTTAAATTGAGACTCGAGTTTGATGAGGGCGATGCAGCCTCTATTCGTCAAATCAACTTAGTTGGTAATGAACTTTTTTCAAACGAAGAGCTACTTCAGCTTGCAGAGTCGCAACAAGATTTACCTTGGTGGCAGTTTATGGGTAGCGATCGCTATCAAAAACAAACCATCGAAGGCGATTTAGAAAAAATTCGTAGCTTTTATTTAGACCGTGGTTATTTGCGTTTTAATATTGATTCAACTCAAGTATCAGTTAGTCCTGAACGTGAATCGGTTTATGTAACGGCAAATATCACCGAAGGTGTAAAATACAAAGTGAAAGGCTTTGATTTTATCGGTGATTTACTCGGCCGAGAAGAACTAATAAAAAGTGTTATCCCACTTCGTACCGGAGAGTTGTATAACGGCTCGGTGGTGACTTCTTCAGAAGAGTTTATAAAAAGTTACTTAGCTCGTTTTGGATATGCTAACGCTGAAGTACGCACCATTCCAGAAATTGATGACGAAAACCAAGAAGTACAACTAACTTTGTCGGTTGACCCTGGAAAACGTGTTTATGTTCGTCGAATTATTGTAGGTGGTAACCAAAATACAGCTGATGAAGTACTACGTCGTGAAATGACACAGCTTGAAGGTGCATGGCTATCTAACCAAAATCTTGAGCGTTCTAAATTACAAATTCAACGTTTACCTTATATGGAAACTGTTGACTTTAATGTGGTGCCTGTTCCCGGTGTGGATGACCAAGTAGATGTTGATTTTACTGTTAAAGAGCAATCTGCGGGTAGCTTTAATGCCGGCCTTGCTTATGGTTCGTACTTAGGCCTGCAATTTAATATTGGTGTAACTGAATCTAACTTTTTAGGCACAGGTAACCAAATTGGTTTTAACATTAATACCTCGCGTGGCTCTGAGCGTGTCAGTGTGTCGTACACAGACCCTTACTTTACGCCAGATGGGGTATCGCAAGGCAGCAGCATTTTTTACAGTAACTACGATGCTAGCCAGTTTAGCTTAATTGACTATAAGTCAAAAAGTTATGGCCTTGGGACTAACATTGGTTTTCCAATTGATGCTATAAATCGTATTAACTTTGGGGCTCGTTGGATAGAAGAAGAACTATCAGATATCGCTGAATATGAGCAAACACGTGTATTACGTGAAACCTTCCTCGATCCAGAAAACCCTGATGCGGGCTTTGAGTTTACCAAGTATGAGTTAAGTGTAGGTTGGTCGCGTGTAACGGTAAACCGTGGTTTATTCCCAACAGCTGGCTCAAGACAAACATTAAACCTAACAGCAACAACGCCGAATTCAGATTTAAAATACTTTAAATTAAATTACGATTCACGTTTTTACTGGCCGATATCAAACGATCATCGTTGGGTGTTCTCAACGCGTGCGGCATTAGGTTACGGTAATGGTTATGGCTCTACTAACGGGTATGAGCAGACGCTCCCATTCCAAGAGTACTTCCGTATTACAGAAATGGAACTACGCGGCTTTGATAGAAATACTATCTTACCGCGCGCAGTATCACGAGTACCGCAATCTATACCAGGCACGCCATCGGGTGATGGTACAACCACAGGTAATATAGGTGGGGCATCTGAGTTTGATGTATTGAGACCTCAGGGCCGTATAGGTGGTAACGCGAAGGCGGTTGCAGGTATGGAACTTATTGTTCCTACACCGTTCTTAGATGAAGAAAATACCAGTTCGGTACGTACTAGTTTCTTTGTTGATGCTGCCAACGTTTGGGATACCGAGTTTAACGTTGATCGTTATCAAAACTTAGGTATTGATGAGCGTGCAAAATTAGATGATTATTCAGACCCAATGCGCTTTAGGGTTGCAACCGGTTTATCATTACAATGGATCTCACCTATGGGTCCTATGCTGATCAGCTTTGCGTATCCGTTGCAAAAAGAAGAAGATGACGATACCAAGACCATCAGTTTTAATATTAGTAACACTTTCTAAAGGAGTTTTTTGTGAAAAAATTATTCAAATCAACAGCAGTTGCAGTTCTAGCTACACTTATGATGGGTACATCAGTTAATGCTTTTGCTCATAAAGTGGGTATTGTAGATATGCAAGAAATCTACAAGCAGCTTCCACAAATGGCTAAAATCGAACAGTCTTTACAAACTGAATTTGCTGAGCGTCGTCAAGAGCTTGAAAAGTTACAGGGCGATATTCGCTTTGAAGCTGAAAAGTTTAAGCGTGAAAGCACCACAATGAGTCAAGATCAAAAAGACGCATTACGTGATAAAATTCAGGGTATGCAAAAAAACCTTGCTGAAAAGGGCCGTCCGTTAGAGCAAGAAATTAAAGCACGTCAAAATCAGGAGTTGGCTAAAGTTCAGACTTTAATCATTGAAACTATCCAAGAGATTGCTAAAAAAGGTGATTTTGACGAAGTTAAAGTAAAAGACACAACTATTTACTTTAATCCTAAAGAAGTAACTGATCTTTCTGAAAAAGTAGTAACAGCTGTAAGTAAGAAATAATTAACCTATGCAAAATTATACGCTTTCGCAAATTGCGGAACTTCTAGGCGCCGAGCTTCAAGGTGATGGCGCTTTAGAAATTAAAAAAATAGCGACACTTGCAAATGCCCATACTGGGCATATTGCATTTTTAGCGAACAAGAAATATCGATCTCAGCTTGAGACAACAAAGGCCAGTGCGGTGATACTCAGCCCTGACGATGCGCCTTACTTTTCAGGCAATAAAATCATCGTTGCCAATCCTTATGTTTGTTATGCCAAACTCGCTCAGTTTATGGATACTACACCTCGTAGTGCAAATAGTGGTATACACCCGAGTGCGGTAATACATGCCAGTGCACAAGTGAGCAAAAGTGCAGCCATTGGTGCTAATGTTGTAATTGAAGCTGATGCTGTAATTGGTGATAACGCACAAATTGGTCCGAACAGTTTTATTGGTGAACGTGCTAAAATAGGCTCAGGCACCAAACTTTGGCCAAGTGTGAGCATTTATCATGATGTTGAGATTGGCGCAGATTGTTTATTGCAAGCTAACACTGTCATTGGTAGTGATGGCTTTGGCTATGCAAATGAACGTGGTCAGTGGCTTAAAATTCCACAATTAGGCTCTGTGATCATTGGCGATAAAGTAGAAATTGGCGCAAGTACCACGATAGATCGTGGTGCGCTTGATGATACTATTATCCACAGTAACGTTATTATTGATAACCAGTGTCAAATAGCACACAACGTTGAAGTTAACTCAGGCACCGCTATTGCCGGTTGTACTGTACTTGCAGGCAGTGTCACCATAGGTAAAAATTGCCAGATTGGCGGCATGAGCGCAATTAACGGTCACATGTCTGTGTGTGATGGTGTTATAATTACCGGCATGAGTATGGTGACCAAATCAATCACCGAACCAGGTATTTACTCATCTGGTATGCCTCATACGACTAACAAAGAATGGCGAAAATCAATTGCTCATTTGCGCAACCTTTCAGACATGAAATCACGTCTAAAAGCGCTTGAAGCATTGAACAAGTCATGAACGTTGAACACTAAAAAGGATGCTATTTTGGCAAACGAATTAAATAGCCTTGATATTCAAGAAATTTTAAGTTTATTACCGCACCGTTACCCGATGCTACTAATTGATCGTGTAATCGATTTCACCCCAGGTGAATCATTGCATGCAATTAAAAATGTATCGATTAATGAACCTATTTTCACTGGCCACTTCCCAAATCAGCCGATTTTTCCTGGTGTGCTAATATTAGAGTCAATGGCGCAAGCAACGGGTCTATTAGGGTTTAAAACGGTTGAAAATCGTAGCGAAAACGAACTTTACCTATTTGCAGCTGTAGACAACGCGCGTTTTAAGCAGCCAGTTGTGCCAGGTGATACCATGCATCTTCATGTTAAGTTTTTAAAAGAGCGTCGTAACATATGGAAATTTGCGGCTGAAGCTAAAGTTGACGGCAAAACAGTGTGTAGCGCCGAAATCATGTGTGCTAGAAGAGAGTTTTAATTGTGATCCATGCTACGGCAATAATCGAACCGGGTGCAAAACTTGGTAACAATGTGTCAGTTGGACCATATAGTTACATCGGTAATGATGTTGTTATTGGTGATGACTGCATTATTGAGTCTCACGTTGTTGTTAAAGGGCCTGCTACTATTGGCTCTGGTAACCATATTTTTCAGTTTGCCTCTGTGGGCGAAGCTTGCCAAGACAAAAAATATAACAACGAACCAACCAGTTTAATTATTGGCGACAATAATGTGATTCGTGAATGTGCGACTATCCACCGCGGTACAATTCAAGATGAAGGTGTTACCAAAATAGGCAGCAATAACTTATTTATGGCTTACACCCACGTTGCACACGATGCGGTAATTGGCGATAACGTTATTTTTGCAAATAATGCCAGTGTAGCGGGTCACGTTCATGTTGGTGATTGGGTTATTTTAGCGGGTAACTCAGGTGTTCATCAATTTTGTAAAATTGGTGCGCATGCATTTGTTGGTATGTATTCGGGGGTAAACAAAGACGTACCTCCATTTGTTACCACCATTGGTATGCCAGCAGGCCCTGCAGCAATCAATACTGAAGGCATGAAACGCCGTGGTTTTGAAAGTGATGAAATCATGGCAGTACGCCGCGCTTATAAAGCGTTTTACCGCAAGAGCTTAGGTGTTGATGAAGCGATTGAATTACTTGCTGAAGATGCTGCAAAGTTTCCAGCAGTGCAATTGATGATTGATTTCGTTAAAAGTTCTGAACGCGGTATTGTGCGTTAAAAAATAGCATTTTTAACAAATTAAAAAACCACCTTTGAGTAATCAAGGTGGTTTTTTATTAGCTGATTAATAATTCAGTCTCTACTCAGTATCGTCCTATTACACTCCCTCTACATTTTTCAATAAAGTATAAAGAATGAAACTAATAAAGTTAGTATTGCTTTCAGTACTGTCGGTGATTTTGGCCGCCTGTAGTACTGCGCCAGGTAATATAAATAATCAACAACGTGATGTTGCAGAGCAAGGTAAAGCATCATTTTATGCTGATAAGTACCACGGCCGACTTACTGCCAGTGGCGAGCGATTTAGTCAACAAGCGGCAACAGCTGCTCACTTAAAGCTCCCGTTTGGTACACGAGTAAACGTTACTAATATTGCTAATAATAAGTCAGTGGTGGTCAGAATTAACGACAGGGGTCCTTATATTCGGGGGCGAATTATAGATTTATCTAAGGCGATGTTTAAAAAAATAGCCGACCCTAAAGTCGGCGTTATTGATGTATCGGTCACCGTTATTGATAATAAGTAATACTGCCAAGGACTAAAAGCGGGTCGTTAACGCCACATAGTCAGGGTGTTCATTGAGCAATTGTTGATGTGAACCTTGAGCGATGATTTGTCCGCTATCTAACCAGATGACACTATCCATTTGTGATAACAACGCTGGATCATGAGTAATTGTTAAAACACTGGCATGCTCTTTCAGCTGTAAAACACTGTTCATAACAGCTTGTTTAGAGATATTATCGAGCCCTTCAGTCGGTTCATCGAGTACTAAAATGGCGGGTTTTTGCAGCAGGGCCTGTGCCAAGGCTATACGTCTTGATTGACCTTGAGACACATTTCGCCCGCCGGTACCTAAACGGGTTTTCAGCCCTTGTTTGAGCTCAGAGAACCAACCACCAAGTTCTGCCTGTGTTAATGCTGCTATCATTTGTTGCGAGGTTGCATCGGGAGCCGCATAAGCAAGGTTTTCGCTTAATGTGCCATCAAAAATATGATGCTGCTGGGCTAAAATATTTAATGTCTTTGCTCGACTCTCATTATTTAAATCATGCAGGCTTATGATTTCTTTGTCGCTTTGTAAGTTTATTGTTCCTTGCTGCAGTGGCCATAAACTACTGAGCAAATTCACTAAGGTAGTTTTACCACTGCCGCTTCTACCAACAATAGCCACTTTTTGCTTCGCGGGGAGCTCAAAACTCACATTATTTAATGCCTGCTTTTGGCCATAGTGATAGCTGACATTATTTAACGACAAAGCCCAGTGCTTATTTAATAGCTCAATATCTGTGGTTGATACATTGTTTGTGCTAAGCGTTTTGTCTTCAAGAATAAAGAGTCGCTCAGCTGCTTTTAGTACATTAGGAAGCTCAATAAAGGCGTTAGGCAGTAACAATACGCTTTCAAAACTGGCAAGCACAAACAGGCTCAACATCGCCAGCTCTACATTGACCATAGCACCGCTAAACACTAGCGGCACAATAGTAACAATGCTGGAAAGCATAGCTAATTGCACTATGAGTAAGCTTAAGCCATCAGCGTTGCCAAGAGCCTTATGACGAATAAATAATTGCTGATTATATTGCTCACTTAACTGATCACACTTAGTGAGTTGTTGGTTTCGAGCTTGATAAATATTTAGTTCTCTAAGGCCCGTTAAGGTGTCTGAGAGCTCTGCTCTTAGTTGTGCACTAAGTAAGGTTTCTTGGTGACTATGTTTATCTAATTGCTTACTTAATATTGCCGGTATAATCACCCCAATAATAATAATCCCAACAAAACAAATAAGGGCGACATTTACATTGTAGGCTGACATAAACAGCATAATAATAGGCACAGTCAGCAAAGCCACTAACATCGGCAGCAACACATTTAAATAAAACTTATCTAATGCGTCTACATCGTTTTGCAAGCGGTTAACTAAATCGGCACTGCGGCTCATAGCTAAATCAAGGTTATTAAGCTTGCTGAGTGTGGCGAACATGTTTACTCGTATTTCACTTAACAATAAAAATGTGGCGTTGTGAGTAACTAAGCGTTCAGCGTAACGTGAGGCGGTGCGCACAATCGCTAAAAAGCGGATGGTGCCAGCTGGGGTAAAGTAGTTCATATGGACGCCGGCAATTCCTGCGGCTGCCATAGAAGCTAAAAACCAGCCTGAAATAGCGAGTAAGCCTACATTAGCTAGCACCGTGAGTGACGCTAGAAACGTCCCCAAAAGCATCGCTTTATAATGAGGGCGGCACAATTTGAGCAAACGAATAAAATTAGCCATTAGTTACCCCTTGTTCTGCTGTTTGCAGTAGCTTTGCAAATTCGCCAGATTGCTGGCTGAGCGATTTAAAATCGCCTTGTTGAGCGATGCAGCCGTTTTCCATCACGATAAGTTGCTTAGCATTTTTTACTGTATTTAAGCGATGTGCAATGGTGATCACCAAGTGGTTTTTTGCATACTCAGCAATAGCGTTTTGAATGAGTTGCTCGGTTTGGCTATCTAAATGAGCGGTTGGCTCATCGAGCATTAAAATAGGGGCGTGTTTTAAAAATGCACGAGCTAATGCTATACGCTGTTTTTGCCCGCCAGATAGCCCTTCGCCTTGCTCACCTATTAAGGTGTTAAAGCCATCGGGTAGCTCGTTAATAAACTCCAGCGCACCTGCTTGCTCTGCAGCATTTACAAGTGCTTCATATGAAGCGTCTGGGTTACCTAATTTTATGTTGGCGGCTAGGGTGTCGTAAAATAAGGTTGGCTTTTGTGGGATCCATGCAATGTTTTGTTGTAATTGGCTTATATCCGCGGTCGTCAATGGTTGTTGGTCAATGGATATATGTTGTATTACTTCTGGGTGAAAACCAAGCATGCAATCAAGTAGGGTGCTCTTACCTGAGCCGCTAGCTCCGACAATGGCTACTAGTCCTGTGCTTGGCAGGGTTAAATTAATATTATTTATTCCCTCATTGCTATTAGGGTAACTAAAGTTGAGCTCATGGATGTTTATAGTATTGTTAGCATCAATATTGATCTTTGCTTTGTTGTTATTATCATTTGATGGCAGTGGTGCGTTTAAAATGATCAGCATATCTGCGGCGGCACTAATTCCCTGCAGGCGCGCATGGTAATGGCTGCCTAATTGGCGAAGGGGTAAATAAAATTCAGGTGCTAGTAACAGTACTACAAAGCCAGTAGCAAAATCCAGAGTGCCAAAAAACAATCTAAAACCAATAATTACCGCTACCAGTGCCACACTAATTGTGGCTAAAAACTCCAGCGCAAAAGAGGATAAAAAAGCAATTTTTAACACGCTTAGCGTTGCGTGCCTAAAATCATCTGAAATACGCGCAATTTGTTTGAGCTCTTTGCGCGTGGCATTAAATAGTTTTAGTTGAGTAAGCCCTTGTACACGGTCAAAAAAATAGTTTCCTAATACTGCCAGTTGTTGCCAACGTTTTTGATTAAGCGCCTCGGCTTTGTGGCCAACTAGAATCATAAAAAAAGGAATAAGTGGAGCGGTTAATAAAAATATTAATCCTGCTTTGTAATCGGTAGGAAATATAACCACTAATATAGCCAATGGAATAAGCGCACTATAGGCAACACCGGGTAGGTATTTAGCATAGTAGTCATGCAGTGCCTCTACACCATTGTGCAGCGTGTTGAGCGTAGCGCCTTGGCCATGTTGCTCTATATAACTTGGGCCGAGTTGTGTGAGCTTATCGAGTAAGGTTTGGCGAATAGCCGATTTAATTTTAAGCGTAGCAAGTGCGCTCAAGCGCTCACTTAACGCTAAGAAAATGGCGCGCAGTAAAATAATACCCGCTAAAGGCCATAAATAGTGGGTTACTTGGGCTAAATTATGCCCTTCAAACATCACCTCATGAATGGTTTGCGCGAGTAAATAAGCTCCTGCAATCATTAAAATTGCATTAACTGTTCCAAGTGCAATGCTTAGCTTTAACCACATTGCCGCCGGTTTACTCTGCTGCTTTAAAAAAGCGCGCAGGGGTTGTTGCTGCGCGCGATTTGGTCGGGGATTAGTCGTCATTGTGATTTGTATTATGCTCGTTTAATAAATCATGGGTGGCTTGTTCATCATCAGCAATGCTGTTTTTATTTTGATGAAATTCATACCACATCACGTTTATAACGCCTAAGGTACAAGCAAGCAGTACACCTAAAATCCACGCGAAATACCACATAATTTAGTCTCCTTAATAACTGCCGTGAGGGTTATTTTCAATTTCATCAACGGTCACTCTGCGCCACATTTTCACATAACACCAGGTGGTGTAGGCTAAAATGAGTGGCACAAATATAACCACAGCAATGAACATAACATTGAGTGTTCTGTGGCTCGATACCGCATCCCAAATTGTTAAGCTAATATCAGGGTTATTGCTTGAAGGCATAATAAACGGAAATAATGAAACGCCCGCAGTCATAATCACCCCAATTAACATCACACTGGTTGCTAATAATCCCAACGCGGGCTTATTCAATTTAGAAAACAGCAGTGCACACAGTGCCATCGCAAATGCCAAAATAGGGAAGGTCATTGTCCATGGACGTTCACTGTAGTTATTAAGCCATGCGCCTTGAGCCGTGGTAACTACTTTTGCCAATGGATCTGCATGACCTTGGGTGTCGCCCATAGAGGCAATTTGATAACCTGTTAGGTTGGCAACCCACACACCGGCCGCTGCAAATAATACTATAAAGGCAAGTAATGAGTAGCGACCATATTGTCCTGAGCGCTCAGCAACTTGATCAGCGGTTCGCAGTTGTAGCCACATTCCCGCGTGTGCAATTAACATGGTAATACTAACTAAGCCGGCAATGAGCGCAAACGGATTAAGTAAGGCAAAAAACGACCCTTGATAACTAACTCTCAATAAATTATCGATATGAAACGGTACACCCAAAAACAAGTTACCAAACGCTACACCAAATACCAGCGCAGGTATGGCACTGCCGGCAAACAAGCCCCAGTCCCAGTTATTACGCCAGCGTTTAGAGTCAACCTTAGAGCGATAATCAAAGCCTAAAGGTCTAAAAAATAATGCAAATAACACCAGCATCATGGCAAAGTAAAAACCAGAAAATGCTGCCGCATACACCATAGGCCATGCTGCAAATAAAGCGCCACCTGCGGTTATAAACCATACTTGGTTACCATCCCAATGGGCGCCAATAGTGTTAATAACGGTACGGCGTTCAGAATCTGTTTTGCCGACTAAGCGTAGCAACATGGCAACGCCCATATCCATACCATCGGTAATGGCAAAACCAATTAACAGCACACCAATAATTAACCACCAGAGCATTTTTAATGTTTCATAATCAAAAATCATGATAGTTCTCCTTTAGCAGCCGTGCTGTGATCAGGTAATTCAAAATGGTACTTACCGGTATGAAGGGAGCTTGGTCCTTGCTTAATAAATTTAATCATTAACCATGCTTCAACAATCGCCAGTCCAGTATAGAAAACAATAAAACCAGTTAAGCTAATTAAAATATCATTTACCGTCAGCGATGACGTTGCTAAAAAGGTCGGTAACACTTCAGAAATTGCCCATGGCTGGCGGCCATATTCAGCCACAATCCAACCAAACTCAATGGCAATCCAAGGCAGAGGAATGCTTAATACTGCGGCCCACAACAACCAACGTTTTTGTTCAATAATACGATGGGCGTTGTAATAAAAAGCAAGGATAAATACGCCAAGCATGATCACGCCACAGCCAACCATAATCCTAAATGACCAAAACATAGGACCCACTTTAGGGAAGGAGTCTTTAACGGCTTGTTGTATTTGTGCCTCACTGGCATCTGCTACATTAGGGGTATAACGTTTAAGTAATAAGCCATAGCCTAAATCATCTTTCACGTTATCAAACTTTTCGATATTTTCAGGGGTATCGTCACCTGCGCGAAGTTTTTCTAGATATTCATAAGCAATCATGCCATTGCGAATACGCTTCTCGTGTTTTTTCTCAAGATCTGAAATACCAATCACTTGTTCATCAAGTGAGCGCGTTGCAATAATACCTAATGCGTAAGGAATTTTAACCGCAGCATGAGTTACTTGCTCTTCAGAGTCAGGAATACCCAGCATGGTAAAAGCGGCGGGGGCTTCTTCGGTATGCCATTCAGCTTCAATGGTCGCGAGTTTTACTTTTTGTACTTCACCGACTTCGTAGCCAGATTCATCACCGAGTAAAATAACACATAAAATAGAGGCTAAACCAAAGCCTGATGCCACCGAGAAGGAACGTTTAGCAAATGCCAAATCACGTCCTTTTAATATGTACCAGCTACTAATCCCAAGCACAAACATAGACGCCGCAACATAACCTGCAGACACAGTATGAATAAACTTAACTTGCGCTACAGGGTTAAATACTAGCTCTGCAAAACTAGTCATTTCCATACGCATGGTTTGATAGTTAAACTCTGCCCCGACTGGGTTTTGCATCCACGCATTAGCAACTAAAATCCATAGCGCAGACATATTAGTGCCCAGCGCCATTAAAAATGTTACCCCTAAATGCTGGCGTTTAGAGAGCCTGTCCCAACCTAAAAAGAACATCCCCACAAAGGTTGATTCTAAAAAGAAGGCCATTAAGCCTTCAATAGCTAGTGGTGCACCAAATACATCACCCACATAATGAGAGTAATACGACCAGTTAGTACCAAACTCAAATTCCATGGTGAGGCCGGTAGCCACACCAATAGCAAAGTTAATACCAAATAACTTGCCCCAAAACTTAGTCATATCACGATAAATCTCGCGACCGGTCATAACATAAACCGATTCCATAATAACTAAAATCCAGGTCATACCGATTGTTAACGGCACAAATAAAAAATGAAATAGAGCGGTGACAGCAAACTGTAATCGCGATAGATCCACAAAGGTTTCATCTATCATTTTTGGCTCCTTTGGTTGTGATGCAGTGACAGCACAAAGCAATTGTTAATGTTTTTAATAAACTTTCAGTAATTTCTGAAAGTTTGCATCATTATTGGCGTTTGTACAAATTTTGTCAATATGTATATTAGAAAACTTTAATATACTATGACATTACATCAGTCTATAAAATACGCAATCATCAATTAAGAGTAAGCTAGAAAAAAGTGGTGCGTTTTAAGCGTTTAACCTAGCCTTAAAACACGGTAAACTAATCGGTATGAACGCCGGGTTTACTTGTGAAAAAATAGCAAATGAAAAAAGATAAAAAACAACTACGAATTGGTATTGTGGCAGGTGAACTGTCGGGCGATATTTTAGGTGAAGGGCTGATAAAAGCGCTTAAAGCGCATTTTCCTGATGCAATTTTTGAAGGTATTGCAGGTCCTAAAATGCAAGCTCAAGGCTGCAAAACGCTGTTTGATATGGATGAACTGTCGGTTATGGGGTTGGTTGAAGTCCTTGGCCGTTTACCGCGTTTACTAAAAATTCGCAAGCAGTTAGTACAGCACTTTATTGATAATCCTCCTGATGTGTTTATAGGCATTGACGCGCCCGATTTTAATTTACGTGTAGAAAAACCGTTAAAAGATGCGGGTATTAAAACTGTGCAATACGTTAGCCCTTCAGTGTGGGCGTGGCGTGAAAAACGCATTCACACTATAAGTGCAGCCACTAACTTAGTATTGGCTTTATTGCCTTTTGAAAAAGAATTTTACGACAAGCACCAAGTACCGTGTACTTTTGTAGGCCACACATTAGCCGACGACATTGCACTTGAGCACGATGATAGCCAAGCCCGCAGCCAATTAGGCTTAAGTGCTGATGACAAGGTGTTAGCGTTATTACCCGGGAGCCGGGGCTCAGAAGTGGGCTTGTTAAGTGAAACTTACATAAAAACAGCGGCTCAGTTGCAAGCACAGAACCCAGCGCTTAAAGTCGTTGTGCCACTGGTGAACGAAAAGCGCAAAGCGCAGTTTATTGCTATTTTAAATGCCACAGCGCCCTCACTTAATGTTAACTTACTGGATGGGCAATCAAATTTAGCCATGCAAGCCGCCGATGCCATATTACTGGCATCAGGTACGGCAACGCTTGAGGGCATGTTATATAAAAAACCAATGGTGGTTGGTTATAAAATTAAACCCATGAGTTATTGGATTTTTAAAACCTTATTTACCTTTAATATTAAATATTTTTCGTTACCTAATTTATTAGCAGACGAAGAGTTAGTGCCAGAGTTTTTGCAAAGCGAATGTAATGTCGCTAATTTAACAGCAGCACTTACCCCTATGCTAAATAGTGACAATAAAGAATTAAAAGCCCGCTTTTTAGCCATACATGAAAAAATTAGATTAGATGCAAGTAAACAAGCTGCAAATGCAGTGGCGGAGTTAATAAATGCAAATTGAACGACCTAATGTAACCCTAATTGCCGGTGTAGATGAAGTGGGTCGTGGACCGCTGGTGGGCGACGTGGTTACTGCCGCTGTTATTTTAAATCCCAATAAGCCAATCGTAGGCTTGGCCGATTCTAAAAAATTAACGGATAAAAAACGTCAATTATTAGCCACTGAAATAAAAGAAAAAGCACTGTGTTACGCCATTGGCCGTTGTAGTCCAAGCGAAATAGATGAGCTAAATATATTACAAGCCACTATGCTTGCCATGAGTCGCGCAGTGGAAGCACTTAGCACAGTGCCTGAATTTGTGTTTGTAGATGGAAATCGCCTACCTGAATTAGCTATGCCCGCCCAAGCGGTGGTTAAAGGTGATAGCTTAGTCGCTGAAATATCAGCCGCATCTATTTTAGCAAAAGTGGCCCGTGATGATGAAATGGTTGAACTTGATGCGCGCTACCCACAATATGGGTTTGCAGGGCATAAGGGGTATCCGACCAAAGCACACTTTGCAGCGCTTGAGCAATACGGCGCTATAGATGAGCATCGTAAGAGCTTTAAACCGGTGCAGCGTGTGCTTGCGCTTTCGGGTAAGGAGTAATTATGCCAGCTCCTGATTTTGTTCACTTACGAGTGCACTCAGACTTTTCGATGGTTGATGGTTTGGCAAAAACCAAACCAATAGTCGCTAAAGCACAAGAGCTTGAAATGCCAGCGCTGGCAATTACTGATCAAATGAACTTTTGTGGTTTAGTGCGTTTTTATGGCGCAGCGCATAACGCAGGTATCAAGCCACTTGTTGGTGCTGATTTTTGGGTACGTAGTCCTGAGTTTCCTGATGAGCCAAGTCGGATAACGTTATTAGCTAAAGATAACACTGGCTATAAAAATATTACTTTATTGATTTCTAAAGCTTACCAACGTGGTCATGTGTTTCATCGTCCAGTTATTGACCGTGAATGGTTAGTTGATTTAAAAGAGGGGCTCATCATACTCTCGGGTGCTAAAGATGGCGATTTAGGAAAAGCATTAATAAAAGGCAACCCCGCTATTGTTGAGTCGGTGGTAAGCTTTTATAAGCAGCACTTCAGCGATCATTATTATATTGAGCTTATTCGTACAAACCGTGCTCAAGAAGAAAATTATTTGCATATGGCAGTGGAGCTTGCAACCACAGAGCAACTGCCTGTAGTGGCTACCAATGAAGTGGTATTTTTAAAGCCAGAAAACTTTGAAGCCCATGAAATTCGGGTGGCTATTTTTGATGGTTATACCCTAGATGATAAACGCCGACCAAAGCGTTTTTCACAAGAGCAATACCTAAAAACGCCAGAACAAATGGCAGAGCTATTTAGTGATATTCCAGAGGCGTTACAAAATACCGTAGAAATCGCAAAGCGCTGTAATGTAACCGTTCAATTAGGTGAGTATTTCCTACCAGATTACCCTACCGGCTCATTAAAAATTGATGAGTTTTTGGTTAAAGTCTCACAAGATGGACTTGAAGAACGACTGCAATTTTTATTTCCTGATGAACAAGAACGCCAAGAAAAACGCGGCGAATACGATGAGCGTTTAAAAATTGAGCTCGATGTAATTAACCAAATGGGATTTCCTGGTTACTTCTTGATCGTAATGGAATTTATTCAGTGGAGTAAAGATAACAATATTCCTGTAGGTCCAGGGCGTGGTTCAGGTGCGGGCTCCTTAGTAGCTTATGCGCTTAAAATTACCGACCTTGATCCACTAGAGTTCGATTTACTCTTCGAGCGTTTCTTGAATCCAGAACGTGTTTCTATGCCCGACTTTGACGTCGATTTTTGTATGGATAGACGTGATGAAGTAATTGATCATGTATCGGCTTTATATGGCCGTGATGCGGTATCGCAAATTATTACCTTTGGTACTATGGCAGCTAAAGCGGTTATACGCGATGTAGGCCGGGTACTTGGTCATCCTTATGGATTTGTTGATCGTATTTCTAAGCTTATTCCGGGCGATCCGGGAATGACCTTGGCCAAAGCGTTTGAAGTTGAACCTCGTTTGCAAGAAGCCTACGACGGCGATGAAGAAGTTAAAGACTTAATCGACATGTGTCGTATTCTTGAGGGTTGTACCCGTAATGCCGGTAAGCACGCAGGGGGGGTTGTAATATCGCCGACCACGATTACCGATTTTGCTGCGCTCTATTGTGATGATGAAGGCAAGTTTCCGGTTACTCAGTTTGATAAAAACGATGTAGAAACTGCTGGTTTGGTTAAGTTTGACTTTTTAGGCTTACGTACGCTGACCATCTTGCAGTGGGCAGTGGATATGACCAACGAGCGCTTAAAGCGTGAAGGTAAGCGGCCGGTTGATATCAACACCATTCCACTGAATGATAAAAAAAGTATTGAACTACTGCTGCGCGCTGAAACCACCGCAGTATTCCAGCTAGAATCACGCGGCATGAAAGACCTAGTTCGCCGATTAAAGCCCGATTGCTTCGAAGATATGATAGCCCTTGTTGCTTTGTTCCGTCCAGGTCCACTGCAATCAGGCATGGTAGATAACTTCATCGACCGAAAGCTCGGCAGAGAAGAAATCTCATACCCCGATGCGCAATATCAACACGAAAGTTTAAAGCCTATTCTTGAGCCGACTTACGGCATTATTTTGTATCAAGAACAAGTTATGCAAATAGCGCAGGTGCTGGCCGGTTATACACTAGGCGGCGCCGATATGTTACGTCGTGCCATGGGTAAGAAAAAGCCCGAAGAAATGGCAAAACAGCGCTCAACCTTTGAAGAGGGCGCGCGTAATAATGGCATAGATGGCGAGCTTGCGATAAAAATATTCGACTTGGTTGAAAAGTTCGCGGGTTATGGTTTTAACAAATCTCACTCAGCAGCTTATGCATTGGTATCGTATCAAACGCTGTGGATGAAAACCCATTATCCGGCCGAGTTTATGGCTGCGGTAATGTCGGCTGATATGGATAACACCGACAAAATAGTAACGCTGGTGGATGAGTGTGAAAACATGAAACTCACTTTGTTACCGCCCGATGTAAACGCCGGTGAATACAAGTTTACTGTTAATCTTCAAGGTGAAGTTGTTTACGGTATAGGAGCAATTAAAGGCGTGGGTGAGGCTCCCGTTGATGCCATATTAGAAGCGCGAGCAAAAGGCGGCCCATTTAAGGACCTATTTGATTTTTGTGCGCGTGTTGATTTAAAACGCTTAAATAAACGTGTCACCGAAAAATTAATTTATGCAGGTGCATTGGATCAGCTAGGACCAGAAAAAAATCAACCAGGGCGAGCAACGCTGCTGGCAAGTTTAAAAGATGCAATGCGCGCAGCCGATCAACACAACAAAGCTGAGCTGTTAGGGCAAAGTGACTTGTTTGGTTTACTGGCCACAGAGCCTGACGAAGTAGAGCAAGCGTTTATTAAAGCCACACCACTTACAGATAATCAGTGGCTTGATGGCGAAAAAGATACCTTAGGCCTTTATTTAACTGGCCATCCTATAAACCAGTATCGACGAGAGCTTGGGCATTACACCTCAGGCCGACTCATTGATTTGCAGCCCACTAACCGTGATGTAGTCTCAACTGGGGCGGGCTTGGTGATTGCCGCGAGAACCTTAATTAATAAAAAAGGAAATCGCTGGGGCTTGATAACTTTAGATGACAAAAGCGCCCGAATTGATGTACGCTTGTTTCCAGAACAGTTTGAAATGTACCAAGATATGTTGCACATCAATAATATTTTGGTGATATCCGGACAGGTCAGCTTTGATAACTTCTCTGGTGGTATTACAATGACCGCCAGAGAAATAAACACCATTGCTCAGGCGCGTGAAAAGCGTATAAAAGCGATTAAGATGACGCTGAATATGGTGCAGATCGAGGCTGGTTTCTTCGATAAATTACAAAAAGTACTCGAACCATACAAAATGGGAACGTGTCCGATCAAGGTATATTATCAACGCCCCGATGCGTTGGTGCAATTAACCCTAGGGATCGAATGGTGTGTTACGCCAAGTGACGACTTAATTCATAAGTTATCGCTGATGGCAGCGCAAAATGTAGAACTAGAATTTAACTAATTAGGTAGTTTAGAGCATGAGCCTCAATTATCTTGATTTTGAGCTTCCAATCGCAGAATTAGAAGCAAAAATTGAAGAATTACAAAATGTAAGCCGCGCTGGCGAATTAGACCTTGGATTAGAAGAGGAAGTCAGCAAACTTAAAGAAAAGAGCGCACAAATGAAGGAGAAAATTTTCTCTGAACTTGGTGCTTGGCAAGTATCACAGCTAGCACGTCATCCGCTGCGTCCTTATACTCGAGATTATATCGAGCGTATTTTTACGGAATTTGACGAGTTTGCGGGTGATCGTACGTTTGCTAACGACCCTGCAATTTTAGGCGGCGTTGCTCGTTTAGATGGTGAACCTGTTATGGTGATCGGTCAGCAAAAAGGCCGTGGTACTGCTGAAAAAATTAAACGTAATTTTGGCATGCCAAAACCAGAAGGTTACCGTAAAGCATTGCGCTTAATGGAAATGGCTGAGCGTTTTAAAATGCCAATCATGACCTTTATCGACACCCCAGGTGCATACCCAGGTGTTGGCGCAGAAGAGCGTGGTCAGTCTGAAGCAATTGCACGTAACCTAAAAGTAATGGCCGCACTAAAAGTACCTACAATTTGTACTGTTATTGGTGAAGGTGGTTCAGGTGGTGCATTAGCGATTGGTGTTGGCGACAGAGTAAACATGCTGCAATACAGCACTTACTCAGTTATTTCACCAGAAGGCTGTGCCTCTATCTTATGGAAAAGTGCTGATAAAGCGCCACTTGCAGCAGAAGCAATGGGTGTAACAGCCGAGCGCGTTAAAGAGCTAGATTTAATCAACAACCTAGTTGATGAGCCGCTAGGTGGTGCACACCGTAATTATGATGCCATGGCACGTAATTTAAAAGTTCGCCTTAAGCGCGATTTAGCAGACTTACAAGCGTTATCGCTTGAAGAGATGCTTGATCAACGTTACAAGCGTTTAATGTCGTTTGGTTATTGCTAAACATAGCTAAATAACCTGAACTCTGGATAATTAATCTATCTCAAGCAGCTATTTTCAGCGCTAACTGCGTTGAATTTACTTGCAATAGGCCAGCTATTGACGCGAAAATTCGCCTTGTTTTCACTGTAAATCTCTGGCTAGAGAGAATAAATCTAATTATTACTATGATTCAATATGTTAGTAAATCTCTTAACCAAAGTTCAGGTTAAATAGAGAAAAAAGCCGCCTATGCGGCTTTTTTTGTTTTAAAATACCGTAACGTAGAGCCTTTTTTATTCGGGTTATTAGCAATTCACTCATTGGTTATAATAATGCACACATCACAAATTTATCTGCAGGTACAAAAAGCCCTTAATCATTATATAGAAAACGGGCAATTCACATTTACTGTGGCCTTATCTGGTGGCGTAGATTCGGTGGTGTTGTTGCAGATAATGCATGGGTTAAAAGAGCAGTGGCCACAATTAAATTTAAGTGCAATTTATGTAAATCATGGCTTAAGTGATAACGCCCATCACTGGCAGCAATTTTGCCAAGCACGTTGTGAGCAACTTTCAATTTATTTTAAAGCGGCACACGTCATAATTAAGCAGCAATCGCGCACCAGTATTGAAGCGCAGGCTCGCGAAGCTCGTTATCAAGCGCTTGACGAATACAGCCCAAGTGATAGTGTCATTTTGTTAGGCCAGCATTTAAACGACCAAGTAGAGACATTTTTACTTCGTTTAAAGCGCGGCTCAGGCTTAAAAGGGCTCGGCGCTATGCAGCAAACTCGCATACTTAAAAGTGGCCGTGAGTGCTATAGGCCATTATTGGCGGTAAAACGCAGCGAGATAGAAGCGTTTGCCCAGCAATTTAATATTAGCCATATTACCGATGAATCCAACGCCAATGAGCGCTTTGATCGTAATTTTTTGCGCCAACAAATAGTGCCTAAGTTGGCAGAGCGTTTTACTGGGTTTGAGCAGTGTACAGCACGAAGTATTGAATTATTGCAGCAGCAACAAGCACTGCTTGAAGAATATACCCAGCAAGATCTCGCACAGTGTCTTAACCAACATCAGGCGCTTAATATACAAAATATGGCTCATTACAGCGCTATTCGCATTGCGAATCTTCTGCGCGCATGGCTGGCTCTATTTACCCATACCATGCCTTCGCAAAAACAGTTAATGCAAATAATGAGTCAGGCTATTCATGCACAAGCTGATGCACAAATAAAAATTGAGCTAAGTGATGGGCAAATACGTCGCCATCAAGGTTTACTTTATTTTGTGCAACCAAAGCCATTAGCCGTTAATATTGAACGCGTAACAAGTCGCGAACTAGTGCTGAATGACGGACAAATACTACAATGCCTGCAGGGAGTGGGTATGCGCGCCCCTAAAACGGATGAACAAGTTAGTGTGCGCTTTAACTGCAATAGTGCGCGTATTAAACCACTCAAAAAACCAGGTAGTAATACGCTTAAACATTGGTTTAAAGATGCAAAAGTAGCGCCTTGGCTACGTGCTGATATTCCATTAATTTTTTACAACGATGAGCTAGTGCAAGTGGTTGGTTATTTTGTTAGTGATAACCATAAAGATGAACATGGTGTAATTTGGGAGTATAAATTATGAGTCAGCAACCTCATGTTGGACTGTCGCTTATTAATAAGGCGCCCACTGGCATATTAATTACGCTATTGATCGCGGTTTTAGCGAATGTATTTTTAACCCTAAATATAATTACCCTCGGCTACGCTGTGTTGGGAGGGATGGTATGTGCCGCCATTTTACTTGCCTATTGGTTAGGTAAAGGCGGGGTATTTTTCATTCTAGGGGTGAGTATGCCTTTACTGTTGGTGTTTTTTACACCGCTTGCGACAATTGCCGGACTACTTAATTTACTCAGTGGCTTCTTTTTTGGCTTTTGCGTCATGTTGCTAATTTACAAATACTTTATATTAAAAAAGTAGCGTAAAAAAGCCCAGCGGGGGAGGCTGGGCTTTTCTAATATTTTATTCTTTTATTGCTTAGTAAGCTTTTGCGCAATTTCGCCCAGATGCCTTTGCTTTATATAAGCCCTTATCCGCACGAGAAAATATCTCATTTTGGCAATCATCACTGTTAGTTAGGGTAAAACCAATACTGGTTGTTACATTGTACTTAGACATAATCGGTGAGTTTCTTACTAAACGCATAATACGTTCAGCAATCACTTTATTAGTGGTGAAAGCGGGATCCTCAATTAGTATTGAAAACTCATCGCCGCCAAAACGAAATACCGAATCTGTGCCTCGAATACTGCTAGATAAAACTGAAGCAAATTCTATTAAAACGTCATCGCCAATTTTATGACCATAGTTATCATTCACTTGTTTAAAGTTATCTAAATCAAGCAGCATCAAACTAAACGGATGGCCGTTACGTCTATGATTTTCAAGCTTTTGTTGCAACATGTCATTAAATTGACTTCGGTTGTTTAACCCCGTCAACGAGTCTTTTGTTGCTAGCTTTAATACACGGTTGTACATTATTGCATTACGTAGTGGATAAATTAATACACTGTGAAAATGCTGCAGCTTTTTTTCAATAGCCGCACTAAGCGGATATTTTGTGTAATAAGTGAGTGTGCCTAAATGCTCACTTTCAACTTTTAGATCAAATGAGTAGGCTGGGTTTTCAACATCACTATTGGGTGTTTTAACATCTATACATGATGTTTGAAAGTGTACCCCAGAAAAATTAAGCAGCTGTTTTGCAAAATTTGCAAATGTGCCTAAAATATCTTCCAGCACTAAGCTGGTTTGTAGTTTGGCCGCCAGCTCATGCAGTGCTGTTGGTGTATTGCTATTGTATTGCTCTGCTGAGAACGGCAAAAATTCACCGCGACCAGAGATACGTTGTGTCAAAATATGAACGTTTTCCACTATTTCTTCCCCCTATAGTATTACTTTTTATAAATAAGCAGATTGCGTGCCATATTTTTATTCTGGCTGAAAGTTATGCGATTGCTATAGTTAAGTCACATCCCATAGATTATTTTAAGGTTTGCGTTGCAAAGTATTAATGCTCAGATTTTTGGACTTTTAGTCGCTGCGGTTTTATTTGTATGGCTATTTAAGCGCATAGGGCTTCCCCCTGTGTTGGCTTATTTGGCTGTGGGTTTATTAGCGGGTGGTCATGGTGTTGGCTGGATGACGCAAAGCCATGAGATGGACTTTATTGCAGAGCTAGGTATTGTATTTTTGCTGTTTAGCTTAGGTTTGGAGTTTTCTGTATCGCGCCTAATGGCGATGC
The DNA here is from genome assembly GCF_023161845.1 of Pseudoalteromonas sp. 2CM39R. Lineage (NCBI taxonomy): Bacteria > Pseudomonadati > Pseudomonadota > Gammaproteobacteria > Alteromonadales > Pseudoalteromonadaceae > Pseudoalteromonas > Pseudoalteromonas sp. 2CM39R. The sequence goes on from NZ_JALNTM010000018.1 coordinate 59,838, forward strand.
GTAATATTGTATTTGGTTTAGGGTCGCTACAAGTATTTGTTAGTAGTATTTTGCTGATTGTGATTCTGCATTTATTAAATTTTAATTTATTAACCAGTTTTACCATTGGCATTATTATTACGCTCTCCTCTACTGCGGTGGTTGCCAAATTATTAAAAGAGAGCGGCGATTTAAATAAACGCCGTGGGCAATTGGCAATCGGCGTTTTATTATTTCAAGACATTGCTGTTGTACCATTACTGATTATTTTACCGTTATTTGCCAGCAGTGACTCAAATGGTATTGGCTGGGCTCTGTTATTTGCACTAACTAAAGGTGCGTTTGTCTGCGTGTTGCTATGGGCAATTGGCAAATGGGTTTTACCTAGAGTATTTAATGAAGTGGCATTAGCAAAAAGTGATGAACTATTTGTTTTAACTACCTTATTAGTTGCTTTGTTTGCGGGTTTACTTACTTATTCATTTGGCTTATCAATGGCATTAGGGGCATTTTTAGCGGGTATGATGCTTGGTGAAAGCCATTACCGCCATCAGCTAGAAGCGGATATTCGCCCGTTCCGTGATATTTTAATGGGGTTATTTTTTGTCACCGTAGGTATGCAGCTAGATATCAGCTTTGTTGTTAATCATGCGGGTATTATTGTTGCTGCCTTACTGGGCATTCTAGTCTTAAAAATCGCCGTAGTAACCGTATCGTCTTTATTTATGGGAGAGCGAAAACAGGACGCATTAGCTTGCGCTATTATGTTATGGCAAATGGGTGAGTTTGGTTTTGTGTTAATCGCACTCGCAGCACAGCATGACTTACTGAGTGTGGAGCAAGTCTCATTTTTAATTGCCATGGGCGTAATTTCTATGGCACTCACCCCGTATTTAATCGATAAAACTCCCTTTATTTTAAAGCGACTGGGTATGTTAGAGCGCGCTAAGTTTGCCTATGAAGACGAGCCACAAAGCAGTACGCTTTATAATAATCATGTCGTTATATGTGGATTTTCTCGGGTAGGGCAAACTATTGCCCGCTTTTTATCGCCAGAGGCTATTGATTATGTGGCCATTGAAAGCGATCCCATACTAGTGCAAGAAGGAAAAGCGGCGGGTGAACCTTTATTGTTTGGTCACGTTGAGCAAAAAGATATTTTAAAGTGCGCAGGGGTAGAGCGAGCACGCTTAGTGATTATTACTTTTACGGAATTTCAACAAACTCAAATAGTGATTAATGCCATAAAGCAGGTTGCTCCTAAGGTAAAAATACTTATAAGAACCCGTGACGACAGTCAACTAGAGCGTTTAAAAGATTTAGGCGTCACTGAGGTTGTTCCTGAGGCATTAGAGGCAAGCTTAATGCTGGTCTCACATGTGTTGTCTATGTCGGGTGTGCCAATGAGCCGAATAATTCGCCGTGTTAGTAGCGAAAGACGTAACCGCTATAAGCTATTGCAAAGTTTTTTTGCAGGCGAAAACATCGACAGCGATACCAATTTGCCCGAACGCTTAGAGTACTTACATGTCATTGCCTTGCCGGATAAAGCATTTGCGGTAAACAAGGCTATTAGTGAGCTTAATTTAGCTAAAAGAAAGGTGTTAATTAAGGCGTTGCGTCGTGAGGGGGAAGAAATAGAGATGCCACAAGAGCATACCATACTATATGCAAATGATATTTTAGTATTGCAAGGTAAACCGAGGCGAGTGGAGCATGTTGAGCATTACTTACTTGATGGCATTGAGTAAGAGTAGCCTCTTAGTCTAGCTCTAAAAACTTTCTCATCTCGGGCAGTTGCTTTATGCCATCTTCGTATCCAATTTGAATTAAGTGCTGGGTATAGCGTTTTTCAAATAATAAGTAACTGGTTAAACTCGACTGAGAGCGTTTTTTAACCCCGATCATACGCAGTAACACTTTAATTGCCCAAGGCATATCATCATAGTATTGCGCTGCAATTGCATTAAAGTTTTGCGAGGGGTTAATAATAAAGCTGTCTATTTGTTTTAACTCTTGATGCTTTTGTCTATCGGGTAATAACCCCAGCGTACGATTTACTCGATCTAATCGTTCTAAATCAGATTGCATGGTGTCGGTAAATACACTGTCGAGTAAGTGGCCTGCTACAGCAGAAAGCCCGGGGAAATGCGCAGAGTAACCTGGAGGGTGAGGTTCCTTGGGTTGTTCAACACCAATAATAAATATTTTATTTGCCCCTAAGTGAATAGACGGGCTTAAAGGTGAAAGTTGATGTATAGAACCATCACCAAAATAGTGGTTATAAATATTTACACTAGGAAAAACCATAGGAATAGCACTTGAGGCCATTAAATGCTCAACATTAATTCGCGTAGCGCGACCTTCGCGTTTTGCTCGCTGCCAAGAATGCTGCGTATTTGACTGAAAAAAAGCAACAGAATCACCGGTCGTATAACTAGATGCTGTAATCGACAGCGCCTCTAAGTAGTCACGATGTAAGTTACGTTCAATTCGATGTAAATCAAGAATATCGTTTAATAGCTTTCTAAGTGGCCGATTATTTAATAAGCTCGCCGGTGGATGGTTTATATGCTCAGACTGAAAACTAGTTAAAATATTACGAGTAATATGACCAAACACACTCAAAAAGTCACTTTTGTATACCATAGAGGTGGAAAAGTTTTTCCATACTGTCTCTAGCTTTCTAACGGCTAAATGCATACATGAAGCGTAACACGCTAACGCCGCAGAATTAATTGCGCCAGCAGAAGTTCCATTTATCACTCTAAAGGGCAGCGGGGCAGTTCTGGGCATACTTTGCGCTAATGCTTTTAACACGCCCACTTGGTAAGCTGCTCGGGCACCACCACCGGTGAGTAATAAAGCCACTTTTGGTTTACTAGGATCGACTTGCTTAATTTTCATGTTACGTATTTAAACTGTTCACTGTCTTTACTTTATTTATTCACTGTAAGTCTTTAAGCTAGAAGAATCAAAGGATACATAACTTACATTAATAAATATTGGTGTAAATTATGAATTAAATCTGTTTAGAGTACTCTAAACAGTATCGCATTTTTATATTTATGGAGTTCGTATGTCAGATAAACCATCAGGATCAGACGTTCAAAAACGTCCGCCGAATAACAACCTTATCTTTGCAGGGGTTATTTTATTAATTATCATTATTGCCGCTGCGTTTGTTTTATTAAAACCAAGTGAAGCTCCAAAAACAGTTATGCAGGTTGAAGAACCAGTAAAAGAGCAACCTATTATGGAGTTAAAGCCTGAAAACGATCCTGTGGTAGGTGCGCCCTCTGTTAAGCCTGAAAAACCTGCCGAATTAGATGTCCCAGCTCAGCGTCCAGAAGTTGAGCCCGAAGCTGAAGTTGTATCTTTACCAACGTTAAACGACAGCGACCCTGTAGTCATTGCAAAATTAGATGAATATTTGGGTGATGTAGCGATGAGCTTAGTGTTAAATGATGATGTTATTCGCCGTGGCGTAGTGTTTGTCGATAATTTAGCAAAAGGCAAAGTGGCTACTAAGCATACCCCAGTTGCAAAATTAGAAGAGGGTTTTAGCGTAAACGAAGGCGATATTTTAACAATTGATCCTAATAGCTATGAACGCTATACCCCATATGTAAAAGTGCTCACAAGTATGAGTGCAGCTCAAGCTGTGCGTTTATATGATGAGTATAAACCACTGATCAACAGCGCATATACTGAAATTGGTTATGGTGATGATGAGTTTACTCAAACACTTGAAGATGCCATTGACCTGTTACTTGATACTCCTGAGCCAAAAGGTAGCTTACCATTATTGCGTGATTCAGTGACCTATCAGTATGCGTTTTCTGAATGGGAGCAATTACCCGCTGCGCAAAAGCAACTTTTACGCATGGGCCCAGAGAATATGAAAAAAGTAAAAGCGGCACTACGTAACATAAAAGCAGAGTTAGAGAGCAATTAATAATCGCTTTAACACCTAAATAGACTGCGATTGTATATGAAGTATGCAATCGCACTTTCTTTTTTGATTATCCCTTGAATAACAGAGCAAAAGTAGAGATAATCTCAATCGCGCCAACCAAGGCCCTCAATGGTAGTCTTATTGGTCCTCTCGCAACACTAGCAGGCGAACCTGGTCAGGCCCGGAAGGGAGCAGCCACAGTTTGTGACGTGTGTGCCGAGATGTGGCTGGTAAGACTGCCACCCAAATTCCTCATTTGGGTGTACTAAAATTCCATTTATCTATTTTCTAATATTTTATTTTGTTATTCGTACGCTAATTCTAGCTTTTACGCACTTAGCTAATTTTTTGTCTTTATAGACAATAGCTAATGGGTAAGTAATAATTAAAACTCGTGATTATACTATACACCGCAGGTGTTCAATAAAGCTATAAAGGGTCAATATGACATCTCAGAGGAATAAATGGGCGCTGGCAATATTACTCGGGCTTATTGGAGGTTGCGCTAACCTTCTACCTCTGTATTTTTTTGATAGCTCTGAATTTTTATTTGGTCAGACGTTTGTAATACTTAGCCTAGTGTTTGCAGGGCTTCGTTATTCTCTTCTTAGTTTAGCGATTTTAACTGGTTTTTTATTTTATCGCTGGGGGCATAGCTGGACCAGTGTTGTTTATGTACTTGAGCTATTTTGGCTTTATGCCTTTTGTTTAAAGCGTTCTAAGCCAATACTTCCTTTAGGCGCCGTATTTTGGTTTTTAGTCGGCTTACCACTGGTGTGGGTTTTGGGTCACTTTGTTATAGGCCTGCCTTGGCTCACACTTGTTGTGGCTGCCTCAAAATACTTAATCAATGCTATGATAGCGTTGGCTTTGGTCGACTTGGTGAGTATATTTGTCCCCCATGCAAGCCGAGCTTATCAAGGGCAGCCTTTGGCCCGAATATTAAGCTATGTTGTAAGTATAATTATTGTTTTGGTGGTTTTGATCACTAGCGTCTTTTTGGTTAATCAGCATTATTCGCGCTTAGAATACGAAGTAAACACTCAACTTAAAGAAAAATCTCGTTCGATCAGTGCCCAGCTGAGTGATTATTTATTGTTTCATAAAAGTGCCATGGTAATAACCAGTGATGCAATAAGTGCTGGGGCATCAATACAACAGCAGTTAGAGCGGCTAATGGAGTTATATCCTGGCTTTGTAACTAGCCTATATGCCAGCTCTGAAGGTTATGTCGAGAAAAGTATACCGAGTGAATTGCTCAGTGGTTTGAGTCAGAGTCAGCGTTATGTTGATGATCGTCCTTATTTTGCTCAAGCTCAGCAGTTCCCGTTGGGCTACATCAGTGGTGTTTTTCAAGGCAGAGGATTAGGCGATCAACCCATTGTAGCGCTTTCCGCCCCGATTTATAAAAATGATGAGTTTTATGGGGTCGTTGAGGGATCGCTTAAGCTAGATCAATTAGAGCGGTTTATACCAAATTTATTTGAATATAATGGGGATTTACTTGTTCTAGATGCAGATAAAAAAGTGGTATTTAGTTCGTTAAGCCAGTTTGTTGCGCTCAGTGATTTTGAGCAGCAGGAGCTTAGCCTTCAAAGTCTCAGTGGAAATCAGCTTTTCCGCTCAAATGATAACGAGATGTACCATACAAATCAGTATGTTGACGACAACACAGGTTGGCAGGTTATATCGTTATATAATCGTAAACATTTAACCATGGTGGTAGTGGCTGCATGGTTGCCTACTATGTTATTAGGATTATGCTCTATTGCACTAGTGGTTTTATTTATTCATAAATTTACCCATTTGTTGGTTAAACCCATCATAGAGCTCACTCATTTAATTAATAGCTTTAGTAAAACTAAAAAACACGTATTTAATACAGATTCTAGTTGGTATGAAGTGCTGCAACTACAGCAACAATTTGAAATGTTGGGCAATGCACTACAACACTCAATTAAAAGTTTGCAAGCTTCTAATGTAAAAAATGAAGATCTCAATAAACAGCTTAGTCATTTTAATCAGCAATTAGAAGAGAAAGTCGCAGAGCAAACAACTGAATTAACACAAGCAGTTAAACTCGCCAATGAAGCAAATATTGCTAAGTCACAATTTTTAGCAAACATGAGTCACGAACTTCGAACACCTATGAATGGCATATTAGGTATGGGAGAGGTTTTGCTTCGAGATCAGTCCTTAAGTACCGAACAAAAAGAGTTGTTAATCACACAACAAAAAAGTGCAAAAAACTTGCTTAATATTCTTAACGATATTTTAGATTTTTCTAAAATTGAAGCAAATGCCATGGAGCTAAATATTAAGCCTACACAGCTAACTCCATTTATCGAAAATATACGTTCTTTATTTTCCTCTATTGTTGCTGCCAAAGAGGTAGAATTTACGGTTATTCAATCTAAGAATTTGCCACTGTGCATTAGTGTTGATGAATTACGCTTAAATCAGGTGATCATTAATTTACTCTCTAATGCGTATAAATTTACGCAGCAAGGCTTTGTGAATTTGTCGTTTGATTATCACGATAATAAGCTTCAAGTTAGCGTTGAAGATAGTGGCATTGGTATTGCGAAGGCACAGCAATCACTGTTATTTAGCGAATTTACTCAAGCTGATGTGGGCGTTGCGCGTAAATATGGGGGAACAGGGCTCGGGTTAGCTATTTCTCAAAAGCTGATAAAAATGATGGGCGGTGAAATTCAGTTACACAGCGAAGAAGGTAAAGGTAGTACGTTTGCGTTTAGTATTAGCGCACCAGAGTCAGCAGACGCTCCCTCAACCTTACCTAAAAAAGCAGCTTTGCAACCAAATCTACTGGGTAAGCACATACTGTTGGTAGAAGATAATGCGATAAATCGGCAGGTTATTTCAAAAATGTTGGAGCCGACTAAAGCTGTGGTTGTTATAGCCGAGGATGGTATTAAGGCTCTTGATGTATTAAAAGAGCAATCGTTTGATTTGATTTTAATGGATTGCCAAATGCCTAACATGGATGGTTATGAATGCACACGTACGATTAGAGTTATGGAACTTAAAACAGGTTGGCGAGTGCCTATAGTAGCGATTACGGCTAATGCCTATGAAGAAGATAAACAGCGATGCTTAATAGCCGGTATGGATGACTTTATTGCCAAACCAATTAATAGTGATGATTTATACACTGTGATTGGTAATATACTCAGTTGATAATGGTTTAACAGGCAAAAGCTTACAACGTGCCTGAGAGTATCCGCTTGCCAAATGGTTAAATGTATCTAATTAGTTTTATGAGCAGAAAAATAAGATAATAGAATGGGGGATTAGCCTGAGTAAACTAATGGAAAGTCGATGTTACTCAGGCTAAATAATTACATTGACTCTAATTTCATACCGCGTGTTTCTTTGATGTATTTGACCACAAAAAATACACTAATAAATGCCGATAAGGCATAAAAGCCATAAGCACCAGCTAAACCAATACTGCCGAGCATAATCGGGAAGGTCATAGTAATAGCAAAGTTAGCTATCCATTGCGCGCTAGCTGCAACAGCAAGGGCCGCACCGCGAATACGGTTATTAAACATTTCGCCAAGTAGCACCCACACTATAGGGCCCCAACTTAAGCCAAAAAATACCACAAACAAATTAGCCATTATTAATGCAAAGGTACCCATATTTTCGCTAAGTGCTAACTTGCCTGCTTCATCAAGTCCAGCGCTACCAAAGGTGTAAGTAAGTGCACTTAAACTAATAAACATACCCAAGCTACCTACCAATAATAGTGGCTTGCGGCCTACTTTATCGACTAAGGCAATAGCAATAAAGGTAGATAAAATATTGGTGGTGCCGGCAAGTACATTAATAAACAGTGATTGTGATTCATCAAAGCCGGCGGCTTGCCATAGCTCTGAACCGTAATAAAATACCACGTTAATACCAACAAATTGTTGGAAAACAGATAAAGCTACACCCACCCAAACAATAGGGTGTACTTTTTTACTGCCATCAATAAATAAGTCGCGAATACTTGGCTTTTTATCACTTTGCAGAGACTGCTTAACGTCACTGATTTGTGTATCTGCATTATCATTTGAGATTTTGTTAAATACAGTTTTAGCGTGTTTAAGTTTACCTTGTGCAACTAGGTAACGCGGTGATTCTGGAATAAAAAGTACACCAATTAAAAATAAGCCTGCAGGAACAAGTTCAGCCCAAAACATCCAGCGCCACGCGGCTAAATCTAACATTAAAATACCCTCGGCACCGCCAGCAGCGTTAGCAATTAGGTAGTTACTTAAAAAAGCTGCAAATAAACCAAGAACTATAGCGAGTTGTTGCAGTGTAGCTAAGCGACCACGTAGACTCGCAGGAGCAACTTCTGCTATATAAGCAGGCGCTAAAACCGAGGCAGCACCTATACCTAACCCACCAAACAAGCGGTAAAAAATAAACTCAGCAGAACTATCTGCAATGCCAGAGCCAAAAGCGCTGACTGCAAATATAATGGCAGTGACAATCATAATAGCGCGACGGCCAAACTTGTCAGCTAATGGGCCAGCGGCGAATGCCCCTAATGCACAGCCTAATAATACAGATGCAACATTAAAACCAGTTGCAACACTGCTTGAATTAAATGTATTACCCAATGCCGATACGGTGCCATTTATAACGCCTGAATCAAAACCAAATAAAAAGCCACCAATAGCGGCAACGGCCGATATAAAAATAACATAAAAAAGCGAGCACTTAGTCTGTGCGCTATGCTCACCTTTAGTTGCATGCTGTGTCGTCATGTTGTTCAATCCTAATTTTTATTATGTGTAATGTAGTTAAAGTGCCACTAATAATTTGCGGGCAACCTTAGCACAGAGTAATCACGCTAAAAAAGATATTTCAATAGTAATACGTATGCATAAAAAATTTTTATTGGGTTGATAAAAATAATGAGATGCTAGATACTGTTTTTATATACAGTATGGGCGGTTTTATGAAAAAAGAGTTACCAGCGAAATATTATTTGGCACATTTTAGAGAGCTATTAACTTTTGTGAGCGAGAAATGCATGCATTTACTCGAGCAAAAGCATATTTCATTTATTAGTAAAATAAACGCGCTCGACGAGCAGAGCCAGTGTATGTTGGCGCGCATTTATTCTCGTAAGCCTTATTTAGTCCAAACCCAATCATTAAACTACGAAGAAATTAGCTCGCCATACCAAGCACTTTTTAAATTAAAAGCGGCAAAGTTAATTGTAGAACCCTCTGATAAAGATCATAGGCAACTACTAAGTCACCTAACAAAACCGGCGTTAATAGAGCTGTTAGAAAAGCAAGAACAAACGCCATTATTTAAAAAAAGCGCTGCTAAAAGTAACTTAGTTGAAATAGCTATTTCATTCTTTGAATCTAAGCCAGAGTGTCTTGCACACTTATATAATCAGTACGTGATAAATAATAGAGAAGAGTATTACGAGTATTTTGAATTTTTATATATTGGCAGGCTCAGTGCAGGCGATATTAATCATCAAAATCGATTTGTACTGCGAGATTTAGGCGTAACACCTGTCAGGCAAGAGCATAATGAAAGCTTATCGCGCTTTGATTCAATAAAGGAAGCGCAGTCTAACTATGCATTAAACCGTTTGCGACTAACGCTTAAAAATACAAAAGATGACAATGAAAGAGAGGAACTAGCAAAGCAGTTAATAAATGAAGTAGCAGTAGGGGTTATTGCACAAGAGTTAAAAAACAAGCTACTGGTTATACTTTATAAGCAACTAAAAACAACTAACCCAACACTTGCGTTTGATTTACTTAATGCCTGCGAAGACGATGCACAAGCCTTCGAGATTCAAATAAGGGAGCAATATCGACAGGGCAATAAGCAATGGGTAAAAGCGCAGCTTGAGAAGATTATAGAAAACCCGCTCACCGATGAGTTACTGTATTTCGCAGATGACTTTTTAATGCGTAAATTTAACAAGCAAACCCGTTCGCGGCTCAGTGAAATGTTAGCCAGTACACGTTGTATTATAGAAGTTGATGAGCTTTACCGTGGCGATGTTGAGTTAGGTGTAAGTGAGCACTACACTCGTCAAGGTAAGCAGGTTTTTTACACTGAGAATACCTTGTGGCAAAGCCTATTTGCACTGGTTTTTTGGCAAGAGCTGTTTATTGAAACTCCGACGCCTCCTTGTAATGAATTTGATATTTTCCCGCAAGCGTTAAAAACAGACTCTTTTTACTTAAATCAATCTTCACAAATAGAAGCGCGGCTAGCTACGTGTAATAGTACCCCAAAATTGCTGCGTTTAGTGTGTAACCATGCCGCGAAGTATTATGAGCAACCAAATGGCTTATTTAGATGGCACAAAGATGTATTAAAGCCATTAGAGATGCTTATTTTAAACAGCCCAATAAATGCGCTATTAAGCCATTTAAAAAACATGGCAAAAAACTATCGACAATTAAAAGATGGTTATCCCGATTTAATGATTGTTGATAATAACGCCGTTCATTTTGAAGAGGTTAAAGCGCCTGGCGATAAGCTTAAAAGAAACCAGTTAGTAAGTATCGATAATTTAAAAAGCTGTGGCTTTATCGTAAATATTGCAGCGGTAAACTGGTATGTAGATCCTAAGCGGATTTATAGTGTTGTTGATATTGAAACAACAGGGGGATTAAAGGGTGGTAATCGAATTACCGAAATTGGTGTTGTTAAAATACAGCAAGGCAACATCATTGATACATGGACTACGCTGATAAACCCAGAGCGGCCTATCCCTCGTTTTATTACTAAACTAACCGGTATTAAAGACGCCATGGTAAGTGATGCGCCTATATTTAGCGACATTGCTTCGACTTTATTAGATAAGCTTTCGGGAAGTATTTTTGTCGCTCACAATGTTAATTTTGATTATGGCTTTATTAAAAAAGAGCTTGAGGGGCTGGGAATCAACTTTAAAATGCCAAAACTATGTACCGTTGTTGAGTCACGTAAAGCATTTAAGGGATTAAAATCGTATTCGCTGGGAAATTTATCTGCACACTTTAATTTAGACTTAACCAACCATCACCGTGCATTAGACGATGCTAAAGCGGCCGCGCAGTTATTATTACTTGTTCAGCAAACGGACAGTCAGTGATAGATTTACGTCAGTTAAATGTATTTTGCTTAAAGTAGTAAAGTGCCTTGTGTATAAATACAGGGTATTAAAAAATTAGGTTTATCTATTTTTAATGGCCGATTAAAACTGCGCTTATAAAAATAATCGCTGTAAGCTTTGCAATCCCATGATAATATTAAATTTATGTTAACAATTTTTAGGGCGGGTGCTTTAAAAGTGGTGTATGTTTCTGGGCAAAAACAATAATAAATTAAGGATAATAATGAATCATCGACAATTGAGTGCCACTTTGCTGGTATTGATGGCTTTAATAACTGGCTGTAATTCGTCACCAATAAGTCTTTACAGCGATAATACTATGAAGAAAAAAGAATATAATGGTGTTAAGGCATACAGAAAAGGGGAGTTTGAAGAGGCTTTTAACTATTTAGAAGAGCCCGCTGCATTCGGTTATAAAAGTGCACAATACACCCTAGCGTTTATGTTTTTAAAAGGACAATATTTAGAGCAATCAACTAAGCTTGGTATGGGGTGGTTGGGTGTTGCTGCAGAAGCTGGCGTTGAAAATTGGTCACAACAATATGATACTTTTTATGCCGCTGCGACAACAGAAGAGAAGCAAGAAATAGATGCAATTGTTGCCGTTTATATTGAACAATTTGGTGTTAAAGCTCAAAACATGACATGCCGTAGGTCAACATCACCTAGGCGCACATTCGGCGAAATTAAAATTGATTGTAATAAACACGATGGTGTTGTCACTGTTCATGAAATACAAACAATAGAGTAAAGCTAGTTACTAACTAGCTTCTTTTCAAAGTCACTTTTTACGATATCGAGCGCTTTTAATACTTCTTCTGGCTCTACATCGTGTTGCTCTAAAATCATAATTAAATCAACAGCCAGTTTCACGTGTGTAGGAGCTTCTTCTAACGGGTTACTCATGGAGCTCTTTCTTTTTAGCTATTTGATCAATCGCAAAATTAATGGCAACTTCTACGCGTTGTTCCATATCTAAACGATCTGTTTGAGTTAAATAAAACGCCATATCTACATCGTATCTAATATAACGTGGGGGTAATTGATTGAGTACGGTGCAGCAAAAGTCAGCCATTACATCGTCGTTGTAACGTTCATTAAGTTTACGTTTTTCTATTTCTTCTAAAACGAGTTTTTCGTAAAAATTGTGTATGTCGTCATCTAATCGCATATTCCTGTCACTCTTTTTTATTGTCTGTAATGAGTCTATACCAAGGATTGTTATAAATCGAGAGCCGCTTTAAATAGTTGCTTATGAACACTAACTAAATTGTTGATGTTACGTTGATAACCGCCACCTAAAACGCACATAAGCGGTATGTTCCGCTGCTTGCAAAAGTTAAGAACAGCAAAGTCGCGCTCATATATACCAGCTAAGGAAACATCAAATAAGCCGAGTTCGTCCTTGGTATAAATATCGGCGCCCGCATTATATAAAATAATATCGGGCTGGTGGAGGCGAACACATAACTCAAGAGCTTGGTCTAGTGTTGTTAAATACTCTGCATCGGTGGTGTTTGCAGGTAAGCCAAAGTCATAGTTTGAGTACTGTTTTTGCCGAGGAAAGTTTTGTTCACAGTGAATTGAGCAACTAATTATCTGCTCGTGCTGTTGGGTTATTTGCGCGGTACCGTCACCTTGGTGTACGTCACAATCAAATATTAATACAGTGTCGGCTTGCTCTGTTGAAATAAGATGCGCTGCCGCAATGGCTAAATCATTAAAAATACAAAAGCCACTGCCGTAATTGCTGTAAGCATGGTGATAGCCGCCACTTAAATTAGCCGCTAAACCACTTTCAAGTGCTGTTTCAGCGGCTTGAATACTGGCACCAACAGAGTAAAGAGTTCGCTCAACAAGTTTATAAGAGTGAGGAAATCCCATTTTTTTAACCGCTTTGTCAGTTAACGACCCGTTTAAAAAGTCAGCAATATAATCTGAGCTATGGCATAAGCTTAACTGCGCTTTAGTTGCTGGCGAAGGCGATATAAACCGCGTATAGCCTAAACGTTCAACTTCATGCTTGAGCTGTTGATACTTTTTAATTGGAAATCGATGGCGCTCAGGGAGCGTTAAAGCAGAGTAGAGAGGGTGATAAAAAAGCTGCATTAGCGTAGCTGTTGTTTTTCTACTTGTTGAATTTTGTCTTCGGTGGCAGAAATTGCTTTTCTACAACGGCCGAGTCGTGCATGAGTAGTTAAAATTTCTTGGTTAAGCTTTTGTGCTTGCGCAGGCGATGCTTTTTCCATTTGCAGTTTACGCTCTTCAATCATCAGTACTAGGCGACGTTCAAATTCATGGTTTTGTTTAAGTTCATCATATAATTCGTGGGATGATTGCATGATTTTTTGCACCGCTTGTTTATAAACAGGCTGTTTAGCACGAGGCTTATAATGACTTTTATTTTCTTTCACCCAAATAGGGGTCGATTTAATAACATTAAATACCGCTTGTACCTGACTGGCAATACGCTCAAGTGCATAGGTGTAAGCATGGCGGTGTTCGCTCGGTGGTAGGCTAGCTATTTCATCTTCTATTTCTACTACGTAGTCGGCTAAGTTCATACTTTTGGTGCTAAACACGGCTCTGTCAAATAGGCTCGGCTGTGCCTGCATATAACGGTTTTTAGAAAAGAGCTTTGCTTTGTCGAATTGCTCTGCCTGTTGCTTAAGCGTGGCAACTTGTTGGCGTAGTTTGTCTAAAGCAGCAGATTGCATATTAAAAGTATGCCTCGTAAATTAGTTTTAATGCTAAAAGTATAACCATAGTATTAAATACTGGACGAATAAATTTACTCCCAAAACGAATCGCTGAATGTGCGCCAAACCATGCACCAAGCATGATAAAGAAGCCCATTGTAATTCCCAGTAAAAAGTTAACATGGCCAAGTGCAACAAAGGTGATCAGCGAGATAAAGTTAGAAACAAAATTCATTGAACGCGCCAAACCACAATTAAGTAGCAAACTCATTTTATAAAGCATACCGTTTGAGGCAGTCCAAAAAGTTCCCGTTCCAGGCCCCGCCAAACCATCAAAAAAGCCTAGGCTTAACCCTTGTAGCCACTGTTTAATTTTTATTGCGCGGGTTAATTCAGGTAGGTCGTCGCTTTGTGTGGTACTTAAATTACCAAACAAGCTGTAGCAAGCCACTAAAATAATAATAATGGGTAAGAGCTTATTTAAAAATTCAATGCTTAAATGATCAACAATGAGTGTGCCTAACAAAGCACCTATGGCGGTAGCCATAATAGAAGCAAACCAAAATCGTGGGTTAAATAACTGTTTTTTATAATAGGTGATACTGGCCGTTAACGAGCCAAAACTGGCGGCCAATTTATTAGTGCCAAGCGTTAAATGAGGAGGTAATCCCGCCGTTAACAGTGCCGGTACAGTGAGTAAACCACCACCGCCAGCAATAGCATCAATAAAGCCCGCTAAAAGTGCAACGCCACATAAAATAGCCCAAGTTGTTGGATCGAGTGCAAGTTCAAACATCAGTAATCTATTTGTCTTTTAAAAGGTGGTAAGGTGTCGAGCATGGCTTTGCCATATCGTTTGGTGATTAAGCGTCTATCTAAAATAGTTATTGTGCCAATATCACTTTCTTTGCGCAGCAGTCTACCACAGCTTTGTACCAATTTCTTTGCTGCGTCTGGCACGGTTATAGATAAAAACGGATTACCGCCTTTACTTTGCACAAACTCCGCTTGTGCTTCTTCGATAGGCGAGGTGGGCACCGCAAATGGAATTTTTGTAATAATTAGGTTTTCTAAATATTTACCAGGTAAATCAAGTCCTTCAGAAAGGCTTTGGGTGCCAAATAAAATACTGCCTTTGCCTTCATCAATATTTTTAGTGTGTAATTTGAGTAAAGCTTCTCGTGACATTTCACCTTGTACTAATAAGTTAAATCCTTTTGTTCTAAGGAATTTACTTACATGGTCCATTTGCCAGTAAGAGGCAAATAACACTAAGTTGGCTTTTTTAGTGTTTAGATACTCGGGTAATGTTTTAGCAATATGATCGCTAAATTCTTTATCTGTTGGCTCTATGCTTGACGTCGGAATACGCAGAGTGGCTTGTTTTGGGTAGTCAAACGGGGAGGGGACTTTAATAAACTTTACCCCTTCTTCTTTAGCAAGGCCACTTTCATAGGCAAAATGATCAAATGAGCCTAGTGCGCTCAAGGTAGCAGAACATAGCACGGCTCCAGCACATTCGCTCCAGAGCTTGTCTTTTAAATAGTAACCGACCTCAATGGGGCAGTCGCTAAGCAAGTGATCATGATGGCTTTTATATTCAAGTCGTTTTATCCAACGCGCATGCGGCGTGCCTTCGCCTTTAGTAGCGTAACTAAACCATAATTTATTAAGTTGTTCTAACCGGTTTATGTATTGCCCACTTTCAGCCAGAATGGGGTCGGCAACATAAGGTTTAATATCACCGTCGCTTACATCTTGTGTGAGGGTATCGTGCATTTTATTCAAACAGCGTAAAGCATCAAGCGTAGCCTCACTAATGTCTTTTGCCTTCGCATGTAGCGATTTAGGAATTTCACCATGTTCAAAGCGATAGGTATCGTCTTTTGAATATTCAAAATCGGCGTTGTCGAGAATATCGCGGACTACTTTTAAATCTTTGTTAGCATCGTTAACGCTATCGCATAACTTAAAGTTTTGCCCAATACCTTTTTGCCCCACTAACACTTTGGCCATTTTGCCACTAAATTTAGTGAGTTTGTCGAGCCAATCTATCGTGCCTTTTATGGTAGCTGCAGCAGATGAAAAGTCGCGGGTAATATGCGCAAGATGATGCGCTTCATCGATTACATAAATGGTATTGTCGGGCTCGGGTAAAATTTTTCCGCCCCCTAAATCTAAATCAGCTAACAGTAACGAATGGTTTATAACCAATACATCCATTTGCATTAACTGCTGGCGAGCCAGTTGAAAAGGACATGTTTGGTGTGCTTTCATCTGGCGTTGGCAAGCATGCTTATCGCAAGCAATGAGCCCCCATACTCTATCAGGAATGGTATCGGCCCAGCTGTCTCTATCACCTTGCCATTTTTTATTGATATAGGCATCGTAAAGTTGCTTTAAGCACTTAGTTTCCATATCACTTAGTGGCGATGTAAGGGTAGGCATAAATTCCATTTGAGTTTGGCTATCGCTGTTCAGCGCATTATGAAGTTTGTGAGCGCAAATATAACGTTGGCGGCCTTTTACTAAATCAAATTTAAAATCGAGCCCTGAGTGCTTTTTAAAAAACGGCAGTTCTTTAGCGATTAATTGCTCTTGCAAAGCAACAGTAGCTGTAGAAATAACCAGTTTCTTTTTTTGTGCTAATGCCAGCGGTAGAGCGCCTAGGCAGTATGCTAATGACTTGCCGGTACCTGTGCCTGCTTCAATAACACAAATACGTTGCTTTTTATGGTATTCACCGGCTAATGTTTTGGCGATTTCAGCAACTAAATAGTTTTGACTACTGCGAGGGCGGTAATCGATTAGGTTATTTGCAACATGCTGGTGTACTTGTCTAATTGTTTTTTTAAGTGAGCTCGATAGCATGTGATGATTAACCTAAAATATGTATATAATTACAGTGTATATATTAAGTGGGATCGAACATTGACACAAGCAATCTATCAGGGCTTTATTTTATCAAGGCAACAATACGGGGCTAAAAATGCACAAGGTATTACTTTGTGTTACTGGCTAAGCTCTGATCAGGGCCCGATAAAAGTGACGATTGAAAACCAGCAAGCGGTATTCTTCATCCCATTAGCACAGCAGCAGGCAGCGAATACCTTGTTGACTAAGGCGAGTGTTAACGTCCAGTTTAATAATGTTGAGCTTTGTCACTTTAGTGGTAGCGAGAGTGTTGCCTGTTACTTTAACGATATAAAAAGCCTATACACTGCAAGAGCTCTTTTAGAGCAAGTAATGCCAATTTACGAAGCCGATGTGCGCCACAGTGATCGCTTTTTAATGGAGCGCTTTATTAAAGGAGGTGTATGGGTAACCGGTAACGCCAAAGCTCAAAACGGCTTTATTGAAATTAGTGATGCAAAGCTAAAAGCAAACACCGAGTATACGCCAACGCTTAAGTCTGTTTCTTTGGATATAGAATGCAATGGCGACGGGGTGTTATTTAGTGTTGCACTGGTGGGAAATGGTTTAGATTGTGTATTGATGATAGGTGAGCAGCAGCTGCAGAGCGACTCGACATTTGAAATAGACTGGTGCTATGACGAAATTAACCTACTCACCAAGCTGCAGCAGTACATTATAAATAACGATCCTGATGTTATTATTGGTTGGAATGTTATTGATTTTGACTTTAGTTTATTGCAAGAACGCGCAGAGGCGTTAGGACTTACCCTTAACTTTGGCCGAGATAATCAACCTTTGTATATTAATAAAGGCCATTACACCCGATTAACGCTTCCTGGGCGGTGCGTCATTGATGGCATTGATACTTTAAAAAATGCAACTTATCGATTTGACAGCTTTTCGTTAGCCAATGTTGCAGAGCGTGTGCTTAACGAGTCTAAATTAATAAAAACCGATAACCGATTAACAGAAATTGTTCGTCAATTTAATGAAGATAAGCTCGCTCTTGCTGCTTACAACCGCAAAGATTGTATTTTAGTTAATCAAATTTTCGAAAAATTAAAGTTATTTGAATTTGCCATAGTCAGAACTCAAATCACCGGGCTCGAACTTGAGCGTATGGGTGGCTCGGTTGCTGCATTTACTAATTTATATTTACCGTTATTACATCGCAGTGGTTATGTTGCTCCCAACTTAGGCGATCATGGGCTATCTTTTGAAAGCCCTGGTGGCTATGTGATGGAGTCGACCCCAGGGCTTTTTAAAAACGTTTTGGTACTTGATTTTAAAAGCTTATACCCTTCAATTATGCGTACGTTTTGTATTGACCCGTTAGGTTTAATCGCAGGGTTAAACGCACCAGAGCATGCGGTTGAAGGATTTAATCAGGCATTATTTTCAAGAACGCAGCACCACCTACCTAAATTAATTGAGCACCTGACACAAACTCGCCAAGAAGCCAAAGATACTAATCAACCCATGCTCTCGCAAGCGATTAAAATTATTATGAATAGTTTATATGGTGTACTCGGCTCTAAAGGCTGTCGGTTTTACGACCCGCGCTTATCGAGTTCTATCACTTTACGTGGCCATGAAATAATGCAAACAACTCGTAAATGGATAGAAGTGCAAGGCTTTGAGGTGATATATGGTGATACCGACTCTACGTTTGTAAAACTTAGTGAAGATAAAAGCCCTGAGCAATGTAACGAAATTGGCTGCCAACTTGTTCGACATATCAACGAAAAGTGGCAAGTAGAATTAAAGCAGCGTTATGACTTAAAAAGCTATTTGGAAATTGAATTTGAAACCCATTACAGTCCGTTTTTTATGCCAACTATACGAGGTAAAAAAACAGGTTCTAAAAAACGTTATGTGGGGCAAGTAACTAAAAATAATGAGAAAAAACTTGTATTTAAAGGTATGGAAACAGTACGTAGCGATTGGACTGAGTTTGCACAAGAGTTTCAAACACAGTTATTCGAGACATTATTTACCGACAACTTCGAAATACAGCAACTGCACGATATTATAAATAGCTACACTCAAAAGCTTTATAATGGTGAGTTTGACCGTAAATTAGTATATAGAAAGCGTTTAGGGCAGCACCTCAACGATTATATTAAAAATATCCCACCTCACGTTCAAGCAGTTAAAAAACACAAAGCGAGCCATCCTGAGTTTGAAATAAAACGCGGGCAAGTAATCGAATATGTTTACGCAGTATCCGGCGCTGAGCTTTATACCGGTAAAAACACTCTGAACTACCCGCTGTACATCCAAAGACAACTCGACCCTGTTGCGCAAATGATATTAAGCGCATTAAACACACCAACTGAATCTACTCAAGCTTCATTGTTTTAGTATAAAAATAGGAAAGCTTTAATTGAATAGTAATCAACGATAAATTTATTGCAATTTATGAAATAGTTATTTTTGTGGGGTTTAGGTGTGAATTTAATTATTGTCTTTATATATAAAATCACCACCATGTTAATTTTTTATCGTCAAGTGTGTCTTATTTATTTCACATGGTTTATTTATTGTTAATTATATGTTGACCGCTCCTCGTTGTAAGCATTATCATAAGGCTATGATCATCAAATTAACGCAACTTGTGTTGGTGATTTGTTAAATATAAAAAACATAATGGTATTCTAGGGAGAATCAAATGTTAAATAATAAAGTTTCAAAAGCAGTTCGCTTAGCGATTGCTTTTGGTGCAGTATCAACAGCTGCATTTTCTGCAAGCACAACAGCTGCAGAGGAAGGTCTTGAAAAAGTTGAACGTATTCAAGTTACAGGTTCTCGTATTAAGCGTACAGACCTAGAAACTTCTAGTCCAGTCACTGTAATGACTGCTGAAGAGATTAAATTAAGCGGTTTCACTCGTGTGGAAGATATCTTGAATCAGTTGCCACAAATTGAAGCTGCTGAAAGTTCATTTTTAGCCAATGGCGCCACAGGTACTGCGACTGTAGATCTACGTGGTTTAGGTTCAAATAGAACATTAGTACTAATTAACGGCCGAAGAATGCAAGCGGGTAGTATTACCTCTCAGGTTGCAGATATAAACCAAATCCCTTCATCGTTGATTAAGCGAGTAGATGTTCTTACTGGTGGTGCTGCGGCTATATATGGTGCTGATGCTGTTGCTGGTGTTGTTAACTTTGTGATGGACGACCAGTTTGAAGGTATTTCACTCAACGTAGGTACTTCAGGTTATCAACATAATAATGATAACAAATACATCCAAGGCTTGATGGATGAAAAAGACTTCAACTATGATACAGGTAGCACTGGTATCGATGGCAAATCTTACAGCATAGATTTCACTGTTGGTGGTGCATTTGATGGCAGCAAAGGCCATGCCGTTGGTTATGTAACTTACAACCGTCAAACTGAATTATTACAAGGCTCTCGAGATTACTCATCGTGTGCATTAGATAAAGCAGGTCAAGCTTGTGGTGGTTCTGGTACCACTCCAAATCCATTTTTCGATATCTACCCAGTAGTTGACGGCGAAGTTGATTACAAGCAAAACTTTTATGGATACTTAGATCCAAATGGTTCTGGGTTTAGAGAAGATGATGGTTATCGTTACAACTATGCCCCAGTTAATCACTTTTTAAGACCAAACGAACGTTTCACTCTGGGTACTTTTATCGATTATGAAATCAACGATACTTTTCGCCCTTATTTAGAATTCTCTTTTATGCATAACAGAACTGCAGGTCAAATTGCAGAATCTGGTACGTTCTATAATGATGAAATTTTATTTGACTACAATAACCCTTTATTGTCTGATACTCAAAAGCAACAGCTACAAGGTTTGTTTAACCAAGATGGAAGTGACCAGTTTGTTGCATACATTGGTAAACGTAACATTGAAGGTGGTCCACGTTCTGATAATCTAGAACATTCTTCATACAGAATTTTAACGGGTATGGAAGGTGAACTAAACGATAATTGGTCATATGATGTTAGTTATAATTATTCTGCAACGACGTCTAGCTCAGTATATAAAAATGATTTACTTGCACCAAAAATAGCTCCTCGTGTTGGTGCTGTAGATACTGAATGTGCTCAAGATGATGGTTGTTTATATTACAACGTATTTGAACTTGGTGGAGTAACACCTGAACAAGCAGCTCAACTTGCTGGTGTTGGTACTCAAACTGGTTTAGTTACTCAAGTTATATACAGTGGTTATGTTAGTGGTGAGTTCGATTGGACATTACCTACGGCTTCATTACCTGTAGGTGCGGTATTTGGTGTTGAACGTCGTGAACAAGACTATGAGCGTGTATCAGATACTGTTTATGAAGAAGGTCAATTATTAGGTCAGGGTGGTCCTTCACCAAGTCTATATGGCGTAATTGATGTAAACGAAGTTTATGGTGAGTTACAAATTCCAGTATTAGATAATTTAAATGTATCAACTGCAGCACGTTGGTCTGATTATTCAACAACTGGTTCGGACACAACCTACTCAATTGGTGTTGATTACACTCTTGCAGATACTTACAAGTTCAGAACTAGTTTTGCGAAGGTTGTGCGTGCTCCTAATATTGGTGAACTATTCGCAGCTCAAAGTCTTGGTTTGTGGAGTGGTGCAGATGGTTGTGCTGGTGATCCAGCAGCAGCAGATGCAGCTGACAGACCAACTTACTCTGCTAGTCAATGTGCCAATGCTAGTGTAAGTGCTGATCAATACGGTAACATTGGTGAGTCACCTGCTGGACAATACAATGAGTTAGCTGGTGGTAATCCTGCGCTTCAACCAGAAGAGGGTGAAACGCTTACCATTGGTTTAGTAGCTTCTCCTTTTGAAAACTTTAACTTCTCTGTAGATTACTTCAAAATTGAGATTGAACAAGTTATAGGTGAAGTTGGTGCTGAGCGTATACTTAACAACTGTGCTGAAACTGGCGATGCATTTTTCTGTAACAACATTACTCGTAGCCCATCAGGAAGCCTTTGGTTAGGTCAAGCAGGTTTTGTAACCAACCTTAGCGATAATATTGGTGGTAGAACATGGGAAGGTATTGATGCTACAGCTGCATATTCAATGGATCTAGAAAATGCAACTTTGAAGTTTGACATCAACGGTTATTACAGCATGAAGAAAGAGGTTGAGCCTATCCTAGGTGATTCATCTTTAGCATATGACTGTGCTGGTAATATTAATTCAGACTGTTTTGCTTCACCAAAATGGCGTCATACTTCTAATATTAACTACATCCGTGACGATTGGCGTATAGGCGCTAAATGGCGCTATTACGGTGGTATCGATTATGATGGTGTTGATGATAAATCTTTAGTTGAAAATGGCGGGATTGGTTCTTATAGTTTCATCGATTTATCTGGTACTTACTCATACAATGAGCATGTTACATTTACAGGTGGTATTAATAATATCTTCGATAAAGAGCCTCCAATGGTGGGTAACACAATTGCTAGTAATGCAAATACTGTTGCTGGTTTTTATGATACCTTAGGCCGATTTGTACATGTTAGCTTTAACTTAAAGTTCTAACAAAATAGCTACAAAAATAAATGAAAGCCCATACTTGGTATGGGCTTTTTTTTTTGAAAAATTTTAAAAATTGGCTAAAGAGCAGGATGATTTTGATTTCTTGTTAATTAACTTCTAGAGAAAAAGATATTTATTAGTAATGATATTTTGCGGTTGTAGCTGTATTTGATTAGTTTAAAGATGCGGTCTAGTCATAAATGCTTGGTTTTTATTGTGTGAATGTAAAGTAAAGACTTAAATTTGGTTACTTTTGTTTTTATTGTTAATGCTGTGTTGACCTTTAACTTCATCTAGGATTATTATAGGAACTTAGCAAGTTTATAAACTTCTTGTTAAATAATAAAAATATAATAGTGTTCTAGGGAGAATCACATGTTAAACAATAAAGTTTCAAAAGCAGTTCGTTTAGCGATCGCTTTTGGTGCAGCATCTACAGCTGCTTTCTCAGCAAGTACATTTGCTGCAGAAGAAGAAAATGCAGAAAAAGTAGAAAGAATTGAGGTTACGGGTTCACGTATTAAGCGCTTCTCTGAAGTTTCTCCAACACCAGTTACAACTATAACAGGTGTTGAACTTACGAATGCCGGTATTACAAACGTAGCTGATCTATTACAGAAACTTCCATCTTCAGGTGTTGGCTCTGCCCCAACAACTACAACAAACACAATTTTTGGTGCAGGTATTAATACAACTGACTTGCGTCAATTAGGTGAAGGTCGTACCCTTGTTCTTGTTAATGGTCGTCGTTACGTAGGTGCATCGGTTGATAATCCAGCTGTTGACTTAAATGGTATTCCGACTGAAATGATTGAACGTATGGATATCGTTCACGGTGGTGCATCAGCAGTTTATGGTTCTGATGCCGTTGCTGGTGTTGTAAATATTATTTTGAAGAAGTCTCAAGATACTATCGATTTTAATTACAAAAAATCTATGCCTGAGCAAAATGGCGGTGGTTCTGAATTTTTCTCATTCACTTTTGGTGGTGAAGGCGAAAAAACTAGCTTCATTACAAGCTTATCTTACTCTGAAACAGAGCAATTAGAAGCACAAGATCGAGACTTCCTCAGAAACCCTATCAACACAATGCTAAACCCTGATAATGTTGATGATAAAGACGGTATTCCAGCAAGAACTTATGCTGAAAATCCTGGGCTTCAGACGTTAGGTATATATGATCGTGCTGGTGATGCATTTTTACCAGGTGGTCAATATGTTTTTGGGGACAATGGTGAGCTAATACCATTTGAGATTGGTGGAAAAACACAGCCCGCTCCAAACTCTCAACTTCGCTATTTTGGTGATGAGTTCTCAAATGGTTACAAATTTATTGAACACCAAGATTTGGCAACGCCACTTAACCGTTTCAATGTTTTTACAAACGTGGTAAATCAGTACCATGACGACCATTCAATGAATTTTGAGGTTTCATTCTCTAAAGCAAGTGCTTACGCAGAGAGTAGCCCAATATTTCTTGCTGAAAGTCTTCGTGCAGATAACGCATATTGGCACCCAGATGCTAAAGCCCAGTTTGCTGATGCAGGCTATGCTGATGATAGAAACATCACTGTATATAAGTTAGCTTCAGGCTTCGGTAATCGTACTTATGAAGATGATCGTACTTCATTTAATACAACTCTTTCATTCCAAGGTTTATTATTAGAAGAATATGATTATGAAGTATATTTTAGCTATGGTCGTAATAAAAATGACACAACTTGGAATGGTGAGTTTTTAGAAGAAAACTTCAATAAAGCTATTGATGCTGTAATGGTAGATGGTGAAATTCGTTGTGCTAACAGAGACGCTGATGGAACCCTTCTTGGTGCACTAGATGGCTGTCAACCATTAAGCCTATTTGGCTTAAACGGTGCGTCGCAAGAGGCACTAGACTATGTAACAACATCAGCTTCAATTTCAAAAGTTAAACAGCAACAAGTAATTGGTGGTGTTATCTCTGGTTATGCTTTTGATATGCCTGCGGGTGGAGTTTCTTTTGCACTTAGTGCTGAGCATCGTAAAGAAACAGGTTCTAATGAGCCTGGTGCTGCTATGCAAAATAACCTAGTGTTTGGTAACTTTGTAAAAGCTTGGGATGGTGAATTTACAGTTGATGAAATCGGTATTGAAACTTCTATTCCTTTATTAGTGGATGCGCCGTTTGTTGACTCTCTAAGCTTAGAGCTTGCTGCACGTTACATGGATTATTCTTCAGTAGGTGATAATGTTGCTTGGAAAGTTGGTTTCAACTATGCAATGAACGATCAGCTTCGTTTCCGTGGTACAAAATCAAAATCAGTTCGTGCTCCATCATTATCTCAGTTATACGCTGCAGGTACTCAATCATTCGCTTCTTATGGCGACCCTTGTGATCAAACACGCATAGCAACGGCTAATGACTCTAAAAAAGCTAATTTAATTGCTAACTGTAAAGCTGCTGGTATCCCTAACCCAGGGATTCTTGACGGTGATTGGAGACCTTCACAGGATTGGCGTCAAGTTACACCGCCAAGTGTTAACTCGGGTAACCCTGAATTACAAGAAGAGACATCAGATGATACTTTATTTGGTGTGATTTATACGCCAACAGAAAATATCACTTTGATTGCTGATTATTGGAGTTTTGATGTTGAAGACGCAATAAACTCGCTAGGTGCGCAGCGTGTAGTAAATGACTGTTATGAAGCT
This sequence comes from Pseudoalteromonas sp. 2CM39R, assembly GCF_023161845.1. NCBI lineage: Bacteria > Pseudomonadati > Pseudomonadota > Gammaproteobacteria > Alteromonadales > Pseudoalteromonadaceae > Pseudoalteromonas > Pseudoalteromonas sp. 2CM39R. The sequence continues at coordinate 84,776 of NZ_JALNTM010000018.1, forward strand.
TCAAGCCTTGATAACAGCGCATGTGCTCTAGTTGACCGTGATCCTGCAACACTAGATATTACTCTTGTTCGTAACGGTCCATACAACTTAGCATCTTATGCGTTGAAAGGTGTTGATTTAGAGGGTAACTATAAGTATGAAACAGAGTTTGGTTTATTTGATGTTCGCTTACTTGCAAGTTACTTAGAACACAGAGAGTTCAATACTGATGTTTCAAGCGAAAGCTATGAAATGACACCGACAGTTGGTGAAGTTAGATACCCACGTTGGCAAGGTAATTTAACAATTGGCTACAGCTATGAAGACTTATATGTTGGTATGGTTGGTAAATACCGCCATGCTACTGTTCTTGATAGAGAGTGGACAATAGAAAATAATGATTATAACGATGTACCTTCTTATACTGAGTGGGATCTAAATGCACGTTATAACGTTAATGATATGGTTGAGTTACGTGCTGGTGTTGCTAACTTATTCGACGTTACACCACCAAGAAATCCTGGAACTTATGATGATGGTGAGTTCTTTGATGTGTATGGTCGTCGTATCAATATTGGATTAAACATCCGTTTCTAATATATTTAGATAATGAAAAGGGCTGATATTTATCAGCCCTTTTTTATTTTCTAAAAAATAATCAGGCAATCTATAATTTTTTATGTTCTCAAACATCATTAATGCGTCTTCGTAATGTAATAAACTTTTTGTTAGTATTACACTTATTAAATCTTCAGTATCCTTAAATGACCTACACCCTCAGACCCTACCAAAAAGAGGCGGTTGAACGCACCGTTTTACACTTTAGAAAAACTAACGAACCTGCCGTTATTGTGTTGCCTACGGGGGCGGGTAAAAGTTTAGTGATAGCTGAACTTGCGCGTATTGCTAAACAAAAAATATTGGTGTTGGCGCACGTAAAAGAATTAGTTGAGCAAAATGCTCAAAAGTATAAAAGTTTTGGCTTGCAAGCGAGTATATTTTCCGCAGGTCTCAAAGAGAAGTCGTTAACCCACCAAGTTACCTTTGCTAGTGTGCAGTCGTTATCGCGTAATCTAGATAAACTTAATGAGCACTACTCATTACTTATTATTGATGAGTGTCACAGAGTAAATGGCGAAAAGAAAAGCCAGTACGGAAAAGTTATTAATGCGCTTAAATCTCACAATCCTGAATTAAAAGTATTAGGTTTAACCGCGACGCCTTACCGACTAGGGTTAGGCTGGATTTATCAGCATCATTACCATGGCTTTGTGCGTGGCAATAAGGAAAGCCCATTCAAACGATGTATTTTTGAATTACCTTTGCGCTATATGATTAAACATAACTACTTAACTCCCCCTAAAGAGGTTGATGCAGCGATTAGCCATTATGATTTCTCATCTTTAACTAGCAATGCATTTGGGCAGTATAGTAATGAGGATATGAATGCGCTGTTAAAAAAATCGACCCGTGCAACTCAAACAATTCTGCAGCAGGTTATTCAATATAGTGAGAACCGCCATGGCGTGATGATATTTGCTGCTACGGTTATGCATGCACAAGAGATAATGACTTATTTACCCGAGAATCAAAGTGCGCTGATCACCGGAGATACTTCTAATAGCGAGCGCGATAAAATAATTAAGCAATTTAAAGCTCAACAATTAAAGTACTTAGTGAATATATCGGTACTGACAACGGGCTTTGATGCTCCCCATGTTGATTTTATTGCTATTTTACGGCCCACAGAGTCAGTAAGTTTATACCAGCAAATTGTCGGTAGAGGTTTAAGATTGGCTGAGGGTAAAGATGATTGTTTAGTAATTGACTATGCGGGCAATGGCTTTGATTTATTTTACCCAGAGGTGGGTGATAAAAAAGGCGATAGTGATAATGAACCTGTGCAAGTGCTGTGTCCTGGGTGTGGCTTTGCCAATATATTTTGGGGTAAAACAGACGCTGATGGCAAAGTAGTTGAGCACTTTGGTAGGCGTTGCCAAGGCTTATTAGAAGACGATAATGGGGTAAGCGAGCAATGCGATTATCGTTTTCGTTTTAAAGAGTGTGAGCAGTGCGGCGCACAAAATGATATTGCTGCTCGAAAATGTCATGACTGTGGTGCTGTGATGGCCGATCCTGATGATAAGCTTCGTAATGCGTTAAACCTTAAAGATGCATTAGTCCTTCGTTGTAGTGGCTTGAGTGTGACTAAACTTAAAGAGCAATTGTTAAAAGTTACTTATTTTGATGAAGACGGGGCCAGTTGTGATGAAGTTTTTGATTTAGCAAACAAAGGATCACAGTATTACTTTAATAAGCAATTTGGTAAGCGTGTAGGGCAGGGACAGTCACCAATTGAATTTATCAGTGCAGAGCAAGTTATAAAAGCCCAGTTTGATTTAATACCACCGGATTTTGTGATTGCTCGAAAAAGTAAAAAGTATGGCTGGAAAGTAGCAGATAAACTTTTTGATTATAAAGGCAGCTTTAGAAAAGCAAACCAGCTAAGCCGATAGGCTAAGCTGGATATCTCATTCATCATGAAATTAGGGTTATACTTCTTCTGCGTCTAATCCCCAACCATCGCCATAACCATTTAAGCTATTAGCGATACTTTCAATATATTGTTCTGCTTGGCCTAAAAGTGCATGCTCTGGAACCATTTGTACATGGGCTATTACCTCCCAAACACCGGTATCTTTACATTTCTCAACATCAGCAGTTTGCACTAATGCATCGTTTACAATCTCAGTTGCAAATTTTTCGGCATCAGCCTGTTGTTCAAATAAAATGTAAAAATCAATTTGTTGCATTTTACTTAAATCTACACCGGCGGCGGAAATTTCAGCAAGAAGCTGGCCATTATCATCATCAGGAAATTGCATTTAAAACTCATAAATTAGTGTTTATTCATTAGCACTATTGTAACTAAAATAAATCATTAAAGCGCAAGAATTTTTAGTTAAGCTCAAAGCGGTTTAAAAGATTCGCATAGAGCCAGCTAATATTTTAGACGCTGATAATGATTAAGTTAATGTTAGGCTCATTATCGCTATGCTATTATTGTGTCGTTAATTTGTTGTTTTTTATGGGTACATAGTAAGGATGATTACTTGTTCAATCAGTTTTTAAAATCCGTTATTTGTTTTTGCTTATTTTTAAGCTTTTTCGCTATTGCAGCTGACAATAAAATTGAAGATTATGAAATAAAAGGAATTAGTGGAGAGTTAGAAAACAACGTTGCTCTTTATTTAAAACCCTTAGTGGGTGAAAAACCAACGCGCTCACTGCGTCGTTACGCTAAATCGCAAGTTGAAGATAGCTTAAAGGCATTAGGTTATTACAGTTCAAATGTGACTATCGATTTTAATAAAGATGAGCGTGAGCTTGTTGCGACTATTGAACGCGGCTCCGCAACCCGTATTGAGACGCTTAATATTAGCGTTAACGGGGAAGCTAAACATGACCCATTAATTCAGCAAGTTATTGAAAGTTTAGAGTTAAAGCAAGGCGACATTTTAAATCATGGAATGTATAGCGCAGCCTATAAAAAAATTGAATCCGTTTTGTTGGAGCATGGTTACTTTGACGCAAAATGGCCTGCCCGAAAATTTGAAGTCTCATTAAAAAAACATAGCGCTATTATTACCTTTACCATTGAAAGTGGTGTGCGTTATCGCTTTGGTGATGTGTTAATTACCAATCAAAGCCCAGCAGAAAAATACATTCGCTCTTTAGCTCCGTTTGAAATGGGTGAGCACTATAAAGCATCTAAGATTGCTGACTACAACCTAGATTTATCGAGCACTCCTTATTTTACAAGCGTGCGTGTTTACGCTGATATTTCAGCTAGAAAAAACAGCCAAGTGCCTATTAAAGTGGACGTATTACATAAGCCCGGGAATAGCTACGAAATTGGTGGCGGGTTCAATACCGAATTGGGTCCAAAGGTACGGTTTAAGTGGAGTAAACCATGGATCACGGAGCAAGGACACTACCTAGAAAGCAATCTTAATATTGCAAAAAAACAACAAGATATTTCTATGGCGTATACCATCCCTGTTAATAATCCGAATGATGATTTATGGCGTTTATCAGCAGGCTATAAGCTCGAAGATGAATTAGCCGATAATATTTACAGTGAAATTTTAACAGCGCAGTTGCAAAGGCAATGGCTCACCGAGCAAAAATGGATAAGAACTGCATTTATCAGGCGCGAGCAAGAAACCTATCGGATTGGCGACGGGCTAGAACGCACCACAGAAATGTTATTACCAGGTGTCAGTTATGCCCGAAAGCAATCGAAGGGAGGAACCACCCCTTATTCGGGAGAGCAGTGGTCTATATCGGCAGAGTTTGGTCTCGATAGTGTACTCTCTAGTACCAATATTGTTAGGGTGCAATTACAGCATGCATGGTTGCGCACTTATCTTAATAAGCACCTTGTGTTTTTAAAAGCAAACTTAGGGGCCATGTTAGTTGACGATATTAACAATGTTCCATATTCATTAAGGTTTTATGCTGGTGGCGATCAAAGTGTGCGCGGCTTTGCTTATCAATCAATCTCACCAGAAAATGACAATGGGGATCGCATCGGCGGTAAATATTTAATCGCGACGACTGCTGAATATAATTACCAATTTGCCAAAAACTGGCGAGCAGCTTTGTTTGTTGATGGAGGGACGGCGACCAATGATTTTTCTGAGCAATTTGAAATAGGTGCAGGGTTTGGTTTTCGTTATTTAACGCCTATAGGACCAATAAGAATAGATCATGCGTGGGGACTCACTAAAGAAAGCAAAAGCACTCGTTTAAGTATTACCATAGGGCCGGAAATTTAATGTCTGTATTTAAAAAAGTCACTGCAGCACTTAGCACCTTAGTTGTTGCTGTATTAGTGACATTGTTTTGCGTTGTTTTTACAGCTCCAGGTAACCAGCTAATTGCTTATAGCGCCAATAAGTTAGTTGACGGCTTAAAAATTGAAATAAATAACGGCCGTTTTTTATATAATGATGCGTTTAATTTTCGCTTTGAGCGTGACGGTTTATTACTTGATGCTCAGCAGCTTAAACTAGATTTATTTTGGTGGCACTGTGATGGTATGTGTATTGATAACTTAAGTGCCCGGTCTATAAAACTAAACTTACCAGCATCGTCATCTAATTCTCCTGATACATCTAACGAACCGTTGGAACAAATCAGTTTGCCATTTAATATTGCACTTAAGCGTTTATCGGTCACTGAGTTTGTGTTAAATCACACAAGTGCAAACGTAGTTGTTAATAATGTGGAGATTGCTGCAAAGGCACAAGGTGCTGATATTCAAGTTAAAAGAGTGAACATTCCGAGTGTTTTAATTGCGTTAAAAGAGCAGCCTGGAGAAAATGCAGCCAGTTCTACCCCAATTACAGAGTTACCAGCATTACCTAATATCGCATTTATGTCGCCACTCAATATTTATCTAGAACAGTTTAATATTGTGCAGTTCACGGTGGAGCAGAATGCACAGCAAAATGTGGTAAATAATATTGCGCTACAAATGAAGCTAATAGGTTCTGAGATTAACGTTGTTTCATTGTCTGCAAATTATCAGCAGTGGCAGCTTAATACTGCACTTAACGCAAAGCTTAAAGGCCGCTTACCAATTAATGGCGATATCAGTCTAAAAGGGCATGGTTATAATGCCAATATGCAAATAGGCGGAGACTTAGAAAAGCTCAATGTAGATATAAAAAGCAGTGAATCATTTCCTTTTGAACTAACTGCTACGGCTAATCTTAAACAACCAAATTATCCATTTAGTGTTAATGGCGGTTTAGAGCAGTGGATTATCGAAACAGCAAGTAAAGAGTTAAAGATAACCGACGTAAAATTAACCGCGCAAGGCAATGCTAACGATTATCAGTTATCATTATTTGGTAATAGTCAGTTAGGTGCTTATCCAACTGTGAATTTTAACAGTCAAATTAATGGCTCACTGAGCGAAGCACACTTAAAAAAGTTAGCCCTTAAAGCGAATGAGAGCCAAGCTACTATCCAAGCGAATATCGACTGGCAAAATGGGGTTAGTGCTAACTTTAGCGGCGCGCTATCGAGTTTAAAAGCGCAATACCTCACTGACACACTTACCAGTGATATTTCAGGGCAGTTTAAAGGGGCATTTGTTACCAGTTCAAATAGCTGGAAATTAAGTATGGATGACACCCAATTAAGCGGGTTACTAAATGATGTACCGCTTAATTTTGCTGCTCAATTTAACTTAAATGATGAACTTAAAGCCACTGTAAATAAATTTAACCTTAGCAGCGGCACAAACAGGTTAACCTTAACCGGCGAAGTTGATCAGCAATGGCAGATTAATGGGGCTATTGCGCTGCAAAGTAATGATGATGCAAAGCTTCCGTTTATTGCTAATGGTAAAGCAGATTTAAGTATAAGAGGCGAGCGGTTGACGCCTGCAGTTGATTTAGCGTTAAAGCTAGAGCAGTTTATTTATGACGAAATTAATATTAATAAGTTGGCGTTAAAAGCACAGTTAGACACCGCTACCGATTGGCAAACAGATATCAGCGTTAGTCTTGATTCAGCGCGCGTTATGCATCATCAAATTAATAAAGTGGAAATAGTTGGCAGTGGTGATAAAACCGATCATCAACTGAGTGCATCTATTGATGCTGATGCTGGGGCTGCTTCGTTTGAACTAAATGGCAAACTCGCTAACGCGATTTGGCAAGGTGAACTCAGTAATATTAGTGTAAGTGATAAAACGCTTAGCTTTGAAAATGCTAAAGATATAGCTGTAACTATAGATTCGAAAACGGGCGACTTTGATGTGAGTGCGCATTGTTGGCAATCGAGTAATAGTAAGTTATGTATTGATAGATTGAATCAAACCCGCGAATTAGGCCAGCTTAACGTAAAACTGGCTAATCTTGCATTGCGAGAGCTAAAACATTGGTTACCAGAGAATGTAATAACACGTGGTGATATAGCGGGAGACTTTGCTGCTAATTGGCAAGCAGGCACACTTAAAACTCTACGCGCTAATTTAAATTCATCAGGGCTTAACGCGGTACTTATTAACGAAGAAGATCGATTTAAGCTACCTATAGAAACGCTAAACATAAGCGCTTTTTCTGATGCTAAGGTTGGCCAAATAGAAGCTAATATAGAATCGAGTGTTTTGGGTAAAGTAACGACTAAAGTTAATATTGATGATATTCAAAATAAGCAAACGCTTAACGGTAATATTCAAATTGATAAAATTTTATTGTCTGATATACAGCCATTTTTAAATACGTTCGAGCAGCTTAATGGCGCCATTCGTGGGCAAGTTGCATTAGCAGGCACACTTAAAGATCCCTTGTTAGAGGGAAATTTAAATATTGAGAATATCAACCTAGAAGGTGAGCAACTGCCTGTAGCTCTTAAAAACTCCAATATAAATGTGGCGTTTAATAAGTCTACCGCCACCATTGAAGGAGATTTAAATGACCCTCAAGGCGGACAGGTAAAATTAACGGGGAATGTTGATTGGCAAGGTGAACAACCAGCTGTAAATATGAATGTAGTCGGCAGTGAGTTTTTTGTAAGAGCGCAACAAGGCGTGGTGTTTAAAGTATCACCAGAGTTAAAAATAAGTTTAGCTGACAATGCACTTAAGCTGGCAGGTGATGTTGTAGTGCCTTATGGTCGAATAGAAATTGAAGAGCTGCCAGAGGGGGCTGTACAGGTTAGTGATGATGAAATAATTTTGGATCAAACTACGCAAAATACTAAAAAAGCCCCATTTAACTACGATATTGATTTAAAAGTAACGGTTAAAAATGATGTCAGAGTAGCCTCATTTGGACTTGAGTCTAAAGTAGTGGGTGATATGGATATCAAAATGAGCCAAGACTCACCTATTATTGCCATTGGTGAGCTTAATTTAATTGAAGGAACTTACTTGGCATTTGGTCAAGACTTAATAATTAGAACCGGGCAAATTGGTTTTAGTGGCGCAATAGATAAGCCTCATTTAAATATTAAAGCCATTCGCAACCCAAATAATACCGCCGATGGTGTTATTGCAGGTGTTACTTTAACTGGCAGTGTTGAGCAACCAAATTTAAAAGTATTTTCAGAGCCGGGCATGGACCAAGCACAAGCCCTAGCGTATTTGCTGAATGGTCAACCATTAGGAGAGGGTGACAGTTCAACGGATGCAATGTTAACTCAATTACTACTTTCTCAAGGAGTGAGCCGAAGCGAAAGCTTAGTGTCTAAAGTCGGTGAATCGTTTGGCTTGTCAGATGTGAGCTTAAGCTCTAAAGGTAGTGGCGAGCAAACAAAGGTAGAAATATCAGGTTATTTAGCACCGAGTTTGCAGGTTAAATATAGCGTGGGGGTATTTGAGTCGCTCAGTGAAGTGGCAGTGCGTTATCAGCTAATGTCGAAGTTATATATAGAAATAACCAGTGGCCTGTATCAAAATGTCGACATACTGTATAAATTCAATTGGGATTAACCTTTATCTACCAATACCAATACCAATACCAATAATAAAAAGGAAAAGGTATGAAAAAATTCGTAATCACTATTATAGCGTCGGCTTTGCTCGGCGGATGTGTCCAGCAAAGCACTTTGCCAGCAACGCCGGTTAAAAGCCTAACCAGTAGTGAGATTATTGCATCTACAACAGATGAGCAATGGCGATGGGTAGACCCTGAGAATATTTTAAAACTAACCCTACCTACCGGTGCCGCGTATATTGAGCTCAATCCAGCGCTTGCGCCAAAACACAGTGCTAATATTAAAAAATTGGCACGAAAGGGCTTTTATCAGGGCACTCATATTTATCGTTTTGTGGAAGGGTTTGTTGCTCAAGGTGGTGATAGCACGGGTAAAAAGTTAACTAAAACCAAAAATAGCACAGTACCTGCCGAGTTTTATTTAACCACCAATAAGCCGCTTATGATCACTGAAATGGGTGGAGATGGTTATGCACCAATAACCGGGTTTTTAAATGGTTTTGCGGTGGCGCAAAATGAAACACGTGATCAAACATGGCAAATTCATTGCCATGGTGTATTTGCAATGGCGCGCGGCAACGATATTAATAGTGCCAGCACGGAATTTTTTGTCACCATAGGGCAAGGTCCACGTTATTTAGACAAAAATATCACCGTATTTGGGCGAGTACTTACAGGTATGGCACATTTTCATCAGCTAGCGCGCACACCTAAAGGTGGTAGCGAGTTTAATCCTATTACAGATTTACAAGTATTAGCCGACGTTAGCAGCGATCACAGCCGATTTAAAGTAATGAAAACAGACTCAGATGCATTTAAACAGTTAATTTCAGCACGAGGTAGTCGTAGTGAGGAATGGTTTGCGTATAGCCATAATTACATTGATGTGTGTGGAATGCCTGTACCAACTAAGCAACTTAACGATTAAAAAAAGGAGCCTCAGGCTCCTTTTTTGTTTAGCTTATTGACGGTTTATTTTTACCGCAAAAGGGGTATCGTTATAATGCGTTGAGCGATATGGATTAATATCAAGGCCGCCACGACGCGTATAGCGCGCGTAAACTTCAAGCTCTTTAATATTCAATTGAGTGGTTAAGTCGCTGTAAATACGCTCTACACATTGCTCATGGAACTCATTATGGGTCCTAAACGAAATTAAATAGCGTAATAATGACTCACGACACACTTGCTCACCAGTATAACGAATAATAATGCTGGCCCAATCCGGTTGCGAAGTAATTAAACAGTTCGATTTAAGCAGGTGGCTATGCAAGGTTTCGCTAACTACTTTATCGCTTTGTGACTTTAAAGAATGTGCGTCAATATGGTAGTTATCTATTTCAATATCTAACTCATCAATACACTCACCAGGAAGCGGTGTGCAAGGAATACAATTATAATCATCAGCGCTGTATAAGGTTACCTTTACCGGGCTGTTTACCGCATTTGATAAGTCTTCAATTAAATGTTGCTTAACAATGTCAATACTTCCAAAGCGACTTTGGTTAAAGCTGTTCAGATAAAGCTTAAACGACTTTGACTCTATAATGTGACTACTTTGACATTCGAAAGTAAATATCGCCACCGCAACTTGTGGTTTGCCTTTGGTATTTAACCAAGATAGTTCGTAACCGGTCCAAATATCTTGGCCTTTGAATGGTAATGCGGCTTCATCAATACTCAGCGCGTCGCGATTAAGCTTGCGAGCAATAGGAAAAAGCAAGCTGGGCGTGTATTGATCTACATACTCAGTAGATTGACCAAGTACGCTGCCTTTAAGATCGGGAGAATTGCTGTAATCTGTCATGTTTGCTCTTAAATAGTTACAATGGGGACATTATATCTAAATTAAATGAGTTTCACAGTATGTCTGTTGCAATGCAATTAGCCCAACTTCACCAACGCTTTAGTGAAAAAACTATCAAAAATACACAAAAGCAGCCACTCATCGCCCACGATGAGCAATGGCCAAGTCCTTGTGAAATAGGCACAGCCGATGAGCACGGTATGATTCAATGGCAAGCGATAGTGAGAGAGCCTGCAGGTTCTTTGGCTGATCTCGCTAACGCATTAGAGCTTGAATTTCCTGATGAACTTAGCCAGTTTTATGGCCATATGTTTGCTGGCAGTATTTTAGCCAGCGTTGATGGCCATCAAGTAGAATTATTACAAGCGTGGAATGAGGATGACTTTGACTTACTGCAACAAAATATCACGGGTCATGTTTTAATGAAGCGAAAGCTAAAGCAAGCGCCAAGTGTTTTTATTGGTTTAACTGATCAAGATGATTTACTTGTTACGGTATTAGTGGAAACAGGTGAGGTGTGCCTAGAGTATGTAGGTAAAAAGCCACATCATGTACTCGCCAAAAACCTCAGTGAATTTATAGCGTCGTTAGCAGTATAATTATAAGGTAATTTTAAGGTGTGATGTTTTAGACATAGCACCTTAAGTATGGGATTTATTGAAAATCCCATGAAATATTAGACACTAAACCACACGGCTCACACCTAAAATCAAATAAACCAAACCATGGCTCAGGTAATTTCCATTCACCTTGGCAACTTGGGCATTTGCGCTTAAGCTCCGAGGCTTTATCGACACCACCTACACGATATAAGTAATAGTAAACAGGCTTTTTAGTTAAAAAGCTGATGCGTTTGCTAATATCTTTACCTCGGCGATACAAATCACTTTGTGTGCTGGCTATTTCCTCTAGTGCAGGAAATTCACAGCGAGTTGCGCCATTAATTTGAATTTGATCGCATGCTTGCCAATCTTCTTGCCATTTAATCAGGGTTTTATAATCGCCATTGGCAATTGCCGGAATATTAAATAGCGGAACGGGTAAAAAGTCATCGCCACAATACAGTGGGCTGCAGGTGTGCACATACGTAGTATATAAAATATAGCTTGAGGGATCTTTACAACCATCGGCACCGTTTGAGTGAATGTCTTGACCTATTATTTTCACCTTTGGTGCTAACAAGCCTGCATCATGAAGCTTTTCAACACTGTGCTTTACAAATGCACTGTTGTTAAGAGGGTGCATAGCGTCTTCGGTCGGACACATAACGCGAGTGATAAAATAGCCATCTTTCAAAACCGTCGGAAATTCTTCTCCAATGATTTGGCCATTAAAACGTAATGCATTTACCAAGCGATTTATTGCTTGCTCGGCTTGCTCTAAGGTGGTGTCTTGGTAGCAGTCAAATGTTAAATCAACAACAAACATTTATAGTCTCAAATTATTTTGGCGCGAGTAATGTCAGTAATTGATCTAACTTTTGCTCAATTCTATCTAATTGAGAGTTGTTCTGATCTTCATTACTGACACTTTGCTTTGGGGTTTTCATTAAATTATAAATTGAATCAGGATTATTCTTATATTGACTCACCGCAGCAATAATAACCGGCATTGGGGTCGGTGTTGTTAAACGACTTTTAGTTAGTGCAACAGTGGGAACTTTGCCTTCATCAAGAAGGACTTTAATAGCTTCAAATACAGCAGCGTTCATTCAATTATAACTCTTTTATAAAGTAAGCTCGCAACATAGACGCTGCGAGCGGGTATGGTATCAATAAAGTGGCTAAGGCACATTAAAATGCGCCATAAAATTAATTATTTTTGACGAAGACGTACGTCTAATTCATCTATTACTTCACTCCAATCGCCATCAGCCGCTAGCGATTCGGCAATGAAATGTTGTTGGGCTTCATCCCAAAAGGGAGCATCTTGCAACAAGGTTGTATCGGCAATGGAGTGCGAGGCAATAAATGCATCTATTTGCGCATCCGAATCCGGCAGTCCTAGTTGGGCGAACAAGGTATTAATAGTATGTTTTGTTGTATCCATAATAATGCTCCTAAATGAATTAATATGTATTAACTCTAGGGGGAAATGGTATATCTAGCCAGTTTAACCCTTACTGAATCTATGCTTTATTTACTCAGTAGTAAGTCGCTAAAGCATGATCTGACTCAATACAGAGAATAAGCGTAATAACTAAAATGTAAATTCGCTTATTTATTGCTCTTGGGTATATAGTAATATAAGTATTTGGTCATCGTTGTAGTTCAAAATTAATCCCTTATGCGTTACTTGGCGTAATGACAGGGGTGTAAAATAATAAAGGAAATAAAATGACAGCCACAGCTGAATCGACAGACGCCTTTAGTGTTCAACATATTGCACCAGAGGATATAAGCACAGCAGCCAGCCTGATATATCAGGCATACCAAAACGATCCTATTTTACAAACTCTGCTAGGGTATAACGAAGATAACCCGCTCGATTATGAAAAAAAACTACGTGCACTTATTCGTGAAGAGCTCAGTAGCTTTTGGCAAGAGAAGCAGCCTTTAATTGGCCTTTACCGTAATGATAAATTAAAAGCGGTTGCCTGTGTGTTTGAGTCAAATAGCCAATTACAAGCTGAGCGTTATTGGCATTGGCGATTAAAGCTGATGCTAAGTGCAGGTTATTTACAAACGAATCAATTAATTGAAAAAGAAAAAACCATTCGTGACGCCTTAAAGCCGCAAGGGAATTATTACTTTTTAGCGTTTATTGCGGTTGATCCACACTTTCACGGGCAAGGGTTTGGTCGCACTTTACTTAAAGGTTTAGATGGCTTAATACACGATAATCCTGAGTCTTCTGGTATAGCGGTATTTGTGACTCGTGACGAGCATACGAAATTTTTTAAATCGCAAGGCTTTGAGCACTTTAAACAACTTTCATTTAACCAAGTTAAGGGTGAATTACTATTTAAAGTTGCTAATGCTCAATAAAGGTAGTTGTTCATAATGGCGTATCTGTAAGCCTATGTTCCAAATCGGGCACACAAGTGTGAGATATATCCTACATTAGTGTGCTCTTTGTCAGTTTAAATCCATTATTTATCCGTTTATAAGCATCAAGCTTCTGTTATTTATAGCTATTTTAGTTTTTTCAATTTTGTGACATTAAATTTTTTAGTTTTCCTCACTATTATACCCAGCCGTTTGGTTTAAACTTTACTTTGTCAAGACGACATAGCTCAATGACTGAGCTAATGCCATGGATATGGAATTAGGCAGCATAGTAGTGACTAGCAGGAAGCGCAAAGGACAAGTTAACACGGATGCAAGGATGAAACAGGAAGTACATGAAGTACTAAAATAGCTAGGAGCTATTTAAAGGATACCAAGGATGATGCGATAGGACATTGCAGGAGCGTTAGTTTACGCAGGACGGCCAAGGCGGCAAGAGGATATTGCAGGATGCAATGGAGGGCTAACACGGTAGTTTGCTCGTTCAGTGGATGATAAACAAGGATCAGGTAAAGGATACCTTACAGGATGTTGGCAATTAGGGCGTAACTGAGGTTACGCCTTGGTTTTTTGTTTACAAAAATTATATCTTATGTGGTGGCACAACCACACTTTTTAGCTTTTCATCTTCCATGATTAACACTCCCTGATAAGCATTTTCACCATCGCTTGAAAATTCAAAAATAAATTCGCTTTTCATGCCCGGTTTACCACTTTTTAAAATGCCAAACCGACGCTTGCTACAAGCCACACTCATTAGTTGTACCTGCAATTGCTCACTTTGGCGTTTGGCATGAACGTTCGCTGCTTCGGCTATTTTACGATTTAGCCAAAAAAAATAAATTACAGCCCCAATAAGTATGAACGTCCATAAACTAGCCATTTAAGAGAATAACCTTCCAATTGCGCGAGCTAACGTCTCGCTTCTGTTTTCTTTACGTAGTAATGCTAATAAATGTGGGCGAATAGTTGGAATTGCAACTAAATCTGCAAAAATGCTGGGAAATAACTCAGCTATTTTCTCATGGTGCGCACAGTTATCCATAAATACATGCAAACGCTGTGGCTCTTCTAATTGTTTAAAGCAGCGACCTGCAATAGTTAATAAAATGTCTGAGTCTTGCCCAAGCGTAGATTCTAAAGCGCAGTCAACCAGTTGTGCGCTAAGCCCTGTTGCTTGCCCTGATGATATGGCGCGAAGCGCGGCAGAAGCCGTAACCACATCATTATTCTTAAGAGCGGTTTGTCCATAACTTAACATTAACTCACTTAACGTGGGTGGTATTTCGATGTGTTCAAGCATTGCGCTTAATGGTTGTAATACTTCAACAGGTAAATTAGGCCACGCAGCGTGTAAGTGTTTTAAGTTATCAGCACTGTTGAGGCGATAAGCAAAATCAGCAATGCCTTGTAGTGCCACACTTTGCCAATTATCAAAACCAATCTGGCCACTAAAATAAAGCTGGGCATGCTCATAATACTGTGAGGCTGGTTGTTTTAATAACACTTTAACTTGTGCATTAAACGCCGCTAATTTATTAGCATTAGGAGTAAATACGTACGGGTTGTTATCGAGTTTGCCATCGGCTTGTTCGCCGGTAATTTCTGTTCCTAGTGCTTGAATTACCATGTCTGCAAAGTGGTCGCGGCTGGCACTAACGAGTTTACTTTGTTCATCAAGTGGGAATTTTAAAAACCACACATAGGGTTCTTTGCTAGCTTTACTGTCCCAAAATTGAATCGCTAGCCATGCATGGCCTGCTAATGGGTAAGGGTAAGGAACTTGTGCTTGTTCAACAGCTAAAAATTGTTGTTTATCAAGCTTGGTAATATGCCTGCCAATATCAAAAGCACGCCATTGAGTTCCTGCACCGTCTAAAAGCTGGCCTAATGTGGCTATATGTTCACTCATGAATTTCCAACTGTTTTTACTACAAAATTACGCTAATTATACGCCATAGCGACTGTTGAGGGAACAGGGTATAATTGTGCAATATACAAAGTAAAGGGTGATTATGACTGAGCAAACCCAACTCTATTTAACACAA
Source organism: Pseudoalteromonas sp. 2CM39R (assembly GCF_023161845.1). Taxonomy (NCBI): domain Bacteria; kingdom Pseudomonadati; phylum Pseudomonadota; class Gammaproteobacteria; order Alteromonadales; family Pseudoalteromonadaceae; genus Pseudoalteromonas; species Pseudoalteromonas sp. 2CM39R. The sequence goes on from NZ_JALNTM010000018.1 coordinate 100,134, forward strand.
TTAACTGCGCTACTTAAAAAGTATCAGCTTTGGCAGAATGAGCCGATTGACTCTGCATTGTTGCATTCAAGCGTCCCTTTTTGCCATGATACTCTTGCATTTGAACAGTGGTTACAGTTTGTATTTATAGAAAAAATTCAACAGATTATTACAATGAAACAACCGTTACCGCGTAATTTTGCGATTGCTCCTATGGCGCAAATGACACTCATTGATAAGTCCGGAAGCGAAGAGATTATTTCTTTGCTGACGCAATTAGATTCATTGCTTGGAGAGTCAGATGACTGAACGTCCAGCGCCAGTTGAATACGGCGAACTGAACATTCTCTATCAAGATGAGAACTATGTAGCGATTGATAAACCATCAGGCTTACTTGTTCATCGCTCCTTTTTAGATAAGCATGAAACTCAATTTGCAATGCAAATGCTACGCGATCAACTCGGTCAGCATGTGTTTCCTGTGCACCGTCTTGATAGGCCGACATCGGGTGTGTTGCTGTTTGCTCTAAGCTCAGAAGCCGCGCGTGATATGAATCAGTTGTTTATTGAGGGCACGATCTCAAAGCGTTATTTAGCTTTGGTACGCGGATTTGCGCCTGAATCTGTTTTTTTAGATAAACCGTTAAAAGAAGAACTAGACAAAATCGCTGATAAATTTGCCGATCAGGGTAAAGATGCTCAAGAAGCACAAACTCAGTTTAACTGTTTGCACCAAGCTGCGTTGCCTATTCCCATAGGAAAATACCCAACGGTTAGGTATTCTTTGGTAGAGTGTTTTCCTAAAACAGGGCGTAAACATCAAATTCGTCGCCATTTAAAACATTTGTCGTTACCGATAATTGGCGACGTTAACCATGGTGATAACCAGCATAATCAGTTTTTTAGAGAGCATTTCTCCCTTAGACGATTAATGTTATTTGCTACAGAGCTTAGCTTTGTACATCCTTATAGTAACGAATCGATAATAATTAAAGCGCCACTAGGTGATGCAATGTTGAGTATTTGCAAACAGTTAGGGTGGCCAAGTGAAGAAAAGGATTATTAATGGTACATATTAGTATTTTTGTAGGCAGCGTGTACGGTGGTGCTGAACGTTTAAGTGAGCAAATAAGCGATACTATAGAGCAAACTGGCCATCAGGTAAGCGTATTTGCAGAGCCAAGTTTAGAAGATCTAAAAAATGCGACGCATATTTTAATAGTTACTTCAACAACAGGACAAGGCGATATACCCGCTAACTTGGCAGAGCTTTATAATCAGCTTAACAGTACGTTTCCAATGTTAACCAATAAAACATTTGGCATTGTAGCCATGGGTGACAGAAGCTACGGTGATACGTTTTGCGCAGCAGGGCGTAGCTTTGATGAACTATTACGTGACTTACAAGCTAAACCTGTGGGTAACCGACTAGAAATTGATGCCTGTGAAGACTTTGAGCCTTGGCCTGTCACCGAGCTTTGGTTACAAACTTGGCTTGGTAAATTACCCTCTTAAATGCGCAGACTCTAAATGAAAAAACATAAACTGAGTTTAATTGTGCTTGCAGGTGGCTTAGGTAGTCGCTTTGGTGGCAATAAACAAATTGCAGAGATTCCAGGGCTAAATTGCACTATTATGGAGCTGAGTATTATTGATGCGCATGCTGCAGGCGTGACGCAGGTGGTGCTGATAATAAACCAAGCGGTACGCAGTGAAATAGAGCGTACTATTTTGCCACGCTTGCCTAGTGATCTTGATGTGGTACTGGTGAAGCAACACATTGAGCAGGTTCCCGAACAGTTTAAAGCAACACTTGCCCAACGGAAAAAACCCTGGGGCACAGGTCATGCTCTGTTGTGTGCCAAAGCCCACATTAATAACCCCGCTATTGTGATCACTGCCGATGACTATTATGGCAAATCTTCGTTTGTATTACTGAGTGAGCACTTTAAAAAAAGCGCTGAATGGGCAATGGTAGGGTATCCGATTATTGATACTCTTTCTGAGCACGGTGGTGTTAATCGTGGGGTATGTAATATTGCGGATGGAAAGCTTGTTGCCGTAACCGAGTATTTGAATATTCAACAACAGTCTGAGCATACTTTTGGCGATAACCCACAGGGTTTACGTGAGAAAATTAGCCCCAACTCCCTAGGCTCGATGAGTTTTTGGGGGATCACTCCCTGCTTTTTTGACTATTTGCAACAAGGCTTTGAAACGTTTTTACAGCAATATAACGTGAATACTCAGCAAGAGTACTACTTACCTGATCAAATCCAGAAAGCTATTAATGTAAAAGCACAGCCTGTATTTGTATACACTGCAAAAGAGCCTTGGTTTGGTGTTACCTATAAATCAGAACTGACAAGCATTGCGGCTACTTTGTGCGCATTACGTCAAGCGTAGCTATTAAATTATTATCGCCTTGAGCGAAAAGAGTGAAGTAGAAAATGAATACAGTTCCTATAGAAGTTTATTTATCTGAGAGTTTTGGCCTTGACGAGAAGCATGCGAGCATAAAACCCATAGGCAGTGGGCATATAAATACTACTATGTTATTAAGTACTTCGAAGCGGTCACTGGTTGTACAAAAGCTTAATACGGTGGTGTTTCCAAAACCACAGTTACTTGTTGATAATGCGCGATTAATAGAGCAACACTTAAGTAAAAAACAACAAGCAGGTGAATTCAATCTAGCAATAGTACGCCATGTAGCGACGACTCAGAATGACTATTTAGTTAATGATGATGATGATACTTGGCGAGCACTTGAGTTTATTGGTGGCAGCTACAGTGAAGATGTGGTTAATACTGCTAGCCAGGCACAAACAGCGGCCAATGCATTTGGCCAATTTGCACAAGCGCTACAAGACTTTGACGCGAACAATTTACATGCCGTTATTCCCAATTTTCATAACTTGGCCATGCGTGCAGAAGTCTTCAAGCAAGTGGTTAGCACCGATCCTCATAAACGTTTGGCTCATTGTCAGGAAGAGGTTGATTTTTGCCTGTCGCAGCTTTCACTTATCGATGAGCTTAATGCCCTTGAGGGAAAAGTGCCTATTCGTGTGTGCCATAACGATACTAAAATAAACAACATGCTATTTTGCTTAGACTCTAATAATGCAAAAGCGGTGATAGATTTAGATACCTGTATGCCTGGTTATTGGCTTAATGATTTTGGCGATATGGTCAGAACATTTTGCTCTGCAGAGCAAGAAGATTCAACGGCGCTTGAAAAGGTAGGTGTTCGTGAAGATATTTTTGCAGCGATTGTTAAAGGCTATGTTGAGCCACTAAAGGGGGTATTAACACCCGCCGAGAAACAAAGCTTTTGGTTAGGTGCTAAAGTAATGCCCTTTATGATTGGCTTACGCTTTTTAACTGATTATATAGATGGTGATAATTACTTTAGCGTTAAGCATAAGAGACACAACTTAGATCGCGGAAAAAACCAATTTGCCTTATACAAGGATATAGTAAGTAAGCAGCAGGTCTTAAAGGAGATTTTGACTCAGGTATAAACCCAATTAATTATATTGCTCAAAGCGTTATAACTAAAACTTTGAGCAATATAAATTGAGGTTAAACATTGAAAGTATGTGTTAACTTCCAACATCTCAATTTTTTACTTATTAAGCATCCGCTAGTTTTACACGGATTTTGCTTTTGTCTACTGTGGTTTGATTAAGCGCTTTAATTGCGCCTTTAACTTCAATGTCATTAGGCATTTCTACAAAGGCAAAGCCTTTAGATTGGCCTGTTTCTTTATCGAGTACCAAGTTACAGGTGGTCACTTTACCGTGAGCCGTAAATAACGTACGAAGATCATGCTCAGTAGTGGCACGTGATAAGTTACGAACTAATAATTTCATATATAACCTAAATAATGGGTTCAAGCATAATTATCTCAAGTAACCTTGCTTTAACCTAACGTTATTTTATAAACAGTAAAAATAACTATTAAAAAACAAAAAACCGCCTAATGGCGGTTTTTTATACATTGCGAGAGATTACTTTACTTCTTTACCCGCTGCTTGTTGATCTGCATGATAGCTTGAACGTACAAACGGGCCTGAAGCGGCGTGTGTAAAGCCAATTTCATCAGCATATTCTTTTAATGCGTCAAATTCAGCTGGTGGCACGTAACGCTTAACGGGTAAGTGATGCTTAGACGGTTGTAGGTATTGCCCTACAGTAAGCATATCAACGTTATGAGCACGTAAATCACGAAGTACTTCCTCGATTTCGCTAATTTCTTCACCAAGGCCAACCATTAAGCCTGATTTTGTTTTAACCTCAGGATGGGCTTCTTTAAAGCGACGTAATAATTCAAGAGACCATTTATAGTCAGCACCTGGGCGCGCAAGTTTGTATAAACGTGGCGCAGTTTCTAGGTTGTGATTAAATACATCTGGCGGCGTTTCAATTAAAATTTCTAACGCTCTGTCCATACGGCCACGAAAATCGGGCACTAAAATCTCAATGGTAATTTCTGGATTATGCTTACGAATTTCGCGGATACAATCAGCAAAGTGCTGAGCACCACCGTCACGTAAATCATCACGGTCTACAGAAGTAATAACCACATAGCTTAACTTCATGTCTTTAATGGTCAGTGCCAGCTTTTCAGGCTCAGCGGCATCAGGTTTTAATGGGCGACCATGTGCAACGTCACAAAATGGACAACGACGTGTACAAATAGCCCCTAAAATCATAAAGGTCGCTGTACCGTGGTTAAAACACTCTGATAAGTTAGGACACGAAGCTTCTTCACATACAGAGTGAAGGCCGTGCTTACGCATTGCTTGTTTTATGCCGTCAATCCGCTCGGTTGACTTGGGTAAGCGAATTTTAAGCCACTCTGGCTTACGGAGCATTTCGGTTTTTTCTGTTGGTAAAACTTTAACGGGGATCAACGCCATTTTTTCTGCGTCGCGTAGTTTTACACCTGGTTCCATTTTGACTGGTTTATTCATTCGTTTTCAAACCCTTCAGTATGCTTAACCTGTGTTGCATTAAGCTTCTTGATCATGTGTTTTACCAGCCCTTCACCTGCAGCTTCAAGGTTTTGAGGGCCATTTAGTTCTTTAGTTTGCACCATATTCATGCCCGCATAACCACATGGGTTAATGCGTAAAAATGGACTTAGATCCATATTAACATTTAATGCCAAGCCATGAAATGAGCAGCCACGACGAACTCGTAAACCTAAAGATGCAATTTTACTGTCGTTAACGTAAACACCAGGGGCATCCGCTTTCGCGTATGCATCTATGGCGAACTCTGCAAGGGACTCAATGATGCACTCTTCAAGCCAAGTAACTAGCTCTCGCACCCCAATTTTTAAACGACGTAAATTAAATAATACATACATCATTTGCTGACCAGGGCCATGGTAAGTAACCTGTCCACCGCGGTCAACTTTAATCACTTCAATGTCACCTGGGGCGAGTAAGTGCTCATCTTTACCGGCTTGGCCTTGGGTAAATACACTTTCATGCTCTACTAACCAAATTTCATCTGGCGTATTTTCATCACGGGTGTCGGTAAAGTCTTGCATTTTTTGCCAAATCGGCATGTAACGCTGACGACCCAGTTGGCGTACGATTAGGGTGTTTTCGCTCACAACAAATCTCAACTATAGCTTAAAGCATATGGCGCACGTCATCGATATTGCTGATCACGTTGTAAATTTCTTCAATGTGTTTGCCGCTTGTTACTGTGGCTACTAAAGTGACTGACTCATAGTTACCTTTACTGCTCGGTTTTACTTTTGGCGCATAATCACCCGGAGCGATAGGTTGTAACTTTTCTAAAATTTGATCAGTTAAGTTTACGTTTGCTAAACCCATAATTTTAAATGTAAACGGGCAAGGGTACTCTAGGTACTCATCAAATTTAGTGTTTTTAACAGGTTCAACCACGACGGGAACTCCTCAAACAAAAGTGTTGGCTCAACTTATACGTTAAGCTTAAAACTGACAGGCTAATGACAATCTTGAAATGATGTTACTTTTGACCTAAGCCAACGATAGTCATTCAATACGATTGGTATATATGGGGCGCATTCTAGCACTTTTCAAGCAAAAAAAAACGCCTCACAGAAGAGGCGTTCATATTACTTTACTCGTGCTTACATTATTTGTAAGCGTAAGTAGTCATATATTTTGCTGAAGAAGCTACCTTCTTGTATTTCTTCAAGCGTAACTAGCGGATATTGTGCAATATCTTCGCCTTCAAGTTGTAAAAACAGCGTGCCTACTTTAGTGCCTTTAGCTAAAGGTGCTTCAAGCGTATCGTCAAGCTCAAAGTTTGCTTTCAGGTTTTTATGTTGGCCACGAGGGATTGTAATAGGGGTGTCTTCTAAAATACCTAAAGAGACATTCTCTTTGTTACCCATCCAGATGCGTTGCTCTGCAAAACTATCGCCAGCTTTGTAAGGCGTAATTGTTTCAAAAAAGCGGAAACCGTAGTTAAGCAGTTTTTTACTTTCAACTTTACGCGCACGCTCACTTGAAGTACCCATAACTACCGCAATTAAACGCATGTCGTTTTTCGTTGCCGAGGTGACTAAGCTGTAACCCGCATCAGATGTATGGCCTGTTTTAATACCATCAACATCTAAGCTTTCATCCCATAACAACGAGTTACGGTTATATTGCTTTATACCATTGTATGTAAATGACTTTTCTTTATATAGTGCATATTCGTCCGGCACATCTCTGATCAAGGCTGCGCCAAGTGTGGCCATATCGCGTGGCGTTGTGTAGTGCTCGTCTGTATCAAGACCGTGACTATTAATAAAGTGAGTATTTGTCATGCCTATCTTTTCAGCATGGGCATTCATTAAATCTGCAAAGGCACTTTCGCTGCCTGCAATATGCTCAGCCATGGCAACACAGGCATCATTACCTGATTGCACAATAATACCGTGATTAAGTTCATCTACACTTACTTGCTTACCCACTTCAATGAACATTTTAGATGATTCAGGAAAGTTTTTTGCCCACGCTTTTTCACTGATAGTTACCATATCGGTGGGTGCGATATTACCCGCATTTATTTCTGTACCAATTACATAACTAGTCATCATTTTAGTTAAGCTAGCAGGAGCAAGTTTTGTATCAGCTTCACCTTCTGCAATCACTTTACCTGTGGTGAAGTCCACCAAAAAGTAACCTTTAGCATTAACTTGAGGAGGGGCTGGAATAATTTGTGCGGTGGCTGAAAAGACGGCGGCAGAACAGACTAAGCCGCAAACACCAGTAAGAATTTTATGTTTAATAGATTTCATCATACTCATTAATGGTTAAAGTTAAAAATATGCATTCTCCCTATTCTAAAGGGCTTACTGAGTGTAAAGCAAGAACGCGTTTTGAAATTGATTTTGTTTTAATGTTTCTAGTACTTGTTGCGCGTGTTGGGCATCTTTTATCGGCCCTAAGTGCAATCTATACATACCGTCTTTTTCGACGATATTTGTTGGTAATTTATATTGCTCTCGTAGTGTGTGTGCCAATGCTTCTATGTTGGCTAACGTACTACCTGCAGCTACTTGAACATAGGTTTTTCGTGCATGGGTATCTGCAAGGGTAATCGCTTCAAGCTTAACCTGTGCTGTACCGTATTTATGGTAGCCAAGTTTATAGGCTGCAGCATAAGAAAGATCAATGATTCTATCGTCATGAAAAGGCCCGCGATCGTTAACCCGTACTATAACAGATTGGCCATTGGCTGTATTTGTTACGCGCACAAAACTCGGTAAGGGCAAGGTTTTGTGAGCTGCCGTCATAGCGAACATATCGTAAATTTCGCCGTTAGAGGTGTGATAACCATGAAATTTTCGGCCATACCATGAGGCAATGCCCGTTTCTGAATAACCTGTTTCATCGAGCATAGGGGTATAACGTTTGCCCAACACTTCGTAAGGGCGTGTGGTGCTCGCGCTTTTTATAACTTTAGTGACAATAGCATCTTGCATTTCTAATTCAGTTGGTGCTCGAAGAGGCGCTGCATCATGGCGCATGCTGTAACGGCTATTTGAACTGCTACATGCACTTAAAAAGAGGCTAACGAGTGTAATAATTATAAGTTGTTTATAAAGGCGCATTATTTTAAGAGCATCCTTTTATCTGTGGCAATCGACATAATAATGCCAAATGCAGCCATCAAGGTCACCATTGAGGTGCCGCCATAACTAATTAATGGTAAGGGAACACCTACAACAGGTAATAAACCCGAGACCATACCAATGTTTACAAAAATATAAACGAAAAATGTGAGTGTCAGAGAGCCTGCGAGTAACTTGCCAAAAGCTTCTTGTGCATTAACTGCAATAAATAATCCACGGCCAATGATGAATAAGTACAGGCTAAGTAAAATACACACACCAAATAAACCAAACTCTTCACTCAGTACAGAAAAAATAAAATCGGTATGTCGTTCAGGTAAAAATTCCAGTTGTGATTGTGTGCCTTGCAACCAGCCTTTGCCTTCGATACCGCCTGAGCCAATAGCAATTTTTGATTGAATAATATGATAGCCAGAACCAAGCGGATCGCTCTCAGGATCTAAAAAGGTTAGTACTCTTTGCTTTTGATAATCGTGCATACCATAGTGCCAAAATGGCCACGCTGCCAAAGCAACAACTGAGCTTAAAAAGCCAATTAAACGCCAACTCAAGCCAGATAAAAACAATACAAACACCCCCGAACTGGCAATCAAAATTGAGGTGCCTAAATCGGGCTGTTCCTTAATAAGTAAGGTGGGCAACATTACAATGGCAAAGCCAATAATTAAATGAAGTGGACGCGGTGGTAAGTGGTTACGACCAATGTACCAAGCCACCATCATAGGAACCGCTAATTTCATCAGCTCTGAGGGTTGAAAGCGGGTAATACCTAAATCTAACCAGCGTTGAGCGCCTTTAGAGCTTACACCAAATAGTAGTACTCCAACTAGCATGAGTAACCCTAGGCAATACATGGGAATGACTAAGCGTTTTAACGTAGCGGGGGGGATTTGCGCTAAAACAAACATTCCAATAATTGCACCTGCCATGCGGGTTACATGGCGGATCATCATAGCCGAGTCTTGGCCAGAGGCACTATAAACGATAGTGATGCTGCCAGCCATCATCAGTAATAAAGCAATTAAAAGTGGCAAGTCGATATGCAGGCGTAGCCAAATAGAACGCTTATTATGTAAAGCCGTCATGGTACTTTACTCCCTGAGGATTGAATTGGGTTAGCTGCAAAATAATAATCCATTAATTGACGGGCAATAGGCGCACCTACTGAGCTTCCGCCTCCGGTATTTTCTACCACAATAGACACTACTATTTGTGGGTTGTTGTAGGGGGCAAAACCGACGTAAATGGCGTTATCACGTTGGCGCTCTTTAAGTGCATCGGCGTCGTAACGCTCGCCTTGAGCAATACTGACTACTTGGGCTGTACCGGTTTTACCTGCTGGATCGTAGGTAGCGCCTTTAAACGCACGATGGGCAGTTCCGGTGGTTTTTTTAACGGTGTTATGCATGGCATCAATCGCGATGCGCCAGTTATCTTCATTATTGAGTACAACAGGTGGCTTTTCTTCATTATTGAGCTGAGTAATTTGATCTTCTTTTTTAGCAACTTGCACTAAATGAGGAGGGTGATTTATCCCTCTGTTAACTAAAATATTAGTGGCATTCGCTATTTGAATGGGGGTGGCAGTCCAATAACCTTGGCCAATTCCTACAGAAATAGTATCGCCACGCCACCACGACTCTTTAAAACGATCTTCTTTCCACTCTTTTGAGGGTAAAATAGCGGTTGTTTCTTCATGAATATCAATACCGGATAACTCACCAAAGCCAAAGCGAGCCATAAAGTTACTTATTTTGGTGATCCCCATACGATAGGCTGCGTCATAAAAGTAGGTATCGCATGACTCTTCTATTGCCTTGTAAACATCAACATGGCCATGGCCCCAACGTCGCCAATCTCGCCATCTATGCTCTACGTTTGGTATTTGAAAAAAGCCTGGATCCCACATGGTGGTGGTTTCTTGCACTATGTTTTCTTCTAATGCCAAAATAGCCATGTGCGGCTTAATAGTTGATGCGGGTGCATAGCGTCCTTGAGTGGTACGGTTGATCAGTGGACGATCAGGGTTGAGTAAGGCTTTGTAGTCTTTACTGCTAATACCGTGCACAAATAAATTGGGGTCATAACTTGGGTTTGAATAAAGCGCTAGAACACCGCCATCTTTTGCATCCATTACCACAATAGCGCCGCGCATATCTTTAAGTGCATGTTGGGCTATTTGTTGTAAACCAATGTCGAGAGTAAGTACTAAGTCGTCACCCGGCTGCGGTGGATCCATGTTTAAGGTGCGAATAATACGGCCACGGTTGTTTACTTCAACCCGCTGTGAGCCGACTTGTCCATGTAATAATGGCTCGTAATACTTTTCGATACCCAGTTTACCAATATCATGCGTGGCTCGGTAGTTTGTGGCTTCATCTTGTTGTTCAAGCTTATTTAATTCTTTTCTATTGAGCTTTGCAACATAGCCTAATGCATGGGTTAAAGTATCGCCAAAGGGATAATATCTTGCTAGGCGCGCTTCAATGCTAAACCCTGGAAATTTATGCTGGTTTACTGAAAACATCGCTACTTCGTTTTCATTTAAACGGGCTTTGAGGACTTGGCTTTTAAAACGTCGAGTATGTTTTATATCATCAAGAAAATCAGCTTGTTGTTGCTCGGTTATTTCAATGATTTTGCTGATAGACTTCAAAGAGGCGGTTAAATCATCAACTTCTTCGGGGATCACTTCAAGGTTATAAACGGGCTTATTTTCGGCCAGTAAAACACCGTTGCGGTCATAAATAAGTCCGCGATTAGGTGCAATAGGGATTACTTTTATGCGGTTGTCATTAGAGCGAGTTTGGTAATCTTGGTGGTCGTCAACTTGAATGGTGTACAAGTTAGACAATAATATGGCTACTAAGGCTAAGATAAAAATAAAACCCACAAATGCACGCCGAGCAAATAAATTAGCTTCTGCTGAGTGGTCGCGAATAGTGGGTCTTCGTTTTAGCATGGCAAGAAACTACTCGCGATGATAAGGGTGGTTGTTATTTAAGCTCCAGCCTCTGTAAAGACTTTCAGCAACAATAATGCGTACTAAAGGGTGTGGAAGCGTTAAATTTGATAACGACCATTTTTGCTCAGAGGCTGCAATACACTCGGGAGCTAAGCCTTCTGGTCCACCAATCAGTAAACTGACATCGCGACCATCAAGTTGCCACTTTTCCATGTTTTTCGCTAGCTGGTGAGTATCCAGTGCTTTACCGGTTACTTCCAGTGTGACAATACGATTGCCTTTAGGTATGGCGGCTAAGGTTTTTTCACCTTCGGTGTGTAAAATACGCTTTATATCTGCGTTTTTGCCACGTTTACCTGCAGGTATTTCGATTAGTTCCAGTGCCATATCTTTGGGAAAGCGGCGCTGATATTCTGCAAAACCTGTTTCTACCCATGCTGGCATTTTTGTACCAACAGCAATCATTTGTATTTTCACGACGTTACTTCCAAGCGTTGTCTAAAATAGGGAGCTATTAGCCCCAAAGCTTTTCTAGATCGTAATAGCTACGTGCTTGATCTTGCATAACGTGAACAATCACATCACCTAAATCAACTAATGCCCATTCGCCATCGCTTTGGCCTTCGTAGCCTAATGGCTCTTCACCAGCGTGACGAGCTTCTTTTGCTAAGTTATCAGCAATTGACAATACATGACGTCTTGATGTGCCTGAACATACAATCATGTAATCGGTTACGTCTGAAGTGCCAGTTACGTCAAGTTGAATCACATCACGTGCTTTCATATCGTCAATTTTGTCTAGTGCAAAAGCGAGTAGTTGTTTCGAATCCAAGGTTTTGTCTCAATTTAAAATTTAATAGCGGTTATTTTAACACGCCGAGGGGTTTATACCAATCACTCTTGATAAAGCCGGTGCTGCTCAATATAGTGACTCACGGTGTCGGGTAATAGTTCACTCTTTTTAATACTTTTTTTAAGAGCTTGACGGATAGTGCTGGATGCGGCATCCAGTTGCTTACCTTCTAAAAAGTAAAGGTGTCCGCCATTTTTTTCGTTCAGTAGTGAAATATCGTTGCTCATAGCCTGCTGTTTGTAGTTTTTAAGTTCACCTTGTACATCACAGTTTTGACCTGGGCGTTGATACACCACTATATGGCATAGACTCGTTATTGTTTGCCACTGATACCATTTATCAAGGTTGTTGAATGAGTCCATACCAATTAAAAATAGAATCGGGGTATCGGGATTTTCTGCTCTTAGTTCTTGCAAGCTTAATAAAGAATACGACGGGCCGCTACGTTTTAGCTCCCGTAAATCAAGCTTAAACTGCGAATATGGTTTAATTGCGGTTTTAAGCATTGCAATACGATGTTCGGTGCTGATCCCCGGTGCCGCTTTGTGTGCGGGTATTGCACAGGGCATAAAATAGAGTGAGTGTAATTTAAAGGTCGCAACGCATTGCTGCGCCATATTAAGGTGCCCAAAATGAACAGGGTCAAAAGTGCCACCAAAAATTGCAATCATGGTATTTTTCCTTTACTGGCGGTTAGTATGACACGGCAGTGGAATATCGAGTGGTTGGCAAAATTTAATACAAATATGTGCTAATGCTTGATAGGGGGCAATTAATACACCTTGTTTGTAGCTTGCATCAAATAATGCCAGTTCACTGCTAATACTTTCAAGGGTGTGAATATTTAGTCTGTTTATCGCTGTTTGTACCGGCGCTTGTTGATTTTTCCAAATCGCTTTTTGTTTAAACAGGGTCGCTAATGACTCACCTTGCAATAACCCTTGTTGTACACTGATTAAGGTATTTAAATCTTTATTGATGGCCCATAAAATACTCACCACTTCAGTGTTATCACTGGCAAGCTTATTTAATACTTTTATTGCTTGTGTAGTATAGCCGTTTAACAGGGCATCACTTAAATCAAAAATATCGAATTTAGATTGGTTTAGTAGCCCTTGCATTACCAGTTGTTGGGTAATGAGAGCGTCACCATGTATTAGTGACAGCTTTTCAAGCTCTTGGAAACAAGCCAGTAAATTGCCTTCAGTGGCATTAATTAAACTGAGCTTAGCCTCGTTTTGTAAATTAAGTGACAAGCGTTGGCATTGTTCATCAAGCCAACGTTTTAAGTGATTACCACTAAGCGGATAGCAGGGTACAAATAACCCTTGCTTATCGAGTGCTTTAAACCACGCACCGCGTTGCACATCTTGGCTTGCTTTGGCGCCTTTAACAATTAAAATGGTGTCAGGATTTTCAAGTTCAACAACCTTTTTAAAGGTGTTAGCACCGGGTGTACCAGGTTTTTGCTGGTTTAAGTCAAGCTCAATAATTGTACGCGCACTAAATAACGACATACTTTGGTATTGCGCTATGATTTCCTGCCAATCAAAGCCTTGGGCTAAAGTGAATTTAATTACTTCATCAAAGCCTTGCGCTTTTGCGCTGTCGCGTATGAGCTGTACACATTGCGCTTCTTGAAAAGGCTCTTCACCAAAAACCAAATAAAAAGGTTTTAACCCCTTTTTTAATTCGCTAGGCAGCTGATTTGCATAACAACGCATTATAGTTGCGACAACTCTCTAACAATTCGACGACTCGCTTGCTGGCGAATTTCGCTGATCAGTAGTTCAAGCTCTTTTGCTTTAGCTAGTGCGTTGTCAGGATCATCTTGGTAATTACGGTAAAGCTCAAAACGTTTTTCAATGGCTTCTTGTTTTGGGCGTTTTACAACATAACTCACACTGTATGCCAGTTCATATTCAGCTACTTGTCCGTTTTGAAACAACGACAAGGTTTGGCGCTCTAGCTGCTCTTTAAATAAATAAAGTTGCGCAGACTGTTTACTAGCAGGGACTAAAGTGACATCGCTCATAGTCAGTTCTGTTTGCAAATAGCTAAACAAAGCTGATTTTTGATCATCACCCACCAAGGTTAGCTGTTTTAAATCATCGGGTAGGCTTGATGCTTTTTTAAGGTGAAAGCCACAGCTCGATAACAAAAAACAGACTAGCGCTAAGGCTAGTCCGTTTTTAATGGCATTTAAAGTAGCCATATTAGTTAGCTACCACGTTAAGCAATTTACCTGGTACATAAATTACTTTGCGGATTGTTGCACCATCAGTAAATTTAGTGACGTTAGATTCTGCAAACGCGAGTGCTTCTACTTGCTCTTGCGTTGCATCAGCTGCAACCGTTAGTTTTGCACGTAATTTACCGTTTACTTGTACGATGATTAATTTTTCATCTTCAACTAGGGCAGATTCGTCAACTTTTGGCCATGCTGCATCTAAAATATCACCTTCTTTACCTAGCTCTTGCCATAACTGATGCGATAAATGCGGTGTTATTGGTGCTAGCATAATAAGTAATGCTTCTAATGCCTCGTTAGCAATGGCAACATCTTGAGTGTCGTTTAATGGCGCTTTTAATAACTTATTAGACAGCTCCATGATTGCGGCAATCGCAGTGTTGAATGTTTGACGACGTTCAACATCATCGCTCACTTTTGCAATGGCTTTATGTAGCTCACGGCGAAGTACTTTTTGTGGGTTAGTAAGCGACGATTTATCAAGTGCTTGGAAGCCAACCGTTTTAACATCTACCGCGTATTTCCATACACGTTTTAAGAAACGGTGTGCGCCTTCAACCCCTGAATCTGACCATTCAAGCGTTTGCTCCGGTGGTGCAGTAAACATCATAAATAAACGCACGGTATCTGCACCGTATTGAGCAATTACTTCTTGTGGGTCTATGCCGTTATTTTTCGACTTAGACATTTTGCTCATGCCAGATGAGAATACTGGTTCACCATCATCGACGTGCCATGCCTTGGTTACACGGCCTTTGTCGTCGGTTTCGGTATTTACATCACTTGGCGAAATCCATACATCGCCGCCTTTTTCATCTTTACGATAAAATGTTTCGGCAAGTACCATACCTTGACAAAGTAAGCGGTCGAATGGCTCGTCTGAATTTACTAAACCAAAGTCACGTAGTAATTTATGGAAAAAGCGCGAGTACAATAAGTGTAAAATTGCGTGCTCAATACCACCAATGTATTGGTTTACTGGTAACCAATAGTTAGCGGCTGCTGGATCTAACATACCCTCGTCATGGCGCGGGCTACAGTAGCGAGCGTAATACCATGATGACTCCATAAAGGTGTCAAAAGTATCAGTTTCATGAGTGGCTGGTACACCATTTACAGTTGTTTTAGCCCATTCTGGATCCGCTTTAATTGGTGAGGTAACGCCATTCATTACCACATCTTCTGGTAAACGCACTGGTAGCATATCTTCAGTGGCAGCAAGCTCATTACCATTCTCATCACTCAGCATTGGAATTGGCGAACCCCAATAACGCTGACGGCTTACACCCCAATCGCGTAGACGGAAGTTTACTTTACGCTCTCCCACACCTAATGCTTCTAGCTTGTCGGCAACAGCGTTAAAGGCGTTTTCAAAATCAAGGCCATCAAATTCACCTGAGTTTACTAATACCCCTTTTTCGGTGAATGCTTCTTGAGCTAGGTTTACTTCAAGCTCAGAGCTTTCAACTGGCGCAATAACTTGTTTAATATCTAGGCCGTAAGCTGTTGCAAATTCAAAGTCACGTTGGTCGTGCGCAGGTACTGCCATTACCGCACCTGAGCCGTAATGCATTAATACAAAGTTAGCAACCCAAATTGGTAGCTGCTCGCCCGTTAATGGGTGAGTGGCGTAAAAGCCTGTTGCAATACCTTTTTTCTCCATGGTTGCCATGTCTGCTTCAGCAACTTTGGTGTTTTTGCATTCTTCAACAAACATTGCAATCGCGTCGCTATTTTTAGCCGCTTCTTGTGCAATAGGGTGGCCACCAGCAACGGCTAGGTATGTTACGCCCATAAATGTATCTGGGCGTGTAGTGTATACGCTAAATTTTTCGTTGTTATCGGTACGCGTAAATTCTATGTCTAAGCCTTCAGAACGACCAATCCAGTTGCGCTGCATGGTTTTAACTTGTTCAGGCCAGTCTTCTAATTTGTCTAAATCGTCTAATAGCTCTTGTGCGTAGTCGGTAATTTTAATAAACCACTGTGGAATTTCTTTTTGTTCCACTACCGCACCTGAACGCCAACCGCGGCCGTCAATTACTTGCTCGTTAGCTAGTACAGTTTGATCGACCGGATCCCAGTTAACCGTTGACATTTTTTTGTACACTAGGCCTTTTTCGTAAAGCTTAGTGAAAAACCATTGTTCCCATTTGTAATATTCTGGGTGGCAGGTTGCAATTTCGCGATCCCAATCGTAGCCAAAACCTAATTGCTTAAGTTGGTTACGCATGTAGTCAATATTTTCGTAAGTCCACTTTGCAGGGGCTGTTTTATTTTTAATAGCCGCGTTTTCTGCAGGTAAACCAAACGCATCCCAACCCATAGGTTGCATTACGTTTTTGCCTTGCAAGCGCTGGAAGCGAGAAACCACGTCACCAATGGTATAGTTACGCACATGACCCATATGCAGTCGACCACTTGGGTAGGGAAACATTGAGAGGCAATAGTATTTTTCTTTGCTCTCATCTTCTGTGGCTTTAAATACTTGGTTTTCTTCCCAGTAGCGTTGGACTTTTGACTCTATGTCTTGTGGGTTATATTGCTCTTGCATTTACGTTTCCAAACTTCTTGCATACTAATAAAAAATTGTCGATAGGATACCCCAAATAAAGCGCTATTCACAGCGTCAAAGCGGCGCTTTTTGTAAAATTGCGAGTAAATTAGTTTTCAGTACAGGTTAACCTATACTTATCTATGATATAGAGTAAATCAGTAGACGTTTTGAAGGAGTATAAAATGGCAGATTACAGAACATGGCTTAGTGATTTATCCGATTGGTTAAAAGATGTGAAAGAGCATGAAGTTAAAGCCGCAGTAAAGCGATTTATTGAATCTGAGCAGGCACTTAAAGATTTAGGTGAAGAAAAATACCAGCTTTATCGTAATTACTTAATGCGTGACATTTCTCACCTACAAGAAAATAATAGCTACTATAATTCGCTTGCATGGCAGGAGCTTAAGGAGTCATTGTGGTTTGAGCTTTCTCATATTGAAGACAAAACACAGCTTGAATGGCAGTCATTAAGTGAAGATTTTAAGCATAATGGCGTTTATCACGCAGGTGAATGGATAGCCATGGGCACATTAGTATGTAAGAATTGCAACCATAGTTATGATGTTTACCATGCAACGCAAATTATTCCTTGCACGCAGTGTGATGGCATCTATTTTAGCCGCCAGGCTTTACAACCCTAAATATAAGTATTGAGTGGCTGTAGGCCACTCAATATGCCCAAATCTAGCAATTAAGCTGGTAAAAAAAGAAGTTAGAATGACGAAAAAACTGCTGCCACTACCCGTATCAAATCTTGCACCGAGTATTTCTTCGAGCCATGTAAACACTTGCATGAGCAATCCATACCCTGAGCAACTTACCTTTATAGGCCAACAACGTGCGCAAAGTGCATTGGACTTCTCTTTAGGAATGGACCTACCTGGTTATAATGTTTACGTAATGGGAGAGGCGGCACACGGGCGTTTTACCTTAGTAAAAGACAAATTAAAACAACACGCTAAAGAGCGCACAACACCGCATGAATGGCTGTATGTTAATAACTACGACGATCACCGTGAGCCTATTGCGTTATTTATGCATGCAGGGCAAAGCAAACAATTAGCCGATGATATTGACTCATTTATTGATGAAGTACTCGACACCTTTCCTGCTGCATTTGATAACCCAGCTTATCAGCGCAAGAAAAAATCGATAGACCGTGAGTTTAACGATGCTTACGACGGCGCCATTACCGCGGTAGAAATAGCTGCGCTTGAGCAAAGTGTGGCATTAATCGAAGAAAAAGGCGTAGTCGGCTTTGCACCGCTGATTGATGGCAAGCAACTTACCGATAATGAATTTTCTGATTTGGAAGATGATTTACGCGAAATGTTTTTTGAGCGTATAGAAAAATTAGAAGATGCCCTTATTGAAGCGCTTATTGAGTTACCGCGCTGGAAACGTGAATCCAAAGAAAAGCTCCGTAATCTTAAAAAGTCTACCGCTGAGCAAGCCACTAAACCGTTATTAAAAGACTT
Source organism: Pseudoalteromonas sp. 2CM39R (assembly GCF_023161845.1). Taxonomy (NCBI): domain Bacteria; kingdom Pseudomonadati; phylum Pseudomonadota; class Gammaproteobacteria; order Alteromonadales; family Pseudoalteromonadaceae; genus Pseudoalteromonas; species Pseudoalteromonas sp. 2CM39R. The sequence continues at coordinate 118,351 of NZ_JALNTM010000018.1, forward strand.
AGAACATAAATATGCCAGCCATATTGGTGTACTGCGTTATTTAAAAGATATACGTGTAGAAATTATTGATGCCGTGCTTGAATGGCTTGATGATGAAGGTGAAAGCGAAGAAAACAAAGAAGACTTTGACCGTAAAGGCATGCTTACCGACTTTTTTGCGCCAAATATTTTGGTTGAATATAAAGAAGGCGATGCGGCACCGGTTGTTTACGAGCCAAACCCAACTTTTGGTAATATTTTTGGCAAAATTGAATACGCCACATCGCAAGGGTCGTTAATTACCAGCTATCGCTCAATTCAGCCAGGTGCATTGCACCGCGCGAATGGCGGCTATTTAATTATGGATGCTGAAAAAGTAATGGCTCAACCCCAAGTGTGGGATGGGCTAAAGCTGTCGCTAAAAACCCATCAAATTAAAAATGACTTACCTTATCAAGACAGTGTCGTTGGTAGTAGCTTTACGCTTCGACCGCAGTTAATACCGCTTGATGTGAAAATTATTTTACTCGGCTCACGTGAACTTTATTACACCATCGGTGAATACGACGAGGAATTTGCTGAGTTATTTAGAGTACTTGCCGATTTTGATTATTACTTACCAAGTAGCGATAAGCTGCAGTATCAGTTTATTACTAAAGTCAGTGATTACTGCGAGCAAACATTAAAGTGCACGTTAAACGAAGCCGCAATGGTGCGATTACTTAAATTTAGTTATCGCCAAGCAGAGCACCATAATAAGTTATCAGCACGTTTTGCTGATGTGTTAGAGCTTGTGGCTGAGGCTAGTTTTTACGCTAAGCAAGACAAGCTTACGGTGATTGATGCACGCCATATTGACGAAGCTATACAAGGCAAGCAGTACCGTACGGGGCAAATTAGCGAAAACATGCTCAGCGATATAAAGGAAGGGCATACTTTAATAGCTACTGAAGGCCAAGCCGTAGGTAAAGTAAATGGTTTGACTGTACTACACATTGGTGACACCTCATTTGGCACACCTGCACGTATTACTGCTACCGTTTATGCGGGCGCCGATGGCGTAATTGATGTGGAACGCGAAGCTGAGTTGGGTAAAGCAATTCACTCAAAAGGGGTAATGCTGCTTACCGGTTATTTAGGTAACAAATACGCGCAACACTTTAGTTTAACACTCAGTGCGAATATCGCTATTGAACAAAGTTATGGCTACATAGATGGTGATAGCGCCTCTCTTGCTGAACTTTGTGCGCTCATTTCGGCCATTACGAGCTTACCTATCAGTCAGTCTATTGCTCTAACCGGTTCAATTAACCAACATGGTGATGTGCAGGCCATTGGTGGTGTAAACGAGAAAATAGAAGGCTTCTTTAAGCTATGTAAAATGCGCGGCTTAACGGGTGAGCAAGGGGTTATTATTCCTAAATCGAATCAAGTTAATTTGGTGCTTGATGACGAAATACTCAATGCCGTTGAGTTAGGTAAGTTTAATATTTATGCTGTGGAAACCGTTGATCAAGCACTAAACTTATTAATGGATATTGAAGCGGGTGATATGGTTGATGAACACTACCCAGAAGATTCGGTTAATGGCATCGCATTAGCGCGATTAAAAGACATTGCCGATATTGTTAATGGCGATAACAGCGACGAAAAAGACCACGACTCAGAAGATGAAAAAGGGGAGCTATGATCAATATAATTTTACTGATTGTTATCGCTATTTTTTGCGTTTTAATTTTTAAAAACAGTAAAAAAGCCAAGCAGCAAGCAATCGCAAACGCACAGATTGAAAGTGATTATTTAATTGCCAATGTAAAAACTGAAGGCGTACATGAAACGGCTTCTGGCTTGCAATATAAAATAATCCATAAAGGACAGAGCGAAAATACACCTAGCCCAACGAGTATGGTTAAAGTGCATTATCATGGCACTTTAATCGACGGCACTGTATTTGACAGCTCAGTGGAGCGCAAAACTACGATTAGCTTTGGTTTGCACCAAGTTATAAAAGGTTGGACAGAAGGCCTACAACTGATGAGCCCGGGCGATAAATTTCAGTTTTATATACCGCATCAGCTCGCCTATGGTGAAAAGCGAGTAGGGAGTATTCCTCCTGCATCATTGCTTATTTTTGAAGTGGAATTACTGGCTATTGAGTCGTAATTTTAAAGAAAAAACACTTTAAGCCTTACTTTAATCAAGTAGGGCTTTTTATTTGCTCTCCTTAGCCAATCCTACTCAAGAATTTAAAATATCAGTCGATACCTAAAATAGTGACAAATTTATTTTAGGGATAAAATAATGAAGATTTCAACCGCCTCAATTCAATATCAAGCATCTAATTATAACAATCAGTCTTTAATAGAAACCGAGCCGCAACCTAAAGATGACGAATCACAAGAAGAGCCTGACTATGTTTTATCAGAGTTTTTAGATGCAAAGGTTCAAAAATACAGCGAAGATAACGCAACATTTGCTGAGCAATATCAAAATTTAGAAAAGGCATATAAATATTTCACCCAGCAAGTGGTTGCATTACAAGAGCAAGTAAATAAGCTTAAGCAGAGCACGGTACAACGTAGTTTAACCATTGATAATAGCCAATATGGGCCAGCTGAAGAGGGCTATCAGTTGACTATGGATGCTGAGCATATCGGGGCTAAAAAATATAAAACCGAGCAACAACAAGAAGAGATGAATAGATTGCAGCTGCAACTTAGTGAGGTGAAGTCTCAGCAGGCAGCAATAAAACAACAAATTATTGAGCTAGTAATCAACGAAATGAAAAGGCGAGGCGACGACTTCACTGTTTAGCCTTGTAATGTAAGCAGAGAAGTTAGTTTTTAAACTCAATTTTTCCTATTTCAAGCCTAAATTTCCCCGCCTGTTTACCTGCAATCATAAAGCCAAGCTGCTTTATCTCTTTAAAGCTAATTGTAGGCTGTTGTTCAAGTAAGCAGCCGCGATAAGTAAGCTGAAAATCTTCAGGTAAAAACTCAATATTAAGCCACTCACTTTTCGTGGTACTGAACGAATGTGTATAAGCCGCCCCATCCATGTACTCATTAGTTCTTAAGCGTAATTGGTAGGTTTGACCATCGCCCTTAATACGCAGCACTATTCTTGTAATATTTTGGTTTTTTACATCCAATGGTGTTCTTATAGAAGCAAATCCACCATTGTTTGCAAGCGATACCTTGCCTGTAAACACTAAATTGTCGTTCTCATAAAAAACCTGACTATTAGAAATGCCACCCATCACCGAATCATTAACCACATACCAGCGAGCATTAGCATTTGCCTCGCTGGTGGCAAACAGTAAGTTAAAAACAAAAAGTGATGAGAGTTGTTTGGTGGTCATGAGTAATTCCTTAAAACCATTATTAACAGTAATACGTTTTGATGTAATAATTGTTCACTTGATTATTTTAATACTGGGATAAGGTAATCCTTGATTAAAATACTGACCAAATTAAAGACGTTATAAAATATAAGGATATTAATTTATATGACAAAAAAGCCTGTGATTCTCATTATCATAGCATTTATTGTTATGATGCTCGGCCCTGTTGGTATTTATGAGTGGTACACTTCAATCGACCCCTCCTTTATCCCTAACCGTTTTTATGACTTTTTAAGTTCTTGGGTTTTAGGCTTTATTACTATTTCTTTAGTGTGTGCCTTTCTATTTCATTTAATAAAAACGCCAAATGCAAAAGAAGAGTTTAATACTCACTTTGATCAAGAAGGGGTTATCCTTAAATATTTAAGTATCATTATGATACCTATTTTGCTGTATGCATATCTTTGGGCTGTCATTTGTGCGCCGATTCAACTATGGGCGCATTATCATTTAGGCGATTATTGGTCTGAAGAATATATCTTAGTTGAGTCTGAAGCTTGTTATAGCGATTATGAGCCGAATTGCGTTCGTTTACTCTTTGCAGATATATCTACAAACAAACAGCATACCATCAGGTGGTATTTAGATAAGCACAAGCTTTTAAAACTTAAAAATACAAAAGTGAACTTAGTCGGCGAAAAAAGTTACTTTGGCTATCTTGTTAACGAAATACAATGGTAAAAACGAAAGGGAATTAAATGAAAAGTAATAATTTTAATGAGAGCATAAAAGGCTTTTTTTGGGGAGTTGGGTTTGTAATAGCAATGCTTGGCGGTATTAGTGCATTCGCCCTGACAATTGCAGCTGATGTTGACAGTGGATTTAAAACAATGGTTTCTAATAAAGCATTAGAAACAAGTGATGAATTTAACAATGACTATAATCTAACTCTTTCTGAAATATACAAAGAAAATGGTCAAGTAAGAATCGCAGCTGAATTAAAAAATATTACTAACGAGAGCATTTATACGGGAACCGTTATTGCTTCTACATTTGACGAAAGTGGCAAGTTTATTGGTAATTGTGTAGGCAAAAGCACAGACAGCTTTTTAGAACCTAGTGAAGTTAGCTATGTTGACATTAAATGCAATTTATTTAGATCACAAGCAGGTAAAGTTCACTCGACAAAGCTTAAAATTAAGTGGTTTTAGGGTAAGTTTAAATAAAAAGAGCCATACGAAGTATGACTCTTTTTTATTTGAAATAGATGTAATAGAGTTATTTTATTGAGGCAATAAACTCTTCATCTGCATATAGGTTTGTTAGTAATTTTTGAACTAACTCTACGTAGCTTTTTTGACCATTAGGGATAGCGATCGCTCCCATAAATGAAGAGTCAAAAGTGTGTTCGGCCATGATTTCTTTTTCGAATAAGATAATATTCTCTTCTGAAACGATAAAGTTTACTTTTATAAATGAACTTCCCTCGGAGAAACCCGTAACATCAATATCTTGGTCAATTACTTTGCCAGTTACTTGCTTTTTAGCAACACCAGACCAAAGCTTGGCTAACTTAAGCTCTTGCAACAAAGCATTTTCAATATATTTACCATAACTGTTGCCTACAGATGAAATAAGAGGTGAGCCTCTAAGTGAAATTTTATTTAGTTTCTTTTCAGATTTAATTGTGCCAACAGATAGAGGGGAAGCCGTTTCTTGCTTTAATTTTGAAACGTTACCAATGTCTGCACTATAAGGAGGCACTTGAATTGTACATGCACTTAAGAATAAAACCCCGATTAATCCTATTGAACTTCTATACTTCATTTTAATTCTTTCCTTACTCATAGTTTTGACTGCTCTAACTCTACAACTAGTTTGTTAAATGCTTCTTCTGTTGCACGCTTTGCTGATAAAGAAAAGTCGTTTTTAAACTCATCAAATTCAGCTTTGCCAAAACCTTTAACTTCAGTATTCCATGCTATATCGCCATTGTTATTTAAAGTTTTACAGTTTAACGTGAAAGTAAACTCTGTAGGTGGCCATGTAAATAAACTATCTGAAATAGATTCAGTTGTTATTGTAGGTATAAATACATATTCAATTTTATTGTCTTGTAAAAATGTATTATCAGTTAAGGATTCAAGCTTATAAACGTTTTCAAATTTATTAGAAAGTACAGTATATAATGCAGCTTCTGTGTCTTTATAAGGTTTGTAACTAACATTATCGCCACCACCACCAGGTGTTTTTACTTGTTTTTTAATATCATCTTCAGAAATATAATAACCTACAACAGACATTGATTTATTTTCTGAAAGCTGAAGTTTTTCAGTGTCTGGATTTAAACTTATCTGGTGGGCACAGCCACTTAAAACAAGTACCGAAAACAAGAAAAACATGTTAGTTAATAACTTCAAAATATACTCCATATATTTAATTTTTAAAGAAAAAGTAGTTTCATCGATAATATATGTTTTGTAGTTGCATTGTAAATAATGTTAACTTTATATTTGTAAATGGTTGTAACTTTTGTATCTAATAATTTTTGGCTTTGAGGTGTTTTTATTTTAAATAGAGATGAGTTCGCTTGAGCAAAAATTAAAAAGCGCGTAATTTAACCGCGTTACCTATTTTAATAACAAGTATAATAATGAAAGCACAAGAATTAGAACAATTAGCGTTATCTAAAGCCGAAACTCGAGAAGTGATCACGCCGTATGCCTTTGAGGTTGATAATGCTTTACTTGGCTTGCCTTTGGCTTCGCCGACTCGGCGCGCATCAGCTATGATTATCGATGTAGCATTAATATTCTTAGCTGCAAAGCTCAGTGCAACTATTATTGCATTCGTTGCTGCGATGGCATTTTACAAAGGAACGGCGCAGCAATACCTTCCTAAAATGTCGAGTGTATGGCGAAGAATACTAAAAATAGTAGCAGCAAGTATTTTATTTGTAAGCGCTCTTGCTGTGCTTTCAATTGGTATAGATTACTTAGAAGGCGATGACTCTGATCAAGGCTTAACTGTTCAAGGCTTAAAAATACAGGATGACATTCAGCTTAATTCCACAGAAAAAAAGCAGGTAAATGCCTACTTAGTGCAAACAGACGACGAAAGCTGTGAGCAATCTTGTCAACAAAATGCACTTGATAATTTGATTGGGCAAGTACCCAAATTAGCCGAAATGGACGACCTACAAAACCCACAACTTGCAAAAGCATTTTTACAATTATTAGTGCTTGGTGAAAATAACGGATTAAAGCTTGCGCAGTTAACAGAAGATAAACCCGCACAAACAACCACACACAGTATTTTGCAGTGGGGCAAAGGTATTATTCAAGATTTAGGTTTGGGTTTTGGCTGGGCGGCTGTGTACTTCACACTGTTTTCTTTATTATGGCGCGGTCAAACCCCTGGTAAAAAGCTCTGTAACACCAGAGTGGTTGCATTAAGTGGTGAATCACTGGGTTTACTTGATTGTTTTGGCCGATACGGCGGTTACGGCGCAGGTTTTGCCACCGGCTTGTTAGGCTTTTTACAAGTGTACTGGGACCCAAACAGACAAGCTATTCAAGATAAAATATCAGCCACGGTGGTTATTAAAGGGAGTATTAACCAAGTTGTAAATGTGCAAACGGTAGAAGAGACTGTTAAAATTTAATTTTGCTCTTATTACAAGGATGGTTATGAAAGCTTTATTAATTGTATTTATTAATCTGTATTTTATTACGGTTTCGTATGCGTCAGAAAATATTGTGTTCGCAAAAACGCATCAGCTTACGTCTGTTATTTTAGGTGAGCAACGCAGCTTTAGCGTTTATTTACCGCCAAGCTATAATGAAAACCCTAATTAAGTATATCCAGTTATTTACTTGCTCGATGGTGACCAAACACATCTAAAAGCCGTAGCTGGGCTAGTAGAGGCACTTAGTACAGAACGGCTAGAGCAGCAAATACAGCAAGCAATTATAGTAGCCATTCCTAATAGTAAAAATGCGATAAGAGAGCGTGACTTTACCCCAACCAATGTTGATTGGACATTTAACGGTAAACTCCTAGAAAGATTTGAAAATATCGGCAACGCCTTAAACTACAGCGCCTTTTTTGAAAAAGAACTTATTCCACTCATTAATAAAAATTACCGGACATCAACTAAACGCGTATTAATTGGCGAGTCTTTCGGTGGTTTATTTGCCAGCTATGTATTGCTTACCAACCATGCGCTATTTACAGATTACTTAATTATTGATGCAACCTATCTGTGGGATAATAACTACCTCAATCGTTATTTTAATGATAACCAATTTATAAATAAGCAGCTTAACGGCAATGTGTATTTTACCTTTGCAAATAATGTCGAAGCGTTTGGCGAAATTGGTAAAATAAATTACCAATGGGGTTTAGCGTTTGCTAAAAAGTTAAAAGCGCACCCGAGCGATAATTTAGTTATAAATCAACGTTGTTTTGAAGATGAAACCCATGGCACAGTCGCCGCACTTAGTTGGTATTATGGGATTAAAGAATTATTAAGTAACTAGAAACCTAGTTTTATAAGAATAAAAATATTTAGATTATTTTTAAGGAAAGGCTATGAACGATTACAGCTATGATTGGGTTTTAGCTCCTCATATGATTGAAACATCATATCTATATTTGAAGGCATCAGAGCTTATGTGGAGTCATTCAATTAGTATTTCGATAGCTAATGCAGCATTAGCTTTGGAGATATTACTTAAAAGCTTTAACTGCAAAGTAGTAAGCAATGATGGATTAATAAACGAAAAATATCAATTTAACGCTAAGGTTCTTAATAAAAAAGAAAATGCACATGATTTGGTGTATCTATTTAATGCGTTACCAACTTCAATTAAGCATAAATTTTCAAGCGACCTTTCATTGATACTGATTGAAAAATATCGACATACCTTTATTGAAAGTCGCTATATTTATGAGAAAAATGCAATTACTGGGGGAACAACTGCATTAATGGACATGACAAGTCGTCTTTTAAAGAAAACAATCTCAATTTATCTTGAAAGAGGGTGTACTGATCAATGGATAAAAAATTACCCTGATGTTTAAACCTTACTAAATTATTGGGGTTGTATTTATATACTGATAGCTGACAACCGACAGCTATCAACTCCATTCACTTTCTAAACCTAACCCCAAATCCAATCATACCCAACAACACCATTACTCCCCATACAAACCCATTGCCGTATTGGCTATACACGCTATCCCCTTGTATGAGCTTTATATTGGCTTTGAGTGTGGTAGCTTCAAACTGTGGCATAGTTTGGCGTGTTTGGCTTATGGGGTCGTATACACCGCTTATGCCGTTGTTGGTAACACGCACTAATGGACGCTGAAGTTCTAGGGCGCGCATGCGGGCTATTTGCATATGCTGATGAGGGCCGATTGAATCACCAAACCAAGCATCATTACTCACCGTAAATAATATGTCTGAGTCGCTTTTATAATTGCCACGCACTAAATCGGCAAATACTATTTCGTAGCAAATAGCGGGCAGTAAATTAAAGCCATTCGCACGTAAGTTATTTTGCACTTTATCACCGCGCGAGAACGATGACATGGGTAAGTCAAATAACGGAGCTATGGGGCGGAGTATGTCTTCAAAGGGAACAAACTCTCCAATCGGCAGTAATTGATGCTTTTGATAGCGGTTACTATCTAAGTAACGGTAGTGGCCGTGTTCATCACTTTGCTCTTTGTTACCGACCACAATTAGCGTATTGAAAATGGTTTTAGTGTCGCGTTGGTAATCGACAATACCGGTCACTAATGCAGTTTTATTGAATGAGGCGGCACTGTCTAAGCCTGCTAAATACGAATCGGCAAGCGCTTCTATCTCAGGCACTGCAGCTTCAGGCCACACGATTAAATCGGCATCCCAGTGACGGCGCGTCATATCCTGATACTTACTCATGGTGGTCCAAAACTCACTGGGGTCAAACCGCAAGTGTTGTTTTATATTACCTTGTACAAGCAGCACAGAGAGGTCTTTATCGGAGTAATGGGTTACCTTTGTAAAGTGTGCGCCTGTGAAGGCAAGCAAAACCACAGCAGCGGTAACAGCAGGCATTTTAAATTGTTTTTGCGTTAAGCTGTACAATGCAAAGCCAATGGCAATACATAATAGCGTGAGCCCAAATTCACCAATTAAAGGAGCAAGGGCATTCAGAGGGCTATCGGTTTGTGTATAACCAAAGCTTAACCAAGGAAAACCAGTTAACAGGTTGGCACGCAAATATTCACTAATAGCAAAACAAGGGAGTAAGAGCGCTGCAAAACTTATAGAGCCGTTTGAAAAGCGAGTGGTTGCCCACAGCGTCAGCGCAGGAAATAACGCAAGGTAGCTACAAAGCAGTGCCATTAATGCAATTGAGGCGACCAGTGGCATACCGCCAAAGGTGGCGATAGAAACATGTACCCAACTTATACCTGCACCAAACCAGCCTAGGCCAAATATAAAGCCATATTTAGCCGCTGTTTTAGCATGTACTTTTCCATTGAGGTTTGCAGGAATACAAAAAAATAGCGAGCCTATGCTAAAAAATACAATCGGCCAAATACCAAAAGGGGCGTAGCTAAAAGTTAAAACAAGGCCCGCAACCAGTGCGAGCCATGCTTTTTTATCTTTTGCTAGTAGGGTGAGACTAGTTAGCAGTTTCTTCACTGTCGTTATCATCAGCCTTAGGAATGGTGACTTGCAGTTGCAATATACGACGATTATCAGAATTGGTTACTTTAAACTGAAATCCCTCTATATCGATGGTTTCGCCACGGCTCGGCATATGGCCAAAGGCGTGTAACACGGTACCACCAATAGTGTCGGCATCTTGCGAGCTGTAACCTGATTTAAAATGCTCGTTAAAGTCATCTACAGGGGTCAGTGCTTGCACAACGTAAACATGTTTAGCAAGTTGTCGAATATCTTGTTGTTCTTCTTCTTCATCGTGCTCATCTTCGATTTCGCCAACAATGATCTCAAGAATATCTTCAATGGTTACTAAACCCGATACACCGCCGTATTCGTCTATCACGATTGCCATATGGTAGCGTTGCTGACGAAATTCATTAAGCAGGGTATCCACCCGTTTACTTTCAGGCACTACCATGGCAGGGCGCAAATAGTCACGTAGCGATGGTAAATGCTCATCTTTATTTAAAATGAGAGGTAATAAGTCTTTTGCGAGTAAAATCCCTTCTACATGGTCTTTATCTTCACACACTACCGGAAAACGAGAGTGGGTAGAGTCAACCATCATAGGTATGTGCTCTTCAAGCGGGCTATCAATTTCCAAAGTGACCATTTGTGAGCGCGGGATCATAATATCTCGCACTTTGAGCTCAGACACGCCAAGCACACCTTCAATCATTTCTTTGGTTTCAGGATCGATTACATCCCGCTCTTGGGCATCGGCAATTACCTCAACCAGCTCTTCTCTATTCTGGGGTTCCCCTTGCAACATCTGGGTTATACGACCCAGCCAAGTTTTGCCAGAAGAACCCTGGCTAGATTGCGAGTTATCGTCGCTCATTACGTCTAATTGCTCCGTTTATTTAAATATCGTCCCGATATGGGTCTGCTATGTTTAGTTCAGCAAGTAATTGCTTTTCTATGCTTTCCATCTCTAACGCGTCTTCACTCTTTATATGGTCAAATCCAAGTAAATGCAAGCATCCATGAATAACCATATGAGCAAAGTGGTCATGAAATGACTTTTCTTGCTCTTGTGCCTCAGCCAAAACAATGGCAGGACAAATAATTAAGTCACCCACAAGTGGGATATCAATACCCGGTGGCGCTTCAAATTCAAACGATAATACGTTGGTAGGCTTATTTTTACCGCGGTAGTCATTATTGAGCTGTTGCGACTGTTCTTCATCGCTAATAACAATAGTCAGCTCTGACTCATCACGATATTGGCTAAGCACTTTATCGGCCCACATGGCAAACTGCTCGAGGCTAGGTAAGTTGTCAAACTCACACGCTATTTGTAAATCAAGTTCTGTTTTCACGGTGTTACTCTTTAGTCGCAGGTTGCTCTTGAGCGGCGAGCACTTCTTTGGCTTGTTGTTTCTCTAATCGCTTAAGACGCTCACGCTCATCGTTGCGCTCATACGCTTCTACAATGCGGGCTACTACAGGGTGGCGTACCACATCGTGCGATTTGAAAAAGTTAAAGCTAATTTCATCAACGCCATCCAATACTTCAATAGCATGGCGAAGACCAGAGCGCGCACCCCGAGGTAAATCAACTTGGGTTATATCGCCGGTGATCACTGCTTTAGAATTAAAACCAATACGGGTTAAGAACATTTTCATTTGCTCTGTGGTGGTATTTTGGCTTTCATCTAAAATAATAAACGCATCATTAAGTGTGCGCCCACGCATGTAAGCCAATGGCGCAATTTCAATGATGTTTTTTTCAATCAGTTTTTCAACACGCTCAAAGCCAAGCATTTCAAATAAGGCATCGTAAAGTGGGCGTAAGTAAGGGTCTATTTTTTGGCTTAAGTCACCCGGTAAAAAGCCGAGTTTTTCACCCGCTTCAACCGCAGGGCGAGTGAGCAATATACGGCGTATTTCTTGGCGCTCTAGTGCATCAACTGCCGCTGCAACTGCAAGATAGGTTTTACCTGTACCTGCAGGGCCAATACCAAAGGTAATGTCGTGGTGCAAAATATTAGCAACATACAAGCCTTGGTTATCGTTTCGTGGTTTAATAACGCCACGACGGGTTTTAATCATCATTTCTTTGCCATAAGCACTGTGTGCAACATCTTGCTCAAGCGCTTTAGACTCAGTGATGGCTAAATGTACGTTGTCAGGCTCAATTTCGCCAATTTCCCCACGTACAGGTTGAGTATCAATATAAAGGTTTTTTAAGATCTCTACCGCGCCGGCGCTACTGTGTAGTTTACCGGTTACTTTAAAAAAGTTATCACGATGAATAATTTCAACACCCAGACGGCGTTCAATTTGTTTGATGTTTTCGTCAAACGGGCCACATAATGAAGAAAGGCGTTTGTTGTCGGCAGGTTCTAAATAAATCTCTAATGTTTTTAACTGATTACTCAAAATTACTTCCTATTACAGTGCGCCAGCGTTAACTGGCGCAATGAATTTTTGCAACTAAGGTACGAAAGTAGCAACGCCAATTTCGTTAGCTGTCTCGGTTTTTTGCTCACTCGCTGCTTTGGTTAAAATAGCAGAAGGCGCAATTTCGCGGCGTAAGTTCATTTCTGATTCTGTACGAATTAAATCGCCACGTAAAGAGTTTGGTAGTGCCTCGGTAATACGTACATCAACAAACTGACCGATCACTGTGTGTGGGCCAACAAAGTTAACTACACGGTTATTTTCAGTTCGGCCACGTAGTTCCATCGGGTTCTTCTTAGAAGGACCTTCAACTAAAATACGTTGCTCAGTATCAAACATTTGGCGGCTAATTTGCTGTGCCATTTGCGTAATACGGTTTTGCAATAAGTACAGGCGCTCTTTTTTCTCTTGCTCGGTTACGTCATCTGGTAAATCTGCCGCTGGCGTACCTGGGCGTGCACTGTAAATAAAGCTAAAGCTCATATCAAAACCAATATCGTTGATAAGGTTCATAGTAGCTTCAAAGTCGGCCTTGCTTTCACCTGGGAAACCTATAATGAAATCTGACGACATGCTTAGGTTAGGGCGAATTTTACGTAGCTTACGAATTGTTGATTTGTACTCAAGAGCAGTATGGCCGCGTTTCATTAAGTTTAAAACACGGTCTGAACCACTTTGGACTGGAAGGTGTAAGTGATCAACCAGCTCAGGCACATCAGCGTACGCATCAATAATGTCTGGTGTAAACTCTACAGGGTGTGAGGTGGTGTAACGAATACGGTCAATCCCGTCAATTGCAGCCACTAAACGAATTAGATCTGAGAAATAGCAAATTTCACCATCGTGTGTATCACCACGGTATGCATTTACGTTTTGACCTAATAGGTTAACTTCACGTACGCCTTGCTCGGCTAACTGTGCAACTTCTAATAATACATCATCAACAGGGCGGCTTACTTCTTCACCACGGGTGTAAGGCACAACACAGAAAGTACAATATTTAGAACAACCTTCCATAATTGATACAAACGCAGAAGGACCTTCCGCTTTAGGCTCAGGTAAGCGGTCAAATTTTTCAATCTCAGGGAATGAAATATCAACTACAGATGAACCTTTATCGCCTTGTACTTGTTTAATCATCTCAGGTAAACGGTGCAAAGTTTGTGGACCAAAAATAACATCTACAAACGGAGCACGTTGGCGAATTGAATCACCTTCTTGTGATGCAACACAGCCGCCTACACCAATAATAAGGTCTGGTTTGTCATCTTTTAATAACTTCCAACGACCTAGTTGGTGAAATACTTTTTCTTGCGCTTTTTCACGAATTGAACAGGTGTTAAGTAAGATAACATCAGCATCAGCAGCTTCTTCAGTTAGCTGATAGCCGTTGGTAGCATCTAGAAGATCAGCCATTTTCTGAGAGTCGTATTCGTTCATCTGACAACCCCAGGTTTTAATATGCAGCTTTTTGCTCATTGAAATATAGCCTCGTGTTCAATTCGATAGTGGCACAAATATGTGCTAGAAACAGGTATAAGTGGCGGAATTATTAAAATTTCGCTCGACTTAAAGGACGCGTATTTTAGCTGGATACACGTTCAAAACCAAGTATAGATTTCATGTTTGTGATCTGAAATCAATATAGTATGGGTTTAATAATAGAATTAAGCGAAGCGCTCACACTGAGCAAACTAATTACGATACAATCTAAGCAGAGTTAAGTCAGAATTAAAATGATGAAAAACATGGCTAAAAATAATGTAATTGTAGTAGGGGGCGGCATGGTTGGTGCCGCTATGGCTATTAAATTAGCGCAACAAGGCAAAGTCGTACGTGTTATTGAAAAACACCCAATAGATGAATCACAGGTACTTAACAGTGATGACGTTGATATACGTGTTTCGGCTATTAATCGCTTTTCTGAGAAATTGCTTGATCAGCTCGGTGCAATGCCATTACTACGAGCAAATAGATTGGCTCCCTATGAACAATTAGAGACCTTTGAACGGGGTAACGATCATTTATTATTTGATTGTCATGCTATTAATACCACCCATTTAGGTCATTTGATTGAGAATAAGCTAATTCAAGCCAGTTTATGGCAGCAATTTGAGCAACATAATATTGAGATGATTAACCCTTCATCGGCTTTAACGGCAATAGAGCAAAACCCTGATAGCATTAGCTTGCACTATAACGAACAAAGCTATACTGCTGATTTAGTCATTGCAGCGGATGGTGGGCAATCACAATTACGCAGCAAAGCCAACATTGGTATAACCGGATGGCAATATCAGCAGCATTGTATGGGCGTGCTAATAAAGCTCGATGCACCACAACAAGTTAAAACATGGCAGCAGTTTACACCTACGGGGCCAGTTGCGTTTTTACCTATGCAAGCACCTTATGCAAATTTAATTTGGTATGACGATGCAAATACCCTCAAAGCATTTAAAGCCCTACAACCTAGCGAATTAAAAGCCCATATTATTGAAAAGTTTCCAAAGCTTGCTGGTGATTTTGAAGTACAAAGCCATGCTATATTTCCTCTGGCAAGGCAGCATGCCAATAATTATTCACAAGGCAGACTCGTTTTAGTGGGGGATGCGGCGCACACCATTAATCCTCTGGCAGGACAGGGTGTTAATTTAGGCTTTCAAGATGTAGCTGCTTTAGCTGAAGTGTTACGTACAGCTGATGATGTAGGGTGCCCGCTAATGCTTAAAGAATACGAGCGTAGTCGTCGTAACGCTAATTTATTAATGATGAGTATGATGGATGCTTGCTACTTTGGTTTCTCAAATCAAATAGCCCCATTAAAATGGGCGCGCAGCACATTTTTAAAGTTAGCTAATAATACAGGGCCGGTAAAAAACTGGGTGCTGAAATACGCAATAAGCGGTGAGCTTAGTTAAAATACTTATAGTTATTAAAAGGCTCAAATTTGGGTCTTTTTTTATGCCTAAGAAAAAGTGGTGTAGGTTATAAAGGTAGAAACAGAATTAAAGATATAAGTTAGATAATTGGAATTTAGGGTAAATCGTGAAGTGTAATCGAAGACGTGTGCAAATTGGCTGGGATACCAGGATTTGAACCTGGGAATGCCAGGATCAAAACCTGGTGCCTTACCGCTTGGCGATATCCCAA
>NZ_JALNTM010000019.1:0-123368 GCF_023161845.1 Pseudoalteromonas sp. 2CM39R
TAGGTCATCGCCAGGCTCCAAATAAGAGAAAGCCCGATTCGAAAGAGTCGGGCTTTTTTGCGTTTGGAGCTGTCAGCTTTCAGCCGTCAGACGTCAGCTGAAACACAGAGATATCAGACGTCAGATGTTAGAGGTCAGTTGAACTGTGGGGTTGTTTAGTACAGTGCATCCCTCAGCAACAACCCCCGTAGGAGGCACTTCAGTGCCGAATTCAGACCATAACAAATACATTCATGGTTAAAGCCATTCCTACAAGTACACTTTGCCTAGAACCTAGAACCTAGAACCTAGAACCTAGAACCTAGAACCTAGAACCTAGAACCTAGAACCTTCGTTAGAGGAAGACGCAGCACCAAACACCCACACCGGGCGGCTGAACGCTGACGGCTGAAAGCTGATAGCTCTGTGATGTGTTGGGTTTCACTCCGCTCTACCCAACCTACGCCAGACCCTCAAACTTTACTCTTTCTAACTCGTATCTTTACCCTTTCTAACTTTCCCCTCGCTAACTCCCAAATCGTAATTCACGAACTCGCTCATCTCCCGTTCATTAAATTAACTTTGCTTTGTTTATGGCTTTGATTTAGGATCAAATCAGTTTAAAAGCAAGAACTAATGGCCTGTGTCTAGATTACTTATTTGTTTATTATTATTTTTTTCGAGTGCTTCAACTTTCGCTGTTGAGGTGACTAATTTATATCAAGATACTCTTAAAGTTGCAGACAAATCACGTGATGCTCGTTTGGCAGCAAGCCGTGAAGCACTGCTAAATGTGCTGGTGAAAGTCAGTGGTGATACAAGCGCAGATCAAAACCCTGTTGCTAAACAGCGCACTCGCGACATTTCAGATTACATGCTGAAATTCGAATATGACGAAAAAGCAGATGGTAGTTTAAATCTGGTTGTTAAGTTTGAAGCAAATAAGATTAATGCATTAATCAAAGATCTTGGCTTGCCATTGTGGGGGACACGTCGTCCTTTAGTGGCTATCTGGTTAGGCATTGAAGATAATTGGCGCCGTGAACTGGTTACCCAAGAGTCTTATCCGCAGCTTGAACAGCTTATATACGATAAAGCAGGTCGTCGTGGTTTACCTGTGGTTGTGCCATTACTTGATTTACAAGACCGCGCTATTGTTGGTATCCCAGAAGTGTGGGGTAATTTCTCTGAGCCTGTAGAGCGAGCCTCAAGTCGTTATAGTGCAGAGCGCAGTATTACTGCAAGAATGTATCAACAAGCTGATTCAGAAACCTGGATCCTTGATTGGCGATTCACTAATGCGGAATTATTCGATACAAATCGTTTGATGGGTGATAAGCAGCAAATTGTTGCAGATATGATTGACAGTTTAGCAGGTGGCTTAGCAGCAGAATATGCCATTGATCCAACAATGATTGGCCAACTTGCGACAGCTACTTTCTATCTCAAAGGTATCAATAACTTTGTTGATATTGAATTTGCTAAACGCCGTTTAGAGAGCTTAAGTGTTGTTACTCGCGCTGTGATATCTGTACGTACGCCTGATACCGTAAAATTTATAGTTAATCACACTGGCAGCATGAATGATTTTAGAAAAGCGTTAGAACTGGATAGTGCCTTTAAAGCGTATCAGGACCCGCGTGATTTTTATCAAGTGGTGAATAGCGACGAACTTGAATATCAGTGGCAGGGGCTTTAATCGAAGTGCAAGAACCAATGCAAATGGCATTGCCAGTTACTTTGCCTGATGATGAAACATTTACTTCTTATTTTGGTGGCGAAAACTCTCTTGAAGTGAGTCACCTTAAAGATGCGTTCACAAAGCTCAGTAATAAATTTCAATATACCTACTTATGCGGTTTAGGTGATTCTGGTAAATCCCACCTATTGTACGCGACCTGTATTCATGCCCAAGAGCGCGGTTTATCAACCATGTTACTTTCAATGCGTGAAGTGATTGATTTTGGTCCTGTAGTACTTGAGGGTCTGGAAAATCTTGATGTGTTATGTATCGATGACGTGCACTTAGTGGCAGGCAACGATGCATGGGAAAAAGGGTTATTTAATTTTTTCAATCGCTTTAATGAGCCGGGCAAATACCTTGTTGTCACAGCTGATTTATTACCCGACATGCTGCACATCAACTTACCGGATTTAGTATCGCGTTTGAAGTGGGGGACAACATTACAAATTCGCTCAATGAGCGATGATGATAAAGCCGAAGCCCTCGTACGCCGTGCTCATATGCGCGGCCTTGAACTAACCGATGAATGTGCGCGCTTTTTATTAACGCGATTAAGCCGCGATATGCGTGCATTATTAGACGTTTTAGACAAACTTGACCATGCCTCAATGGCTGCACAAAGAAAATTAACAATTCCTTTTATAAAATCAACGTTAAAGCTTTAGTAGGGCTAGAATCTAGTCCTTGCTTTCAGTTATCATTAGCTATTACAAAAATCCTTCTGTGAAAGACCAGGTACTCAATGAACTTAGAAAATATTTTAGCGCAAGCACTTGAGGCAGTTGCCAGTGCGAATGAAATCGCGCAACTAGAAGATATCAGGGTTAATTACCTTGGTAAAAAAGGTGAAATCACCAGCTTACTTAAAACGCTAGGCAAGATTGCCCCTGAAGAGCGTAAAGAAGCAGGTCAAGTGATTAACCAAGCAAAACAAGAAGTACAAACAGCCATTAACGAAAAGCGTGAGTTACTAGCAAGTAAGGCTCTTGAAGAGAAACTAGCTGCAGAAACGATCGACGTAACTTTACCGGGTCGTGTTATGCCAACAGGTGGCTTACACCCAGTAACTCGTACTATTGAACGTATTGAAAGCTTTTTTGGTGAGTTAGGTTTTGCGGTTAAATCAGGTCCTGAAGTTGAAGATGATTTTCATAACTTCGATGCGCTAAATATTCCTGAGCACCACCCAGCGCGAGCTGACCACGATACTTTCTATTTCAACCCTAAGCTTGTGTTACGTACGCAAACGAGTGGTGTACAAATCCGTACTATGGAAACTGAGCAGCCACCACTACGTATCATCTCTCCAGGTCGTGTTTATCGTAACGATTATGACCAAACACACACGCCAATGTTCCACCAAGTGGAAGGCTTAATGGTTGATACAGATGTAAGCTTCACTGAGTTAAAAGGTATTCTGCACGACTTCTTACGTAACTTCTTTGAAGAAGATATGGAAATTCGTTTCCGTCCTTCTTACTTCCCATTTACTGAACCATCAGCTGAGGTTGATGTTATGGGTAAAAACGGCAAGTGGTTAGAGGTATTAGGCTGTGGCATGGTTCACCCTAACGTTCTTAAATCAGTGGGTATTGATCCAGAAAAATACACAGGCTTCGCATTCGGTATGGGTGTAGAGCGCTTGACTATGTTGCGTTACGGCGTTAACGACTTACGTGCATTTTTCGAAAACGATTTAAAATTCCTAAACCAGTTCCGTTAAGAGTGAAGATATAAAATGAAATTTAGTGAAAAGTGGTTAAGAGAGTGGGTTAACCCAGCAATCGACACACAGGCTCTTTCGGAACAGTTATCAATGGCTGGTCTTGAAGTTGACGGTGTTGAGCCTGCAGCAGCAGAATTCTCTGGCGTTGTTGTTGGTGAAGTGGTTGAGTGTGGTCAACACCCTGATGCTGATAAGTTACGTGTAACTAAAGTAAACGTAGGTGGTGATGAGCTACTTGATATCGTGTGTGGTGCACCTAACTGCCGTCAAGGCATAAAAGTGGCTGTTGCCACAGTTGGCGCTGTATTACCTGGCGACTTCAAAATTAAAAAAGCCAAACTTCGTGGTCAACCTTCACACGGTATGCTGTGCGCATTCGTTGAGTTAGGTATCAGCGAAGAAGGTGATGGCATCATGGAATTACCAAGTGATGCACCAATCGGTACTGATTTACGTGAGTACTTAAGCCTAGACGACAACATTATTGATGTTGACTTAACACCTAACCGTGGTGATTGTTTAGGAATCAAAGGCCTAGCGCGTGAAGTAGGTGTACTTAACAGTGTTGATGTAAACACACTTGAAATCGCACCAGTTGCTGCAACGATTGATGACAAAGTATCGATTGAACTTGTTAATGATGAAGCGTGCCCTCGTTATTTAGGTCGTGTAATTAAAGGTATCAACCTTGATGCAGAAACACCTCTTTGGATGGTAGAGAAGCTTCGTCGCAGTGGTATTCGCTCAATTGACCCTGTTGTTGATGTAACAAACTACGTGTTATTAGAGCTAGGTCACCCAATGCACGCGTTTGATTTAAATGCGATTGAAGGTGGTATTAAAGTTCGTAGCGCAAACGCGGATGAAGAGTTAGTTCTGTTAGATGGCAACACAGCTAAACTAAACGAGTCTACGCTTGTTATTGCTGATCACAACAAAGCACTTGCTATTGCAGGTATTTTTGGTGGTGAAAAATCAGGTGTAACTGAAGCAACTTCAGACATCTTATTAGAAAGTGCGTTCTTTAACCCTGTCGCTATTGCGGGTCAAGCACGCAGCTACGGTTTACACACTGATGCGTCACACCGTTACGAGCGTGGTGTCGATTTTGCACTGCAAAAAGATGCAATGGAACGTGCGACAGCATTACTTCTTGAAATTGTTGGCGGTGAAGCAGGCCCAGTTGTTGAAGCAGTTGCAACTGACAAATTACCAAAAGTAACAGAAGTTCGTTTACGTCGTGAACGTTTAGACCGTGTAATTGGTCACCACATTGATGATGCAAAAGTAACTGATATCCTAACGCGTTTAGGTTTAGACGTGAAAATTGTTGATGGTGTATGGAGTGCTGACGTACCTAGCTATCGCTTTGATATTCGTATTGAAGAAGATTTAATTGAAGAAGTTGCGCGTGTTTACGGCTATAACAGTATTCCTAACGTTGCACCAACTGCTAAATTAAAAATGACTAACCATGACGAGTCTCATGTTGCGGTAACTAAATTCCGCAATACACTTGTAACTCGTGGTTACCAAGAAGCAATTACGTACAGCTTCGTTGATCCAAAAGCACAAGCAATTTTACACCCGCAAAGTGATGCGCTTGTATTGCCACACCCAATTTCGGTTGAAATGTCAGCAATGCGCGTGAGCTTAATGCCGGGTCTTTTAGCGTCTCTAGTTTATAACCAAAACCGTCAGCAACCACGTGTACGTTTATTTGAGCACGGCTTAAAATTCTTAAGTGACGAAAATGCTGAAAACGGTGTAAACCAAGTTGCAGTCATTGGTGGTGTAATCTCTGGTCTTGCACACGGTGAACATTGGGTTCAAGAAAAGCGTAGTGTTGATTTCTATGATTTAAAAGGTGATGTTGAAGCACTTTTAGCAATTAGTAACGATTCATCACGTTTTGAGATAAAAGCAGAGCAGTCTGATGGCTTACACCCAGGCCAATCAGCCGTTATTTATGTTGATGGTAAAAAAGTAGGTTTCTTTGGTGCAGTGCACCCACAAGTGCAAAAGTCACTAGATATCAACAACACAGCATTTGTGTTTGAAATCGAAATGTCTGCACTAGAAAAAAGAAAATTACCAGAAGCTGTGGCAGTGTCGAAATTCCCGTCAAACCGCCGTGATATCGCGATTTTAGTGGAAGATCACGTAAAATCTGGCGATATTTTAAATGTCATAGAAAAAGTTGGCGGAAATCAATTGGTTGACCTAAACTTATTCGATGTGTATAAGGGCAAAGGTATTGAGCCAAATTATAAGAGTTTGGCGATTGCTCTAACACTGCAAGCGGTTGATAGAACGCTCGAAGAGAAAGATATCAATCAAGTAGTTGATAATGTGGTGGCCGCACTGGCCGAACAATTTAACGCATCGTTGAGGGACTAGATATGGCGCTTACTAAAGCCGACATAGCTGAACACCTATTTGAAAAACTCGGGATCAATAAAAAAGATGCCAAAGATTTAGTTGAAGCGTTTTTTGAAGAAATCCGCTCAGCGCTAGAAAAAGGCGAGCAGGTTAAGCTCTCTGGATTTGGTAACTTTGATCTTCGAGATAAGAAAGAACGTCCAGGCCGCAATCCGAAAACAGGTGAAGATATTCCTATTTCGGCGCGCCGAGTTGTGACTTTTAGACCAGGTCAGAAGCTAAAAACTCGTGTAGAAGTTGGCACAAGCAAAGCAAAATAAGAAAAGGCAGCGTTAGCTGCCTTTTTTATTTGTCTGAGTACTGCACATTAGCGAGTTGGAATTATCAAAACCCGCGTGGTGATACGAAGCTTCCTTCTTGGATACTGTCGTAAGTTTTTTGTGCTAAATCATCTAAGCTGTCTAGGCTTTTGCCTGCGGCAGCGAGTTGATGCTCGATAGGTAAAATATCGACATCTTCATACCCTGACAATTGTGCTACACGTGCAAAGGTGTAGGCATGCTTATACTTTTCATGTTTGTAAAATAAGCTCACAAGAGTAGGGTAGATCTCAGGGTTGGGAGTTTCACCAGCTTTATTTAGCTCTAGCGTTTTGTAAAGCAGATCAATGGTTTTTTCATCATCAAACTTTACGTAATAGCTTGCTAAGAAAAACTGCATTTCGGCATCTTCAGTCACCCGTTTATCTTGTTTTTCTTCAAGGGCGAGTAACTTAGTTAACGCAGACTGGTCGTTATTACGTGACCAATGGAAATACAGCAAGCCTGGGTGGTCAGTGTTTTTGGTATCTTGAAAAATTCGTGTCATTTCTTTGATGCTTGTTAAATGACCCTCAACACGAGACGTGGTTTTTTCTTTTAGTTTTATATGCTCAATCTTGGCGGCAAGCGACACACATTGATCGTATTTCTCAAAATCCTTTAATAATTGGTATTTGTTTTCGTCTGTTGGTGACTTATATTCAACATAACGTTGAATGATGACCTCGGCACGTTGCTCTTTACAGTGACTATCTTTATTTAAATCACTGCAGAAGCCAGGTGTTTCGTCGCACACTTTCGCTAGTGTAAGCGGATCTTCACAGCCTGCTAATGCCAATAAACCAAGCAACACGCTTGCTCTTAATAACATTCCTTAACCTCTACTTAATTTGTACTACTTTATTCTAGCGCAATGATTTGTTCTGTAACAGTGGAGAATCGTTCGAGTTTAAATTAGAATACCCCTGCCTGAGATGTGTTGCTCTCAAATCACAACACATTTTTTAAGGCTATCCGTTCAAAATTGTTTAATTAGGTAAAAAAAATGACCTCATCTCACGAGTTAGAATACACAAGCAGCTGGCAAGAACGTCAAGATTACGCAGAAAGTATGCAACCTATCATTGGTAGACTTTACCGTAATCGTGGTATCGAAATCGCTGTATATGGCCGTCCTCTCGTTAATGCCAGTACAATCGATATCATCAAAGCGCACAAAACAGTTGCTCAGTTTGAAGGTACAAAATTACGTTTACGTGAAAGCTTCCCTTTCTTAGAAGCAATTAGCAAAATGGATTTAAACTCAGCACGTATCGATATTGGTAAACTAGCGTATGGTTATTTATTTAACGATGCTGCGAAAGGTCGCTCAGTTGAAGAATACTTAACTGACGAATTAGCAGAAATCGCAAACTCAGAGCGCAAAGAGCCACGTGATGTTGTGTTATACGGTTTCGGTCGTATCGGTCGTTTATTAGCACGTCTATTAATCGAAAAGTCAGGCCCTTATGCAGACCTACGTTTACGTGCAATCGTTGTACGTGGCGGTAAAGACGGCGACTTAGAAAAGCGTGCAAGCTTACTTCGCCGTGACTCTATCCACGGTCCATTCAATGGCTCAATCACAATTGATAAAGAGCGCAATGCGATTAAAGCTAACGGTAGCTACATTCAAGTTATCTATGCTAACTCTCCTAGCGAAGTTGATTACACAGCTTACGGCATCGAGAATGCACTTGTTGTTGATAACACTGGTATCTGGAAAGACGAAGCAGGTCTTGGTCAGCACTTAGAAGCAAAAGGCGCAGCAAAAGTATTATTAACTGCACCAGCTAAAGGCAACATCAAAAACATCGTATACGGTGTAAACAACCAAGATATCAAATCTGAAGATAAGATTGTCTGTGCAGCAAGCTGTACAACCAATGCTATTACCCCTACGTTAAAAGCACTTAACGATAAGTTTGGTATCAAGAATGGTCACGTTGAAACAGTTCACTCGTACACAAATGACCAAAACTTAATTGATAACTACCACAAAGCTGAGCGTCGTGGCCGTGCTGCTGCACTTAACATGGTTATCACTTCAACAGGTGCTGCAAAAGCGGTTTCTAAAGCTTTACCTGAGCTTGAAGGTAAACTAACTGGTAACGCTATCCGTGTTCCTACACCAAACGTATCAATGGCTATCTTGAACTTAAACCTTGAAAAAGGTACAACTGTTGAAGAACTAAATGCGTTCTTACGTGAAACAGCACTTCATTCAGACCTTCGTGATCAAATCGATTACACAGCGTCTACTGAAATCGTATCGACTGATTTAGTAGGTAGCCGTTATGCAGGTGTTGTTGATTCACAAGCGACAATCGTAGATGACAACCGCGTTGTACTTTACGTTTGGTACGATAATGAATTTGGTTATAGCTGTCAGGTAGTACGTTGTATGCGTGATATGGCTGAAGTAACTTTCCCAAGCTTACCTCGCTAATACATAAGTTATAAAGAATCTAGAAGCCAGCATTATGCTGGCTTTTTTAGTCGTGAAAGTTTTTGCAAATTTTCAGCATGTGGTAGGCTGTTAAGGGTCTACACCATATTACTAACAAAACGTTCTAACTACAGAGCGTTGACTTAATTCTTAACTAACAAGCGAATAGCTAAGAATTATTTTTAACCAATAGGTTTATAGAATGAAAATCACCAGCAATTTTGACAGTGGTAATATCAAGGTTATTGAAGCCGTTGATCCACTGAATATTCAATTAGAAATCAATAAAGACAATCAGTCTGATTTTTTCCAGTGGTTTCACTTTCGTCTTGAAACAACTGCGTTTCAAAACCATAAATTACACATTAATAACCTAGAGAACTCAGCATACCCTGATGGCTGGGAAGGTTATCATGCGGTTGCATCATACGACCGTCAAACTTGGTTCCGTGTACCATCTGAGTACGCAAACGGCACACTATCATTTGAAGTAGAGCCTGAGTGTAGCAGCATGTACTTTGCTTACTTTGCGCCATACAGCTATGACCGCCATCTAGATTTACTAGCATGGGCACAAAGCCAGCATGCTTGTGAATTAGAAACATTAGGCGAAACCCTTGATGGTCGTGACATGAGTGTTTTACGTGTGGGTATTCCTAGCAGTGAGAAGAAAAAAATCTGGATCACGGCGCGCCAGCACCCAGGCGAAACTATGGCTGAGTGGTACGTTGAAGGTTTACTTCATAAATTACTTGATGATGAAGACCCACATGCAGCGGCACTATTATCTAAAGCGGTATTCTACATTGTGCCAAATATGAACCCGGATGGCAGTGTGCGTGGTCACCTACGTACTAACGCTAAAGGCGTTAACTTGAACCGTGAATGGCAAACACCTAGCATGGAAAATAGCCCTGAAGTTTTCTTAGTGCTTAACAAAATGCGTGAGACGGGCCTTGATATGCACTTAGATATTCATGGTGACGAAGCAATTCCTTATAACTTTGTTGCGGGTAGTGAAGGTATCCCAGGCTACGATGATCGCTTAAAAGAGTTAGAAGATAGTTTTAAAGCTGCGCTTTTAACTGTAACGCCTGAGTTCCAAGACGAACATGGTTATCCAAAAGATGAGCCGGGCCAGGCTAACCTAACTGTCGGTTCTTCTGCTGTCGCGCATGAATTTAATGCATTAGCTTACACGGTAGAGATGCCATTTAAAGATAACGATGATTTACCAGATCCAGATTACGGCTGGTCAGATCGTCGCTCGTATCAATTTGGTCAAGATACGTTAGCGGCTATCGTTAACGTGGTTGATAAATTAAGATAACGAACCTTACGGGCATCAGCAAAACTGATGCCCGTAATTGTATCTGTTGACTGAAAAATGACGGTGTAGAGCAGGATGCATCAAATGTTAACGAGGTAGGTACATTTAGCATATTGAAAATTAACTGTTAACAAACTTGGTGGGTTTAAGTTAATATTCAATATGTTCAGCTGTGAAGTAACAAAATCTCATTTTTATTTCTCACAGTCATCGTGTCGCGCATTCTCACAAGCTCACGCTGAGTATCGTAACTAACAATAAAAAATATAATCATAGAGGATATCCATGGAAGCTTTAGTAAGCGCCGTTAATGACATAATTTGGAGTAGTGCACTCATTTATTTATGTCTAGGTGCAGGTCTGTTTTATTCCGTTTTAACCCGATTCGCACAAGTTAGACATTTTAAAGAAATGTGTAAATTATTGCTTAGCTCTAATAATTCAGATACGGGTATTTCTTCATTCCAAGCACTTGCTGTATCGTTATCAGGCCGTGTAGGTGTCGGTAATATTGCCGGGGTGGCTGCTGCAATCGGCTTTGGTGGCCCGGGTGCGATTTTCTGGATGTGGATAGTTGCGTTCCTTGGCGCAAGTACTGCGTATGCCGAGTCAACTCTTGGTCAGATTTATAAATCAGAAGAAGATGGTCAATATCGCGGTGGTCCAGCATTTTACTTCGACCGCTGCTTACAGCAAAAGTGGTTAGCCGTATTATTTGCAGTATCGGCGATTATTGCTTGTGGTGTGTTCCTTCCGGGCGTTCAAGCGAATGCGGTAGGTAATGCATTTACACAAGTTTTTGGTGAAGGCACATTGGTTAGCACCAGCTTTGGTGAAGTAGGTAGCTTTAAGCTTGTTGCGCTTGCAATCATCTTAATTGTGCTTGCATTTATCATCTTTGGTGGCATTAAACGTATCGCAAACTTCACACAAATCGTGGTGCCATTTATGGCGCTAGGTTACATCGTGTTAGCTTTAATCGTGGTGTTCTTGAACCTAGATAAAGTGCCAGGTATCTTCTCAATGATCTTATCTGATGCATTCACCGCGCAAGCAGGCTTTGGTGCTGCTATTGGTTGGGGTGTTAAACGTGGTATTTACTCAAACGAAGCAGGTCAAGGTACGGGTCCACATGCAGCATCAGCTGCTGAAGTTGATCACCCAGCTCAACAAGGCTTAGTGCAAGCATTTTCTGTTTATGTTGATACCATTTTTGTTTGTACAGCAACGGCGTTAATGATTCTAATCACTAAACAATACAACATTGTGGGTGAGTTACCTGCAGGTCAATTCATTGTGCAAAACGTTGATGCTGCAACAGAAGTAGGCTCTGCTGCTTTCACACAAATGGCATTATTTAGCGTATTTGGTGGCTTTGGTGAAGCATTCGTTGGTATTGCTTTATTCTTCTTCGCATTTACCACAATTCTTGCTTATTACTACATTGCTGAAACGAACGTTGCTTACTTAAACCGTTATTTCAAAGGCAATATTCCACTGGTTATTGTTAAGCTTGTCATCATGTTTATGGTGGCTTACGGCATGGTAAACAGTTCTGGTTATATCTGGAATATTGGTGATATTGGCGTAGGCTTAATGGCCTGGATCAACATTGTCGGTATTTTGGCTATTTTCTTTGTCGCAAAACCTGCTCTTAACTGCTTACGTGATTACGAAGATCAAAAGAAAGCCGGTGGCGAAATCACTTTTGATCCAGTTAAATTAGGCATTAAAAATGCGACTTTCTGGGAAAAGCGTCTAGCTGAAAAGGCGAAACAGAAACAATAAATCAGGTTTTTGAGTTTTTGTAGTGAATTTAGTTGTGCAGGTTTTCGAATCTTCACAAATGAATGAAATTCAAATAAGACATCGACTCATAAAACAAGTACAATAAAGGGCGCCTAAAGGCGCCTTTTTTATGCGTAGTATGGAGAAAGATATGGCGATTATTAGTTGCCCGCAGTGTGCAAAATCAATATCTGACAAACATAAGCAATGCCCGCATTGTGAATGCCAAGTCACCGATCTAAGCAATGAGCAATTGCAGCAAATGCAAAAAGAAACGCGCATTCGTAGACAACAAAAGTTTATGAATCAGTCTTTCCTCGCACTGATTTTATTTTTAGGGGGCTTTTTCTGTTATTACTTTATGCACCCCGAAGCAAAGTCTCTTGAGTGGTATGCCTATACATCGGCAATGGCAGTAGGTTTTGTGTGGTATCTTGTAAGCCGCATCTATTTAGTTGTTTTAAAAAAGAAAAAGTAACATGAATATTGATCACATCGTTAAAAATATCACCCCAGAAGTATTTGAACGTCTTCAGTATGGTGCCTCAACGGGTAAGTGGCCTGACGGCACGCCTTTGTCTGAAGAACAAAAACAACAAACCGTTCAACTCGTGATGCTTTATCAAGCTAAAGTTTCGCAAAGCAATGAGCAGTTTACCATTGGCGCAAATGGTGAAATGGTGCAAAAGAGCAAAGCTCAATTGCAAAAAGAATTCGCATCAGAAAATGAAATAGCTAGGTTTAGTGAAAATGATCTTTAAACACCTGTTTACTCCAAAGTGGAAGCATCCTAAAAACCAAGTGCGTTTAGCTGCGGTTGAACGTCTTGATACAGAGCGTGACCTTAGCATCTTAAATAGCATTGCCCTTGAAGACAGCTCAGCTGAGATCCGCAAAAAAGCATTAAACAAAGTGAACGATATTGTTTTATGGTGGCAAGCATACAAGCAAGACCAAGCACTTAAAGACGTTGCAGAACAGCATATAAACCAAGCGGTTTTAAATACCGATAGCCAGCTAGATGCAAATATCAAAAATGAGTTTATTGAGCGTTATGCACCTGTCAAAACTCTTGAGAAACTCGCCTTTGCAGAAAAAGAACTTCAAGTTCGCGTTAAGTTATTAAAGCGTTTAGCAAACCCAAGCCTAATTGATAAAGCTTTTAAAGAAGGCCGTGAAGAGCTGCAATTGCAGCTTGTTGAGCTTGTGATTAATCATCAACTTGCTAAATCATTATTAAAGCATGCAAAAGGTGAGGCACACACACAACTGGCGACTCATCTTGACAATGAACGCTTAGCGATAGAAATGCCTGCCAAAGTAGAAGCTGATACACGTGTGGTATTAGCAAAGCTTAATGCGCTTCGTGATAAAAATGACTTTCAGTTAGTGTCGATGCAACATGCTGAGTTATTACAGCAGTGGCAAGCTATCGAACTAAAATGGCTGAGCGATGAGCAAGTAAGCACGTTAGATAAGAAGTATTCAGCGATTACGCAAAAGCTTGAGTCTCATATTGCACTTCTAAGTAAAGAGCATGAAGCCGCGCAGCAAGCGTTAGCTGAACAACAACGTCAGGTATTAGCACTGGCAAGCCTTGAAGCAATTGGCGAAGAAATTGAAAATGCATTGCAATTAGGCTTAGAAACGCCAGAGCAAATTCAGCAAGATTGGCTCGAGGCAAAAGTTGCAGAGGCAAAAGATGCGTTAGCAGAGGCGGACTTAGCTGATAACAAAACTGTGCGTGATGTAAAGCAACATTTAACAAATTTATTTAACCAAGTTGAGCAGTTACCGCAACTGGTTAGTGCTATTGCTGAGTTTAAAGAGGCATTTGATCAATTAAACTCAGTTGCGACAACTGAAGACGAAAGCGAGTTTGACGGGCTAAAACAGCAGTTTGAGCAACAACAAAAATTAGCACGCAAAAAGCTGGCTAGTATTCCTAGTCGTTTACAAGGTCGCTTTAAAGCCAATTTAGCTGAAACAGTAAACCGCTGGCAGCAAGCGATGGCACCGCTGACCAATAAATTTGAGAAAAATCAGCAAACAGCGAAGCGTAAAGCTCGTGATGTAAAACGCTTAATTGATCAAGGTCGCTTTAATGTTGCCTTTGGTGTGTTTAAAGGCTTTGAAGAGCTATACGCAACACTTACAGACTATTATAAGCAGCCATTAAATAGCTTGAAAGCTGATTTAGAAGCGCAATTAGCAGAAGCAAAAGATTGGCAAAAATACGCATCAGCGCCAAAGCGTGATGCATTACTTGTTGAAGTAAATGAACTTGTTGCAACCGAGTGCACTGACCCTAAACAACGCGCAGAGCAAGTTAAACAGTTACGTCGTCGTTGGAATGAGTTAGGGCGTTTAGATACTGATGCAGAAAAGCAACAAGGCGAGTTATTCGATCAACAAATTGAATTACTGTTTGCGCCGTGTCGTGAGTATTTTGCAGAGCAGGAGCAGCAACGTGAACAAGCTAAAGCACAGCGCGTTGAAATAATCTCGCAAATGCAGCAGTTAACAGAGCTTGATACCTCTTCTGATGAGTTTGATTGGAAGCAGTTTGAAAGCAAGTTCAACCGTACCGCAAAAGCGTGGCGTTCTGCAGGTAACGTCGATCCTAAAACATACCGTGAACTACAAGCGCAATTTAAAGCTGCGCAATCACAAGTTCAAGGTCAACTTGCTGCATTTCATAAAGCAAATGCTGAGCAAAAAGCTGCACTTGTTGAGCAAGCAACACAGTTATCACAAAGCGATGATTTAGCTGCTGCATGCCAGGAGCTAAAAGCACTTCAACAAACATGGCAGACTATTGGCTTTGCTGGAATGAAAGCTGAAAACACTTTATGGCAGCAATTCAGACGAGTTAATGACGACACCTTTGCTAAGCGCAGTGCCGAGTTTGAACAGCAAAAGCAAGTTCAGCAACAAAATGACGAAGTTGCCGCAGAGCAATTAAGTGAGCTTGAGTCTGCACTTGAGACCGTGGTGCACCTTGCACAGCTTAAAGATTTAACAGTGAAGCTAGCAGAGCTTGAATACTCAAAAGCATTATCGGCACGCGTGACTCAGTTAGAGACAGCGATTAGCGCAAAAACAGCGCAAATCAGCAAGCAAGCAGAGCAGTCTAAATTAACGGCTTTATTTGCAGCTCTTGAGAGCCACAGTGAACTGCCTTCGCAGTTCCAAGCTTCATTAATAACTAATCTAAACGCTGCGCAGCTGTTAACTCGTATCGAAATTCTAGCGGGCGTTGAATCGGCTGATAGCCAGTTACGTATGACAGAGCAAGTTGCGATGTTAGATGATAAACACCGTGGCGAGCACGCAGATGTTTATTATTACTTAAAGCAATTACTTGCAGTCAGTGAGGGTTCAGTTTCAGCTGACACACTAGCAAGGCTTAAAGCAATATTTGCAATTTAACGAATAAAACCGCTTTTTTAAGCGGTTTTTTTCCGTGTGTTTTTGAGGAAAACAATGAGAATTTTATTACTACTTACCTGTTTATTTTTAGGGGCATGTAAAAGTACAGATCAAGGGATGTCTGTTTACTCGTTTACCAATTCTGAAATTGAAGCAGCCCTTGCTAATCAATTACCAAAACTAAGTGAACAGATTAAGCTGATGGGCTTACCAGTAGATTTTGCGGTAAACGACCTGAGTGTCAATGTTGGCCCAGATAAGCGTGATGTGGTGGTTTTAGGGGCCGATTCTAGTGCTGTTGTCAAAGCGTTTGCGCTTAAGTATCCAGTACGCTTAAAACTACAAATTGAAGGCAGCCCATTTTATGACAGCGAGAAAAAAGCGGTCTTTTTACGTAATGTAAAACTGGTTGATACAACAATCGACACCGCGGGTTTCAAGGGCAGCTTAAACTTATTAGATGATCAAGCAATGCAAGTGATTAACGGCTTTTTAGCGGTTAACCCTGTCTACAAGCTAAATATGAATGACCCTAAAGTCGCACTATTAAGTAAATTGCCATTAGATATGAAAGTATCTCAGGGTGAAATTATTTTAGTGCCCACACTGTAAAGCTATTTGATATTTTAAAGCGGCTTCTAGCCGCTTTTTTTGTAATTGCTTGTTAAGCATGTTCAACCTTGCCATAATTGCTCGTGATATTTCGCGAATTGAGTGATGGCTATGATCAAGGAATTTTTAAACGACCCCACATTACTGCTAAATGCCGTTGGTGAAGGTATTTATGGCTTCGATTTATCGGGTAATGCAGTTTTTGTAAACCCTGCTGCGGAGCGCATGACGGGCTGGAAAGCAGACGAACTCCTTGGTAAAAAAATACACCAATATCATCATCATACTCGTAAAGATGGCTCACCATACCCGGCGGATGAATGCCAAATATATTGCACTATGTTCGATGGCAAACACCGTCATGTAAACGATGAAGTATTCTGGCGTAAAGATGGAAGCTATTTTGCTGTTGAGTATACTTCAACGCCAGTTTATAAAAATGGTGCCTTGATTGGGGCAGTCGCGATTTTTCGCGATGTATCCAAACAACAGCAAACAGAAGTGGCGTTACGTGATGCCTTAGCACAAGTTCAGCACTTATCTGAGCAGCTACAAGCTGAAAATGCTTACCTTATTTCAGAGTTAAACGAAGATTGGCAAGACTCTGGTTTAGTTGGGCAAAGTCATTCATTTCAAAGTATGCTCGAGCAAATTACCTTGGTAAGCCAAACCAATAGTACGGTTTTGATTTTAGGTGAAAACGGCACGGGTAAAGAGCTAGTAGCTCGAAACCTTCATCGTTTGAGCAACCGTTCTGAGCAACCTTTCATAAAAGTAAACTGCGCGGCGTTTTCCGCCAACTTAATTGAGTCTGAGTTATTTGGTCATGAGAAAGGGGCGTTTACTGGCGCTAATGAACGCAGAAAAGGGCGTTTTGAACTGGCTGATAAAGGCACTTTATTTTTAGATGAAGTGGCAGAGCTGCCATTAGAGGCGCAAAGTAAATTACTGCGGGTCCTACAAGAGCAAGAGTTTGAGCGTGTCGGGGGCAGCCAAACCATAAAAGTCGATATTCGAGTATTGGCTGCAACAAACCGTAACTTGTGGCAAATGGTTGAGCAGGGTAGCTTTCGAATGGACTTGTATTATCGCCTAAATGTCTTTCCTATTCGTGTGCCTGCGCTTCGTGAACGCAAGGAAGATATTCCACTACTTGCAGCAAATATTATTACGCAGCTGAACAAGCGCTTAGGTAAACAGTTAAAAGGGCTTAGCAAAGCAACAATCACGAAGTTAGCTAATTACGATTGGCCTGGTAATATTCGTGAGTTACAAAATATTCTAGAACGTGAAGCTATTCTGTCTAAGCAAGCTGTATTACAGCTGTCTGCACCTTTGAGTAACGAGCAATCAAATGAGCAGGTGGTTTCTCTTGATGCTGTACAAAAGCAGCATATTTGTGAGGTGCTAAAACGCTGTAACGGGCAAATATCAGGTGAAAATGGTGCTGCAACCTTGCTGGGCCTGCCAGAAAGTACCCTTAGATCAAAGATGAAAAAGCTAGCGATAAAGCGCTAATTCGTGATATATCGCGAGTGTTCGCGATATATCGTGCTTTTGAACGTTTAAATATAAATTTAATCATTTAATATCAATAGTTTATCTTTAATTTGTGTTGGCCTGATTGTTGCTCTATCAGGTTATTACCGACACAAAAGTAAGTAGCAAAATGAAATTTGATATTAAAGAGCAAGACTTAATCATCAAGCCCTACAACCAAGAAGGGCCAATTTATATTCGTGAGCAAAAGGGGTATTTTCAACGTATCCGTCGTTACTTAGGCTGGGTGCTAATGCTGACGTTCATCGCCATTCCGTGGATCCCCTATGATGGCCGTCAAGCTGTATTACTCGACGTAGCCAGCCAAAAATTTACTTTGTTTGGCTTAACGCTATTACCACAAGATTTTATGATCTTAGCCATGTTATTTATGACAGGGGCGTTTGCTTTGTTTTTCGTCACTAACTGGTTAGGCCGTGTCTGGTGTGGTTACACTTGCCCGCAAACAATTTGGATGCTGATGTTTACTTGGGTCGAACATAAAGTGGAAGGTAACCGTAATCAGCGTATTAAACTTGATAAAGCTGATTGGTCAGTGAGTAAATGGCAAAAGAAAATCACTAAGCATGCAGCTTGGCTGGTGATCTCTTTGCTTACATCTATGTCATTTATGGCTTATTTCATCCCTGCTAAGTCTCTATACATGAGCTTATTTACCTTAGAAATGTCTGGGATCGTCAGCTTTTGGGTATTCCTGTTCGCTTTTTGTACCTATGGCAATGCGGGATTCTTACGTGAAAAAATGTGTACTGTCGCATGCCCTTATTCACGTTTTCAATCAGTAATGTTTGATAAAGACACGTTAGTTGTTACCTACGATCAAGCGCGAGGGGAGTCTCGTGGTGCGCGTAAGCGTAAAGCCGATCCTAAAGAGTTAGGCTTAGGTGACTGCGTAGACTGTAACTTATGTGTTGAAGTATGCCCAGCCGGTATCGATATTCGTAATGGCTTGCAGTATGAATGCATAAACTGTGGCTTATGTATTGATGCGTGCGATAGCACTATGGAAAAATTCAACTATCAAAAAGGCCTGATCAGGTACGCCTCTGAAAAACAAATGGAAGGCAAAACGACCAACCCATTTAGGTTAAAACTGCTTGGCTATGGTGGTTTAACAGCGCTGTTTGTCGTTGGCATGGTTGTGTGGATGGCAATGCGTACACCTATTGAGGCTTCTGTCATTCGTGACCGTAATGCCCTGTACCGCGTTAATTTTGAAGGTTTAGTAGAAAATCCATATACCTTATCAATTATCAACAAAACACAGCATAGCTTGAGCTATTCAATCGGCATCAGTGGTATCGAAGAAGCAAGCTTACAAGTGCCTGAAACGATAACTGTTGAGGCTGGGCAGATGAAGCGTGTGCCTGTCACTGTGGTTGCAGATGGCTACGAACTGAAATCGAAAGTAACGCCTATCAGTTTTCATATTCAAGCATTAGAAGATGCTGATATCGCAATAACTAAAGAAACTAAGTTTTACCGAGATTAACCTCAATCACGGCTCCAGAAACGAAAATGGCTTGTTTTTAACAAGCCATTTCTGCAAATTCGAGCTGTTTAAGGACATAAGCCTTAGCGCTGTCTAAATCATCAAATAAACAGTCCATTATTTGAATCGGTGATTGCGCTTGTGCAATGATGCGTTTCATCTGATTAAGCACAATAGACGAGCTAAACATATAAGCAGTGGCTATACAGTTAGTGCCTTGCAGGGCACGAAATAAATGCGTGAAACCACGTTCAGCATCAGGGGTGGTAGCAAGTAATTGGGTAGAATGACTAATATATGCCCACGGCTTTCCAGCTAAAGCAGAAATATGCTTTTTTAAATCGACTGCAAAGTCATTGACCAAACGTGCGTTAATATTACCAGAAAATTGTCCAATAATAATTGGACCATCAGTGATGATACTGACACTGCCATAGTGATTCTTAAATTCCAATTTGCTTCCCTTTTGAATTAAAAAGAGCGCGAATTTTATACAATTCTATGTATGTGTCTAGTTATTTAGTATACAAATTTCAAAAAACATAACTTTTTCATTAAATTTGTATATATTTGTATTTTATCTAACTATTTAGGTTTGAGGTGAATAAATCATTCACCTCAGATTTAAAATATAACTAACTATTCGTTAACAATATAGTTCAAAGCACCGGTAATTGAGGCTACTTGTGCATCAATACAAATTTCGTCATTGGCCTGTGGGCTATCAGGGTAAACCTCTGTTGTTGTGACATATTCTGCATCGGTTAAGCCCATACATAACCCCAGTTTTTTCGCTTGGTAATTAATTACACCAAATTGAGTTTGTGGCACACCAATCAACTGGTTATTCTCATCACTTGGTGCGATGTGGGTTACTTTTTCAACTGATTTTATAATCGCTGTTTGAAATGCATCATGCGGGCGCTCGCTATCAGCAACAAGATAAAAGCCGTCTGGGATGTTCCAGTTATCGTGGGTCGTTGCATCACGTGCTGCTAGCGCAGGGCGAAACTCACTATTATCAGTGTCAGTCGTCTCATGTAAGTCAATATGCACATAAGGTGCAATAGCGTTGTCGGCTAAATATCGCATAATTGCTGCTGACTCTTCAGCTGGGCTATCTGCATAGAAAGAGCGATTTGGATCCGTGGCATTTGGATTCCAGCGGTTAATCGTTTCATAACCCCATGGGCTGATACACGGAGCCACTAAAATATTAAAATCAGCAAAGTAGTCTTTGGCACTTCTCTTAGCAAACGCTAAAGCACCATGCACACCACTTGTTTCGTAACCATGAACACCACCGGTAACCAGCACAACAGGTTTATCAGCTTGCCACTGCTTGCTCTTTAAAATGTAAAGTGGGTATTTGTCGCTGTCGTAACTTAATGCGCCATATTGCTCAATATTGAAATCGCTTGATAAAGAGTCTAGTTGCGATACAACATCATCTAAATAGCTACGCTTTACTGACTGTAATTCAAACCATGCTTTCTTATCTTCTTCGTTCCACGGCTTACCTGGGGTTCCAATAGGGTAACTCATAAAATACCTTGTTGTGACTTGCTGCAAAACGCCAAGCTTATCTAAGCTGTTAAGCTGCTGCAACTAGATAAGCTCAGTAGTAAAGTTACCTTGCTCGTACAGCTTTGCATGATGGTGCTTATGGGTCTCAAATAAGTACTTACGCAGTGCATCTTCACCCTGACACACTTTCACTATCTTTCCGGCAATTCCTTTGCTGGTCGTTCGTATAGGCTTTACGCTAAGGATAACGTGTTCTTCACTAGGTAAATTAAATGCCAACAGTATCTCTTTATTAAGATCGGGTGATTGACGCTTTGGCTTGAGTAACACGCCTGTGCTTGATAAAGACAATATTTGAAATTGTTCTGTGTGTATTTCAAGATCAGGCGTACGCCAGCTGCGCTCAATACCTTTGGTATCTATTACTTCTGGTGCGCTAAGTACTGGGATCAGCTGGCCATTCTTGTCCTTGGTAAATTCAAGCGGAAACCACAACTGGTAAATTCCT
This sequence comes from Pseudoalteromonas sp. 2CM39R, assembly GCF_023161845.1. Taxonomy (NCBI): domain Bacteria; kingdom Pseudomonadati; phylum Pseudomonadota; class Gammaproteobacteria; order Alteromonadales; family Pseudoalteromonadaceae; genus Pseudoalteromonas; species Pseudoalteromonas sp. 2CM39R. The sequence continues at coordinate 20,889 of NZ_JALNTM010000019.1, forward strand.
ACTTCAGCAAGTAGTGTCAGTTTGGCATTGGTAAGTAAGCCGTTTAATTTATCAGGCAAATTAAGCCTAACAGACATTTTTGTGTCGGTTGGATCGCCATCGTGCCGCTCTGCCTCGAATAAACGGTTGAAAAAAGAGAGTTCTTGTTCGGATAAATGTGCCATATAAAGCTCCTTTTAAAGCACGCTTACTTATATGTATCATAAATTGTTCAAATTATGCACGTATAATGAGCATTAATTGTGCCAGTTGCTTTGTGATTTCTTTTGCGGCGTATTTCACTTACACTGATAAAAAAACTAACAAGGATTTTATTTTGTCGAGCCTGACTGGTGTAAATAAAAGTTTAGTGATATTTGCTGCTTTAGTCGTTGTTTTAGCGGGTATTAAAGCTGCAAGTGTGATTGTTATCCCATTTGTGTTGGCAGCCTTTATTGCCATTATTTGTAATCCCTTAATTCGTTTCTTTGCCAAATACGGTATCCCTAAAGGGATTGCTGTTGTGTTTGTGATATTGATGATTGTTGGTGTAGGGATAAGCCTTGCCGGGTTGGTTGGGCAATCGATGACCGATTTCTCTGAAAAGCTGCCTGAGTACAAAGCACAACTAAAAGAAGAGTTTGTCTGGGTGGTTAATGTTGCAGCGAGTTATAACATCCTGATTGATAAAGAACAGATTATTTCTTTATTCGATCCTGGCAAAATGATTGATGTTGCAACCAACATGCTCACAGGCCTAGGTGGCGTGATGGCGAACCTGTTTTTGATCATCCTAACCGTAGTGTTCATGTTGTTTGAAGGACCTATGCTGAGTAAAAAAGTGCATTTAGCACTGGACGATCCTGAAATGAAAATGCAGCAGGTTGACCGATTCTTAGATTCAATTAATTCTTATCTGGCTATTAAAACGCTGGTTAGCTTAGGCACAGGTATGCTTGCAGGCTTTATGCTTTGGGCTCTTGATGTTGATTATTTTATACTTTGGGCTGTAGTGGCCTTTATGCTTAACTACATTCCTAATATTGGCTCTATCATTGCAGCTGTGCCTCCTGTGTTACTTGCTTTGATCACTCAAGGCCCACTGGTTGCAGGGTTTATTGCTGGTGGCTATTTAGTTATAAACACGGTGATGGGTAATATCGTCGAGCCGCGTTTTATGGGTAAAGGGCTGGGTTTATCGACGCTGGTGGTGTTTTTATCCTTGATTTTTTGGGGCTGGCTGATGGGGACCGTGGGCATGTTGTTGTCGGTTCCATTGACCATGATAGTTAAAATAGCCTTAGAGACTAGTCAAGAAGGGCGGTGGCTTGCTACCTTGCTCGGCAATGGCGAAGAGCTAAAACTTGAAGATTAAAAAAGGCGCTTAAGCGCCTTTTTATCTTTCAAAATGATTAAGTATTATTGCGGATTGGTATTATTACTTTAGAGGTCGCTGTAAAACCTGCACATGGTTTTTTAGGATCTCAATTTCGCATTGCTTGTAGGCAATAGCGGCTTTTGTACCATTTGGCATTTTTTGTAAATAACGCCAACGACAGCTGTCTTCTAAATAACGCTCTTGGTTCTTGATGCTGCGATTAAAAATCGGTAGCAATTGGCTGTTACCGGTATCTTCTTTGATTTTCTCAAGATCCATAGTGAGCTTATTAATCCACATCTTTTGGTCACGCTGAATATCAGCGATAACTTGATCAAGACATTGAATATAGCGTTTTGTGTCATCGGTATTATTGCTTGCAAGCTCACACGTTTGCTCTGCTTGAGCCTGCGATGCGCTTGCAATTAAAGCTAAAAAGAAACCTTTAGCGAGTATTGATGTTTTATTTTTTATCATGGTAATTAAACTCTAATATAAACTCAGCACCGGCTAGTTTCTCTGCATCTTTAATGGTTAATGTGCCATTATAAGAGTTGACTAAATCCGACACGATAGCCATGCCGACACCATGGCCGCTTTCGTAGGTATCGAGTCTGGTACCGCGAGTTAGTAATGATTCACGCTTATGCTCAGGAACACCTGGGCCATCATCACTTATACTGAGCGTTAACTTTTTGTTCTGCTTAACCTTTATATCGACCTGTGAACGGCAAGCTTTACAGGCATTATCGATTAAATTACCTAGTAGTTCCATCAAATCTGTTTTATCACCTAAGAAATAGTCTTTTTCACTAACCTCAGAGGTAAAAATAATATCTTTATCGCGATAAACCTTGCTCATCGCGCTTAAGATTGAATCAATAACAGGCTTGATATGGGTTTGTTTTTTCCAAGTGTCAGACGCACCTGTTGCAGCGCGCTTTAACTGGTGTTCGATCATCACATTAATACGGTCTAGCTGCTCTTGTGCATCCGCATCATTGGCCAATGGGCTTGATTTAAGCACTGCCAATGGCGTTTTTAATGCATGAGCAAGGTCGCTTAACGATGCACGATAACGCTCTTTTTGGCGCTGCTGCGATTCAAGCAATAAGTTTAAATCGGCTTTAATGGTTTGTAGTTCAACTGGGTAAAGACCTTTAATTTGTTGGTTATCACCCGACTCAATGGCTTTAATTTCTTTATCGAGTCGTTGCAGTGGCCTTGCGCTCCAAACAAAACCAATCGCCATAAGTGCTGCAATGGCCACACCCATGACATACATCCAATTTACGAGTGTTTGCTTAAAGCCATCCATCAGCCTCAGTAGGGCATCATTGCGCTTTAATAGAATAAAACGTGCATGCTCTGATTGGTCAATGTTTTCTAAAATAACAGTAAGCGTTAATTGCCAGTAAACAGTATTGTTGTATTCAACACGGCGAAAGTCAGCAGAGCCTGCGGGGGCTTCAAAGTTATCAGGAATAAAGTTGATATTGGTCGCCGATTCAGAGTACCAAACCGGCAAGTCACCGCGATAAACCATTGCATAGGTATCTGAGTTTAGTCGGTTTAGCTCTGGTGTTAAGATAGTACTTGGCATAACGATGCCGCGTTCAGTGAAATCAACTTCAGAGATTAATGAATATAAGTGAGCTTCGAGGGTTTTTTCGGTCGCTTCGACCAAAGAGGCGTAGTAAGCCTTACCAATTGAGAAAAACAGAATTGGTAGGGCGACTAATAAAACAAAGACAAGGATAAATCCTTGCCTTACTTTAAGCGGTATTTGCGATGCTACCACTGACTTTTAAGCCTATAACCACGGCCGCGTAATGTTTCAACTGGGTTAAGGGTACCATCAGGGTCAAGCTTCTTACGTAAACGCAATACGAAAACTTCAATAACGTTTGAGTCAAGGTCGAAGTCTTGGTCGTAAATGTGTTCTGTTAGTTCAGATTTAGAAATTACCTTTTGTGGATTAACCATTAGGTACTCTAAAACTTTGTATTCGTATGCTGTTAAGCTAAGTTCTTTATCGTTTACCCATACTTGCTGTGAGCGAGTATGAATTTTAATAGGGCCAGCTGTCATTTCTGGGTTTGCTTTACCTGCGCTGCGGCGGATAAGTGCATTACAGCGGGCAATTAGCTCTTCAACGTGGAAAGGTTTAGTTAGGTAGTCATCTGCACCTGCATCTAAGCCTTCTACTTTATCTTGCCAACGGTCACGTGCCGTTAAAATCAAAATAGGAATAGTAATACCTTGTGCACGTGCTTTGGTAATTAATTCAATACCATCAACTTTAGGTAAGCCTAAATCGACTACCGCCATATCTAGCGGGTATTCGGTAATATGGAATAAACCAGCTTCACCATCGTGACAAAGGTCAACGCTGTAACGCTCTTTTTCTAGGGCATTACGAAGGTTATCTGCTAAGTGTAAATCATCTTCAATAACTAAAATTCGCATTCTTAATCCTTTTTCACTTCGCCAGTCTTTTTGTTCACATGGACATCAACCACGTGGCCGTTCGTTTTTAAAATTCTTACGGTAAATACTTTATCTTGCTCTGTGATTTTTAGGGTTCGGCCGTCTTCAGATTTTTTGGCGATCGTCACAGCCTGCTTTTTAGTCACCTGTTGGGCTTGCTTCTTATTGGCATCAGCATGAAAGCTTGATAATGCAAATAAAAGACTAAAACTGAAGGCTAATAATATGCGCATGACGGGGAACTCCTAAACCAGACCCATTTAGTTTAATTAACCAAATAACTAAAATTCAAGTAATTACGTTAAATTCTGTAATTCAATAGCCAAATCTTAGTTAATAAGCCGTGAACAAACACTGAATTATTGATTCAGTTAAGTTCAGAGGTTAACCAAATACTTTTTTAAATGGTTTTACTACTGAGTTGTCGTAAACACCCGCAGCAATATACGGATCGTTTGCAGCCCATTCGCGTGCTGCTTCTAACGACTCAAACTCAGCAACCACTAATGAACCAGTAAAACCAGCGTCAGATGGGTCTTCACTATCAATGGCTGGTAATGGACCTGCCGTAAATAAACGATTTTGATCGTCTAACTCTTGAAGGCGTGCTAAGTGAGCAGGGCGTGCAGATTTGCGAGCTTCTAAACTATTTTCAACATCAGTTGAATAAATCATATACAGCATGGTGTGTTCTCAATGTTATTTTTAAAAAATAGTAGCATATTCTAAGCAATAGACGAGAGATTATTCGCGTAATAATCTTTACACAACCCCATATAACTTTAACTTATAAAGCTTGAAATACGCGGTGTAACACTGGTAGAGTCGCTGGGTTGAGAAAATAATAATAAGGTTTTTAAATGAGCGAAAAACGCGAGCATTTTAGCTCCCGCCTCGGTTTTATTTTAGCGGCAGCCGGTTCTGCTGTAGGTATCGGAAACTTAGTGGGTTTTCCGGTTTCAGCTACAAAAAACGGCGGTGGTGCTTTCCTTTTAGTCTATGCATTGTTTGTCATTTTCATCTGTTTGCCAGTGATGATGGCTGAAATGGCCATGGGTCGTAAAGCGCAAAAAGATCCACTTGGTTCATACAAATTTTTAGCGGGCAATGATCCAAAATGGAACTTTGCTGGCTTTTTAGCCGTATTAACGCCATTTATGATTGCTGTTTTTTATATGGTGATCACAGTATGGATTTTCGGTTATTTATCGCAAACCGCTTTTGGTAATCTAGATGCCTTGGCCCAGCCAGATAACTTTGGCACTTTTATCAATAGCTACACCGTGTTTGGTTACATGGCCGTGGTTGCCATCATCGTTAACTTGATTTTAGTGGGTGGTGTTAAAGAAGGTATTGAAAAAGCGGCTAAGTTTATGATGCCAGCTTTATTTGTACTACTCACTGCATTGGTTGTATACGTACTAACTCTTGATAACGCAATGGCCGGTGTTAAGTACTATGTTGTGCCTGACTTTTCAAAAATGGATGCCAGCGTATTAAATGGTGCATTAGCTCAAGCGTTTTTCTCGTTGTCACTGGGTATGGGTATCTTAATGACCTATGCATCTTATATTTCTAAGAAAGATGACATTGTTGGTAGTGCAAAAATGGTTGCAGTTACTGACTCGATGGTGGCATTTATTGCTGGTCTAATGGTGCTTCCAGCTATTTTCAGTTTTAACCCAGATACTGACCCAAGTACTTTATCTGACTCGTCAGTATCGATGATTTTTGTATACCTACCAAAAATTTTATTAGCGTTACAAGCTGATATTGGTTACGTGGGTGCATCAATTGTTGCGTTTGTATTCTTCTTACTTGTCTTTTTTGCTGCAATTACGTCACTTGTATCAATTGTAGAGGTGCCAACAGCAACATTAAGTGACCGCAAAGGTATCAGCCGTAAAAAAGCACTGGCTATCTTAACCTTATCTACAGGTGTATTGACTGTGCTATGTACCATGTCATTTGGTATGGTTGACTCGCTTACAAAGTTTGTTAGCTATGGCGGTGCAGATAAGAGCTTATTTGATATTGTTTATGATGTTTTTTACGACACGATTTTACCGCTTAATGGTTTAATGGTGTGTTTATTCGTTATGTATCGTTGGAAAAAAGCGAACTTATCGGCAGAGCTAAGCCAAGGCTGTGAAGGCTATATTGGTAGCTTTACAGAGAAGTATGTGAACTTCTCGCTATCAACGTTTATCCCTGCCATTTTATTACTAATCTTTGTAAATACGGTGGCGACTAAGTTTTTTGCATTTAGTATTTTCGGATTTTAAAAACCAGTTCAATACTTAGCCGCGCACTTTGCGCGGCTTTTTTATGCCTACCTTTTTTATTTTAAAAGGCCCCGGCATCAAGCACATCACCTAAGCCAAGGGTAAACATCCAAAGTCCCCATAAGCTATGTTCAATCACACACACGAAGGTCGAGCGGCTTTGCGCATACGTATAAGAAAAAAGCAGCCCCCCTAAAAATGCCAACAATACGGCCAATACATTTGCATAGACAATGTGAGCTAACGCAAATACTGATGCGCTGACAAGAATACGCACAGTTTTACTTGGCATAATGCGTTTATAACGATGGAAAAAATAGGTTCTAAAAATAAGTTCTTGCGGCATCACCGATAAGATAGGGTAGAGCAATAACAACATTAGCCAATCGTTAAATGAGTTTCGTGGCAGTGAAAACCAGTTTTCTTGATTCATAATGCCGTAAAACATTCCAGAGAATAGCGCCCCTAAAAAGAAGAAACTAAATAAGCGACGTTTTACCGCACTAAATTGCCCAAGGCTTGTTAAACGAAAGCGTTTAAAATGGGGATCAGATAAAAGCAACATGCCGCACACAGCCATTAAAATAATAAGGGCAGGAATAAGCCAGTTAGCGAGGTAGGCACGAAGAAAGAAGCCTAATAGCGGCAAAGAAACAAATATGAGGGTAAATTCAAGCCAGCGGTATTGGTTAGCGTTCAATGTCGTCTCAGCGTGTTTTTTGTTTACGCTAACAAGCTAAGACGACAGATTTATGACATTAAGATTGCTTTGGATCTTTCTCTTCGTCATCTTCAGGTAAGTATTTGAATAGGGTGATGATCGTTGCTAACACGCAAACAAAGGTAATGCCCATTAAGCCAAACACTTTAAAGTTAACCCAAAAGTCGAGCGAGAAGTTATAAGCAATGTAGATATTCAGCGCCGAGATACCTGCAGTCACCGCAACCCAAAATAGGTTAAGCTTATTCCAGAGCGCTTCAGGTACGTTGATTTCTTGTTTACTCTCAGAGGCATTTTCTAAAATCGAGCTAAGTGCTTTTTTCACTAGGTTTTTGCCAAGTACATAGCGGCTTACTAACAAAGTAACACTGAAAATGGCATACACAATGGTGGCTTTCCATTTCACAAACTGCTCATCGTGGAACACTAAGGTGAGGGTACCTAACACCACCGCTATAGCAAAAAACACCCAGTGACGGGTTGGAACTTTACCATCTTTAAAATAACAGTAAGCAACTTGAATTAAGGTGGTTAGCATCAGCAAGGCTGTTGCCCAAAAAATATCAACTAACTTGAAAACCGCAAAAAATAAAATCAGCGGGATGTATTCAATAATCGCATGCATAAATTTATAAATGCTCTAATTTAAAAAGATACTGGGTTGTATCAAGTTATCACGCAAGATACAAGGTTGACTTAGCAGCCCTGAAAGCTTAGCCTCCCGAGCCAATCTGGCCTAAACCTGCGTTTAGGTTGTTTTACCTTATCTTTTTCCGCTTAACCTCAGATGATTAAGCGGCGTATTTTGGAGCACTTTTTATGAATAAAGCCGCGTTAGTATCGCAAATGGCTGCCCACAGTGAATTAACAAAAAAAGACACACAAGCTGCCTTAACCAGCATGTTAAATGCTATCGAAAAGTCTCTTTCTGAGGGCGACCAAGTGCAAATTAATGGCTTTGGTACGTTTGCTCTGAGTTATTACCCAGCACGCAAAGGACGCAACCCACAAACCGGTGAAGAAATTGAAATAGAAGGCGCTAACAAGCCAGTTTTTAAACCTGCTAAAGCACTCAAAGACGCTTTATAAGCAGGATTTGCAAAGCTGTTGTAGTATTTACAGAGCATAAATAGAACACCTGAGAATTTATTCAATATTTTCAATCTATTAAGTTTGGCATGTTGTCTGCTGTTAATCGTTTAGGTTTACCTAAATAAGGAGATAACATGTCAAATTTAAATAGCCAACTTAATGGTAAAAAGATTGCCATTCTTGCAACCAATGGTTTTGAGCAAAGCGAGCTATTGTCACCACGAAGCGCATTATTAGAAGCTGGTGCACTTGTCGAAGTTGTGTCACTTGAGCGTGGCGATATCACAGCATGGGATGAAAACCAATGGGGTGAGCGAGTCAGTGTTGACCGTGTAGTCAGCGAAGCAGACTCTGCAGAGTATGACGCGTTACTTCTGCCTGGTGGCTTATTCAACCCAGATACGTTACGTCAAGATAGCGAAGCAAAAGCCTTTGTTGATGGTTTTTTCAGTGCCGGTAAAAACAAACCTATCGCCGCGATTTGCCACGGTCCATGGTTATTAGCCGAAATTAACAAACTACGGGAGCGCAAAGTAACCTCATACCCAAGTATCAAAACAGATTTGATCAATGCAGGAGCTAATTGGGTTGATCAAGAAGTATGTGTTGATGAGGGTATAGTCACAAGCCGAAGCCCAGCCGACCTGGAAGCCTTTAATCGTAAGTTTATCGAAGAGATTAAAGAGGGTGTGCACCGCCATCATTGATCATAAATTGTTAAGTACAAAAAAGGGCCTTTATGGCCCTTTTTTAAGTAATAAAACAAACTTACTTTGTAGCTGCTTTCATACTGGCTACAAACTCTTTTAAACCAGTTAGCATTGCTGCTTGATCATCAAGATTTGCCTCGATGATTTTAACAACCGCAGAGCCTGAAATCGCACCAGCGGCCCCTGAATCGAGTGCTGATTTAACATCTTCTGGTGTTGATACACCAAAACCAAGTAATGCCGGTGCAGCATGGTAATCTTTTAGTTTCTTAACTAATGAATCTGCTGGCATTTGTGCCTTGGTTTCTGTGCCTGTTACACCTGCGCGTGAAAGAAGGTATGTGTAACCACGACCATATGACGCACACTCTCGTAAAGTGTCATCATCAGCATTCGGTGTAGCAATAAAAATTGGGTCGATGCCATTTTTCATTGCTGTTTGGCGAAATAGCTTTGACTCATGTAGCGGCACGTCAGCCACTAAAATTGAATCGACACCGGCCTCTTTAGCATCTTGATAAAATTTTTCGATGCCACGCTTAAACACTAGGTTTGAATACAATAATAGGCCAATTGGAATATCGGCATTGTACTGGCGCACTTGCTTAATGATATCAAAGCAATCTTGGGTATTGATGTTTTCATCAAGTGCACGAATGTTGGCCGCTTGGATCACCGGGCCATCTGCAATCGGATCTGAAAATGGAATACCTAGCTCAAGAGCATCGGCGCCGCCATCAATTAAGCTTTTGATGATTTCTACGCTTAGTGCTTTATTAGGATCGCCAATAGTAACAAAGGGTACAAAAGCACCTTGGTTGGTTTCATTTAATGTGGCGAACAGTTGTCCGTAACGGTTAGTCTGGCTCATAGTGCGCCTCCTTCTGATAAAACACTGTGTACGTGAGCCAAATCTTTATCGCCTCGGCCGCTTAGGTTAACCACTAAAATAGTGTCTTCGGTTTGTTGCTCGGCATATTTAAGGGCATATGCTAGGGCATGGCTTGATTCAAGCGCTGGAATGATCCCTTCGTTTTTAGCCAGTAGTTGGAATGCTTCAAGCGCTTCAGTATCGCTAATTCCAACGTACTCAGCACGGCCAGTTTCATGCAAATGAGCATGCTGTGGGCCAACAGCTGGGTAATCAAGACCTGCTGACACAGAGTAAGACTCTTCAATTTGACCATCATCATCTTGCATAATATAGGTATAGGTACCGTGTAAAATGCCTTTTGTGCCTTTACATAAGGTTGCACCATGCTGGTGGGTGTCTAAGCCTTTACCAGCAGGCTCTACACCAATTAGTTTTACGCTTGGCTCATCAATAAAGTCTGTGAACATACCAATGGCGTTTGAGCCACCACCCACACAAGCAAGCACCGCATCTGGTAAGCGACCTTCAGCTTTGAGCACTTGTTGTTTTGCTTCTTCACCAATCATTTTTTGGAACTCACGTACCATGGTTGGGAATGGGTGAGGGCCTGCTGCAGTGCCTAGTAGATAGTGAGCATCTTTGTAATTTGCTGACCAGTCACGAAGGGCTTCGTTTACGGCATCTTTTAAGGTGCCAGAGCCCGCAGTGACGGGTATTACCTCTGCGCCCATTAGTTTCATACGAAATACATTTGGTTGCTGACGTTCAACATCTTTTGCACCCATGTAAACGCGGCATTTTAAGCCAAGTAGGGCACAGGCAAGGGCCGTTGCAACACCGTGTTGGCCGGCACCTGTTTCTGCAATAACTTCTTTTTTACCCATGCGTTTGGTAAGGAGTGCTTGACCAAGTACTTGATTGGTTTTGTGCGCACCACCATGGAGTAAATCTTCACGCTTTAAATACAGTTTTACCTTAGGGTTTTTAACTAAGTTACGTGTCAGTGTTAATGGTGTAGGGCGACCTGCGTATTCATTTAATAGTTTTTCAAACTCAGCCTGAAAAGCTGGATCGTTTTGTGATTTATTAAACTCTGTTTCTAGTTGCTTGAGTGCAGGCACAAGCAGCTGTGGTACAAACATACCACCGAATTCACCGAAATAAGCTGGATTTTGCATTCTAACCTCAATAATTTCTGATATGCGAAAACGCATTTTGTAATTTTGTTTGGCACTTTTTACCCGCTGACGCTTCAACGCCAGAATTTAGGTCAAGGCCGTTAGCACCGCGATAAAGCGCTGCATGGATATTTTCTGGGTTTAAACCCCCGGCTAACATGAACGGCACGGTTGCTGTCTCTAGCACTGACCAATCAAATGCTTCGCCTGTGCCGCCTTTTTGGCTTTTGCTGTAAGTGTCGTATAAATGGCGATCAACCCCTTCAAGCGGTTTAGGTAATTCGCCTTTAACAGCTTGGGCTTTCCAAATTTCACAGCCAAGCGGTAATTGCTTTCTGAGACTTTGAATATACTCGCTATTCTCATCGCCATGTAATTGCACGGCAGCTAATTTTAAGCTTTGTGCATAATCGACCACTTGTTCAAGCGGTGCATTGACAAACACACCCACATACGCGAGCGGGGCACTTTGCGTAACTTGCTTGGCACAGTCTATATCGACATAGCGCGGTGACTTAGGATAAAAAATTAAGCCACCATACACAGCACCACTGGCGTAGGCTGCCATCGCATCTTGTGAACGGGTTAAACCGCACACTTTGTTCTCACCTAAAATCACTTTACGACACGCGGCTTCTAAGTCGCGTTCAGCCATCAGTGAGCTGCCAATTAAAAAGCCATCGCATAATGGCGAAAGGCGTTTTACATCTTTATGGGTATAAATGCCCGACTCTGAGATCACCACTTTGTCATTTGGGATAAGCTGACGTAAACGCTCTGTTGTTGCAAGGTCAGTACTTAAATCACGAAGGTCACGGTTATTAATACCGATAAGGCTGGCATTAAGTGCAAGTGCACGACTGACTTCTTGCTCATTGCTAACTTCAGTGAGTACCGACATATTTAAAGAATCAGCCACCTTATGAAGCGCTAAATATTGCTCGTCATCAAGGACTGAGAGCATTAATAAAATGGCATCACCACCAGATAAGCGTGCTAAATAAACTTGGTACTCATCAATAAAGAAGTCTTTACAAATAAGCGGCTGTTCAACTTGGCTGCGCACATACTCAAGGTACTGATAGCTGCCTTGGAAATATTTTTCATCCGTTAGTACGCTCATACAGGTTGCGTACTTTTTATAAACCGACGTAATTTCCTCTAAATTGAATGGTTCACGAATAAGCCCTTTTGACGGTGAGGCCTTTTTACATTCTAAAATAAACTGCGTGCCGGTTGCTGCTAATGCGCCTTCAAAGTCTCGCTTGGTTGGCACAACCTCGCTAATGAATGACTCAAGCGGGCGCTGTGCTTTTCTTTGTTCTAATTCAATACGTTTGTCGGCAACAATTTTGTCTAACACGTTAGCCATGACTTACCTCAATAATTGCGTTCAATGTGTCCATCGCTTTGCCTGATGCTAATAATTCGCTTACTTGATCTGCGGCTGCTTTTAAATCACTTGCTTTATCGGTTAAATAAAGAAGAGCGGCAACGTTGGCTATAATGGCTGCGTTATGCGCCATTTCACCTTGACCTTGTAAAATCGCTAAGCTTGCTTTTGCGTTATATTCTGGGCCTTGGCCTGCTAGTTGTTCAAGTGAATAGTTTGCAAGACCAAAATCGCTCGCTGTTAGCGTGTATTCGCTCAGTTCACCGTTATTAAGTTCAACCACTTTGGTTGACCCGTGTAAGGCAATTTCGTCAGTGCCTGAACCATGAACCACCATAGCGCGTTTTGTGCCAAGGGTTTTTAAGGTTTCGGCCATTGGTAAACACAGCGAAGGGTCATAAACACCAAGCAATTGCACCTCAGGGGCAGCGGGGTTCGCCAGTGGCCCTAAAATATTAAAAATTGTGCGGCTTTTAAGGGCCGTACGCACACCCATCGCATGGCGCACACCACTGTGATAATGCGGCGCAAATAAAAATGTAAAGCCAGTATTTTCTAAACAATGGGCAGCTTGCTCAGGGCTCATATCAATATTGATACCCAAGGCTTTTAGTAAATCCGCAGAGCCCGAATTACTCGACACACTGCGATTACCATGTTTGACCATGTTGATGCCCGCAGCGGCGGCAACAATAGCAGCCGTGGTACTAATATTAATTGTGTTTGAGCCATCGCCACCGGTACCACAGCTATCGGCAAGCAAGGTTTTGCTGGTTGGAAATGGCACGGCATTGGCGCGCATTGATGCCGCAGCACCGGCGATTTCATCACTTGTTTCGCCTTTTAGTTTTAGGGCTATAAGTGCTGCAGTTAATTCAATGTCATTAAGCTTGCCATTCATGATGGCGTCAAACAATTCAGTTGCTTGCGAAAACGATAAATCTTGCTTTGCTAATAATTGGTTTAACTGGGTTTGAGTTGTTGCTTCCATGTTATTCCTCTACTGCACGCGTGCGGTTAAAAATTCAATGCTTTGCTGTAATAGCAATGCGCCATTCGGCGTTAAAATTGACTCAGGATGAAACTGATAGCCAAGGGCATTATCTTGTTGATGGTAAATTGCCATCGGAATATTTTCATAACAAGCAATTACTTCAACGTCATCAGGGACTTTGGTTGCCATTAATGAATGATAACGAGCAACCGGCATTTTATCGCCCATACCCGCGAATACTGGGTGCTCAGTCAAAGAAATAATTGATGACTTGCCATGCACAGTTTCGCCTGCATGACCAATAACCCCACCGTAGCTTTGTGTTAGTGCTTGCTGCCCTAAACAGATACCCAGCATCGGAAAGCGGCCTTTACACAGCTCAATGAGTTCCATTAAACAACCCGCATCTGATGGTGCGCCGGGGCCAGGTGATAGCACTAGTAACACAGGTACGGTCTCTTGGCACATTTTGTCAAAGATACTTTGTGCACTGATGTTATTACGGTATACCACTAACTGGCACCCTAACATAGAAAGTTCATCGACTAAGTTATAACTAAATGAATCAAAGTTATCTAAAAAGTAGATTTTATAGGCTGATGTTGTCGTCATTATTGTGCCTCGTAAGTCGATTGAATCGCAGTGATCACAGCTTGTGCTTTAGCACGGGTTTCATTGGCTTCTGATTGTGGATCTGAATCAAACACCACACCTGCACCTGCTTGTACGTAGGCCGTGCCGTTTTTAACAAAGGCAGAGCGAATAACAATACAGCTATCCATGGCGCCATCGCCCGTTAAATAACCCACAGCACCGCCATAGCTGCCGCGGCGTTTTTGTTCGGTTTGACGAACTAACTCAGCAGCGCGTACTTTAGGTGCACCCACTAAGGTGCCCATGTTCATACAAGCTTGGTAAGCATGTAGCGCATCGAGTTCAGGTTTTAAAGTACCCACCACGCGTGAAACTAAATGCATCACTTGTGAGTAGCGGTCTACTTTTAATAACTCTTTAGCGTGACGTGTGCCTGGTACGCTAATACGGGCTACATCATTTCGCGCTAAATCAACTAACATAAGGTGCTCGGCACGTTCTTTTTGGTCGTTACGAAGTTCAAGCTCAATGCGGCTGTCTAGGTCTGGATTAATTTGCCCGTTAGCAAACTTGCCACGAGGGCGAGTACCAGCAATTGGGTATACCTCAACTTGTTTACTCTCTGCGCAATATTTGAGGGCTGACTCGGGTGATGCGCCGAATAACACAAAGTCTTCATCGCGCATGTAAAACATATATGGGCTTGGGTTTTGTTGTTTTAGTTGGCTGTAAGCATGAAGTGAGTCAGGGCAGGCGAGAGAAAAAGTACGTGATGGAACAACTTGGAAAATATCGCCATCAACGATGTTGTTTTTTAACTTGATGACATGTTCGCAGTAATGCTCGTCGCTAACATCAACAGAAATTGGGTTTGAGCCTGTTTGCTTTTGCCCTTGGTAGCTTTGTGCATTGTCACATACGGCATTTAAACGCTCTAACTGTTGACCAACCTCAAAGCAATTAGCATGGACTTCAGGGCCGTTAAATACATTGCCAATTAGCTCGGTTGTTTTTGCTTGATGGTCGATGACAACTAACGTTTCGGCAAGGTAGAAAACATAATCTGGACAGCTGTTTTCGCCGTCAGGCACATCAGAAAGAGTTTCGAAATTAGCAACCATATCGTAGGCAAATACACCGCCTAAGAACACAGAAAATGGGTTATCTGTGGTGCTTTTAATACTATTAATACAGCTACGTAGCGCGCTAAATGCGTTATCTGCTACTAATTTACTGGCTTCATCAATGTCGCTTGCTACCTCGTTGTAGGTTAACGTTAATGTGTCTTCTACAAGCTCAGCAGAGCAGTTTTGCACATGAGTTTGTAAATAAGGCAGTAATTGTTTGCCGTTATTTGACTGTGCGGTGAGTGTGACCTGTTTGCCTTGGCAAACAATACGTAGCGCTGAGTCAACCAAAATTAGACTTTTTACACTGTCTTTAGAATCAATTTCAGCAGACTCTAACAGCAGTGAATTAGGCTTATCGAGTAAACTGTATAACGCAAGTGGGCTACTGATGTAGTCGCGCACTTGAGTGATACTGGTTACTTCACCCGGTGTCGTTGTTATATGACTAAAAATCAAACCTCATTCTCCCTCATTCCCAAAAACTCTTTAAAAAACAAAACCCCGCGAAGCTATGCTTGGCGGGGTTCGTATAAAGATGCCTATAAATTAGATAGACCCTTACCGTCCCGCTAAGCCAGGCGCCACCACCAATGATGTGTAAGAGTTGCTATGTAATTCATTATAAAACCTTAAAATTTAGATATAAAAAAACCCGCTACATGAGCGGGTTTTGAAATCGTTAGACACGACAATTCGTCACCCGCTAGTTACGAGTGCCACCACCAAATTGTGATTTGAATTGTTTTGTTCATTGTTATTTCTTATTTAACGTGTCTGAAAGTGCATACAGTAAAGCGTACCTAAGCCGATACTGTCAAGCATTAATTTACATATTAGTACGAGTTCGGCATTTACCCATCGCAATTGCCCATTTATGAGGGTATATATGTCTAACCTAAAAAGATAATCACGCCCTGACACTAAATTTTTGTTATACTCACATCATTGATTCAAGAACTTACGTAAAGCAGTCTTTCCCTTTGATAAAATACGATTTACATAGCCACACCACATACTCAGATGGTCAGCTATCAGTCGAGCAATTGTTACACCGCGCGGTTGAGAAAAACATAGATGTGTTTGCAATTACCGATCACGACACGTTAAGTGCGATAAAACCAGCTCGCCAAGTCATTGCAGATGATAATTTACCGCTTAAATTAATTGCTGGCGTTGAAGTATCAACAAAATGGGAAAGCTTTGAAATTCATATTGTTGGTTTAAATGTTGATGATGAAAATGACGCACTGTTGTCATTGTTACAGGCGCAACAAGCTAAGCGTGAAGAGCGCGCTTTAGAGATCGGTCGTCGCCTTGCGAAAAATGGTTTTGAAGGCATTTACGACCAAGCAAAAACATTTGCCGAAAACGCACAGATCACACGGGCGCATTTTGCCCGTGCACTGATTGAACGTGGTGTAGCTAAAAACTTCCCGGGGGTATTTAAGAAATACTTAGGGCGAGGAAAAACAGGATATGTACCAAGTAGTTGGTGTGATATGCAAACCGCAATTGCTGCCATTCACCAGGCCGGTGGGGTTGCCGTTCTTGCTCATCCTGGGCGTTATCAAATGTCTAACAAGTGGCTACGTAAGTTAATTATTGAGTTTAAAGACGCAGGTGGCGATGCGATGGAAGTTGCACAACCACAGCAAGCACCCAGTGAGCGCCAGTTTTTAGGTGAACTGAGTCGTGAATATGGCTTACTTGCGTCACAAGGGTCAGATTTTCATTTTCCGACCAGTTGGTTGGAGTTAGGTAAAAATTTATACTTACCAAAAGATTGCCAAGGGGTTTGGCAAGCATGGGAAGGGCAATAGGAGCGTGTAATGAGTCAGTTTTTTCATATTCATCCAGATAATCCGCAACCACGCTTAATCAGCCAAGCGGTTGATATTATCAAGCAGGGCGGTGTTATCGTATACCCAACCGACTCGGGTTATGCACTTGGCTGTAACATTGGTAATAAGCAAGCAAAAGAGCGAATCGAGCGTATTCGTGGTATTGAAAAACACCATAACTTTACTTTAGTCTGCCGTGACTTATCAGAGCTATCTACTTATGCTCGTGTTGATAATCAGTTATTCAGATTGATTAAAAATAACACCCCTGGGCCTTATACGTTCATCTTTAAAGGCACTAAAGAAGTACCAAAGCGTTTATTAAACGAAAAGAAAAAAACCATTGGTATTCGTGTTATCGAACACCCAATTACCTGTGCTTTATTGGCTGAATTAGGTGAGCCGTTAATGTCGTGTTCTTTAATTTTACCGGGTGAGCAATATACCGAGGCTGATCCTGATGAAATTCGCGATCGCATTGAAAAGCAAGTTGATTTAATTATTCATGGTGGTTATCTTCCTGAACAGGCAACCACAGTAATTGACTTGTCGGATGATGATATCGAAATCTTACGTGTGGGTTGTGGTGATACTAAACCATTTGAGTAGAGACTTAATTGACTAGCCCAGAGCTTGACGCGCCAGATAATTTACAAGAGCCAGTACAGCAAAAGCTGCCACTGGCTTTTTTGCATGGCAAAGCGGTGGTTGATAAACCTGAAGACTTATACATTCCACCCGATGCATTAGAGATCATTTTAGAAACCTTTGAAGGTCCTCTCGATTTACTTTTGTATTTAATCAAAAAACATAAACTCGATGTATTAGAGCTCTCTATTTTTAGTATTACAGAGCAATACGTTAGTTATGTTGAAATGATGAGCGAGTTTCAGCTTGAACTGGCTGGTGAATACCTTGTGATGGCGGCGTTATTAGCACAAATTAAATCACGATTATTACTACCAAAACATGAAGAGCTTGAAGAGGAAGAAGATCCACGAGCTGAGCTTGTAAGACGTTTACAAGAATACGAACAATTTAAAAAAGCTGCAGAAAATCTTGATGAGATCCCTCGCGAAGGCCGCGATATCTTTGTTGCTGAAGCACTGGTGCCAGAACTCAGTGAGCGTGAGGTACTGTTACCTGACGTTGACATGAAAGACTTGTTAGTTGCGCTAAGCGACGTTATGGCCCGAGCTAAAACATTTGAACACCATCATATCACCGCAGAAGCCTTATCGACCCGCGAACGCATGAGCTTAATCTTAGATAAGCTCTCAGAGGCCCAATCACAGCTGCCTTTTAGTACTCTTTTTACAGTAGAAGAGGGCAGAAGTGGTGTTGTCGTTAGCTTTATCGCAATGTTAGAGCTGGTTAAAGAAAACCTGATCAGCTGCTTTCAGGTAGATGCCAATAGCCAGATTTATGTTGGTTTGATTGAAGAAGGCGAATAGCTGGAGGTTAATAGCTTTAAGCGGTAAGTTTTAAGTTAGCTGTCATAGTAAACTGAAAATATAAGGAAAGCAGATGCAAAATAAACATTTTACAATCAAAACCATGACCAAGAAGGAAGTTGAGCTCATGATTGATTGGGCTGCAGCAGAAGGCTGGAATCCAGGCCTTAATGATGCAGATTGTTATTTTGTTGCTGATCCTGAAGGATTTCTTGTTGGTTTTCTTGACGATGAGCCTATTGCTACAATTTCTGCCATTAATTACCACGATGCATTTGGCTTTATCGGCTTTTACATTGTTAAACCTGATTACCGTGGCAAAGGTTACGGAATACAAATTTGGAATGCCGCGTTAAAGCGCCTTGAAGGGTTGAATATTGGACTTGATGGTGTGGTGGAGCAGCAAGAGAACTACAAAAAGTCTGGTTTTAATCTGGCCTATCGCAATATCCGTTTTGCAGGAGTCGGCGGTGGTAGTTCACCTCAAAATTCAGACATTGTTGATCTTAACACTGTTCCATTCGAAATTTTTGACGCATACGAACAGGCTTTTTTCCCTGCTAATAGAGCAAACTTTACTAAAGCATGGTTAAACCAACCCCAGAGCGACGCTTTGGGCGTAATGAGCAATGGGGAATTGGCAGGATACGGGGTAATTCGCAAATGCCAGAACGGCTTTAAAATTGGTCCTTTATTTGCCGACTCACCAGAATTAGCTGAATCTTTGTTCCTCGCTTTAAAATCTAAAGCGAGCGCATCTGAAGCTATTTTCCTTGATACGCCAGAAATCAACCAAGCTGCTGTTGCTTTAGCACAGAAGTACAACATGCAAGTGTCGTTCGAAACCGCCCGAATGTATACCGGCGAATGTCCGAGCTTGCCATTAAACCGTATTTTCGGTGTGACTTCTTTTGAAATCGGCTGAGTTTATTGGGTTGAGTGATTAAACGGTTGTGAGTAAAACTAAAAATTTATCACGTTAAGAATTAAACGCTTTTATCAACGAGTATTCATAATATTGCTAGCACCTAGCACCTAGCACCTAGCACCTAGCACCTAGCACCTAGCACCATCTGTTTTTTCCTTTCCACTTTCCCCTTTACCCTTTCAACTTTCACTAAGGGTGTGCATATACGCACAGAAGCTGTTCGTTTTACGCTATTTTCATTATATAAATCCTAAGCTAAGCTGTACTTAGTTTCGTAATTCTCATGGGAAATGAGTATGTTAAAGAATTCAAAGGCAAGTTATGGCTGGGTGGCCATCCTATTGCACTGGTTAATGGCACTTGGGGTGTTTGGTTTGTTTGGCTTAGGCGTGTATATGGTTGAGCTAACCTATTACGACGCTTGGTACAAAGGCTCTTTGGACTTACATAAAAGCGTGGGCATTACCTTAGCGGCATTATTGTTGTTTCGTTTTGGTTGGCGCTTATTAGGCACCCAACCTGAGCCTGTTGCAGGTAGTTCAAAAGCTATGAATCGAGTTGCACACTCAGTCCATAAACTAATTTATTTAGCTTTAATTGTCATTGTGACATCTGGCTATTTAATCTCTACGGCTGATGGCCGTGCAATTGAAGTATTTAATTTATTTGCTGTACCGGCATTACCAGAGTCGGTCGCAAACCAAGAAGATATTGCAGGTAAAATTCACTTTTATGCCGCGTATGGGCTAATAGCTGTGGTTGTTTTACATGCTTTAGGGGCACTAAAACATCATTTTATCGATAAAGATAAAACCTTAATTAGAATGATCAAACCATTGAAGGATGATTAAAATGAAAAAATTACTATTAGGCACAGCACTAAGTGCTGCACTTTTCTCAACAGCAAACGCAAATGCAGCTGACTACGTTATTGATACAGACGGTGCCCACGCATTCGTTACATTTAAAATTAAGCACTTAGGTTACAGCTGGTTACATGGTCGTTTTAATACTTTCTCAGGTGATTTTAGCTATGACGATAAAGCGCCTAATGCATCTAAAATCAATGTAACGATTGATACTAAAAGCATTGACTCAAACCATGCTGAGCGTGACAAGCACTTACGCGGTAAAGACTTCTTAAATGTTGATAAATACCCAACTGCAACATTTAAAAGTACCTCAATCAAGTTTGATGAAGACGGCGACGAAGCAGATGTAACTGGCGAATTTACCTTAAATGGTGTAACCAAAACCATTACTTTTGAAATCGACAAAATTGGTGAAGGTAAAGATCCGTGGGGCGGTTACCGTGTTGGTTTTGAAGGCGAAACAAGTCTTAAATTAACTGACTATGGTATTGACTACAACCTTGGTCCGGCTTCAACGCATGTTGATATTGGTTTATTCATTGAAGGTGTACGTAAGTAAGCACCGTTAATACGACCGCCAATTTGCATAACTGTAGGTTGGTAAACTTAAAAGTGCCGCTTAATGAGCGGCACTTTCGTTTCTATCTTTTAATCTCTTTTCTAAAATGGGCTGCAAATTATCCGGTAGCCAGCGAACTAACACATCATGAAAAGCATCTGTATGAGCGATTTTCTCAAGAGCTTCATCTAATAATTTTACCGTTACTTCACCTTGCTTGTTTTTAGTGCAGCCTATATAGCCAATGCTTAACGCCGGAGCTTCAGTAAGTGATAGTTGAGTTAAGTCATCTTCAAAGCCCATGGAATGAGCCAAGTAATAATGTTCGCTAGGGTAGCCAAGTAATATATCAATACGCTTTTTTTGTAGCATATAAGTCAAACTTGCGAGGGTGTCTCTGCCGGGACGTGAGATAATATTAGCGTCATGACTTTCGTTAATCACTTTGTCGATATTTTCTCCAAAAGAGCGACTCATAGAGACCCCTAAAGCAAGGTTTTCGGCTAGTAATGATTTAAGTGACACAGGTTTTGTTGAGTCTAGCTTAAGTTTTGTGGCTAACTCTTTACGTATTGCAATAGACGGAGACAAACCTACAGTTGATGAATGTTCAGTAAACTGAATATGCTGCTTGCGGTGCTCGCTTTGATATAACGACAGCATACAGTAATTATTTTGTGGGTTTGATAGTTCATGCACAGCACGACTGGCTGGCAATAAAGTGCGTTTAAATGAAACCTCAGGCAGTGCTTTTTCTAATAATTTGATCACACTTTCATCACGACCTGTGCCTTCATATTTATCATGCATGATGTAGTAGGGGGCAAAATCAACCATGATCCACTCAATGGCTTTAGGTTGCTTATTTGCATAAGCTGGCAAGCAAAAAAGTAATAGTAAAATAGACCACACACTACGCATAGTTACTACCTATTTAGGAACTAAAATATAAGTGTAGCAGGAATATAGGCTTATGCTGGCTGGTGGTGAAAACTAAAACGCCAGCTTGTTGGCTGGCGTTTATCGGTTGGGTTTAGTTGGCTTTTAACCACTTCACAAATTGGCGTGCATCACTAGCCTTTTGGAAGATGGCATTTTTTAAGCCCTGCGTGTCACTAAAAATTACACGCTGTTTATTTACCGAGATTGATTGCACTGGATGTGCGATCTGGATCAAAGATCCGTTGTATTTATATGACATAATAAAACTCACTTTTTCTTTTGTCTGTGTCTGTAGAGCTTTAATAGGCATTTAAAAAATACAGACCGACATTTGTTGTCTTGCTAACAGTGTCGACTAAGTTTGTGACAGTTTGGTGATGATTTGAAAATTCATCAAAATGTCATTTAGTGAACAAGCTGCAAGTATTTATACGAATATGCGGGAATTACTGGATCAAGGTAAGGGGTTAACCGCGTGGTTTCTAAAAACCAGACAATCAGAGTACTGTAAGAATCAATTAAGCGCAAGGTTTATTTTTTAAACATCAAAAATAATCTCTGGATGTTTAACAGAAACAGGCGTATTGTGATTAGGCACAAAATAACAATAAGAAGTATGCTTATGAATTACCTTTTGGTATCAGATATATTCGGTAAAACAGCGCATTTATCGCTGCTTGCTCAGCAGCTTCGCGGTAAAGTGAGTCTTTGTGACCCTTACATGGGGGAAATTCAGCTCCCCATAAATGAGCAGTTTCAATATCAACATTTTATGACTCAATGCGGCCATGACAGTTATTTTGAGCTTGTGCATTTAAAAATGGCTACTATTCGTCAGCCAACCACGATTATTGCATTTAGTGCAGGCGCTGCCGCTGTGTGGCGTGCCCAAGCAGAATTAAAAAATTCGTTCATTAAAAAAATCATTGCCTTTTATCCATCCCAAGTTAGACATCATCTTGAGCTTGAGGCTAACGTTCCCTGTCGATTTATTTTTCCTCACAGTGAAGAGCATTTTGATATTAAGCCTGTGATTGCTTCATTAGAAAGTAAAGCCAAGGTGAGCTGTGAAATAGCCGACTATGGTCATGGGTTTATGAACCCGCTATCTGAGAATTTTAATCAGCTCGGTTATCAGCAATTTACCGAACAGCTATTAAAAGAGTGTTGCAACTCAGAACTTGTACCCAACGATTAAAAAACTAGTCTATAGTCATTACTAAACAACAATATAAGTAATGACTATGACGGACCAAACAAATTACAGCCACTTCTTATCTAACCCGGTTGCTAAACCACCTTGTCGAATGATCAATGCGCAAATGTATGGTTTTTTTGTGTCTGGCTGTGAGCAAAAAATGCAGCAGTATGTTGATGCAACTTTAAATCTACTAGCAACCGAGTCAACCTCGTTTAATGTGATAGGGAGTACTTGTTTACTTACCTTCACTGATATCGAACAAATTTCTTCATTAACGCCACCGTTTTCAGAGCATGGCTGGATGCAAGAAACCGATATTATTATTTGGCTGCCGGTAGCAAAAATGCAAGATGGTGATATTAGCCATTTATATTGGTATCCGGCATTTATTAGCGTTAATAACATTTATGCCTTAATTAATGGTCGAGAAGCTTGGGGCTATAACAAATACCTCTGTGAATACCAAATGCCAACTGCTGTGAGTGATGCGGGCGATTTTAGTATTTCTTTAGAATGTTTTGATGTGTTTAACCCAGACTCTAAATTAGCGATGCATGAGCTATTAACCATTGAGCAAACACAAGCAAGTACCAAGGAAAACTTACTCGATAACTTATCGCAATTTTCTAAACACGTTACAGATTTGTTTGATGCGCAAATTAATGGCATTGATTTATCGCTTCTTAAACAATTATTAGACGGGTTTATTCATCCACAGATGGATCAGATTTTGTTTAAACAATTTCCCGATGGCCAAGGAGATAAAGCCGTTTATCAAAGCGTGGTTCACTCACCATCGCTAATCAAAAAAATTCATCAATTAAAACTTTTACACAATGATTTTAGCTTGGATGTAAAAGCTCTTGCGAGCTTTCCTCTAAATGACATGTTTGGCATTGCACTTGGCAAACAAGCGGTTCATTTACCTTTTTACGTCAATATGGACTTTGACCAGCTTGGCGCAACACAACTGTTACCAGCACAGGGGTAACCATGGAAAAAGAAAAAATCACCATTGTCGGTGGCGGTGTTGCAGCGATGACTGCGGCAGTGTATTTGACCGAGCAAACTAATTGGCAAAGCCAGCGCGAAATTACCGTTTATCAACAGGGGTGGCGTCTTGGCGGTAAAGGGGCGAGTGGTCGAAACGCCCATTTTGGACAGCGAATCGAAGAGCATGGTTTACATGTTTGGTTTGGCGCCTATGTGAATAGCTTTCGCACCTTAGAAGGGGTGTATAACTCACTCAATCGACCTGCTAGTTGTTCATTAGCTACTTGGCAACAGGCATTTAAACCACACAGTTTTATTGCCTTACAAGAGTTTATTGATAACGAATGGCAAACTTGGCCAATTGATTTTCCTACCGTAGAAGGTAACCCCGCTGATGGCAGCCTAGATATAACAGTGTGGGACTTTGTCACCATGACATTAGCATGGCTAAAAAAATGGACCGAAGGCATTGAGCATGTTTGTCAGCAGCAAGATGCTAAAACCATTTTAGTGACTAATAAATCACGGGATCAATCGTTACTCAAACACATGTATCAAGAGATCAAATCAGACATTGATACCCATTTGGATGGTGCAAAGCAATTCATTGATGATATTGAAGCAGGCGCAGCTGAAATTGCCTCGACCCCACGAACATTGATAACTCATTTGCTGCAGTTCACCGAAAAGCAGGCCACCCATACAGATAAACAGGCCGATCGGCTGGTTATTTGGTATATCGTCAGAAAGTTAAAACGCTGGTTTAAAGACCAAGTTATTGATCTACTGGATGACAACCCAGAGCTGCGCAGACTTTTTATTTGTGCCGATCTTGCGATTGCAATGCTCACCGGATTGATTAAAGACAAAGTATATCGCGACGGTTTTGGTGTCATTAATTGCTACGATTTTCGTCAGTGGCTCGAAAAAAATGGTGCGAATAAAACTTACAGTGTCGATTCAGCGCCAGTGCGCGGCTTTTATGATTTGGTGTTCGCTTACCCTAAAGGTGACTTTAGTAAACCCAATGTTGAAGCCGGCGTTGCCGCCCTTGCTATGCTTCGTATAGGGCTTTGCTATAAAGGTGGCGTGATGTGGAAAATGCAAGCAGGCATGGGCGATGTCATTTTCGGACCAATTTATGAACTTTTAAAGCAGCGCGGCGTTAAGTTTAAGTTCTTCCATCAGTTAACTAACTTGTCTGCTGGGCAAACTGACCAAGGTGAGCCGCAGGTAAGTGAGATTGAGCTTTGCCAACAGGTGAGTTTAGTTGGCCAAGAATATCAACCGCTCATTGATGTAAAACAGCTGCCATGCTGGCCAAGTGAGCCACTGTATGAGCAAATCAGCCCTGAACAAGCGCACTTATTGCAAGAATATCAAATTAATTTAGAGTCTTTTTGGAGCAATTGGCCCGAGGTGTATCAAGAACACTTTAATACCCCAGTGCCAACAGTGACGCTTCGCCATGGTATTGATTTTGATACGCTTATTCTAGGTGTCTCGGTAGCCTCTCTTGAACACGTTGCCTCTGAACTTTTAGCTGTAGATTACGCGCTTTCTCAACAAGCAACAAAAGTGCAAAGTGTGGCGACTCAGGCTTGCCAAGTATGGCTGAATAAAACCGACGCACAACTTGGCTTTACGCAAACTAATGCTGCTCATGAAGGGCCTATTTTAAGTGGCTTTGTCGAGCCGTTTGATACTTGGGCCGCAATGGGCAACTTGCTCGATAAAGAAGATTGGCCAAGTGACAACTCACCAGTTAATGTTGCCTATTTTTGCAGTGCGTTTAGCTGCGAAAACTACCCTCCTGCCAGTGCACATCAATTCCCAGAGCAAATGAAAGCCGAAGTAAAATTGAATATGCATAATTTGTTTAGCTCAGATATGCGGCCACTTTGGCCTGAAGCCTATATTGATAACAAGTTTGATTGGCAGGTTTTTTACAGTGATCCGCATAGCATTTTACCTGTACTAGAGCAGCAATATTGGCGCGTTAATGTCGATCCCAGTGAGCGCTATGTTCTATCTGTAGTTGATTCGAGTAAATACCGCTTGGCTACAGATGGCAGTCAGTTTGTTAATTTGCGCATTACTGGTGACTGGATAAAAACAGGGGTTAATGCGGGCTGCGTTGAGGCTGCTGTCATGGCCGGTATGCAAACAGCCCGGGCAATATGTGGTTGGCCAAATGAAATCAGCGGAGAGCATGCATTCGAAAAAGGTTAGTGTGAGCATAGTTGTAAATAAGTATGCGTATAAGTCATGAATTTTCATGATTTATATGCGACTTTAATCTATTGTTTGGTCTATACTTACCACTAAATTACAACAATTTAACAAGTTTCCCTCTTTTAAGGTCTAAAAGCCAATGAAGCGTCCTTTTCTTAAAGATCCAAAGTTTATGATGTTGTCGAGCTCAAGCTTGGCGGCATGTGTAATGGCAAGCGCTGTTGCACAAGGAGCTGAGACTGAAAAAGACATGGAAGTTATTAGCGTTTATGCACAAAAGCGTCCGCAAGCAATTGAAGACGTGAGTGTGGCGGTAAGCCAAGTGAATGGCGAAATTTTAAAAGCTCAGCATTTTAAAGATTCAACTGAAATTGGTTTGTTTGCGCCAAACGTTAAAATCACCCAAAACGCCGCAGAAGGGACGCCTCCCGCTGTGAGTATCCGTGGGGTGGGGTTACTTGATTATAATACGGCGAACACTTCACCTGTTGCCATGTATATTGATGGCGTTGCGGTGGGGTCTGCCAATAATCAAATTGTTAACTTGTACGATATTGAACAGCTCGATATTTTACGCGGCCCGCAAGGTACCTTGTTTGGTCGTAATTCTACCGGTGGTGCAATACTTATACGCTCAAATCGCCCTGAGTTTGATAGCTATGGCTCGCTAACATTAGGTGCTGCCAATAACAACGCCACCAGCGTCGATGGTATGTGGAACCAGCGACTCTCAGACTCCAGCGCAATGCGTATTGCTGTTAACTATCAAGACTACGAATATTCAACAAAAAATACTTATGCAGACTCACCAACAGCAGGCATGGAGCAAAAAAATGCACGTGTGTCTTTTTTGTCTGAGTGGGATGACGTTGATCTTTACCTGCAAGCGCATATTGAAGATTGGGATGGTATTGCCCAGCCAGTTGGTAGTATTGGTATTGTCGCGAACCCTTTAACGGGTGAGCTGTGTTCACCAGCAGATGCGGGCTCAACACGCTGTTTTGATAACTTTGGTTTTAATGATGGCAGTGATGACTTCTTTGCTGTGAGCGTCAATAACGACTCACCTCATAAATCTGATGGCTACGGTTTTATTGCCGAAGTGAATTGGCATTTTAACGAGCAAAGTACATTTACCTCACTGTCGAGCTTTAACAATTTAGAGAGAAGCCATGCCTTTAACTGCGATGGCTCGCCAGCTCGTTTGTGCGAAGGAGTATTAGGGTTAGATACTCAACTATTTAGCCAAGAATTCAGGTTATTAAACGAATTTGTTGATTACACACTCACCAGTGGTGTTTATTTTGCCGATGAGACGATTGAGCAAGATAATCTAAATGATATTTTGCGTGATTTTAGAGGTATTTTACCGACAAACTTAACCGCGACCTTTATTTACGATAACGAAATCAAAATGCAAAATTTGGCTGTATTTAGCCAAATTGAAGTGCCTGTCGCAGATAGATGGATGATCACAGCCGGTCTTAGATATGACTATGAGTCACTTGAATATGACTCAATCGCCACGTTAAATGCGGTGGTTGATGTGAATGACTTAGACGGAGTGCTTGTACCATTTTATCGCGTTACCGATGAGCAATCAGACAATGGCTTTACTGGTCAATTTGCAGTTAATTATCGCTATTCAGATGCAAGCAATCTTTATTATCGTTTTGCTAATGGTAGTAAAAGTGGTGGCTACAACGGCGGCTTTTTGTCATCTGAAGAGCAAGCAATCTTAGCAAACTACGGTAAAGAGCGCTTAAATGCCCATGAAGTTGGCTTAAAGTCGTTCTGGCCTGGCAAGCAACTTAGAATGAATTGGGCGGCGTTTTATTATGACTATAACGACCAACAAGTGTTTATGAACCAAGCGTCAGAAACACCGCAAATGCCACCTGTACAATTGCTTGAAAATGTCGCTGATTCAACTATTTATGGTCTTGAAACTGAAATCAATTACCAAGCAACTAAGCAATTAGCCATGCTACTTTCAGTTGGCTATATCCCTCATGCTGAGTTTGAAGAATACGTTGACCCACTTGGCAATAGTATTACCGATAACCAACTACCATTTACTTCTAAATGGAATGTATCTGCGGGATTAAAATATGATACCAGTTTGGCGTCATATCCGTTATCGGCCAATATTATTTACGATTATCAGTCTGAGTTTTATTTTGATCAGAACATGAACCCTTATGCCCGCCAAGACGGCTTTAGCATTGTTAATGCGCATCTAAAATATGATGTTGATAATTGGTCATTTACTTTATGGGGCAAAAATTTATTTGATACTGAATACAGTCAGTTAAAGTTCGATTTAAGCTCGTTCTTAGGCATGCTTGAAGACTTTAAAGGGGAAGGGCGTCGCTATGGCTTTGATGTTTCAATGCAATTCTAGTCGTTGCCAGCTCCACGATGGTACAGG
The DNA here is from genome assembly GCF_023161845.1 of Pseudoalteromonas sp. 2CM39R. NCBI lineage: Bacteria > Pseudomonadati > Pseudomonadota > Gammaproteobacteria > Alteromonadales > Pseudoalteromonadaceae > Pseudoalteromonas > Pseudoalteromonas sp. 2CM39R. Next base: position 49,163 of record NZ_JALNTM010000019.1, read on the forward strand.
GGTTTTGTGAATGCGGTTAAAGCTGTATTTTAGCACTCTGCTGTTTGTGGTTTTATTAAGTGTTTCGGCTAATGCACAAGATACGTTTGTCTACACCGACGCTGTAGCTGAGCAAAACCTTCATGATGTCGGTGAAGTGTTTACGGCAAATGATAATATGTTTCCGCAATCTGTGGCTGCGATTGATGCTTGGCGAGCCAGCAAAAAACCACAATCAAGAATAAGCTCTGTCGGCGGTAGCTATTGGTTAATTGTTGAAATTGAAAATCTAAGTGATATCGAAGATTTAGTTCTCTACCCGTATAACACCCTGGTTTCGAAAATAGAAAGCCGCATTTACGATATAACTGATCCAACAGCCCCGATACAGCACTTTGTAACCGGCGGGGTCGAGCCAAATCAATTTGCTTTTCACTATGGTAATCGCTTATCTCTTGAAAAAGGTAAGCACTATACGCTAATCACTTATTTTGAGAGTGACTACTTTTATACTCCCGCAAAGCTGGTATTAACGCCTTATCAAGACTATTTTCAGAACATAACCGTCGAAAATATGATCATGATGCTGTGCTTTGGGGTGGGCATTGCACTTGGTTTATATAATTTATTAATTTACTTGGTTTCCCGTGATGTTACACACCTGTATTACGCATTATTTACAGCATCCTGGGTGTTTGCTTGGAGCCATTTTTTCCATATTTCTGATCAGCTGTTTGGTTACTATAATCCTCATCTTCACTGGCTCGGCTTTGCCCTCACACCATTAACCAATATTCTGTTTTACAACAACTTACTTAAACTCAAAGAAACATTTCCGAAACTGGCGCAATTATCACTCACGGTGGGTGTAATCGCCACTTTGGGTATTCCGTTTTGTATTTTATGGCCAAGCTTTGGTTTTTATTGGTCAACGTTAGTAACGGGTGTTGCTTTATGTTTAGGCTTATACATAGGTATTCGCTGTATGCTCATTGGCTTTAAGCCAGCACGCTATTTTGTGCTGGCTTACATTGCCATGATGCTACCAAATATGGTGGGTAATTTAACTAATTTAGGCTTGCTGCCTGCTACCTCCATTAATTTATATTTATTGGGGTTGATAGGCACAGCCATGGACGCCATGTTGCTGGCGTTTGCTGTGGCCGATAAGTTTAGGTTGCTTCACGATGACAACGTAGAGCTCAACAAAAATCTAGAAGAAAAAGTACATTTAAGAACCTTGGAGCTCGAAGATCTTGCCTCTGAGCTTCGCGATGCGAATGAAGCCAAAAGTCGCTTTTTAGCGAATATCAGTCATGAGATTCGCACCCCAATGACATCAATCATTGGCTATGCAGATGGCATTATGCTCGGGGACATTAAGCCTCATGAGCGCAACCATGGGATTGGCGTTATTTTGCAAAATAGCCGCCATGTCCTTGGATTAATAAACGATATACTCGATATGTCGAAGATTGAAGCCAACAAGCTAGAAATAGATTTAGTCGAAACAGACTTGTTTGCCACGATTGCCAATATTGAGTCACTTATTGGCAAGCAAATCCGTGATAAGGGCTTAAAGTTCAGTGTTGATTATCAGTTCCCTTTGCCAGACTACCTAATTACCGATCCGAGTCGTTTAAGGCAAATCTTATTAAACTTAACAACCAATGCCCTTAAGTTCACTCAAGTGGGGCGTATCACTTTAACGGTAAGCTGTCATAACGATAAGTTGTCGATAAGCGTAAAAGACACCGGTATTGGCATGACAGACAAAGAGCAACAAGCCTTGTTTAGTGCCTTTTATCAAGCGGATTCAAGTATTTCTAGGCAGTATGGTGGCACGGGTCTTGGCCTTAATATTTCAAAGAGCCTTGCGCAGAAATTGGATGGAGATATTAGCGTTAAAAGTAATGTCGGCTCTGGCAGTGAGTTTATTTTCACCATGTCGATTTATACTACAGATAATACACGCTGGCTTAATGATATGAGCGAAGTGAAGCTCGTTGAAACCTCACCGTTTAGTAAGCTTGATGCACCAGAGAACTTAAAGGGCAGAGTATTACTTGCCGAAGACCACCCAGACAACCGACGCTTAATTGCGCGAATATTAGAGCGTATGGGACTAACAGTGACCACTGTTGAAAATGGTAAAGACGCAGTGCAAGCAACCCTCGAAGACAGCTTTGATCTTATTTTACTCGATATTCAAATGCCGATTATGGACGGTCAAGAGGCATTGAAAATGATGCAAGCAACGGGAGTGAGTGCGCCAATCATTGCACTGACAGCGAATACCATGAAGCATGAAATTGCCCGTTATATGAAGCAAGGCTTCAATGATTTAATCGCCAAACCAATTGATAGAAACGCGTTTAGCCATAAAATTGCCAGTTACTTAGATTGCGATGAGTTAGCCGATATCAAGTTACCTGAAAAAGAGTTTCAGGCGCTTAAAGATGACTACATAAAAGGTCTTGAAGAACAATATAGAGAAATGCGCGAGCAATACAAAAATATGGACATTGATGGCTTAAGCAGAAACGTTCATATGCTTAAGGGCGCTGCGAACATGTTCGAATGTGAAACGCTTTATGTTAAAGCGGTTGCCGTTGATGCTGCGCTCAAAAAAGATACCGTCACGCTCGATACGCAGCTTATTGCATCCTTATTTTGTGCCATGCAAGACGAGATAACCAAGGTAACGCATTGATTGCTTGAATAGCGGCTATTTCTTTGTAAGCACAGACAAATTAGCTATTTCTTGATATTAATATTATTAAAACACCTTGCTGGGAAGGCATGATGCAGTATCAACACATTTCGGTACCCTCGAATGGCGCGCAAATTACTATCGATAGTAAGGGTCAATGGTATATTCCTGATAACCCGGTTATTGCTTACATTGAAGGCGATGGTGTTGGTCAAGATATCAGCCCGGTGATGCGAGATATTGTTGATGCTGCAGTGAATCAGGCTTATCAAGGCGATAAACAAATACATTGGATGGAAGTGTTCAATGGCGAAAAAGCAGCTGCGCTTTACGATGGCGACTGGTTCCCGCAAGAAACCCTGCATGCGGTTAGACACTATAAAATTGCCATAAAAGGGCCGCTAACAACCCCCCTTGGCGGTGGTTTTCGCTCTTTAAATGTGGCTCTTCGTCATGAGATGGATTTATTTGTTAACATGCGGCCCATTCGCAGTTATCCGCATTTACCATCGCCCTTAAAAGAGCCTGAAAAAACCCAAATCACAGTAATACGCGACAGCTCAGAAGACGTTTACTCAGGCATTGAGTGGCAGGCTGGCAGTATCGATAACGAGCGTATGCTTGATTTTCTGTGTCAAGAAATGGGTGTCACCCGACTTCGCTTTGATAACCAATGCGGTATTGGCATTAAAAATAGCTCGAAAGAGGCAGCAGAGCGACTAATGCGTTACGCCCTAAACTTTGCCCTCAAAGAGCACAGTGAATCATTGACTGTGGTGCACAAAGGCAATGTACTTAAATTTACCGATGGCGCCTTTAAACGCTGGGCATTTGCCCTTGCTGAGCAAGAGTTTAACGCTGTAGCGCATGAAAATGGTCGTTGGTTAGTGATCAAGCGTGACAAGCAAGATGATTTAATCATCAAAGAAGTCATTGCAGATAACATGCTACAACAAGCGCTACTCACCCCAGAGCAATTTGATGTGGTGGTAACAACCAATCAAAACGGCGATTACTTGGCTGATATGCTTACCGCACAAGTCGGTGGGGTAGGTATTATGCCTGCGGCAAACTTAAATAATGAAGTGGCCTTTTTTGAACCGACTCATGGCACATTTAATCGCATTGCCGGGGAAGACAGTGCAAATCCAACAAGCAGTATTTTAAGTGCGGTTATGATGCTACGTTTTATGGGCTGGCACGAAGCGGCGAATAAAATAGAAAAAGCCCTAGAGCAGACGCTTAGTGCAAATGAAATGACGTTTGATTTGGCTAACCTAGTAGCCGATGCGACGATGCTTAGTTGCAGTGATTTTGCAACAAGCATCATCGCGCGAATAAGTAACTCAAATAATGAACCATATTAAGCGGCATTGGCGCTTTTAACTGCGTAGACACATGGTTTACCTGTTAACTGTGCTGCACGTTGGTAAATGTGCTCTGCACCAGGTTCGTTGCTTGTCATGCCTGTTAATGTATCCATTAACGCAACCACTAAAATAGCTGGTACTTGGCAGCAGTATTCATCTAGCACTGCAGTTGTTGTTTGTGCATCAACATGACAGTGCGGGTGAGTACGAACTGTGCTATATGCTTTTAACAGTGTGTCTGCTTGTAAAACATCATCATCTTGATGTTTGGTTTTACGGCATTGGCAACCAAACTCATCAACCATTGTTGCCAGTGTTTGGTAAATCTCATCGCAGGCTAAATCGCTTTTTTTACAAAGCTGCTGCTCGATGAATGAGTGTAATTGACCATTGATGTAAAGGCCGTCCTGTTGAGTGAATTGCGCTGAAGTTTCCATAATCATTTTCTCTTTGTTTATGTGCTTAACTTCACTCTAGCCCTTCACTCATTATTAATGAAATTGTTGTTTTCAATAACTGATATTGATTTTATCAATATTATGCTGTTTTTAACGATCAGCCACGGTGCTGGCAAATGCAAGTAGCTCTCTACGCAGCCACTGATGCGGGTTTGCGTGATGTAGCAAAGGGCTCCATAACATTTTTACTTCAATAGGAACTATTTGAAATGGCACTGGACTTATTACCAAATCAGTGTGTTTTGCAAGTAACATGGCTTGGCGGCGGGGCAGTGTGGCAATGAGTTGAGGTGATTGGCATAGTAGGCTCGCTACCATGTAATGGCGGGTGAATACGCGAATATTGCGGGTTTGTTCTAGTTGCCATAATGCCTCATCGACCCAGCCGAGTTTTTGGCTGCCTGATTTATTTGTTACGGCTGCTTCTACGCCCCAACCAGCCCGATTCACCCAAATGTGTTCTTGAGCAAGGTAGCCTTCAAGGTTTTGCTGTTGTAAGTAAGGGTTGTCTGGGTGTGTTAAGCAGCAGTAATTGTCTCGCCACACACTGGCTTGGTGGAATGAGCGGGGCAGGCCGTTAAAGCGATTAATGGCAAGGTCGATGGTGCCTTTTTCCATATCATGTAGGTTAACATCGCTTGGGCTCAAAATATCAAAATTAAGCCCCGGGTTTTTTGCTAGCTGCTGAGTGATAAACGGCGCAATTAGGGTTGATTCAAGGTAGTCGTTTGCCATTATCCGAAACGTAATATTGGCTGTGCTCGGGTCGAATACCTCACTTGGCTGAGTAATTTCTTCGGCCATTTTTAACAGTGATTCTATTTCAGGTTTAAGGCTGAGCGCTTTTGCTGTTGGCGTCATTGTGCCTGCGGCTCTCACTAATAATGGATCATCAAACAAATCTCGTAAACGCTTTAGGGCATTACTCATTGCAGGTTGAGTCAAAGCTAGTTTATTAGCGGCTTTAGACACACTTTGTTCATCAATGAGGACATTTAAATACACTAATAGGTTGAGGTCGACGTGCCTAATATTCATTTGATCAATCTTATTTATTATCTTTATTAATTACCTAAATTAAAGCGCGCTTGCTATTGTGTGTAAACAAGGCGACTAAAATAATCAGCATAAGCGATAAAAATAATGCCACAGCAAAGTTCACATTTGGCTTTTAAATCACACAGCGAACAGTTAAATCAGGTCGTAGCGACTAAGCTTGCCCGTGCGGTGTATGCTGGCTTTGAGGCTATGTTTGCAGAGTTTTTAAATATTACCCTAGGTGCACAAAGTCGTTTTGAACAGCGCCAGTGGCATCAAGTTCAAGGGGCTATGAAATCGCGACTGCAAGTTTACGAAGGGCAAGTAAAAAAAGTATGCCAAGCAGTAAAAATTATTGCTTATAGCGAAGTAGACGACCCAGCGCTTTGGCTATTAGCCAAACAAATATACGCAGAAATGGTGCAAAGCCATGAAAACCAGCCCATTGCTCATACCTTTTTTAACTCAACCTTCGGTGCAATATGGGACTCACGAAAAATTCGCAATGTGCACTTGTTTGTACTAAAAGCACGTTATCAACTGGGGCCAAGACCCTTTGATTCACTGGTAAGCCGCATTTCCCTGCAAAATGGCTTTGAAAGTGCGATTAGTAGCTTGATCAAGCGCCATGTGTTTCGTTCGCAGTATGCTAACTTTGCTGATGATGTGGCCATGTTACAGCGCACTTTGATTGCTGGAGCGAAACAACAATGCCCACAAGTTTATGAGCTGCTTGCACTCAACGACGGTTATATTGAATACGCTAATTCATTGTTTTTCAGAAATAAAGCGTGCTACATCATAGGCCGCTGTATTGCTAAAAATGGTGATAACATGCCATTTGCGATTGCGCTATTAAACAGTGAAAAAGGTCTTCACATTGATGCTGTGATGATGGGAGCTGATCAACTCAGCTTGTTGTTTGGCTTTGCGCGTACTTATTTTATGGTCGACACTGACCAACCCGCCCGTTACGTAGATTACCTCAGTGTTTTAATGCCTCATAAGCAACGTTTTGAGCTGTTTAATGCCATAGGCTTTATCAAACACGCGAAAACCGAGTTTTATCGTTATAAAGTTGATACCACCCGTAATAGCCCTGTTGACGATAAATACACACTTGCGCCGGGTACGCCGGGCATGGTGATGCTGGTATTTACCACCCCAGGCTCAGATTATGTGTATAAGGTAATAAAGGATAAATTTAGTGGGCCAAAAACGGCCACCAAACAACAAGTAATGGCTAAGTACGACTTTGTTAAACAAGCCGACCGAGTAGGCCGGCTAGTTGATACCCACGAATTTCGTTATTTAGCGTTTGATTTAAGCCGATTTAGTGATGAGCTTATACAAATAATGCAGCAGCAAATTGGCGATAGCTTAGTGATCTCGGGTAATGCACTTATTTTGCGCCATGTTTATGTAGAGCGCAAAATGACGCCGCTTAATTTGTATATCAACGACTGTGATGAGCGAAAACTGCAGCAAGTAATGGTTGATTACGGTAAAGCGATAAAAGAGCTTGCGGGGGCTAATATTTTCCCCGGTGATATGCTGATGAAAAACTTTGGTGTAACCCGTTGGGGAAGAGTGGTGTTCTACGACTATGATGAAATTTGCCCGATGACAGAGTGTCAATTTAGAGAGCTGCCAAAAACCGATGACTCATTAGATGAGCTAAGCAGCGAAAGCTACTTTGATATCGCCGAAAACGACGTATTTCCAAGCCAGTTTAAAGTATTTTTTAGCGCTAATAAGCGAGCGTTTGAGCATTTCAATGCTGCACATCAAGATATTTTTACTGCCACGATGTGGCAGCAATTACAAGCTGCGATAAACGATGGGCAATTGCTTGATGTTTATCCTTATAAGCAGTCCTGGCGCTTTTCGTCGATGAGAGCTCAAATGAAAAAATCTCAACCTATAACAGTTTAATAGGAACATAGTGTTAGCGTATGCTATTGAAAAAATTGCTAAGGAACGCACTATGAAAAACACATTGTTATTATCGAGTTTATTTATTTCGTCTATGGTAAGCGCCAATCCGTTATTAGGTAGCTGGCAATTTGTTGAAGGCAAATATGCAACCAATGACGGCTATGTGACGGCAAAAGCGCCAGAAATAACCTCTGTTAAACTGATTACACCCAGTCATTTTAGCTATATCACCCAAAAGCAAGGCAACTTTCATTATGCTGGTGGCGGCAAATATGTTTTGCAAGACCAGCAATTTATCGAAACTTTTTCCTATGGTAATGTACCTTCACTACTTGGTAAGACCATGGCATTTGATTACAAAATAGAAGGTGACTTGTGGCACCACACCTTGTATGAAAATGGCAAATTAGTTGAAGCTGAGATCTGGCAACGAATTAAATAGAAGGTGATATGCGTTATATTAAGCACGAAGACTCACAGTTACATTTTGCGCAAACAGATAAACCTGCCCTAAAAGATAACGAAGTTCTTATTGCTGTTGCAGCAATCGGCGTTAATCGGGCAGATTGTTTACAGCGACAAGGTAAATACCCTGCGCCCAAAGGTGACAGTGAAATTCTAGGGTTAGAATGCGCCGGTACCATTGTTGAGCAAGGTAGTGCAGTATCGGGAGATTGGCTTAATAAACGCGTTTTTGCCTTGTGTGCGGGCGGTGCTTACAGTGAGTATGTTGCCGTTGATGCTGCGCAAGTGATGCCGTTACCAGATGAAATGACAATGGCCCAAGGCGCTGCTATCAGTGAAGTATATTTAACGGCTTTTTCTGCCTTATTTCAATTTGGTCAGCTCAAAGCGGGGCAAACGGCACTGATCCATGCGGGAGCTAGTGGTGTCGGAGGGGCGGCAATTCAAATGGCAAAACGCGCAGGCGCTCAAGTGGTGATCACTGCAGGTAGTGATGAAAAGTGTGAGCATGCCAAACAGCTTGGTGCAGACCACACCATTAATTATAAAACCACTGATTTTGTAGAGTACTTCAAAGCCAATAATTTACAGGCTAATACCATTGTTGATCCTGTCTCAGGAAGCTATTTAAATAAAAATGCCGCCGTTGCAGCAATGGATTGCCAAATTGTGATGTTAGCGTTTTTAGATGCTCGCTTTGCTGAGGTTGACTTTGCAAGGCTGCTTAGTAAGCGCATATCATTTCACGCATCAACTTTGCGTAATCGTTCAATTGAATTTAAACGTGATTTAAAAGAGCAGTTTATTTCGCGCTTTTATAATGACTTGGCCAACGGGCTGTTCGATTGCAATATCTATAAAACCTTAAATTGGCAAGAAGCGAATGAGGCGCACCGTATTTTAGATAACAACGAAAACTCGGGAAAAGTGGTGATGTTAGTTGAATAACATCAATTTGCCCATATTATTGGTTTTATTAGTAGTTAAAAGTAAAGGTTAATATGAACCCTATTATTGCAATGCTCAAAGAGCACAATGTCAGTGACGAGAAAGTGCGTGAGCTGTTTCAAGCGTTTATGGAAAACCCAATGATGGCAATGGGTCTGGTCCAACAGTTAGGTATCCCACCAGAAAAGCTTCAACAATTGATGGCATTAGTGATGACGCAGCCACACCTTATTAAAGAAGCGGCTGAATCAGTGGGTATCAGTGATGATGAAGTTGAGCAAGCCAAAGCGCAGTTCAAAAATCAGCAGTCATAAAATTAAATGATACGAATGTAAAAAAGGTTAGCTATTTGGCTAACCTTTTTTGTTTATTACTGATACGAAAACACGTCGTCTAGTTTTTTATCAAACAGTTGAGCAATCTTAAAAGCCACTTCGAGCGACGGAGAATACTTACCTTTTTCAATCGCTACTATGGTTTGCCTTGAAACCCCAACAGCCTCTGCCAATGCTTGCTGAGTCATTTCATTGTGATGAAATCGAAGTTCCCGAATAGTATTACTGAGCTGTTTTGTCATCTAGCTGTCTCTTCGATATAAATAGGCTTTGCTGGCAATAGTAATAATTTCACTGACTAAAAAACCAATAATAAGAAAGTGCATAATATTATATAGATCAGAGACCTCAGGTAACAGCATGCGCCCTGATACACGTTCAATTTGCGTCGCTAAAAATACACACATTAAGATAGTTGCAGAGCAGAACCAGTGACCAAGTTTGGTGCTTTTTAGCTCAATGAGCTTATCACGCTCATCATCCCCTAAGTCTGCTTCTTTATGTTTAATACCAGCAAGCACAGATTGCATAATGATCTCTAAGATCACCGCAACCACGACAACCTTATACAAATAAGACACCATAGTATCTTGGCTAAGATCACCCGCAGCTTGTAGCGAACTAATGCCTAACAGGTAATAGCTTAAAAGGCCTATGGTTACCACCAAAGTGCCCCAAATTGTCATTTCTTTGTAGCTCATTTTATATCACTCTATGTAAAAAATATTTGACTTGGTGTTAAGTAAACTACTCATTGGTTGTTGTGTCAAATATTTTTAACATCATGTATGGTATTTTTATCATTGACGTATTTCGTTACATTTAGTTAAGAACTAATTCCTACTGCACAGACTCCTATTAAAACAAACAACAAATAAGGAACGAATATGAACTGGCTTTTGAAGGTATGGAAAAATAATCGCTCATTGATTTTATTCATCTGTTTGATGAGTGTTTTTAGAAGTGCGGTGGCTGATTGGTATGAAGTGCCAACAGGTTCAATGAACCCGACTATTGTGGAAGGGGACCGTATTTTAACGGATAAAATGGCTTATGATCTGCGTGTGCCATTTAGTCATATTTCGCTAATGCGTACTGATGAGCCAAAAGCCGGTGATATCATTGTATTTGACTCTAAGGCTGCAAATAATCGCTTAATAAAGCGTGTTATTGGCGTGCCGGGCGATACAGTGACTTTAGTCGATAATAAATTGATCGTTAACGGTAAAGCGCTTGATTACGCATTAACTGATGATGAGCAAGAGCAGCAAACACTCATTGAAAATCTTGCCGGTGTTCAGCACGCTATTCAGGTATCAAAAACGCCCTCGGTGATGCAGCATTTTGCCCCTGTCGTTATTCCCAAAGATATGTATCTAGCGATGGGCGATAACCGTGATAATAGTGCAGACTCACGAGTGATTGGTTTAGTGCCTCGCAGTGAGTTATTAGGCAAAGCTAAAAGAGTCATAGTGTCACTTGATTATGATGATTATTACTTACCTCGAAAAGAGCGAGTTTTACATGATTTGTACTTAGCACCCTAGATAAAAATCGTACAAAAATTGGCAATTTAGAGTTTTATGTTTCAATATTAACGACATAAAAATAATAAGCCAAAAGGTAAAGTATGATAAATGATAAGTTTGCGAGATTAATTCGATGTTATTTTTTACTCGTCTTTTCGATCAGTCTGGTTGCATGTGGTTCGAGCTCAAAAAACGAATCTACAAAAGTTGATGACACTAACAGCTCAACACCGGATACAGGTGTTGAGCTTGTCGATAACAGTGGCAGTGCTGACTATCATATTATTATTTATGGCAATAGCCATAGCGCTAGATTAGGGGATTTGCTTGAACAGCTTATTTCCAGTGAGTTAACCAACGCTCAAGTTTCAACTCTTACCGTCAGTGGTCGCTTTTTAGATGAGATCGTTAACGCATCAGGCAATGTTGAAAAGCTACAGCAAGACAATTGGAGCCATGCTATTTTTCAAGGTCAAAAGTATTCTCAGTCTGGCTCTGTTAATTATTCTACAAGTGAGGCTGAGCGATTAATTGCCAGTGCAAAAGAGCTGGAAATTACACCTATTTTGTTTCCTGAGCATCCGCAAAGGGGTGATAGCAAAGAAGGGGAGCTTGTCTATCAATTACATTTGTCGATTAGCGAAAAAGAGGCAAGCTGTGTTGCACCAATCGGCTTAGTTTGGGACAAAGCAATCGCCGCATTACCGGAGCTTAATTTTTACAGTGCAGATGGAAATCATGCTTCAGATGCAGGGCACTTACTGACCGCGATGACTTTTTATGAAGTTATAACAGGTGAGCTTGCAGATACCCTAGCTTACAATGCTGCTTTTGCGATTACCGAACAACAGCACCAGCAGTTTGGGCAAATAATTACTCAAGTACTGACTGAATATCCTGCATGCCCCAGCTCTTAAGCTAACAACATTAATCTAAAGTATTCATTAAATACAAAAAAACCGTTGTGTCTGAAACACAACGGTTTTTTATATTAACTTGCAATTGTGTAATTACATTACACGCATGCCAGGCTCTGAGCCTTCATCTGGGTTAAGAATATAAATTTCTTTACCGCCAGGACCTGCCGCTAATACCATGCCTTCAGACATACCGAAACGCATCTTACGAGGCTTAAGGTTCGCTACCATTACCGTTAGCTTGCCTTCGATATCTTCTGGTGCATACGCAGATTTAATGCCTGCGAATACTTGTCGCGTTTCGCCACCTAAATCTAAAGTTAGTTTTAATAACTTATCTGCGCCTTCAACGTGTTCTGCTTTAGCAATTTTTGCTACGCGTAAATCAACTTTCGCAAAATCATCAAATTCGATTTCTGGGCTGATTGGCTCTTTTGCTAGTGGGCTGTTTGGATCAATCTTGTCTTTTTCAGCAACTAGGCTTTCTTTAGATTCTTCAATCATTTTATTTACTTTATCCATTTCAACACGCTGCATTAGCGGTTTGAACTTATTAATTGCGTGACCAACAAGCGCAGTTTGCGCGCCTTGCCATGTTAAATCGTCGTTTAAGAAAGCTTCAACGTTTGCAGCCATACCTGGAAGAACAGGTTTTAAGTAAGTGATAAGTACACGGAACATATTTAAGCCAAGTGAACAAACATCGTGTGTTTCTTGTTGTTTTGTTTCGTCTTTAATCAATACCCAAGGCGCTTTAGCGTCGATAAATTGGTTTGCTTTATCAGCAAGTGCCATGATTTCACGAATTGCACGGCTGTAATCACGGTTTTCATAGTGATTTGCGATGCTTGCAGAAGCTGCTTGGAACTCACCTAATAGTGCTTCGTCCATTACGGTGTCGCTAAGCTTACCGTCAAACTTCTTGGTGATGAAACTTGCACAACGGCTTGCGATATTAACTACTTTACCTACTAAGTCAGAGTTAACACGTAGTGCAAAGTCTTCAAGGTTTAAATCAAGGTCAGTAATACCGTTGTTTAATTTTGCTGCGTAGTAATAACGAAGATATTCAGGATCTAGGTTATCAAGGTAAGTACGCGCCTTAACAAAGGTGCCTTTTGATTTAGACATCTTAGCGCCATTCACAGTCACAAAACCATGGGCAAATACGTTTGTTGGCTTTCTGAATTTTGCACCATCTAACATTGCCGGCCAGAATAAGCTGTGGAAATAGATGATGTCTTTACCAATGAAGTGGTAAAGCTCTGCATCTGAGTCTTCGCTCCAGAATGCATCAAAATCAATCCCTTTTTTATCACACAGGTTTTTAAAGCTCGCCATGTAGCCAATAGGTGCGTCTAACCAAACGTAGAAGTATTTACCCGGTGCACCTGGGATTTCAAAACCAAAGTAAGGTGCGTCACGGCTGATATCCCACTGCTGTAGGCCATCTGCAAACCATTCATCTAGCTTGTTCGCCATTTCTTGTTGAATCGTACCTGAGTGTAACCACTCTTTAAGCATGTCTTCAAAAGCAGGTAGATCGAAGAAGTAATGCTCAGAATCTTTTAAGATTGGCTCAGCACCCGACATTACAGAGCGTGGGTTGATAAGCTCAGTTGGGCTGTAAGTTGCACCACAAGAATCACAGCTGTCACCGTTTTGATCTTCAGACTTACACGTTGGGCAAGTACCTGTTACAAAGCGATCTGGTAAGAAGATACCTTTCTCTGGGTCGAAAAGTTGAGAAATAGTGTGCTTTTTAATGTGACCCGCTTCATTTAAACGATTGTAGATTAGCTCGCTGAAATGGCGGTTTTCTTCACTGTGCGTGCTGTGATAGTTATCAAACTCAATATTGAAATCAGCAAAGTCACGTTGACGTTCAACACTGACGTTTTTAACCATCTCTTCTGGCGTGATCCCTTGCTTTTGCGCATTAAGCATAATTGGTGTGCCGTGAGCATCATCCGCGCAAACGTAGTAGGTTTCATGACCTTGTTGTTTTTGGAAACGCGCCCAAATATCAGTTTGGATATATTCTAGTAAATGACCTAAGTGAGTCGGGCCATTGGCATAAGGTAATGCGCTAGTAATCAGGATCTTTCGCTGTGCCATAATCATTCCGAATTGAGATTAGTTCGATGCAAATATGCTCGAATATCATTATTTAATTCATTGTGAGTTGCTTATATACAACCTAAAGCAATGATATTATCTAATTGTCTGGTTTTAATGCCATGAATGTTACATAATTCCGCAGCACTTTTCATCAAAGAAACGCTAATTTATTGCTATGTTTGGACTGTCAAAACTATTCTCAAGTAAATCGGCTGAAAAAGCACCTATCATTGCTGCCTTAGCCGCCTACCGTAGTAGCGCATTTGCCATTGGCATTGAGCAAGACTGGCTCGAAGAGCTTAATCAAAACAGCGATAAAAGCTGGCAGGTAAAACTTAGCCTACCTTTCGCTGGCTGTGGCGAAATCAACGAGATTGAAAAATTTGTCGCTGATAAACTATCAGTGCCTGTGTCAATTAGCGCTAAAGTTAAATTACCTAGTACATATAGTTTTAAGCAAATTAAACATATTGTGCTCGTTGCGTCAGGTAAGGGCGGCGTCGGAAAATCAACCACCGCGGTGAACCTTGCCTCAGCTTTAGAGCAAGAGGGTACCAAAGTGGGTATTCTTGATGCCGATATTTATGGTCCGTCTATTCCATTGCTTTTAGGTTTGCAAGGGGCAGAGCCGAAAACAGCCGATAATAAAAACTTACTTCCTTTTGAAGCGCATAACCTCAAAGCGCAATCGATCGGCTTTTTAGTACCTAGCGATGATGCAACCGTTTGGCGCGGGCCAATGGCATCAGGTGCACTTAATCAATTAATGAACGAAACCGCCTGGGGAGAGCTTGATTATCTTATCGTAGATATGCCTCCAGGCACCGGTGACATTCAATTAACCATGAGCCAAAAAGTGCCAGCCAGTGGTGCAGTGATCGTTACCACGCCTCAAGATTTGGCCTTAGCTGATGCACAAAAGGGCATTGCTATGTTCAATAAAGTGAACGTGCCTGTGCTTGGTTTAATTGAAAACATGAGTTATTTCTTGTGTGGACATTGTGGTGAGCCCAATCATGTATTTGGTAAAGATGGCGCTGTGACGTTAGCTCATCGTCATGGTGTACCGGTGCTTGCTAATATTCCGCTGGCTATTGAAATTCGCGAAAGCTCAGAGCAGGGCAATTTAATAGCCAAAGACAACGCGGCTCAAATAAGCGAAACATACAAAACTGCGGCACGTGTGCTTGCTAGTAGCTTGTATTATCAGCAATCGCAGTCAAGTTCAGTTGAAATCATCATTACCGAAGACTGATCGCAGCAAATATTTTTACAGCGAGACTTTTTAATTAATAAAGTTGTTATTAGTGATTTGTCTTGCTGTGAGGGTACTTCCTCATTTTTTGTTCACGTCTTGTCTTGTTAACCACCTAGACTAAAAACAATTTCGCAGTAAATGTTAATATTTTATTGACGTTTTAGTAACCGTGTCATACTCTAATGAAAGCGCTTACATTGAAAGGGCTTTTTATTTGACCTTCAATGTAAGCGCTTACAATTGACTGATTAAAACTATACTCTATATATATCAGTTGAGTACTAACAAACACATAATGTTAGGGTTCAATGCAATGAACAAATTCAAAACACACTTAACACAACTAGCAATGGCGCTTTCTGTAGCGACTTTAGCTGGCTGCGGTGGCTCTGCCACAGATACAAAAATAGATACTGTTGATCCAACTGAACCAGTTTCAGATTGGGTGATGGTTTGGGAAGATAACTTTGACGGCGATGCCATTGATGACAACAAATGGAATTTCGAAATAGACTGTGCGGGTGGCGGTAATAACGAAAAACAATGTTATACCGACAGTGAAGAAAACGCTTTCGTTGCAGACGGTATTCTTAATATTGTTGCATTACCTGCAGAAGAGGGTGCAGCAAAACCTTATACGTCTGCACGTATCAATACTCGCTATAAAGCTGATTTTAAATATGGTCGCTTTGAAGTACGTGCAAAGCTACCTAGTGGGCAAGGATCTTGGCCTGCGTTCTGGATGATGCCAACCGATGAAGTTTACGGTGGCTGGCCTCGTTCTGGTGAAATTGACATTGTTGAGTCGGTTAACTTGAAAGTTCCAACCGAAGATGGTGTCGAGTCAAATATTTACGGCACGCTTCACTATGGTAAAGAGTGGCCAAATAATGATAGCAGTGGTAAGGCTTATGCATTTGACCAAGAGTCAAACCCTGCTGATGACTTTCATACTTATGCTATTGAGTGGCAAGAAGGTGAAATTCGCTGGTACGTTGATGACTACCTATACGCGACACAGCGTAAATCAGAGCTACTTTACAATGCAAATGGTGAAGCGCTGGCTCTAAAACATAAAGGTTGGTATACAGAGTACTTTGACCAAACAACTGGTGAGTTAAAAACGTTTTGGGATGAATCTCCTTATGACCAAGAGTTTTATTTAATTCTTAACTTCGCAGTTGGCGGTGATTGGCCTGAAAACGTTAATGCAACCGGTATTGATGCTAGTGCATTCGAAAATGGTCAGGCATTTGAAGTTGACTATGTTCGTGTTTATGAATGTGCACAAGACCCTGACACAGGCAAAGGTTGTGAAACAGTTCGCCCTGGTTACGACAATTTAGAAGATGCACTTGTGCAAGGTGCAGCACCAGCTCCAACACCACCAAGTGATGGCACAGTCACACCACTTACTATCTTTGATAGCAGCTTTAACCCTAACTGGCCTGCATGGGACTGTTGTGGTGGCACAACGCCAGGGTTAGTTGAAGATGCAGACCGTGGTAATGTAGTTGAATTTAGTGTGGGTGCAGAGCCTACAGTAAATGGCTTTATTAGCCGTGATGCCTTTATTACCGATGAAAATGGTGAAGCCTCTCCTTATGATGCTAGTGCAATGCTAGAAGACGGCTATGTAACGTTTGATATGCAAGTGACTTCGCTGCCTGCCACACCAGATGCACCTTGGTTATTTAAAATCGAAAGTGATGAAGGCGCGACAGCCGTTGAGCTTAACCTAAGTGATAGCACTGAAGGTGTTAGCCCAGTTGCTGGTGAATGGCAAACATATACCTTCCCACTGCAAACATTAGCTGACGCAGGTTTAAATGTATCGCTAATTGATGTAATCATGATTTTCCCTGCATGGGGTCAAGGTGAGGGTGCTGTTTACCGTGTTGATAATGTTGAAATTACCAATGGCGGCACAACAACATTACCTTCATTAACTTTATTCACTGATGAAACTAATCTTGATTGGCCGCTATGGGATTGTTGTGGTGGTTCAACACCTGTTGAAGTAGTCGACGACGAAGAACATGGTGTTACTGCTGAGTTCTCTATTGGTGCAACTCCTACGGTAATGGGCTTTATTAACCGTACTTCATCTGGTGGTAGTGGTTCTCAATTTGATGCATCAGCACTGGTTGATGATGGCATGCTGCAGTTTGAGATGAAGATTACTTCTTTACCATCAACACCAGATGCGCCTTGGCTATTAAAAGTTGAGTCTAATGAAGGTGCAACAGCAGTAGAAGTTAACCTTAACACAAGCTCAGAAGGTGTTGACCCTGTTGCTGGTGAATGGCAAACATACACGTTCCCAATCAGTACTTTATTAAACGCAGGTTTAGATGTAAGTGCTATTGATGTAATCATGATTTTCCCTGCATGGGGTCAAGGTGAAGGCGCAGTTTACCGTGTCGACAATGCTCGCATTTATGCACCAGAGCAAGAATCGGCAGCATCAGAGCTGACGCTGTTTGCCGAAAACGTGGCTGATCAGTGGAGCATTTGGGATTGTTGTGCTGGCAGCACGCCAACAGTCGAAACTGACGATGAAACTCATGGCTCTGTGGCAGAATTTCAAATTGGTTCTACCGCTACGGTAATGGGCTTTTTAGCTGATGATGGCGTGAGCTTTGATGCATCGCACTTATTATCTGAAGGTGTGGTTCGTTTTGAAATGAAGATTGTTTCAAACGCCAGCAACCAAGATGCTCAGTGGTTATTCAAAATTGAATCAAACGATGCAGGTCAAGCTGTGGAGCTTGCGTTAAGTGCAAGCCAAGAAGGTGTCGAGCCTGTGGTTGGTGAGTGGCAAACCTATACTTATACACTTGCCGATTTACTAAGTGCAGGTCTTGATATTAGTGCAATCGACGTTGTTATGGTGTTCCCGTCATGGGGGATGGGTGAAGGTGCGGTTTACCGTATTGATAATGCAGTTATTGCAAACCCGTAATTAACATTGGCAACAAGTGATGGGTGCTGATTACAGCACCCAGTATCCATGACAACATATTGCAAAAGCAGGTATATCATGAAAAGCACAAAATTTATTAAAACACCTCTTGCAGCGTCAGTTGCGATGATTTTAACCGCAGGGCTAGGCACTATGTCTGCTTATGCACAGGATGAGCAAGAGAAAGCTGATAACGATATTGAAGTTATCGAAATTAAAGGTATTCGTGGCAGTATGATCCGCGCCATGGATATGAAACGTGATGCAACAGGTGTTGTAGATGCGATTTCAGCAGAAGAGATGGGTAAATTCCCAGATACTAACTTAGCTGAATCATTACAGCGTATTACCGGTGTATCAGTGAGCCGTTCAAACGGCGAAGGTAGCGAAATTACGGTACGTGGTTTTGGCCCTGAGTTTAACCTAGTAATGCTGAATGGCCGTCAAATGCCTGGCACGGGTTATACACGTTCATACGCCCTTGAGAATATTGCCGCTGACGGTGTAAGTGCACTTGAAGTTGCAAAATCAGGTCAAGCTGATGTACCAAGTGGTGGTCTAGGTGCTACCGTAAATATTATTACAACTCGCCCATTAAATAGCCCAGGCGAAAAGTTTAGCTCGTCTATTAAAGCTATTCATGACTCGTCAAATGAAAAAGGTGATGATGTAACGCCAGAGTTTTCAGCGATGTACAGCAATACCTATGCTGATGATACATTTGGTTTTGCGGCATCATTCTCTCATCAAGAACGTGATTTTCAACAGCAAAGTGCCAATATTCAAGGTTGGCAGGCCAATGTTGACTTACCAACCCTTGATGAAGGTGACTACATTGACCCACGTGCAGTAGATAGCGAAGGCAACCGTGTCGGTAATCATTTCTTTCCGAAAGACATGAACTACAGTATTGCTGATGTTGAACGTGAGCGTACTAATGGCCAAGTGACGTTACAGTACTCGCCAATTGAAAGCTTTACTGCAACGGTTGATTACACCGCAAGTCGTGCAATCACCGGTGTTGAAACTGCCGGTTGGGGTATTTGGAATGAGTTTGGCAGTAACATTAATAGTTATGAGCTTGATGAAAATGGTACAGCGCTTTATGCCGATATCAGTGGTAATGATGGTTCATTCACGGCAAGCCGTGCCACTACAGAAGTTAAAGCACGTTCAATTGGTTTAAACCTAGAATGGCAAATCAATGACCAGTGGGAAGTTGAGTTCGATTATCATGATTCGAAAAACGAAACAGATAACGGCGCAGATGATGGCTTAGGTTCTGATGGCCAAATCATTCTTGGCTCTGACCAGTTACAGAGCAAAGTATATGATTATCGCACTGGTGAAGTTCCGCATGCCTATGTTAATTGGAACAATGGCTCAACAGTGCTAGATCCAAGTGAAATAGATTCGAACTTCAGTCAGTTTATTTACTCTCCAGGTGAGTCTAATGTTGAGCAAGCTCAGCTTCATGCAACTTGGTTCAATGAAAGCTTTGAAATTCCACTTGTTAAAGTGAAATTCGGTGCTGCCAATACTAAGCAAACCATGGGTGGTTTTACTGCATGGAGTGGCTTACGTGGCGGCCCTGGTTTTAATCCATCATTCACCGAAATCTTCCCTGATGGCATGTTCACTTATAATGATACTGGCGATATGCTAGATCAGTTTGCCGGTGGTGGTAGTGCCCTTGAGCCAAATTATTACTACACCTATAGCTTTGAAGAAGCGTTAGCTCGTCAGCTTGCTTATTTAAACGAAGATTTATTAGGCGATAATCAATATTCAATTGACCCATTCTTTGATGGTATCGACAGTGAAAGCTACGTAGAAGAGAAGACACAAAGCTTCTACGTGAATAGCTTATGGGAATTTGAATTATCTGATTACTTTGTTCAAATCAACGCAGGTCTTCGTTATGAAGAAACGGATGTGACCAGTACGGTTCGTCAACGTGTTGAAAGTCAAGTTAACTGGGTGAGTGCATCTGAGTGGATCATGCAGTACGAAACTGGCGGTACAGATAACTTTTATCAAGAAGAAGGTAATTATGATATCTGGTTACCAAATATCGACGTAAAAGTTGAAATTACAGACGAGCTTGTAGGTCGTGTTTCTTGGGGTAAAACCATGGCTCGCGCACCGCTTGGTAATTTGGCTGGTGGCCGAAGCTTAACGGGTAGCCCTAAACCAGGTTCACGTACTGGTGGCCAAGGTAATACTAACTTGCTGCCATTTGAATCAACTAACCTCGATTTATCGCTTGAGTATTACTACGGTGAAGGTAGCTACGCGTCGGTTGGTTACTTCAAAAAAGACGTAGATAACTTTATTCAAACGCAAATCACTGAAACAACGATTGATGGTTTATACGATATCTTAAATGGTCCTCGTTACCTTGAAGCTGTTGCATCTGTAGAAGCACGTGGCGAGCAGGCTACGAGTGACGCAGTATTCAATGAAATGCTGGCATTAGGTTATGGTAATGCAGATGGTGCCATTGAGCCAACGAGTTCAGATCCACTGATGGTATGGAATATTTCTCAGCCACAAAATACTGATAGTAAATCAGTTGATGGCTTTGAACTTGCTGTTCAACACTTATTTGGTGAAAGCGGCTTTGGTTTAGGGGTTAATGCTACGTTTGTTGATGGTGATGTTGAATTTGATGTAGCAAGTTTGACTCAACAAGCTCCTTTATCAGGCTTAAGTGACTCAGCTAACTTCCAAGCTTTTTACGATAAAGATGGTTTATCTGTGAAAGTGACTTACGCATGGCGTGACTCTTACTTAATTGGTGTTGGTCAAGCGCAAGGCTCGTCTGATGCTCCGCCACAGTTTGGCGATACTTACGGTCAATGGGACTTAAGTGTTAACTACGACATCAACGAAAACATGACTGTTTTCTTTGAAGGTATAAACCTTAATAACGAAACTGAGCGTGGCTACGGTCGTTACGAAGAGCAGTTCTTATTTGCTCGTCAATACGGACCTCGTTACACAATTGGTGCCCGTTATAGCTTTTAATATGTGATCCCGATGGAACAAAAGCCGCTCAATGAGCGGCTTTTTTTATTTTAAATCTGATAATTAAGACGTTTTTAAAGAGGCTTCTTGCGATAAAGTAAGTAGCCAAAAAAATAGCAAAAAATAGCAATACCAGGATTAATTAATAAATTAGGCATGAACACAATATCGGTTTCACCAAAACAGTAGAAGTAAAAGGCAATAGTGAGTAATGAAGGTAGCGGGAAAAAGAAAGTTTCGTTAGCAACTAAGCCCACTACCGACCAGCTAGTTAATAGTAGTGAACCTACAAAAACGAGAAAGCCATGCCATAAATCGTGCTTTTTAGCATAGTGTTTGGCTATTAAAATTGCTACAACGCATGCTGGCAATGTTATTACGGATAAAATAACGTAATCCATAACAACTTATCCTCATTCTCCTTGTAATCGCGTAATTAAAACAAAACCCAGTACTTTTGATATATCAGAAAACACTGATCTTATTACCTGAGATGGCTTATCTTATTTTGTTGAGAATAATTCGCGCAACACGCTGATGATTTGTGTAATATATGCCACACTATATCCACCCCATTTGGCTTTACTGATACACACTCGACTTTTATTGTGTTTCAACTAGAGCTTAGCGTGTTTTTTCAACTTAAAATCAATTGTTTAAGTTGTATTAGGTAGAATAATAAATGAGATTATCAGATACCCATATTCAGCAGTATATTGACGAAGGCCGCATTGTTATTGAGCCAACACCGAGTAAAGAGATGATTTCAGGTGTGACGGTAGACTTGCGTTTGGGCAACAAGTTTCGAGTTTTCCAAGATCATACCGCAGCCTATGTTGACTTAAGTGGTCCAAAAGATCAGCTTAACAAGGCGATGGAATCAATTATGAGTGATGAAATTGTGCTTGCTGAAGAAGAAGCATTTTTCCTTCACCCAGGTGAATTGGCACTGGCTATCACCCATGAAAAAGTCACATTACCAGCAGATATTGTTGGTTGGTTAGATGGTCGTTCATCGTTAGCACGTCTTGGTTTGATGGTTCATGTAACAGCACATCGTATTGATCCAGGCTGGTCGGGTAATATCGTGTTAGAGTTTTACAATTCAGGTAAATTGCCATTAGCGCTACGCCCAATGATGAAAATTGGTGCTATGAGTTTTGAAACCATGACAAGTCCTGCTGAAAACCCATACAACGTTCGTAAAGACGCAAAATATAAAGATCAAAATTCGGCAGTAGCGAGCCGTATTAGTGATGACAATAAATAACTCCAGTTTATGTGGCCTAAGCGCCACATAATATATTTCCGAACTTTTTACTTAATTTAGCTCACTATAATTGGCAATTTAAGCTTATCGGCCCCATACTTTTAGCTGGTGTTAAAAGCACGGAGCTAAAATGCACATTGTTGGCAAGCAAGTTAATTGGATTATCACAAAGCTGCTCATAATATTGTGTTGTGTATTGATACACTGCACCAGTGTTTTTGCTGCTGATGATGACTTATCTGTTTGGTTGCTTGATTCAGAACAACCACTTGCCAAACTTAGCCAATCTCTTGAAGAATCGTTACAAAACGCAGAAAAACTAAATGCGCTTGAAACAAGCTCAGTCCGTCTTACAGCTAAAACGTCCCACTGGTTAGTCATTGATTTATACCAACTACCTGACAATAAAAACTATGTTGTTTTTCTTGGCGAACCCAATTTAAGCTGGGCTAAGTTTTATCTTTTAGATGAAAACTTTCAGGCTACTAATAATCAACGAATCGCTTCACTAGAAAGTTTATCGAACGTTCGTCCTCATTGGTTGATTGAGCATAGCCAAGGACATCGCTGGGCTTTAGTTAACTTTGTGCATGATAGGGCGCTGACGATAGAAGTTGGGGTGGTGGCTGCGAAAATATTTGAAGCCAATTTACACCAAACTATTTTAGGTTATGGTGCTATTTTGGGTGTGCTAATTTTATGTATGTTCGTGTGCGCAGTATATTTCTTTGTCTCGCAGCAACCAAAGTATATGGTGTTAAGTGCCTACTTTTTGCTTGTTACGGTTGGATTTCTCATAGATAACGGTTTAATCAACTATCTAGTTGATGGCTTAGATTGGGAAGCAAAATGGCCGGTTAATGAATTTGCACTGTGTTTTGTTAGCTACTTTTTATATCATTTTTTAGCCATTCATACATACAAACCTATTTTTAAAAAAGCATGGCAAGCAATGATTGCGTGTTTGTTAATTGCAGCTTTACTGTCATCAATTCAACCACAGTTCAATCGCCAGTGGTTATTTATCATTTCTTGCGTTGGATTTTTGAGTTTTGCTGGCGCTCTATTTTTTAGTTTAATGGAGCGTAAAAACAACCGTACTCACCTGCGTGTTTTTATGCTTTTAACTATTGTTATTCAAGTGCTTAGTCTATTTATTTGGAATGGCTTTGGCATTGGTTACCATGGTGTCCATAACACCATCTTACTTATCACATCATTGGCGATATGTTCCGTTCTATTGTTAAAAGATCGCCAGCAAATATCAGCATTTAATTATTCGATGCTGCATGATGCAGATACTAAACTGCCAAATAAGCAATTTTTGCTCGCGCAGATAGTGAAAAAAGTTTCGAAAAAACAACACTTCTCAGTTTTATTATTTAAGGCTCATGTACTTTCAAATGCCCGTTCTACCTTTGGCTTTGAACAGGCTAATATTTGTATCAATGAAAGATTAAGTATCTTAAATACTCAGTTGCAGAGTATGAATGCACTAAAGCTTGAAATCCAATCGAGCAGAAGTGCTTGGCTTGCACATGTTGATGACAGCACATTTGGCTGTTTAATTATGGGAGAGCTTGAACTAAGTCACATTGAGCAGTTTGCATGTTTGATCCATGGTGTGTTTGAAGAAGGGCTCACCCATGAAGAAATTAATTTAGTCGACAGTGTTGATATCGGCGTTGCTTATTACCCAATGCACGGTAATACCGCAAAACAAATTTTTCAATGTGCGATACAAGCAATGTCTGAAAAGCGTTTACAAGGTGAGCGTTGGCGCATGTTTGATTCAGAAACTGCACGCCTGTCTGAGCAAAGGTTATCGATTGCTGCAGCGCTTAAAATAGCGATTGATGAAGACCAACTCAGCTTGCATTTTCAGCCACAGATTTGCTTAAAAACAGGCAAAGTTGTTGGCTGTGAAGCATTGCTGCGTTGGCAGCATCCCGTATTTGGTGCAGTAAGCCCTGATGTGTTTATCCCAATTGCAGAGTCAGCCGGGGTGATCAATCAGCTAACTGAATGGGTTGTTGAAAGAGGCATTGAGTGGCAAGCGAAGTTTTGCAAACTGATACCCGATCACGTTATTTCTATAAATATTTCAGCAAAAGATTTATTAAATAAAGACTTACCCGTGCTGTTAATTACTATTTTAAATGAGCAAAAAGTAGCGGCTGAATCTGTGATGTTGGAGCTTACAGAATCAGCGACTTTGGAAGAAAGTAAAAAGATTAAAGCAACACTTGATGACTACCGCTTAATCGGCTTAAAGCTTGCGATTGATGATTTTGGTACCGGCTACTCATCGCTTGCTTATCTGAGCCAGCTAGGTTTTGATGAAGTTAAAATAGATAAACAATTTGTGTTAAATCTACCGTTTTCAGTGAACGATCAGAGTATTTGTCGGGCTACCTGTGATATTGCAACTACTTTGGGTGCACATGTTGTTGCTGAGGGGATTGAAGATGAGCAAAGCCTAGCAATGCTGCAAAGTTATGGTTGCCAGTTTGGGCAAGGGTATTATTTTTCTAAACCACTTTGTGCAGATGATTACTTAGCTTGGATAAGCGAGGTTCAGAAAGTTGAGATTAGTCTTGATGCAACAGCGAACCTAACTGATTAAAGTAATTCAGCAGTGCTGAAAAGCAGCGCATTGTATGCTGCTCATCTGGGTAGATTAAGCCACTTG
Organism: Pseudoalteromonas sp. 2CM39R; assembly: GCF_023161845.1. Classification (NCBI taxonomy): domain Bacteria; kingdom Pseudomonadati; phylum Pseudomonadota; class Gammaproteobacteria; order Alteromonadales; family Pseudoalteromonadaceae; genus Pseudoalteromonas; species Pseudoalteromonas sp. 2CM39R. The sequence continues at coordinate 74,189 of NZ_JALNTM010000019.1, forward strand.
TCGATAACCCACTCACTAAAAAGCTATTTTTTATATCAGGGTGCATGGCAATACATTTTTCAAAACAGCGAGCTGCTAGTTCTTCAGGCATACTCATATAAAGTTGCTTTACCTGCTGATCAAAAGCGATAGATTGCTTCACGAACGCATTTGGGTTTTCACCTGAGGAGTCTAAAAATACCTGATGATAAAACTCATTTAAGCGTTGATTAAGTGGGTGGCTTAAATCCGGTGATTGTTCGAGCCACAGTGCCGAGCAAAATTGCATGCTCTTTCTGCCTTTGAATAAATGCTGACAAATATGATGATCAAACGCATGAAACCATTCATGGGCGAGAGCGCCTCCGCCGGCATTTTTTGCAAGCGCAAGGGTTTGGCTGTGGGCATTGTAATGAGCCTGCACACCTTTTTGCCCACCATGACCAAAGGCAAAATTAAGCTTACCCCTAAGGCCAATTGCTGTTGGGGGTAAAGCCAGTATTTGCGCTAGATCAGCTAAGGCATCGTAAATTAAATTCGCCGCTAATAGCCGCTCTTGCTTATTAACCCAATTGCCAACCACCATGGTACGAAAACCAAAGGTATCGCGAATATCGTCAAAATCGACCTGATCATCAAAGCGATAATCTGGTCCCTGACGGTGAAAACCGGCACTAAGCCGTTTTGATACACGCATTATAAATAGCGTGCCTTAACATCATCTGGCATATGTTGGGTTTGCTTATCGACCAGTGCTGCTAATAATCTGTATAGCGGTGTTACATCAAGGCCTTCAATCAGTTTAAGGCTATGAGCCACTGCTTCTAAGGTTGATAAACTATCTGCGCGTGGTGCTTTACGAATGACGTATTTGTTTTGTGGTATTTGCTTAAAACTCACAGCCTGAAACCCCTGAAGGCTTGGAGTTAATTGCAGCATTTTGTAGGCTTTTTTCCACGTACCATCAATCACAATTAAATGAGTTAAAGACTGTTTGAAAGCATCTGAAGTGGCAGTGTGTTCATCTAAACGTAATGCATTATCAGCAGGATAGAGTACCGCAGTTGTTGCTTTTGGCAATGTTGCGAGCTGTAAAAAGTCTTGTTCTGACTCACCCGCAATGATTTGGCAGTTATCTAAGCCTAAATTCAGTAAATTAGCGGTGTTCTTAGTAACTTTTTCCTCACTAGGATGGCGTAATATAATGATTTTTAGTTTATTATTGATTATGCTTATTGAATCACATAAACAGGTTTTAACTGAAAAGCCACAATGTGAGCACAATTCTCTAGCCATACGAACTCAGGTGTAAATCAAAACTATGCCTAGTATACATGAGCTTAACTCGCAAAGCAGGTTTGCTTTTTAGCTATGAACGGCTAAAGTTGCGATTTATATAATTACGTTTTTGATTAAGGGATAAAGATGACGACAATCACAATTGATGAGAGTGCACTTGAAGGGATGGAATCACTTTTAGGTGACCAATTTGCCGACACCTTGACCTTTTGTTGTAGTGAATTTCAGCGTTTAGGTTCTGAAGTACTTGCAAATCTTGGTTCAGATAACGAAGCAGCTGCAAGGCATGCACACAGTTTAAAATCAAATGCAGCTCAATTTGGTGCTGCAAGTTTATCATCGCTTGCGCAAGAAATTGAACTGACCTTGAACCAAGGTGATGTAGCCACTGCACAAGAGAAATCACAAACCCTTGATGAACAAGTTTCAGGTTCTGTAGAAAAATTACAAGCTTGGTTCGCTACTCGCTAAAAACTTGAATTTATTTCAGTTATAACCGCAATAATCCTCTGGCGTGGTGGCCCCTTACTGGGTTAGTCTTAAGGCTAATTAGTAGAGGTAACCATGTCACAAATCAAAAAGAGTCACAAACTAGACGGTGTCTGTTATGACATACGTGGGCCTGTGCTTGCACAAGCTCGAAAAATGGAAGACGAAGGGCAAAAAGTATTAAAGCTAAACATTGGCAACCCAGCTGCCTTTGGCTTTGATATGCCTGAAGATATGCACAAAGATATCATTCGTAACTTATATTCAGCCCAAGGCTACTGTGACTCTAAAGGCCTCTACTCAGCCCGTGTGGCTGTCTATCAACACTATCAGCAACGCGGTTTATTTAATCTTGATGTCGATAATATCTACATCGGCAATGGGGTCAGCGAATTAATTCAAATGACCACACAAGCATTACTTGATAATGACGATGAAGTGCTTATTCCTGCACCGGATTATCCGCTATGGACAGCATCAGTTAAATTAGCAGGGGGTAACCCTGTGCATTATCTTTGTGATGAAGAACAAGATTGGTTTCCTGATATTGCTGATATTAAATCGAAGATCACCTCAAAGACCAAAGCATTGGTGCTTATTAACCCAAATAACCCAACCGGTGCGGTGTATAGCGATGATCTGTTGATGGAGCTTATCAATATTGCTCGTGAACACAAACTTTTGTTATTGAGCGATGAAATTTACGAGAAAATCTTGTATGACGGTGTCAGCCACAGCTCTATTGGTGCACTGTGTGATGATGTGCCAATTATCACCTTTAATGGCTTAGCCAAAACGTACCGCGCTGCAGGTTTGCGAATGGGCTGGATGGTGTTAAGCGGCCGTACTAGCATGATGGACGACTTAAGCCGTGGCCTTGATATGCTGGCATCAATGCGTTTATGTGCCAATGTACCTGCACAATATGCTATTCAACAAGCTTTAGGCGGTGTGCAGTCAATCGATAACTTGATAAACCCAGGTGGCCGGCTGTACGTTCAGCGTGATATTGCATGGCGTGGTTTAAATGCCATTGATGGTATTAGCTGTAAAAAGCCTAAAGGGGCACTTTACGCTTTTGCGAAAGTGGATACGGCGCACTTTAACATTAAAGATGATGAGCGCATGATTTTAGATTTACTCAAAGCTGAGAAAATCTTATTAGTGCATGGTCGCGCATTTAACTGGCCTGATCCTGATCATTTCAGATTGGTGTTTTTACCAAACAAAGATGATTTAACAGAAGCCATGAGCAAGATGCAGCGATTCTTCGCTGATTATCGACAAAGCTAAAAAAAAGCGAGCCGAGGCTCGCTTTTTTAATAAGCTTTATCAACACGCACCGTGTTATCGGTGAGGTAGACCAAACGTACTTTATCACCTTGGTTAAACAGCATTTGGTTGTCTTTATCTTGTACAACCATAAACTGTTCGCCGCTTTCTACTTTGATCATCAATTCAACGAGCTGATATTGTATAACGCGACTGTTTTGTTGACGGTTGTGAGCAACAGAGCCACCAATCATTGAGCCTAAAATGGTTGCTACAGTGCGGCCACTGCCGCCACCAAACTGATTACCAATAACACCGCCAATTAGCGCACCACCAAACGTTTCCCAGCCGTTGGTTTTATCTCTGACCAGCTCTTGTTCGGTAATGGTTCGCACTGATTGTACTGAGCCGAACAACACCTGCTGTACTGGTACTGCTTTGTTACGCTGATAATCAGCATAACTTGGCGAGCTCAGTAATAAACAGCTTGCTAGGATTGCTACTAGGTATTTCATAAACCCTCCTGACTACCAGCCAAAAGTTGATTTCTCACGTGTTTTACGGATTTCAGTTTCATCAGCCCATTCAACTAGGCCGCTTTTTAAATCCATTAAACGCATAGTGAATTTATAATACACATCAGCCTTGTCAGCATTCGATTTAACAATGCTCGATAAGTTACCGTATAACATGTATTGCGCACCAACTTGCTGGCCAAAGGCAATAGCGGTATTTGGGTTTACAAGTGGGTCAACGTTTTGGAAATTAAGTTGCTCGCGCACAGCTTCAACGCGGGTCATATCAACAAAGCGGAACTTACCACTGCGTAATAACTGTGTTGAGATTGAATCAGTAATTGATTCAGTATCAATATGCTCGCTCGTTTTGTTTTTAATACGCTCAACAAACACGATAGGGCGGGTATTTGCTGTCATGGTACCAACCACAGGTGAAGCAAGTAACGAGTCTGTCATTTGGCTTGCTACTTTTTGTAGATCCGTTGAACCAAAGTTGATATCTGTGGTTTCTACGGCTTGCGCATCACCATAGCTAACAACGGCTTTGTTAGCACAACCAGACAGCAACAAAGCGCTTGTCATCGCAACGGCCGCAGCCGACTTAACAGAAAGTAATTTCATTGTAGTATCCTTAATCTTCAAATTCTTGTGCTTCTGTTGACACTTCACGAACTGCAAGCGAGAAGGTGACAGCATTTGCTGTCGGGGCTAGGCCCGGTAATTGGGTCTTAGCAAATCCAAATAATGTAATAGCTTGCCAAGGTGAGTGGTTGCCGCGAATAACAAAGCCATCAGCGTCATACCAAGTAAATTGATACTGTAAGTATTGAGACTTTTTATACTGGCTTGCCAGTGTCACAACAACATCTGTTAAGCCATTTGTTTGGCGTGTTTTTACATCTGTAATGGCTAATTTCTTGCCAAGTTCAGGGTTATTAACAATCAGTTGTTGGTTATACTGTTGTGATGCCTGCTCAACACCAATGCCAGAAGTGGTAGGGCGTGAGGAGCAAGCCGCAACAAGTAAAATGGTTAATAGTGGCACTAAGTATTTCATCATTGCTCCTAGAGTTGTACGACATGTGTGTCGTAGTAGTTATTTATAGAGGTTAGAAAAATCAAGGTTAACCCTTGCTTACTAACCGTAAAGTCTATTTCGCCGTGCCCTGGCACGGTTAAAGCGTGCTGACCTGCTGGCATCGCGTGCTGCGCAATACTCAGTTGACTAGGTAAAGTCGACCAGCTACGCGTATCAGCCTGCTCTGATGCAATGTTATAAATATTCGCTAAAATATTACCGACATCGCCTCCGCTTCTTGCCAATTCTGCGCGCATCTTTTCTTTCGCAACCAAACGCATAACTTGGCGGGTTATTCTGCCAGCACTTTGATCTTTCAAAGTTTTTGCTGCCAACGCTTCAAGCCTAACAATGGGCGTCAGTGGTAAATTTTCGCCATCGAATGTCACTGTTTTATCACTGCCCGCATAAGGCGCATCGCGATAAACTGGCATGGCAATACTGTAAAAGCGTGCATCACCCCGGGAGGTATAAATGGGTAATCGTAAATGAAACTCTTGCCTTGCTGGTATCAAACCTTGCTCTGCAATTACAATTACTTGGCCCTTGTTTACTTGAGTCTGCTTTAGCTTGCCAAAGCGTTTGCTAAATTCTTCAAAGTCCTGATCAAACCCTTGTTTTTTGGCAAGGCGTAACACTGTTTGCTGTAAGTAGCTATTTTCGCTATTTATTTCGAGTGCTTTTTTATAATCGATATAGGCATCATCAAACTGTTTATCCGCTTCATAAAGTAGGCCAGACAAATAAAACGTAAAGGCATTTTGAAAGCCATTTTTGACATTACCAATTAGCTCAGCCATATCAGGGTAACCTTCAGCGGCCTTTTCTGCTTGTTCATCAAGTACAGCTTGGTTGTCTTTTAGTGCATCTTCTTGCACTTTATTAGCACGCCTAACTTCAACTAATGCAGATTCAAGTTGTTTATCAAATACATAACTCAGTGCTTTGTAGCTATGCAGCATCGTCATTTCATAGGCTGCTGGCTCATAACCAATCACTGAGTCATTGGTTAATAATGAATTTGTTTGCTCAAGGCCTGCGCTCAGCTGTACTTTGGCTGCTTGACGTTTTTTTTCCATATTTTGATAAACAGCTTCAAAGGTCTCATTGGCCTGAGAATTTTGTTTAGCTAAAAACTCAAGACGGGCCGTTTCAAGCTGATTTAATAAATAGTTACTATGGCCTCGGCTGTTACTTGGCAAAAGCTGCTGTGCACTTGCTATGTTATTTTGAGAAACAGCTTGGCGCACAGGTCTTAGCTGCGTCGCATAATCTTGGAATAGATCAGTAATACCTATGGTACTGCAACCAGATAACAGTAAAGCAGCTCCAATAAATAAACGTCGATGCACTGAACACTCCTTTTAAACAATGTAATGAGATTAGCATACGCGGCTTAACCTTCTATGATAAATTATGTAAAAAATCGTAAGTTAATTGTCTAATTTTAGGTCTTATCTTTTTTAAAACCAAAAGGATAACTCATTTGTTGAGCACCGTACTGTATACCTTGATTGCACTTTGTGCGTTTGCAGCTAACTCTTTGCTGTGCCGAATGGCATTACAAAGTGGTGATATAGATCCGTTAAGTTTTACTGCCATTCGCTTAGCCAGTGGAGCGTTTATGTTGCTTTGCTTACTTTTATGGCAAACAAAGCTAAAGCAAACAAAATCACAATCAGCTAAACCTTTAACCGATAAAGGTAACAATATCAGTGCCCTTAGTTTATTTGTTTACGCGCTGTGCTTTTCAGTTGCCTATGTTGATTTAAACACAGGCACAGGCGCACTTATCTTATTTTCGGCAGTGCAGTTAACCATGATAGGTCATAGTGTTTTAAATAAAGAGCCACTCAGTAAAGTACAGTGGGGAGCTTTGTTTGTTGCTTTTGCGGGTTTTATTTACTTAATGCTGCCCTCAGCCACCGTGCCTTCTTTCATACCAGCAATGCTTATGGCGTTAAGTGGTGTGGCGTGGGGTGTTTACAGTATTCGCGGAAAATCATGCAGCTCACCTTTGCAAGCAACCAGCTTTAACTTTCTAAGAAGTTTAATACTTGTGCCAATTTTAGTCTTACTAGCCATGGTTGATTGGCAAGGTATTACTGCGAGTGGGGTTTATTTGGCGATAGCTTCAGGAGCGCTTGCATCCGGGCTTGGTTATAGCATTTGGTACATAGCATTACCTAGGCTTAAAAGTAGCCAAGCAGGGGTGGTGCAGCTAACCGTGCCTGTGCTTGCCACATTAGCTGGGGTGGTGGTTTTAGATGAGCAATTAACAGCGCGTTTAGTTGTAGCCAGCGCCTTAATTCTTGGCGCTGTACTGGTGTTTTTAATGGCTAAAATTAGGGCGTATTAATATTTAATACGTAGCGTTCATACAGGGTGTTAAGTTCAGCTAGTATCGCTTGTTTACCGCTGAGCTCATTTTGTTCAATAGATTGCTGTAATGTTGCAACTGACAAATACTCCATCATCTTAGCAGATACAGCGATATGGCTGATATGCCAAGGCTCAGGGGCAACCCCACCTTTGTACTCTTGATAAGGGCGATAAAAACCATACTTCTCTAGGTTATCATCAAGCCATGCAGCAAGCTTGGCAAAGGGCCCTGTGAGTGAATACTCATCAGGCGTTAATTGCAGCTGGTAATCATCGTCAATCGGGCGGGTATCGTAAATGTCGAGGTCGGTACCAAAGTGGTGCCTACTTGCCCCCGGAAGTGCTGAGTAAAGCATAATAGCGTGGCACTTTTCAGTATCACTTAGGCTTTCTAAATCTACCGTTTGTTGCTCAAGGGTGTAAACCGGTCGAAGGCCCTGAAATTTAGCATTCCAAATAGCACTTTGACGATGAAAATCGCGAAAGCTAGAGGCAATTGTTAGATCAATACCTGCTTCTTTTGCTCCCTGCTGCAGAGCTAAAAAATCATTAACAATATCACGATGCAAGCGATGATTTTGTAGCTCAACTAAATGTGAGCTACTTAATCCCGTGGCGCATTGTTTAAGCTCGGTTTGGTTCATGTAAGCAGTTGCTCTAAAATCACTTCGTAAATATCAGCTAGTTGAATTAAATCATCCGTGCTAACACATTCATCTACTTTATGAATGGTTTCATTACGTGGACCAAGCTCAATGACCTTGGCACCTGTTTGTGCGATAAAGCGACCATCAGAAGTACCGCCGGTGGTTTCAAGCGCGGTGTCGCGTCCAGTCACCTGCTTAATAGCGTGCACGGTGGCATCAACTAACGGGCCATGATCGGTTAAAAACGGCAGTCCATTAACAATCCAATTTAGCTCGTAATTCAGGTTGTGTTTCTCAACAATTTCTACGACTCGCTGTTGTAGTTCTTGGTGAGTTACTTCGGTGCTAAAGCGAAAGTTAAATTGAATTTCAAGCTCACCTGGGATCACATTACCGGCACCAGTACCGCCGTTAATATTCGAAACTTGAAAGCTGGTTGCAGGGAAAAATTCGTTACCTAGATCCCACTCGGTTTGACTCAGCTCAGTTAACGCAGGAGCAGCTAAATGAATTGGGTTTTGCGCTAAATGCGGGTAAGCAACATGGCCTTGCACACCTTTAACAGTTAAAAAGCCAGTTAAAGAACCGCGACGACCATTTTTTACTACATCGCCAAGCACATCTCGTGAAGATGGTTCGCCAACTAGGCATAAATCAATCTTTTCGCCTCGTGCTTCAAGAGTATCGATAACACGGGTTGTGCCGTTGATAAACGGGCCTTCTTCATCAGAAGTAATTAAAAACGAAATTGACCCTTTATGATCTGGGTGCTTAGCCACAAAACGCTCTGTGGCAACTACCATGGCAGCTAAAGAACCTTTCATATCGGCTGCACCGCGACCATGTAACATACCGTCTTTTACCAGTGCAGAAAAAGGCGGGTGCTTCCAATTTTTTGCAGGACCTGTTGGTACAACATCTGTGTGACCAGCAAAACAAAAATGCGGTGACGCATCTCCCTTACGAGCCCAAGTATTCAAGGTATCAGTGAAAAACAGTGATTCAATATTAAAGCCTAGTTTTTCAAGGCGTTCGTTCATTAGCGCTTGGCAACCAGCATCTTCAGGCGTTACTGATTCACGCTGAATAAGCGCTTGAGCAAGTTCAATAACAGGGTGAGTCATTAGGCAAAAATCTCATCGTATTGAGCTGCTTTAAAACCTAAGTGGTATTGGCCGTTGTACACAAGTACCGGGCGCTTGATCATCGCAGGTTGCTCAACCAGCAATGCTAATGCAGATTCTTTATCTAGGTTTTGCTTTTGCTCATCAGATAATTGGCGGTATGTTGTGCCGCGTTTATTAACTAAATCTTGCCAATCAATGTGCGCTGCAAATTCGTTAACTAGCTCAGCACTAATGCCGTCTTTACGGTAATCATGGAAAGTAAATTCTTGATTGTTATCAGTTAAATATTTCTTGGCTTTTTTGATTGTATCGCAATTGCTGATACCGTACATGATAGTCATAAATTCTACTTTTTAGTTACAGTGAGTAATGTGTCCACCCCAGCAGTGACCTGAGATAGTGAATAATATAGGGGTCCAAGGTGTTGGCTATTGAGAACGCACAGTGTGCCAAGCATAGGGCTGCTCAGCTCGCGTAAATCAAAATAGGCTAATCGTTCACCTTTGCTAATTTTACTGCCATTTAATTTAGCAATATTGGTGTGGTTGATATGTTCTTCAACCGAAGAAAACGATAAGTTTAATAAAACTTTTAAACCGTTTTTTGCCTGTAAAATGTATTCTTTACCGGCATTTTTAACTTGTAATAGGGTGCCATCGAATGGCGCGATGATGTTGTGGCTAGTTAGTTCAACACTAATCCCCGGACCAAGGGTAGCAAAACGAAAAAAAGGCTCAGGGTGCTCGCTAATGCTTTTTACACGCCCAGTAAATGGGCTTTTAATGGCCATGCAGCGCGCTTTTCTGAGGCTGCGTTCGGGTAAGTATTGAACTTCGTTAGTCATGGCTTATTTAACATCACCTAGCACATGGTAACCGTCTTTTTTCAGGGCTGTAATAGCTTTGGCCATACTTTGCTTTTTCACCAATACATAATCTGTATCGTAGGTTGATAAAGCAAAAATCGAGATCGACGCTTTTGCTAGTACGCCAGAAATATTCGCCATAATACCAGTTAACGAAAAACCAAGTGGGCCAATTACTTCAAGTGCTTGCCAGTCGGTTTCTTGATCAAGACTGTCGAGTTGGAAGCTACTAGGGCAGACAATAGACAGCTCATCAGCCGTTTTTGCAATAAAGAAAATAGCTTGTTGGAGTAAGGCAGGATCAATCGTCGAATCGACATCTAAACTATGAATGGTAAGTTCTTCACTATGAAGTTGTAACGTTTGTTTTGACATCTGCGATCCTATCTTTGAAGCCTTTGAATTTATAGTATAGGTAAACAAAGTTAAGATAAAGCGCAATAATTTTGATTGCTGAGGTTTTACTCAATATCGCTGTCGAGGTTGTCCACAGATTCTGTGGATAAATATGGGAATAGGTACGTATAAAGAAGCTAATAGGCTAATTTATAAGGGTTTTATAAATTAGCCTAAATTTTGAAGGGTTAATTTTATAAGCTTTCAACTTGCTTAGCTTGAATCGCTGTTAGGGCAATGGTGTAAACAATATCGTCTACTAATGCACCACGACTCAAGTCATTTACCGGCTTACGCATACCTTGCAGCATTGGGCCAATACTAATTAAATCGGCACTACGTTGTACGGCTTTATAGGTTGTATTACCCGTATTTAAATCAGGGAATACAAACACTGTTGCTTTACCTGCAACCGGGCTGTCAGGTGCTTTCTTAAGTGCTACGTTTTCCATAATTGCAGCGTCGTACTGAAGAGGGCCATCAATTACTAAATCAGGGCGCTTTTGCTGGGCAAGTTTGGTGGCTTCACGGACTTTTTCTACGTCAGCACCTGAACCCGAGGTACCCGTACTGTAGCTGATCATTGCAACACGCGGTTCAATACCAAACGCAGCCGCTGAATCCGCTGATTGAATCGCGATATCGGCCAGTTGCTCTGCCGTTGGGTCTGGGTTGATAGCACAGTCACCGTAAACTAGAACTTGATCAGGTAACAACATAAAGAAGACTGATGATACTAACGATGAACCCGGTGCAGTTTTAATTAACTGTAGTGGTGGGCGAATCGTATTCGCTGTGGTGTTAACAGCACCTGACACTAGGCCATCTACTTTGCCTTGCTCAAGCATCATAGTACCAAGCACCACGTTATCCAGTAATTGCTCTTGGGCAACCACTTCTGTTAAGCCTTTGTTTTTACGAATTTCTACCATAGGCGCAACGTAATCGTTGATCACATCACCTGGTTCAACAATGGTTACGTTATCGTTAAGCTCAACACCTTGTTGCTCAGCAATACGTAAAATTTCTTCTTTGTCACCAAGTAGGATTGTTTTTGCAATACCACGTTGGCCACAAATTGCTGCGGCTTTAATCGTGCGCGGCTCATTACCTTCAGGTAAAACAACCGTTTTCTTAGCTTGACGGGCTTTATCTGTTAGTAAGAAGCGAAACGCTGGTGGAGACATTTTACGAGTACGACCAACACTTTGTGCAAGGCTGTCTAACCAGTCAGAGTCAATGTTACTAGCGTTGTGATCTTTTACTTTATCGATACGTTGGTCATCATCGCACGGTACTTCCATATTGAAGTTGTGCAGTAATAAAGACGTACGCCACGTATCTTCTTGTGTTGCAAGAATCGGCAGGCCGGTATTCATAGCTTGTTCGCATAATTTCATGATGCGATCTTCAGGTTTAAAGCCACCGGTTAATAAAATAGCCCCAAGCTTAGTACCATTCATGGCTGATAAACAAGCTGCAACGAGTACATCAGAGCGATCGCCCGGAGTTACCAGTAATGCACCTGGGGTAAAGTGGCTTAAAATATTCGATACAGTACGAGCACAGAAAGTAACGCGACGTAAACGACGGTGAGCCATGTCGCCTTCGTTAATAACTTCAGCCTTTAGATATTCACATAAATCACGCACACGCGGCGCTACTAGGTCAAAATCCCACGGGATGGAGCCTAATAACTTAAATGGGTGCTTTCTGAAAATAGGCAGTGATGCTAAACGGTTTAATTCGTTTTCAAGTTGCTCAGGCTCATGGGCTTCAACAAGATCAGCACGAGCACGACCTTCTTCATCTAGAGGTGCATTAACTTTATTGAAAATACAGCCTAACACGCGCGGGTGATTAACACCGCCATAGTTGCCAGAGGCAATTTCTAAACGGTCTTCAATTTGGTCATTGCTATCGTTACTTGGCGTTAAAACAAAAACAATATCAGCGCCCAGTGTTTGTGCGATTTCACGGTTTACACGGCCAGCATACGGCTGACGACGTGTTGGCACCATACCTTCGATAATAGCAATTTCATCTTCTTTAATGGTGCTTTCAAAGCGCTCTACAATTTCTTCAAGTAAGTCGTCGCCTTTACCATCACCAATCATTTGCTCTGCATAGCTCAAATCGAATGGTGTCGGCGGATTAATTGGCGAGCCATGGGTGACAATTTGCGTCGACTTTTCAGGACCTGTATCGCCAGAGCGCGGCTGTGCAATTGGCTTGAAAAAGTTCACTTTAAGCGCTTTTTGCTCAAGTGCACGCACTAAACCAACAGAAACAGATGTTAAACCAACCCCTGTTGAAATAGGGATCAACATAATTCTACGTGCCATTTACTTAACCCTCCTTTGCAATGCGGGCTGCATCGTTAGCAATAACCCATTCTTCGTTAGTCGGGATCACAAACGCTTTAGCATGCGCTTGGCCTTTTGAAATTAAGCCTTCTTTACCAAAACGTGCCGCTAGGTTTGCAGCTTCGTCACACTCAAGGCCTAAAAAGCCTAATTGGGTGATTACTTTGTCACGAATGATATCTGAGTTTTCACCAATACCACCGGTGAAAATAAGTGCATCAAGGCGTTGTACAGGTACTAAGAATGCGGCGATTTGCTTTGCTAAACGGTAGCAGAAAATATCGAGTGCAAGGTTCGCTTGCGGGTGGCCTTCAACAGCGGCTTCTTCAATAGTGCGACAATCATTTGATAATTCACTAATACCTAGTAAGCCACTTTGCTTATTAAGTAAGTCATCAATTTCTTGTACTGAATAATTAAGTTGCTGAGTTAAAAACGTAAATAAACCAGGGTCGATGCTACCACTGCGGGTACCCATCACTAAGCCTTCAAGCGGTGTAAGGCCCATACTGGTATCAACACTTTTACCATCTTTAATCGCACATACTGAACAACCATTACCTAAGTGTGCACTGATCACATTGGTTTGCTCGCGCTCTTTACCTAATAATTTTGCAGCTTCACCAGCAACATAATAATGGCTTGTACCATGGAACCCATAACGTCTTACGCCGTGCTCTTTATAAAGCGAGTAAGGTAGGGCGTATAAGTAAGCAATATTTGGCATGCTTTGGTGAAATGCCGTATCAAATACAGCAATTTGTGGCAGCGCTGAGAACGCTTGCTGTGCAGTACGAATGCCTAATAAGTTGGCTGGGTTATGAAGTGGTGCTAGTGCGGCTGTTTTTTCGATAGCTGCAAGTACATCATCGTCAATAAGCACAGATTCAGTGAAATGCTCACCACCATGCACAACACGATGACCCACAGCAATTAAATTATCCGCAAGGCCTAGCTCATTAACTAGCTTCACAAGCTCAGCAATTGCTGCATCGTGGGCTTGGCCCTTTGCAAGCTCAATAAGTTGTTTTTCACCATTATATTTATATTTGATTGAAGGCGTGTCTGAGCCAAGGCGCTCAGCTAAACCAGAAATAACTTCGTCAGAAGTGGCTGCATCTAAAATGGCAAATTTTAAACTTGAACTACCACAGTTCAGTACTAAAACATGTTGTGGTGAGCAAAGGGGCGTCGACATAGCTAGGTCCTAAAAGTACGATATCAGTCAGTGTATATTAAGGCTTGATAATTAGAATTCTTTGCCAGTATAGTAAATAAGTATTTTGTTGCTACACTTAACAAAGCTAGGCTGTAATTATACTAAAGTCTGGTTGACTTAAGCCGATAACATTTTATCTCATTTAGACTTTAAACGTTAGTCTCCTAACCATTAATTTGGTATTAAAACTAGGACAGGTTTTGCAGGGATTGTATCCGGGAGTGTGTTACACTCGGTTGTGAAACAAGTTGAAAACCCTAGGAGTGATGATGCAAAAAGGTGTCATGTCACAAGTGCAAACAGGTCGTCAGTACGCTAAAAAATGGCCGATGCGACAAGAGCTCGCTCCATTGTTTGCCGAATTTAGAGTGATCAAAGCCACTGATCTGGCAATTACAGTGATGCCAATTTTGGCAATGCTGACCGTTTTTATGCAAGTTAATTACTTAGGTAGTGATTATTTTCCACAAGCTATCACTATCGCGCTTTTCTTTTTATCACTACCGCTGCAAGGTTTGTTGTGGCTAGGCCGCCGTGCAGAAACCCGTTTAGAGCCAGCAATGCTAAGTTGGTATACCGAGCTGCACAGTAAAATGAAGGCGCATGGTTATCAGTCACAATTAACGACTGAAAAACCACGCTACACTGACTTAGCTCAATTATTAAAAGATATGTTCGAAAAAATGGATAAAGCCTTCACTAAAGAACACTTCTAATCGCGAACAAACTGGCTCACATAAAACGATAACGTTACTTTTTGTGGGCCTTGTTGCTCTATCTGCTGCCAATGCTCTGGGCGAAACTTCCACGCAAATGGCGTCATCATAATTAAATGTTTAATCTCATCGACCGACAACAGTACCTGTTGCTCTAACAAGTTTATCGACTCTTTGCTGAAGCCTGCTGGTGGTTCTATCTCTGTATGTGGTTTCACATCAGCATAAATAAACGCTTTTAACTCTTTAAGGTGCCAAGGGCCAGGGCTTGCAACAATTAAACTAGCTTGCGGTTTGGCAAGGCGAGCAAGTTCTTCTGCAAATAAAGGGGCAAAAACACTAACAAGCACATCAGCCTGCGCACCTGCAAAAGGGGCTTGGCTAATCGACGCGACACTAAAATGCGCATTTTCGTAGCGCTTAGCGGCGTATTTTACCGCGGGCTTAGAAATATCGACACCATATACATCGGCACTCGACTGCGCTGCAATTGCTTGAGTGTAAAAGCCTTCACCACAGCCTAAATCAATCACTGAACTTGGTTCGAGAGATGCTACTAGCTCTGCTAAAGCTTGCTGTAAAAACAAATAGTGCCCGGCACTTAAAAAAGCGCGGCGAGCTTGCACCATTTCAAGGTTATCGCCTGGTTGTTTAGACTTTTTATTTTGCACGGGAAGTAAATTGACATAACCCTCTTTGGCGATATCAAAACTGTGGTTGTTGTCACAACGGTAAGTTTTGTCGTTTAGAGTAAGTTCAAGTTTGCAAAGCGGGCAGTGATAGTGAAGACTCATGAGTCTAAATAGTCCTTATCATAAAAGGTTTTAACCCAATGAGGGCGATACGTGATCATCAAGGTAATGGCCATGCCATTGAGCATTGCTTCAGGAAACCAAATTATGGCACACAGGATCAGATAGTTTTCTGAAATCTCAATAAAACTGTAATCACCAAGCAAGTAATAAAACACACCGCTAGTAAGTATTTTAATACAGGCGATAACAGCAGCGGTTAAAAACGCGCATAAAAAGATATAAATAAAAAAGTGTCTCGGCAGGTAGCTATAGCAAAGCACAAAACACAAATAGCTCAATGTAATTGGTAAAAAAGCAGTAAACAATAAATGCACTGGCAGTATTGATACTGGCAACTGAGCGACTAATACCAAGAGTAAGCTTGCAAGAAGGCTTGCAAAAATAGCCAGTCGCCAACCTAAAATCAGGGTCACTGCAGTGACCCCTAAAATATGCAATTCGAGGCCTGGCAATATCCCCGCTTTAATGCGCCACAGTACCGCAAGTACTAAAGCACATGCGAGCACACCCACTTGTCTTATTGGCGTTGCCAATAATTGTGATGCGCTTTGCTTATCAAAGCTGAGCCAAAGTATTAGAGCCACACAGCTCCACAAAGGGAGCTGCCATTGCAGTGTGTCTATCATGCGTTAAATGTTGACCAAATTGGCGCATGATCAGATGGTTTTTCGATACCACGTAATTCGTAATCGATACCAGACTCAACACAACGCTCAGCAAGAGCAGGGGTTGCTAAGATCACATCAATACGTAGACCACGGTTGTCATCAAAACCTTTTGAGCGGTAATCAAACCACGAGTATTGCTCGGTTTTTTCTGGGTAAAGTTCGCGGAAGGTATCTTTAAAGCCCCAGTTTAATAAAGTGCTTAACCATTCACGCTCTTCTGGTTGGAACGAACACTTACCTGTTTTTAACCAGCGCTTACGGTTTGGTTCACCAATACCAATGTCGAGATCGGTCGGCGAAATATTAATGTCGCCCATCACAATAACATCTTGCTCTGGCGTGTGGTTATCTTCTAAGTGAGTCATTAAATCTTTATAGAATTGACGCTTATAAGGGAATTTGGTTTCGTGAGCAATATTATCGCCTTGCGGGAAGTAGCCATTCATCACCGTTAGGTCACGACCATTTTCTTGTGTCACGGTAACACTGATCATACGACGTTGTGATTCGTCGGTATCGGTTGCAAAGCCTTTTACAACTGATTTTGGCTCTTGTTTACATAACATTGCCACGCCGTAATGCGCTTTTTGACCGTGAAAATAAACGTGATAACCCATTTTTTGTACGTCTTCGAGAGGGAAGGCCTCATCATGTACTTTGATTTCTTGTAAGCCAATAATATCTGGTTGATGTTTATCAATTACGGCTTGCAATTGGTGTAAACGAGCGCGCAGGCCGTTAATGTTAAATGAGATTACCTTCATGGTGCACCTATTATTTTTGTTTCAGTGTTTAGCGCAATTCTATCATCAAACTAGGGCTTATTCATGAGCTAATTACGAAAATCAAATTGAGTAAATGTTGATCAATTGCTGCTTAATTTAAAAACATTGTTAACTCACTATTAATAATTAAATTAAATAAATAATTCAGTTGATCTACTGATTTTTGTTTATATAATGCGCGCAAACCATCCGTTCATATTATGTACTATTTAAAGGTAAACCATGAAAAAACAATTAGTGATGCTTTCTCTTGCATGTATCTCATTTGGCTCATTAGCAAGCAACCCGCACTACTTTTCAGCTGATAACCGTATTGAATCAAAGTTATGTAGCTTAAGTGCGAACGAAGGGTTTACCGCTGCACGTAAAGAAGCAGCAAAGCATGGCATTTCAATGTCACGTTTTTCAAAAAGCATTTTATGTAACGGTACTGACATCCGTGAAATTGCTAAAAAAGCACAATCACAAGAAGCAGCTAAAGCAGCTGTTGAAGTGTTTGCTAAAAATGAGCAAAAAGAAACTCAACTTTGCATCACTGCACTTAAAAAAGGTTTAACACCTGTGCGTGAAAAAATTGGTAACTTAAATACGTTAAAATGTAATGGCGAAGCAGTAACAGACTTCGTTAAGCGTTACCAAAACGCAGCTATCTAATAGCGGCATTTTTGTTATTTGTAAAAAGCGCTCTTCGGAGCGCTTTTTTTATGAAAAAATTACAGTGCTCCATGAAAAGCTTGCTAAATCATAGGCTTAACCGCAACTTAACTGAGCTGTAAGTGCTTGATTTTAGCCAATAAGGCATTTTGGCATTCAACTTGTAACAGTCGAAGTGAATCTAATCGACTACAAGGAAATGTCTTATGAACAAGTTAACTTTAGCATCAACAATTTTAGCAGCACTAAGTCTTTCAGCATGTTCTGCGAGTAACTCTTTAGCAAAAATCGACAGTGATTTTGGCAGCCTAGATAATGACAATGACGGTTATATCTCTAAGGTAGAAGCTGACGATGATGCTATTTGGGATCATTTTTCAAATATCGATACCAATATGGATGAGCAAATCAGCCGTACTGAATTTAATGCATACATGCAGCTAAATACAGGCAAAGTGGCAACTGATAGTGAGGTATCTGAATCAGCATTTAAAGCTGAAATCGCTAAATTTGACCCAATCGAAAATGACTTTAAATCGTTAGATAACGACAAAAATGGTTATGTTTCTATTGAAGAAGCCGATGACGACGATATCGCAAATCACTTTGGCTATATGGATAGCAACAAAGATAAGCGTGTAAGCCGCACTGAGTTTGTTAATTACATTAGCAAATATGGCAGCGACGTTGCCGAAGATGATGCCCTTGAAATGGTTAAAAATAGCTAATTTCAACATTCATTCATAAATATCCCCCAAAGCCAGTGTTTTACACTGGCTTTTTTACAATAATTTTTCCAACCTTGGCCGACTTCTGTCATAATATAGCGTTAGTGATTTAAAATGACCTTTAGTAGCGATGGCCACAAAACGTATCAGTGATGAACAGTTAGTCGAAATCATAGAAGCCGCGATTTTTGTTGCTGGAAAACCTGTGTCTAAACGTCATTTAAAAGAGACAGTATTAGCTGATTTAAGCGTTTCTATGCCGCGCATTAATAATGCAATTGAACAAATTCAAACGCATTATCAAACCCGAGGCATTAAGCTTGTTGCAGTAGGCAGCGGTTACAGGTTTCAAGCCTGCGCTAGTTTAGCGCCCTGGCTGGCAAACTTATGGCAAGAGCGCGCACCTAAATACTCACGAGCACTACTAGAAACTTTATCCTTGATTGCCTATAGACAACCTATTACCCGTGGTGAAATTGAACAAGTACGGGGGGTTGCTGTTGGCTCAGGAATAATTAAAACCTTATTAGAAAGAGAGTGGGTTAGAGTTGTTGGCCATAAAGAGGTGCCCGGGCGCCCAGCGTTGTATGCCACAACATCCGCTTTCTTAGATTATTTTTCATTAGCTGGTTTAGATGAATTACCGCCGTTACCTGAACTTCAGGAGAGTAAAATCAACCAGCTATTGAGCGATCCTTCTGTGAGAGAACTATCTGAATGAGTAATGTAGAAACTGAAAAGTTACAAAAAGTATTAGCCCGTGCTGGCGTGGGTTCACGTCGTGAAATGGAAAAATACATCGATGCCAACCGTGTGAGCGTGAATGGTAAAGTGGCACGTTTAGGCGACCGTGTTGAAGCAACCGATGTAATTCGAGTTGACGGTCACGTAGTAAAAATTGAAGACAAAGCCGACCGTATTTGTCGTGTGCTTATGTATAACAAACCAGAAGGCGAGTTATGTACACGTAAAGACCCTGAAGGACGTCGTACGGTATTTGACCGTTTACCACGTGTTGATGGCGAACGTTGGATTGCAGTTGGCCGACTAGATATTAATACCGCTGGTTTAATGCTGTTTACTAACGATGGTGAACTTGCTAACCGTTTAATGCACCCAAGCTACGAAGTAGAGCGTGAGTACTCAGCTCGTGTGTTTGGTGAAGTGACTAACGAAACGCTACGCACTTTAACAAATGGCGTTGAGCTTGAAGATGGTCCTGCAAAATTCTTGAACATCAAACCTATGGGTGGTGAAGGTATCAACCGTTGGTTCAATGTAACTTTAACAGAAGGTCGTAACCGCGAAGTACGTCGTTTATGGCAATCACAAGATGTTGAAGTATCGCGTCTTATCCGTATTCGTTACGGTAAGTTAGAGCTTGATAAGCGCTTGCCACAAGGTGGTTGGGCTGAGCTTGATTTAGACACGGTTAACTATTTACGTAAAACAGTACAGTTAGGCCGCGAAACACAAACTAAGCTGTCGGTGATGCCAGAAAAGCGTAAAGACAAGCGTGCTAAAATTAACCAAATCCGTAAGGCGGTTAAAAAGCACAATCAACGTGCTAAACAAACTAAGCGTCGTTAAAAACTATTTTCAAACTTGTTTGTAAGTAGAGCACTTCACTTGCAAACAGGCATAAAAAAAGCAGCGATATCGCTGCTTTTTTTGTTTTACAATGCTAATTAAGCATTTTCAACTGCTGTACGTGGGTCAACATATTCCATGTTGAAAGCTTCAGCTACTTCTTTATAAGTAACTTTACCTTTGATCACGTTTAAGCCTTCTAAGAAGTTTGCGTCGTCAAGAAGCGCTTTCTTATAGCCTTTGTTAGCAAGGTTGATGATGAACGGTAATGTTGCGTTGTTAAGTGCGAACGTAGAAGTACGTGGAACAGCACCTGGCATGTTAGCAACACAGTAGTGAACAACGTCATCAACGATGTATGTAGGATCAGCGTGAGTTGTCGCTTTAGAAGTTGCGATACAACCACCTTGGTCGATTGCAACGTCTACGATTGCAGAACCAGGCTTCATTGCTTTGATGTGCTCAGCTGTTACTAGTTTAGGCGCTGCTGCACCTGGGATTAGTACGCCACCGATCACAAGGTCAGCTTCTAGTACGTGTTTTTCTAGTGCGTCAGCAGTAGAGTAGATAGCTTTAACTTTATTACCGAACTGTGCGTCTAATGCACGTAGTACGTCGATATTACGGTCAAGAACAACAACATCAGCACCTAGGCCAACAGCCATTTGCGCTGCGCTACGACCAACCATGCCGCCGCCGATAACAACAACTTTAGCTGGCTCAACACCTGGTACACCACCAAGTAACATACCACGGCCGTGGTTTGATTTTTCAAGCGCTTGTGCACCAGCTTGGATAGACATACGACCAGCAACTTCACTCATAGGAGCAAGAAGAGGTAAACCGCCACGTGAATCAGTTACTGTTTCGTAAGCGATACACACTGCGCCACTTTTAACTAGGTCTTCAGTTTGTGGAAGATCCGGTGCTAAGTGAAGGTAAGTAAATAGAATTTGGTCTTCGCGTAACATTGCACGCTCAACAGCTTGAGGCTCTTTTACTTTAACGATCATTTCTGCTTTAGCAAAAACGTCTGCTGCTGTAGGTAAAATTTCAGCACCAGCTGTAACATAATCTTCGTTAGTGAAGCCAATGCCCATACCAGCATCAGTTTCAACAAACACTTGGTGGCCATGGTTTACTAGTTCACGAACACTCGCAGGAACCATACCTACACGGTATTCATGGTTTTTGATTTCTTTAGGTACACCAATAATCATAGTTTTTCGCCTTAATAGAACGGGATAAAATTTTTGACTATTATATTCATGACCAGCCAGTGTGTCTCACCTTTTTTAAGTGGTAGTCTAGTGATATAATCTAAAAATACATTTTAAACAGTGCAAAACTCTGGTTTGGCTTATGCATCAATTACTCGACAGAATAGACCGTAAAATTTTAATGGAATTACAGCTCGATGGTCGGATCTCTAACGTAGAGCTGGCAAGGCGTGTAGGGCTAAGTGCCACCCCTTGTTTGGAACGGGTAAAAAAGCTCGAAAGAGAGGGTTATATACTCGGATATAAAGCAGTAGTGGATCCTGCTAAACTTGGCCAAGGTTTGTCGGTTTATGTAGAAGTAACCATCACTAAAACCTCACCAGATGTTTTCGAAGAGTTTAACGCTGCCGTTAAAAAGCACGACGAAATAATCGAGTGCCATCTAGTATCGGGTAATTTCGACTTTTTATTAAAAACACGTGTAAATGATATGTCGGAATATCGAAATGTACTGGGTGATATTCTACTAAAACTACCAAATGTCAGTGAAAGCCGAACTTATGTGGTAATGGAAGAAGTAAAAGGTGAAGAAGGGGTCATTATTCGCCCATATATTGCCTAAACTGTTAAAATACATATTGAGTAACAAAAACTTGTTCATTATCAGTCCATCAAGGCTAAGATAAAGTGCATCAAACGGCATTTCCTGCTAAGGTATTTCACTGCTAATCGATCAGTAAAGAATAATAAGGAATAGGGAGCTATGCGCCTAAATGGTGTTCAAAGACTGTTAGAAACGGGGCTAATCATCAGCACCTTTGCTGCAGTATTTATTTTATGTGCATTAATCAGTTTTGATCCTGCGGACCCTTCATGGTCGCAAACCGGTGAATTTGTTAATGTTAAGAATATTACCGGCACAGCGGGAGCTTGGGTTGCAGATATCCTATTACTCACTTTTGGCTGGCTTGCTTATTTAGTGCCTGTTGCTATTCAATTGTTCGGTTATTTATTATTTAAACAACCACACCGTATTTTCCAGCTTGATTACACCACGCTTGCCTTACGAGTTATTGGTTTTGCGCTGTTTATTACTTCAGCGACAGCTATCAGCAGCATTAATTTTGATGATATTTATAACTTCTCATCTGGTGGGGTGGTGGGGGATGTTATTGCTACAGCAATGATGCCAACCTTTAATTTTACCGGCACCTCAATTTTATTACTGTGCTTTTTCTTTGCAGGTTTAACCCTATTAACCGGTATTTCGTGGGTGCAATTTGTCGATTTTGTCGGCAAGTGGGTAATGAAAGCATTCTACTTTTTACGTGAGCAATTTTCTGCTTGGCTGCATCGTGAAAAAGAAGCCGTTAAAGATATTGCTACTACAGAGCCAGACGCTAACTTTGTGGAACCAGAAAACGAGCCAGCAATTAGTTTTAATGATGCGGATGAAGAAGAACCAAAGCCTACTAAGCCTAAGCAAAAGCCTGCTGAAAAAGCCGATGATGACTTTAAAGGCTTTGACGAACTTGATGATATTCTTGACCAAGAAATTGGTTTCAGTGCCCTTGATGATGAATCATTCGATACCGTATCGGCACTGAATGCGCTTGATCAGAGCCCAGTCGTTGAGCCAGAAAAACCTGTTACAACGGTTGTTTCGCCTGCGCGCCCTATGCCTAAACCAAAACCTGCATATGAGCCACCGCCAACGGCAAAAGAAAAGTTTGAAGCACTGCTTGAAGAACAGCCGCCTGCAAACCCGTTACCGTCACTTGATTTATTAGACCGCCCAGACAAAGCGAAAAACCCATTATCTCAAGAAGAGCTTGATGGTATTTCGCGTTTAGTTGAAACCAAATTACTTGATTTTAACATTCAAGCTGCGGTTGTGGGTGTTTACCCAGGCCCGGTTGTAACGCGCTTTGAGCTTGATTTAGCGCCGGGTATTAAAGTAGCTAAAATCACTGGCCTAGCGAAAGATTTAGCGCGTTCACTGTCTGCTGTAAGCGTACGTGTGGTAGAAGTTATTCCGGGTAAAACCTATGTTGGTTTAGAGCTGCCAAACAAACACCGTGAAATAGTGCGTTTAAGCGAAGTTATTAACGCGCCTAAGTTCGAATCAAACCCATCACCACTGACTATGGTATTAGGTAAAGACATTGCTGGCGAGCCGGTGTGTGCTGACCTTGGCAAAATGCCACATTTACTTGTTGCGGGTACCACAGGTTCAGGTAAGTCAGTGGGCGTTAATGTAATGATATTAAGCTTACTGTACAAATCGGGCCCTGATGATGTTCGTATGATCATGATCGACCCGAAAATGCTTGAACTTTCTGTGTACGAAGGCATCCCACATTTATTATGTGAAGTTGTTACCGACATGAAAGAAGCAGCCAATGCATTGCGTTGGTGTGTAGGCGAAATGGAACGTCGTTATAAGCTAATGTCGGCACTTGGGGTGCGTAACTTAAAAGGTTACAACCAAAAAGTGTTGGATGCCAAAGAAGCGGGCCAACCGATTCTAGATCCACTGTTTAAAGACACCGACGGCATGGCCGATGGCCCTGAAGAGCTAGATAAACTGCCAAGTATTGTGGTGGTCATTGACGAATTTGCCGACATGATGATGATCGTGGGTAAAAAAGTGGAAGAGCTGATTGCACGTATCGCGCAAAAAGCCCGTGCTGCAGGTATTCACTTAGTGCTAGCAACACAACGCCCATCGGTTGACGTAATTACAGGTTTGATTAAAGCTAATATTCCAACACGAATGGCGTTCCAAGTTTCAAGTAAAATTGACTCGCGTACCATTTTAGATCAGCAAGGCGCTGAAAACTTACTTGGTATGGGTGACATGCTTTACTTACCGCCGGGTACCAGTGTACCAGTGCGTGTGCATGGCGCGTTTGTTGACGACCACGAAGTACATGCGGTTGTAGACGATTGGAAAAAACGTGGCAAACCAAATTATATTGATGAAATTTTAAGTGGCGATGCTACAGAAGAAATTTTACTACCAGGAGAAACCAGTGAAGACGGTGATGAAGAGTCAGATCCGCTTTACGATGAAGCAGTATCATTTGTAATTGAAACCGGCAAAGTGTCGGTATCGAGTGTACAGCGTAAGCTTCGCGTTGGTTATAACCGCGCAGCTCGCTTAGTTGAACAAATGGAAACATCAGGCATTGTTAGCGCACCAGGACATAACGGTGCCCGCGAAGTCTTAGTGCCAAATGGTGGAGCAAATTAATGAAAAAAATTAAATACCTAGCCCTAATTATGGGTTGTTTATTAAGCGGTCAAAGTTTTGCAGACGACAGCGAAGCGTTGCAACAACAACTGGCTGCGATTAAAAGTTTTAAAGCTGAGTTTTCACAGCAGGTTACCGATTCGCAAGGCGAAGCTATCATGCAAGGTGAGGGGAATATTGCCCTTCAGCAACCTATGATGATCCGCTGGCAGCAACAAAGCCCAGACGATACTTTATTTGTATCTAATGGCGACAAAACGTATTACTTCGACAGCTTTGCTGAGCAAGTAACGATTATGAATACTCACAGCCTGATTGATTCAACACCGTTTGTATTGTTGACCTCAAAAGATCCAGAGCAGTGGGCTAAATACCAAGTTCTGGCAACTGATGCAGGTTTTAGCGTCACACCAAACAAAGGCGTTGAGAGCCAAGTTGAAAAGTTAGACATTAGCTTTAATACTCAAGAGCAAGGCCTAGCATCACTGACAGTATTAGATACCTCTGGTCAGCAGTCTTTATTTACCTTTAAAGATGCTAAAGTAAACGAAGCACTTGCAACTCAAACCTTTGAATTTACCATTCCAGAAGGTGTTGAAGTTGACGACCAAAGCCAAGGTGATTAAGGCTTGAGTAATCTCGGATTTAATTTTGGTCCTGATGTGCGCCCACTTGCGGCGCGCATGCGACCCGAAACACTCAATGACTACATAGGTCAGCAACACCTTTTAAGCCCCGATAAACCTCTTTACCAAGCGATTCTTGCAGGTCGATGCCACAGCCTCATTTTGTGGGGGCCGCCAGGCGTTGGTAAAACCACGTTAGCGCAGATTATTGCAAATCATGCCGACGCCAGCCTTATTCAAATGTCGGCAGTCACAGCAGGTGTAAAAGACATTCGTGAGGCCGTAAGCGAAGCAAAAGCAAACCTTGCAGGGCGTGGGCAGCGCACCTTATTGTTTGTTGACGAAGTACACCGTTTTAATAAATCTCAGCAAGATGCATTTTTACCACATATCGAAGACGGTACTTTTATTTTTGTTGGCGCAACCACCGAAAACCCATCATTTGCACTTAATAACGCGATACTGTCTCGTGCCCGTGTATATGTATTAAAAGCACTTGAGCAAGCCGATTTATTTAACGTAATTGAGCGCGCCTTACGTGAAGACGTAGAGCTCAGCCAAAAACACATTGAAATTGCCGAAAACGCTAAGCAAGCGCTTTGCCAAGCAAGTGATGGCGATGCACGTAAAGTACTTAACCTGTTAGAACAAGCGGTTGACTTAACCACGGAGCAGCAGGGTAAATACCTTGTTGATCAACATGTTTTAAGCCAAGTGCTGCCAACTCACTTAGCCAAATACGACAAAGGCGGCGATGAGTTTTACGACTTGATTTCAGCGTTTCATAAGTCAGTGCGAGGTAGTTCACCTGATGGTGCTTTGTATTGGTACTGCCGTATTTTAGCAGGTGGCGGCGACCCACTTTATGTTGCAAGGCGCTTATTAGCGATTGCTACAGAAGATATTGGCAATGCCGACCCGCGAGCAATGGAAGTGGCACTCAATGCGTGGGATATTTTTCAACGTGTTGGCCCAAGTGAAGGTGAGCGCGCTATTGCACAAGCCACCATTTATTTAGCCAGTGCCCCGAAAAGTAACGCTGTGTATATGGCGTTTAATCAAGCTATGCAAGATGCTAAAAATGAGCCGAGCCATCCGGTGCCAGAGCATCTACGCAATGCACCAACTAGCTTAATGAAAGACTTAGGCTACGGCGCTGAATATCGTTATGCACACAATGAAGAAGGGGCATTTGCTGCAGGCGAAAAGTATTTCCCTGAGGCAATTAATGATCGCCAGTATTACTTCCCAACCGACCGCGGGCTTGAACAAAAAATAAAACAAAAGCTGGAATATTTAACTCAGCGCAACGAGCAAAGTGATATTAAACGTTATGAATAGTTTGAAACTTTACATGATGATTGCAATGGGTGGCGCTTCAGGGGCATGTTTACGCTATTTTCTTAGCGAAACCATGCTAAAACTGCTCGGTAGGGGATTCCCTTTTGGCACGTTGACAGTTAATATTCTTGGTTCATTGTTAATGGGCATTTTATACGGCTTGATTGAAAAAGAAATAATCGCTGTTAGCCCCGCTAAAACCTTAATTGGTATTGGCTTTTTAGGTGCATTGACCACCTTTTCAACATTCTCAATGGATTCGTTGTTGCTCTTGCAACAAGGTCACTTTTTTAAAATGGCCCTCAATATCACCTTAAACGTGGTGGTGTGTATATTTATGGCTTGGCTGGGCCTTCAGCTGGTAATGCAAAAAGGTTAAAAATCGAACATGTTAGATTCTAAATATTTACGTCAAGATATCGAACAAGCGGCTGCACGTTTAGCATCACGCGGTTACGAACTTGATACTGCAGCGGTAACTGCACTTGAAGAAAAACGCAAAACATTACAAGTAAAAACGCAAGAACTTCAAAGCGAGCGTAATGCAAGTTCCAAAGCTATCGGCCAAGCAAAAGCGAAAGGCGAGCACGAAAAAGCACAGCAGCTGCTTGATTCAGTGAGTAATCTTGGCGATCAATTAGACAGCGTTAAAGCAGAACAAGACGCAGTATTAGAAGAGCTTAAGCAAATTGCACTTGCTATTCCGAACCTACCTGATGAGTCTGTTCCAGTAGGTGAAGACGAAGATCAAAACGTTGAAATTTCAACCTGGGGTACGCCTAAGTCGTATGACTTTGAAGTAAAAGATCACGTTGATGTTGGTCAAGACGTAAACGGCCTAGACTTTGAAATGGGCGTTAAGATCAGTGGCGCACGCTTTACTGTTATGCGTGGTCAAGTTGCACGTATGCACCGTGCTCTTACGCAGTTCATGCTTGATACGCACACAGAGCAAAACGGCTATACAGAAATGTATGTGCCTTACCTAGTTAATAGCGCAAGCTTATACGGCACAAGCCAATTACCTAAGTTTGCTGGTGACTTATTCCACACATTAGGTTTAGTGGATGACGACGGTCAGCAACAACCTGGTTTTAGCTTAATTCCTACAGCTGAAGTACCACTTACGAACAGTGCTCGCGACGAAATCTACGACGAAAGCGACTTACCAATTCGTTTAACAGCGCACACACCTTGTTTCCGTAGTGAAGCAGGTAGCTATGGTCGTGATACACGTGGTCTTATTCGTCAGCACCAATTCGACAAAGTTGAATTAGTACAACTAGTAAAACCAGAAGATTCAATGCAAGCGCTAGAAGAGCTAACAGGTCATGCTGAGCAAATCTTACAAGCATTAGAACTTCCATACCGTAAAGTGATTTTATGTACGGGTGATATGGGCTTTGGCGCTGCTAAAACTTACGATTTAGAAGTATGGTTACCTGCACAAAACACTTATCGTGAAATCTCATCATGTTCTAACATGGTTGATTTCCAAGCGCGTCGTATGCAAGCGCGTTTCCGTCGTCAAGGCGAGAAAAAGCCAGAGCTACTTCATACACTAAATGGTTCAGGTTTAGCGGTTGGTCGTACACTGGTAGCAATCTTAGAGAACTACCAACAAGCAGACGGCTCAATTGTTGTACCAGAAGTATTACGCCCTTACATGGGTGGCTTAGAAGTTATTAAATAACATTTAAGCTTATAGCGTTTAAAAACCGTATTTGTGAAAGCAAATACGGTTTTTTTGTGTTTAAAGTTAATAATTAATTGCGGTACATAGCAGTTTTAGTAGACTAAAAAAAGTACTATTCGTTTTATCAGTAAATGACATAGTATTTTTTACAATACACGAAGGACTGCTGTTATGAAAAAACTACTCGCCGTAGCATCCGCTGCTTTATATTTAGCAAGCTCTGTCGCTTTTGCTAAAGACAAACCTAATATTCTGATCATATTCCCCGACGATGTTGGTTGGCAAAACGTAAGTGCTTATGGACTTGGTACCATGGGTTACAAAACGCCAAATATCGATAAGCTCGCCCATGAAGGTACCATGTTTACCGACCATTATGCGCAACCATCTTGCACAGCCGGGCGCGCAGCCCTTATTACCGGTCAATATCCAATTCGTAGTGGCATGACAACGGTAGGCCGACCAGGCGGCGAGCTTGGTTTAAAAGCGGGCTCTTATACGCTTGCTGAGGTTTTAAAAGAGCAGGGTTATGCAACAGGGCAATTTGGTAAAAACCACTTAGGTGATCGCAACGAGCACCTACCTACAGTTCATGGCTTTGATGAATTTTTCGGAAATTTATACCATTTGAATACTCAAGAAGAGTTTGAACAACGTGATTACCCGAAAGATCCTGAATTTTTCAAAAAGTATGGTACGCGAGGTGTTTTACATACTTACGCCACAAATATAGATGACAAAACAGTTTATCCACGCTTTGGTAAAGTAGGTAAACAAAAAATTAAAGATACTGGCCAGCTTTCTCGTGAGCGAATGAAAACCGTTGATAAAGAGTTTATGGACGCAAGCATAGACTTTATTAAACGAGCGCAAAAAGCTGATAAACCTTTCTTTGTATGGTTTAACCCAAGCCGTATGCATATGTACACGCGTTTAAGTGATGAAAGCCGTTACCTAGCAGCAGACTACACCACTGAGCATGATTTATACGGCAGTGGCTTGATTGAGCATGACCAACAAGTGGGTGAGTTAATGGCTACTCTGGAAGAGATGGGTGCCCTAGATAACACCATTGTGATTTATTCTACTGATAATGGCCCAGAGCACAGCGCTCGATTACATGGCGGTACAACACCGTTCCGCGGTGAAAAAATGACAACATACGAAGGCGGTGTACGTGTTCCTATGATTGTTCGTTGGCCAGGTAAAGTACCAGCAAATACCATACTAACGGGTATTCAATCGCACATGGATATTTACACAACACTTGCAGCTGCTGCGGGTGAACCAAATATCGCGAAAAAAGCGCTGAAAGAGCACAAGCAACCGATTGATGGCGTAAACAACTTAGATTATTGGTTAGGTAAAACAGACGAAAGTGCGCGTGATAGTTTTCTGTATTATTACGAATCAAGCATTAAAGCTATTCGTTACAAACAGTGGAAACTTCATTTCGAAACGAGCGAAAATTATTATGCCCAGTATGAAAAGCAAAAATTTCCAATTTTTTATAACTTACGTATGGACCCGTTTGAAAGCTTTGATGGCCTGACTGACCGCTCAGACATAGTGCAAGCTAAACAATGGCTAAATGAGCCTGTGCAACACATACTTGGTGAGCACATCAAGTCGCTGTCAGAATATCCACCACTGCAAAAAGCGGCTAGCTTCGACTTTAGTCAGTTAATGGAACAATTGATGTCTGGAAAGCAGTAACACTCAATAAAACGATTTATTAAGTTGTTAATTTAATTAAAAGCCGCATTGGGAAGCCATGCGGCTTTTTATTTTTCGGCCGAAAAGGTTATAGATAGTAAAAGCTAAAGTGGATCTAAACCTGAACAATCAACGTATTCAAAGCATTCAAAGCATTAAGTTAATAGTGTTAAGCAATATGAGTAATAAACAAAAGTCAGTGCCAACATCACGGTTTTCACGCGCTGCTCGGCTTGGTTCTTTAGCTGGAAAGGTCGCGGGTAATATGTTGTTTGAAGGCACAAAAGCATGGGCGACGGGCAAGCAAACATCACGAGAAGAGTTATTGTTACAGCCAAAAAATATTCAGCGCTTTGCAGAGCAGCTTGCAAATCTGCGTGGAGCAGCAATGAAATTGGGGCAGTTGCTATCAATGGATAGTGGCGAATTACTCTCTCCTGAGCTATCTGCAATTTTAGCAAGGCTGCGTTCAGAAGCGACACCTATGCCGCAAAAGCAGCTAGTTAAAGTAATGCGTGAGCATTGGGGGGATGCGTGGCTAGAGCAATTATCGCATTTTGAACTCAGACCATTTGCTGCGGCATCAATAGGGCAAGTGCATATTGCTTACCGCGAATCGGGCGAAAAGTTAGCAGTTAAAGTGCAATACCCAGGTATTGCAAAAGGCATCGCTAGTGATGTTGATAACTTAGCTTACCTTCTGAAACTCAGTGGCTTATTACCCAAAGAGGTAGAAATACAACCTCTTATAGATGAAACAAAACAACAGCTTATAAACGAAGCTGACTACGAGTTAGAAGCTAATTATTTAAAACGCTACAGCGAGTGTTTAAAAGGTGACGACAATTACCTTATCCCAACTGTGGTAGATTCGCTTAGTTCTTCTCAAGTTTTAGTCATGAGTTTTGTTGAGGGACAAGAGCTAGATGAACTGGCAAACACTGAGCAAGCGCTACGTAATAAAGCGGTTGAACAGTTACTCAGTTTATTCTTACGCGAATTATTTAGCTTTAAACTAGTTCAAACAGATCCAAACTTTGCTAATTATCAATATCAAATCGACAATCAACGCTTAGTGCTTTTAGATTTTGGCGCCACCCGCGAACTACCTCAGCATATTAGTGATGGCTACTTACAGTTATTATCTGGTGCGATTAATAATGATAGGGCAGATGTTGCAACAGCTGCACAACAAATTGGCTATTTTCAACAAGGGCTTGCTCAAGAGTATATAGATAATGTCGTCGATATATTTCTTCTCGCTTGCGAACCACTGCGCCACCAAGGTGAGTATGATTTTGCGAATAGCGACTTACCAAAACGCATTAAAGAACTCGGCCTAAAAATGAGTACCGCCTCAGAGCATTGGCACGCACCACCCGTAGATGCCTTGTTCGTTCACAGAAAACTAGCAGGCCTCTTTTTAATCGCTGCAAAGCTAGGCGCAAAAGTGAATGTGAACAGTGTTTTTAAGGAGTTTGTAGTACTGAGGGATAAGTAATTGAACGGGAGTTTGGGGTAACTCATTTATGGCCCAAGATGTGCGACTAGCGCATTTTCTTTTTCTGAATATCTTTAGTTCCAATAAAAATTAGAGTTGGCGATGCCTTAAGTTATTTGTTACTAATAGACTTATTAATACATGCGCGTAGCATCGGCAGAATGATGCGCGACGCGCGAACAATAAAGTTGTTACAGGCCAAAGGAAGATATGAGGTTACCGAGGCATCAATTAGCTAAAGTTAGAACTCCTTTTAGGGTGCTTGCGGTTTTCATCTTTGTACTCTCATTGTTTGCTATTTTAGCTACGGTAACTTTTGCGTTCACTGAACCACATGATCATAGTATTTGGCTATTAGGTATCGTGACGTTTGGTATGTCATATATATCAGGGCATGTTGTATTTACGGGTTATGCCCCCAAGTTTTTACTGTTTACGCATGGTGCTAAAGATGGCTTATAACAAGTTGCTCAAGTTCGTTCGTAAACTCACTGGGACAATTAACAATTGGCTTGGCGCTTCGCGCAAGTATTGCCAACAGTCAATTGCCCCTTAGCAAAGCGTTAGCTTGAAATGGAAGTTTGGTGTTAAATTGGAAAATAAATCAAAACCGAGAGCAAATACTGCGTTCCTAAAAGGAATGCGCTACTCACTTTCGTTTTTCCTAATTGTACTTTCTTGCCTTTATTTTTTTATGGTTGGTTTGCGAGCTGAAGAACCGATTATACTCATTAATCTCTTACTAGGTTATGCGGGCATTGTCTTTACCGCATTTTTTATATCATTTCTGGTTTGTTACGTAGGTACCAAACGTGGAATTGAGGCTGGAGAATCAGCTGATGATAAAATCTTTACACGTGACGGCAAGCTGAATATAAATATATTTAAAAAGCCTCTGGATTAATTTTCAAGCTAACAAGTTACTCAAAAGGACGCAAAACGCTTGGCTTGCGCTCCTTCGTCGCTAATTTTAGCCAAGCTTTTGTGCGCCCCATATTGCGGCGTTACTGATTAAATACTCTAACGTGTTTTTGTCCAGAAATGAGTTAACTCAAATACCCTAAATATCAATTCTCAGAGATAGTTAGACATTGAGATTGGCTTAAAATAAGAGTTGGCGATGCCTTAAGTTATTTGTTACTAATAGACTTATTAATAAATGCGCGTAACATCGACAGAAAGATGCGCGGGACGAGCGCACTATAAAATTGTTATATACCAAGGGAAATATGGTTCAACATTCTAACTCTGTTCAAATAATGGCTTATATTTGTGGAGTCATACTTTTGCCTGTTTATGCGCTAGGTCCTCTATCTATGACTTACTTATCAAGCAATAGAATTGCGGATGGTGATTGGCAAACTTTAATTTTTTTATTTTTCTTATGTAGCGCTTTGGTTTATTTTTGTGGCAAATATTTCTTTCTATTGGTTCGTTTCCTTCGGAGTTTAAAGTTTAGTTTTACCTTCGATGCTAAAGGAATTGTTCTATGTAAAAACGGGCAATCATCATTCTATGCTTGGAGTGATTTAAAAAACTCGAAAGAATATGCTAATTGCCAAATGTATTGTTTAGTCGACTCAGATGGAGAACACTTATTTTCTATTTGGGAGTATGCTGACAACTATCAAGAATTCCGAGATGCGGCTCTGGTACATATTGGTATATAACATGTAAATTATGTGTGGGACGTCTAAAGCTCGACTGGCGCCTGTTCCTTGCTAATTTTAGCCAAGCTTAATCCGCCCATTATGTGGGCGTTCTGTGCTCTAACAGGTCAGTGATGGATATACCAATTGAAGATGAATTAAAATCTATTTGTATTGAGGTAGTTAACCAAGACTACTCAACTCATCAATGGCTTGAAATAGAGTCGAGCGATATGTTTCAGTCTCCATCGTTTGTTGATGGCTTTGACGCTGATGAAGTGGAGTTTTGTTTTAGTTATTTCGATGAGAATCGCACTGAATTTTGGTTTCAGTTTACTTTAGACCAAGCAAAGTCAATTTCAAAAGGTGAAAGCGTTAAGTTGTCAGGTTTAAAACCTGAATAAAAGTACATAACAAGTGCCCAAACCAAAGGACGCAAAACAGCAGGCTTGTGCTTCTTTGTCGCCAATTTTAGCCTGCTATTTTGTGCTGTTTACGGCAAGCGTTATATTGCAAGGGGAGCTATGCGTAATCTAATCATTATTTTAGTCGCTTCGGCACTAATATCTTGCGTTGGAATTCCTGCTGAAATTTTAAAATCCAAATCAGCTGAGTATCAATTTCCTATTCTGCCTAGTACCGAAAGTACAATCGTATATCTAATATCTCCCGTTGCATACCAAGAACCGAGTGCGTACCAACAAGTAAAAGTTAACGGCATTAATAGTAAGCTATATTTTGGAGCCTACAGTTCAATTACATTAGCCGAAGATGCAACTATACAATATCGCTTCAATCACCATTCAAACTTGGTTGATGCTGGTCAATGGAATCAACTTAAAGTAGCAGCTAATAAAAATGAGCTATTTTATGTATTAAAGAATGGTTTATTTACTCAAGTATCTAAAGGGCAAGCTATCGCTCACATTGTAACCATTGAATATTGGTATTGTGAATATAAACCAAAGCCTTGTGAGCCCATGGTTTACAATGCAATATAACAATCACATTAAGGGTGGACGCAAAAAGCTTGGCTTGCGCTCCTTCGTCGATAACTTTAGCCAAGCTTTATCCGCCCTCTACACGGCGTTAGGTACACAGGAGGCGAATTTGAAATTTCTCGCTCTTTTTTTGCTATCAATACTTTCTGGCTGTAGCGTCGTTGTACACGATAAAACTAATGATCCAATAGCGCTTTCCTTGATAGGAAGTTATTACCAAACAGTTAAAGATGGCTTTTTATACGAAGCAAGGTGCGCGGACATCAATGCGTCTATCCAATCAACAGAATGGTGTACTGGGGTACAAGCTTTTGATTCTGGCAACGAATACTCTAAAACACCTACCAACTATCAGGCATATAAATCAGCTCAAGAAGAGTGGGATACCAAGCTATTTACTAAGTTAGCTTTTGAGAAACAGCGCTCAATAATTTCGGCCTTATCAAAAGGTACTGTTATTAAAATTACTAAGTTAGTTCAGTACCCTTGGGGTACTAACGGTTATTATTGGGCTATTAGAGCTGAATTGATTAACACCGAAGGCAACCTGATAGAAGTAGAATTGCCAACAAATAGTGCGTTAGCTTTCCCTAGTTGGCTACAAGGTTATGGTGTGCAAGCGTTACCACAGTTGAAGCATGAGTATTTAATGCAATGTAAAAATGCTAAGTGCACCTAACAAGCAACTGAAGTCGTACCCTGGCGCTCATTGGGCGTTAGGTTTTACGGAAAGAAAGGACCCAACATGAAAAAATTTATTCTCTCCACTTTTTTTATTATTACTGTAGGGTGTGCAAGCACTGAACAAGGTGCTAGTTTTTCAGGAGCCTCGTTTGAATATATTGAACCAATAGGTTCTGATATTGCCTATTTACAGCTGGAAACTGAAGAAAAAACAGATGGTTTTGGGTTTGCTCCTTATCCCCATACCGCAATTATTTACGAGCTGTGTTCACGCGAAGGTGAAAATGGCACCTTTGGTTACGCTGGAGATATTAAGGTGTCTACAGAGTTAAAGTTAGGAAACCCCGCAACTGTAAAAGTAGCGTCTGGAAAACCTATTTTTGTAGCTTTTGGTTTAATACACCCCGTTAATGGCTATGAATGTACATCAAAATATATATTTACACCTGAGAGAGGTAAAACGTATTCAATGGTTAATTCTGTTAGTTGGTCTGAGTGTCCAACTAAGGTAGGAGTTATCTCAAACGATAATCAAGTTTTACCTATTAACGGTTTACAAGTTTTAGACAAAGCTACAAATTTACAGTTGGAAAATAAAGGCGTAAATGTAATTCGAAAGAAGTGTAAAACTTAACAAGCTGTTTAAGCGTGGGACTGCTAAAGCTTGGCTAAGTTCCACTTTGTAACACAAGTTTAGCCAAGCATTTATCAGCCCCTACTTGGGGCTTATATGGCTAGGGAAGTATGCAGAAAATTTTAGTTTTATTAGTGTTTTTAGTTTCCTGCATTGTAAGAGCAGAAACCGATCCTTGTGAGTCAAACCAATACCCAGTTAAATGGAAATCCAATTTAAGCCACCCTGAATCTTTCGAGTTACCTGCTATTTTCTATAAAACTAACAACTCAAAAGTTATTGTCTCTGTTTCAAAAGCAATAAACTTTGTTGAGAAAAATATGGCAACTCATAAACCTTATTTAAAAAATGCAAAAGCATTCATAATTCGTAGCTTGTCTGAATTACCCAAAAACAAACTTGTTGATAATTCAAGCCTTTGGATACCAACTGAAGGATTGCAAGGGCAAGAATTAAATAAAGCAATTCATGTAATGGCAGGTTACCAAGGCTTATTCGAAGGCTTATTATTAAACAATGAAGCATCGATAAGAATTAATGAAATATTGATTACCTCATCTAATATAGTTTATATGATTGGTAAAGACCCAGAACCTGTCCATGGTTTGGATTATATCCATAAACTTGTTGTTTCAAGCTCTAGTAACATAGTATTTTCTAAATGTTGGCTTGACAGCAAATAGATATATAACAAGTTACTCAAAAGGACGCAAAAGCTTGGCTTGCGCTCCTTCGTTGCTAATTTTAGCCAAGCTTTATCCGCCCTCTATACGGCGTTAGGGTTACAATCAGACAATGAAGTGGACTGAACCTTGGGTTAAATCAATCCAAAATCAAGAAAGAT
The DNA here is from genome assembly GCF_023161845.1 of Pseudoalteromonas sp. 2CM39R. Taxonomy (NCBI): domain Bacteria; kingdom Pseudomonadati; phylum Pseudomonadota; class Gammaproteobacteria; order Alteromonadales; family Pseudoalteromonadaceae; genus Pseudoalteromonas; species Pseudoalteromonas sp. 2CM39R. The sequence goes on from NZ_JALNTM010000019.1 coordinate 109,950, forward strand.
ATAGCCTTATTTCAAAAGGGATCTTAATCAGTTACCTTCTTTGGACGTTGTTTTTCGTTTTTTTGGCAGTTGTAAGTCTGTTGACTAAAGATGACTTTATCAATCATCTGGTTAAAACTATTTGGATTGCGCCTGTAGGAGGTTTCATTTTAGCTTGGGGCATGTACACGATCAGGTGGTTATCACCAGTGAAAATTGATTCGGGCCCCAAAGGTCTTATTAGAATCAAAGCAGATAATATAACTTCGATACCTTGGGATCTGATATCTTCGTATACGTTTATTGTTGACGGCATAGTTTTTAAGTTTACAGATGATAGTGAAATTACATTTTTATTACCTAAAGATATAGATCGAGATTTAATAGCAAAAGAACTTGAAGCACACACAATCAAAAAAGGTGCTTTATAACCTTAACAAGGTAATTAAATCGAACACAAAATATCAGGCAGTGTACGCTCTAAATTGTAGCCTGCTATTTTGTTCCGTTTATCACGGCGTTAGGCATCAAGGAAAGTATGGACGATAATATTAAGGTCGGAGATTGGGTCAGAAGCTATGGTTCAGGGATATGGAGAGTTCATCGAATTCTAGAACTCAATGATTTTGATATTCAAAGTCAAACAAACAAACCTAGAACTGTTGTTTTCTCTTCACGCTTTGTAAACGACGCTTATAAGCGATCTTTTGCAACAGAATGCTGTGCTTCAATATTTGTTTATCATTTGCAACAAGCCGAGCAAGATGAGCTCGATTCATTTATCAATCAAAATCCTGATTTATATACTAAATTCAATGCTTATAAACCAATACCGATTAACGCTATCTACAACGCAAAAATAAATATTCCAGTTTCAAAAAGTAAATCTGAGTTAGAAGATTTCTTAATTAGTTACCAATCATTATTTTTAGAGCAACTCTTTTGTCAGTTGCATTCTTCAGGTTTAGCATCAAGTGATAACAAAGGTTGGACGGCACAATTTGTAGCTAAAGATCACGAGGCTGTTGATGGCAAACTAGTGTATAGCTTTTCAACGTTATTAACGTTTTAGATTTTATAGAAACTAAGAATAGTATGTAAGTGTTTGATAGGGATAAGGAAAAATGGTCGGCATAGCAGGATTTGAACCTGCGACCCCTGACACCCCATGACAGTGCGCTACCAAGCTGCGCTATATGCCGACGTTGCAAGCCATAGTACGGCTTTTTTTATAAAAATCAATATCTCCGCTGTTCGATTGCCTGTTAATTGTTCAGGCAATCGGTATTAAATCAATGGGCTAGAGGTTAATCTAGCCAATCGTTGATCGTTTTGTACATAAAGTCGCGTATTAATGGTTGAGCATCGGCATTAGGGTGCAGGTTATCGTTTTGCATAAGTTCTGGACGGCCTGCAATACTAAGCATGAAAAAGGGCATGAGCTCAGAATCTGTTTCATCGGCAATGGTTTTAAAGCTATCGGTGAAAAGTTTGGTATAACGCGGGCCATAGTTAGGTGGAATTTGCACTTCCATTACGGCGGTTTTCGCCCCGATTTGTTGGCTTTTTGTTATTAAATCACGTAGGTTAGCTTGTAGGCGTTTAATAGGGAAACCTCGTAAACCATCGTTTCCGCCAAGCTCAATGAGTACATGAGTGGGTTCAAATTCGCTCAGTAACGCGTCGAGTCGTCTTAGGGCACCGCCTGTGGTTTCACCGCTAATACTGGCGTTTACTAGGTATACAGATTGCTCTTTTTCATCGTACTTATCTTGTAACAATTTAACCCAGCCTTGCTCTTGTTTAAGACCGTAAGCGGCGCTTAAACTGTCACCTAAAATTAAAATTGTGTTGTCAGCTGCTGCCGTAAGTGGTTTGATTACTAACAGTAAAACGAATATAAAACGTAGGATTGGATGCATCATATGTCAGCGCTTTCTCAATTAAACATCATTCAAGTTAAAGGACTTTCTAAAACAGTCACCACGGTTGAGGGCGACCTGACCATCCTCAGTGACATCAGCTTTAATGTCAAGTCGGGCGACTCAGTTGCAGTGGTAGGCACCTCAGGTTCGGGTAAGTCTACTTTATTAAGTTTATTAGCAGGCCTTGACCAATCTACCGGTGGTAGTATCCATTTAGATGGAGCCGCATTACACGAATTAGATGAAGAAGCGCGGGCAGCACTTCGCGCTGAAAAAGTGGGCTTTGTGTTTCAGTCTTTTATGCTTGTACAAAGCTTAACAGCTCTTGAAAACGTGATGCTTCCTGCTGAACTTGCGGGTAGTGAAGATGCTAAACAACAAGCCCTAGAGCTACTTGAAAAAGTAGGTTTGAGCCATCGCGTGGGTCATTACCCGTCGCAATTATCTGGCGGTGAGCAGCAACGTGTAGCAATTGCGCGTGCATTTATTGGCACACCTAAAATTTTATTTGCCGATGAACCGTCAGCCAACCTAGATAGCAAAAACGGTAAGTTAATTGAGTCTTTATTATTTGAATTAAACAAAGAGCACGGCACGACACTTATTTTAGTAACCCATGATGAGCAGCTTGCACAAAAGTGTCAGCAAATTTTACATATCGAAGCAGGGCAGTTAGTAACTGTAAAAGAAAGCGAAGGAGTGCAAGCGAATGTGGGCTAAATTAGCACTAAAACTGTTTTCACGTGAGTTTAAGCGTGGCGAATTAACAGTGATCAGTGCAGCAATTGCCTTAGCTGTTCTCACTGTTTTAACATTGTCTATGGTTACCGACCGAATTGGTCAAAGTATTGAAGAAAAAAGCAGTGCCTTTATTGCCGCTGATCGCGTTTTAGCAAGTAACCATGCTTTACCTGCTGAGTTTTTAGAACAAGCCAACCAAGAAAACTTACGCACCGCTAAAATAACCTACTTCGATACCATGTTATTTGCCGGTGACGAAATGCAACTTGGCTCGGTTAAAGCGGTATCAAACACCTATCCGTTAAAAGGTGAGTTAAAAGTAAAAACCAGCCTGACTGACCAACCAAAAGTAACAACCGAGATCCCTAGTCGTGGTGAAGTGTGGTTAAGTGAATCTGTGTTTTATGCGCTGAATATTAAAGTGGGCGATAAAGTAGAGCTTGGCGCTGCTACGTTTACGGCTAGTCATGTTGTAGCCGAAGAGCCTGATGCACCGTTTAATGTGTTTTCAAGCAGCCAGCGCATTTTAATCAATGAAGCAGACATTGCTGTAACAGAGGTAATTCAGCCGGGGAGTCGGGTGTTTTACCGTCAACTTTATGCTGGCGACAAAGACAATTTAGATACCTTTTATGCGTGGTTAAAACCACAGATGAAAGAAAACCAGCGTTGGTATGGTGTTAAAGACCGCCAGTCACCTATTTCTAATAGTTTAAATCGTGCCGAAAGCTATTTATTGCTAGCTGGTTTGCTAGGCATTATTTTAGCTGCTGTTGCTATTGCGGTATCGGCAAAACGTTACTGTGAACGTCAGTACGACCCAGTTGCTATGATGAAAACGCTTGGCGGTAGCCGCGCGATGATCCGTAAAATTTATTTATTACATTTGAGCCTTGTATGTTCAATGTCGGTGATTGTCGGTTTACTGATTGGTTATGGTTTACAAGCGGTTGCCACTGATTATTTGGCACAAACCATGGGCTCAGCATTGCCGAGTGCATCGGCAAAGCCTTGGATCATTGCGATTAGCACGGGCTTGATTTGTGCGGTTATGTTTTCAATTAAACCGCTACTCGATTTATTTGATATTCCGCCGCTGCGTGTACTCCGTCGTAACTTAGGTGACCGTTTATTAGTAAGTAAAGTGCACCTTACTATGTCGGCCCTTACTGTGTTTTTACTGATGTGGTTATTTAGTAACAACATCAAAATTAGTGCAATTTTGTTCCTTTCGACGGCATTTTTAATTGCGGTGTTATTTGGTTTATCAAAGGTTATTTTTGGTGGTGGTCGTAAACTTGGCTTGAGTCCGGGCAACAGTTGGTCATTGGCGATTGCGTCAATTCAAAAGCGTGCCAATGTGAATGCGGTACAATTAATTAGCTTTGCGTTGGCTATCAAGTTATTACTGTTTTTAATTGTACTTAAGAACGACATGATTTCGGATTGGCAGTCTCAGCTTCCTGAAAATGCCCCTAATTCATTTTTAGTGAACATTACTGAGCAAGAGTTGGAGCCAATAACTAGCTTCTTAGCGCAAAACGATATGCCAACGTCTGATTTCTATCCGGTTGTTCGTGGCCGTGTAAACGCCGTAAATGGTGAGTTGGTTGCCCGCGAAGTATCGCAAGAAGACAACGAAAAGAAAGACGAAGAAGCCCGCTCTGGTATTGGTCGTGAGTTAAACCTAACTTGGCGTAAAGACTTGCCTAATCAAAACGAGCTTATCGACGGTACTTGGTTTAGTGAAGACTCAGTAGCCGAGGCATCGGTAGAAGAGTCGATGCTTGAACGTCTTGATGTACAAATTGGCGATACGCTTACTTTCTTAATTGGTGCGCAGTCGTTTGACGCAAAAATTACCAGTGTACGTAAGGTTAATTGGACCACACTTAAACCTAACTTCTTTATTATTTTAAGCCCTGATGTACTAGCGAGTTTTCCTGCTACTTATATTTCATCAGTGAATGTAAAAGCAGAGAAAAAACGAGAGTTTAATGAGCTAATGCGTCAATACCCTACGGTTAACGTGATAGATGTTGAGAGTTTCATTAAACAAATTCGCTCAACCATAGAGCAAGTATCGTTAGCTATTGGCTTTGTACTAGCGATTGTGGTTGCCTGTGGCGCTTTAGTACTGATTTCACAAGTGCAAGCAAGTTTGGGTGAGCGAATGCAAGAAATTGTTATTTTGCGAACTTTAGGTGCGAAAGGGCGCTTAATTAAAAATGCGACCTTATATGAGTTTTTACTATTAGGCGTTACAGCAGGTTTAGTCGCAGCGATTGTCAGTGACATCGCTCTGTTAATAGTGCAAAAACAAATGTTCGATTTAGCAGGTAAGTTCCACCCTCATATTTGGGTGATTGGCCCAGCAGTCGGTGGCTTATTTGTGGCATGTTTGGGCTATTTGATGATAGCCCGCACAATGCGAAAAAATACCCAAGGCTTATTACGCTCGCTCGCGTAAAAGTCACTTGAAGGTTGACTATAAAATGCTCGCAATTGCGGGCATTTTTTATGAATTGCAATTGGTTACTGGTAATTTATACAGTGCTCTGGCATTATTAACCGCAGATAATAATGATAATAGACGGTTCAGTTAGTTGGCGATTATTTTAGGGATTGATCCTGGTTCACGATTAACAGGGTACGGCGTGATTGCTCACCAAGGTGCTAAGTTCACTTATTTAGGTAGTGGCTGCATTAAATTGGCTGATCACGATTTTCCGGTACGCTTAAAAATGATTTACCAAGGGATCAGCCAATTGGTAGAGCAATTCTCACCAGACAGTTTTGCTATCGAAAAAGTGTTTATGGCACACAACCCAGACTCAGCGCTTAAACTCGGTCAAGCACGTGGCGCTGCTATCGTTGGTGCTTCAATGGCAGAGCTGCCAGTTTATGAATATTCAGCTAGGCAAATTAAGCAGGCCGTTGTAGGCAATGGCGGCGCCGATAAGTCTCAAGTACAGCATATGGTTAAAAACATTTTAAAGCTGCCAGGTACCCCTCAAGCTGATGCCGCAGATGCCTTAGCAATTGCTATTTGTCATGCACACTCAGAACAAAATTTAATAAAACTTGCGGGCAGTGCGAGCAAAACCGTAAGAGGACGATTAAGGAAGTAATATGATTGGTCGATTAAATGGCTTACTAGTAGAAAAACAGCCGCCAGAAATTCTTATTGAAGTAAGTGGTGTGGGCTACGAAGTGCAAATGCCGATGACCTGCTTTTATGATTTACCGGCAGTGGGTGAGCAAGCGGTTATTTATACTCATTTTGTGGTACGCGAAGATGCCCAGCTATTATTTGGCTTTAACAACAAAACCGAACGCGCTTTATTTAGAGAGCTTTTAAAAGCCAATGGTGTTGGGCCAAAACTTGGTCTAGCTATTTTATCGGGTATGTCGGCGCAGCAATTCGTAAGTTGTGTTAACAATGAAGATGCAACAACACTGGTTAAATTGCCGGGCGTTGGTAAAAAAACGGCTGAGCGTTTAGTGCTCGAAATGAAAGACAGACTCAAAGATTGGGGTAATGACTTATTTACACCATTTAGCGATAATGCGGTCATTGAGCCATCAAGTGATGATACCCTAGTGGCAAATAATGCTGCCGATGACGCTGTATCAGCACTAGTGGCATTAGGCTATAAGCTACCGCAAGCACAAAAAGCGGTTAAAACCGTGAATAAACCAGATATGACGACCGAGGTTCTAATTAAAGAAGCTCTAAAATCAATGTTGTGAGTAAACCATGATTGAAGCAGATCGCTTAATAGATGCGAGTGAACAAAGTAACGAAGACAGTGTTGATCGTGCCATACGACCAAAGCTGTTAACCGATTACACAGGCCAGCCGCATGTTAAGCAACAAATGGAAATTTTTATCGAGGCCGCTCGCCATCGTGGTGAAGCGCTGGATCACTTATTAATATTTGGTCCACCGGGTCTTGGTAAAACCACACTTGCAAACATTGTAGCCAACGAGCTTAACGTTAATATTAAAACAACATCAGGGCCAGTACTCGAAAAAGCAGGCGATTTAGCTGCGCTTTTAACGAACCTTGAAGAAGGCGACGTACTGTTTATTGACGAAATACATCGCTTGAGCCCGCAAGTCGAAGAGATTTTGTATCCCGCAATGGAAGATTATCAGCTGGATATTATGATAGGTGAGGGCCCCGCAGCACGCTCAATCAAGCTTGATTTGCCGCCATTTACTTTAATTGGTGCAACAACTCGTGCTGGCTCACTCACCTCACCACTTAGAGACCGTTTTGGTATTGTTCAGCGATTAGAGTTTTATTCTGTTGAAGACTTATCAAAAATTGTTGCCCGCTCAGCAAGCTTTTTAGACTTAACCATGTGTGATGAAGGTGCAACAGAAATTGCCAAGCGTTCACGCGGTACACCGCGCATAGCAAACCGTTTATTACGCCGCGTTCGTGATTACACCCAAGTGAAATCAGACGGTAAAGTGAATGCCACAGTTGCAGAGCAAGCCCTCGATATGATTGATGTCGATAAAAGCGGTTTTGACTATATGGATAGAAAGTACCTGTTAGCTATTATCGAAAAATTTATGGGCGGCCCAGTTGGCCTTGATAACCTAGCGGCTGCCATTGGCGAAGAAAAAGAAACCATTGAAGATGTGATAGAGCCGTTTTTAATTCAACAAGGCTTTATTCAGCGTACCCCCCGCGGACGACTTGTTTCAGACATTGCTTATTTACACTTTGGGCTAACGCCAGAGAAATAACTAAAACCCCGCGAAGCGGGGTTTTTTGTAGTTAGATATCGGAAGTTAGACATTAGAAGTTAGATTTCAGTTGACCGAGAGGGTGGTTTTATTTGTGTAATTAAACAAAAAGCTTGCCATAGATGAGACAGGTTTTACTTTGTTCTAACCACTAACCACTAACCACTAACCACTAACCACTAACCACTAACCAGTGGGTTGTTGTCTCATTTTAACATCTGTAATTCACATGCTGTTAAGTTATCGGTAGGTATTCTCATTGGCGTTTGTGTAGGCAAAAAAAAGCCCGCATAAGGATGCGGGCAAACAACAAGTTGAAGGAAGTAATCCAGGGAACTACGGTCTACTTGAATAAGGTTTTATCCCGATTTAAGTAAACCTAGAGCAATACGAAACTTCATATTGCTAAAAACGGAGCTTGATGAAAGAAACTTTCATGAGGTTGCTAGCTCGGTATAGGTAAATAATACGCAATGATGGATTTTTCTTCAAACTAGAAAAATTTTATTTTCAGATAAAAAAAACTAATGCGAGCTAAAAATTGAATTGTTTTCTTTTTGTTCACTTTGTAACTATTTTGTTTTTAACCTTCTGAATAAAAGGGTTTTTATAAATTTTGTGATCTTTATTCAGGATTAGTTTAAGTATTCTGTAGTAGATTTGCAAAAGTGCTTTTGGGTGTTTATGCGTAATTTATGAATAAACGTCGTGTTTTTGCCTGTTTTGGTTGCTTTTGAGAGCTATTCTAGTGACTTATTATTAAGGTGAAAATATGCGTAAATGTGTTGATAAAACCTAATATGGCTAAAAAATAACTAAGCAAATTGCTTTTTACCGTTATTTGCCGCTAATTCACAGCAAGAGCGTTGTCAGTTTATAACTGACTAGATACACTAGATGTAACTTTTGGCCATGATTGTGGTCAATAAATGCAAGTGTAAAAAATATAACAAATTACATAGAAATCTATTTTAGGAGTTTAACGTGGGATCAGGGCTTAACTTTTTAGATCTTATTCTAGAAGCCAGTGTACTTGTCCAGCTAGTAATGTTGGCATTAGTCGGTATGTCGGTAATGTCATGGGCAATTATTTTTCAACGTAAAAAAGCGATTTCTGATGCACTTAATGGCGCTAAGCGTTTTGAGCAAAAGTTTTGGTCAGGTATTGATTTAAGTAAATTATATAACGAAGTATCTGCTCGTCCTGGTGGTGCATCAGGTGTTGAAGCATTATTCGTTGCAGGATTTAAAGAGTTTGCACGTCATAAGAAAAATACATTTCAAAGTGCAGGCATCGTAATGGAAGGCACACATCGTTCAATGCGAGTTGCGCTATCGCGCGAAGTTGAAAAGCTTGAGTCTAGTTTATCGTTTTTAGCAACAGTGGGTTCAATTAGTCCTTACATCGGTCTGTTTGGTACGGTATGGGGTATCATGAACGCATTCATCGCGTTAGGTGAAGTTAAACAAGCAACACTACAAATGGTAGCGCCAGGTATCGCCGAAGCGCTGATTGCAACTGCAATGGGCTTATTTGCTGCAATCCCTGCTGTAATTGCTTACAACCGTTTTGCTAATAAAGTAGAAAAGCTTGAAGGTAATTACATTAACTTCATGGAAGAATTCGCCAATATTTTACACCGCCAAGCAGCTGCGCAAATAGAGGCTAAAGCGAATGTATCAGCGTAAGAAACGTCGCCCTGTAGGTGAAATAAACGTAGTACCTTACATTGATGTAATGTTGGTACTACTAATTATATTTATGGCAACTGCGCCACTCATTACCCATGGCGTAAAAGTGGACTTGCCGAAAATGGAAGAATCGGATTTAGTTGATACTAAAGATACACCGCCTATCATTGCGTCAATTGATGCTGAAGGTAAGTACTATGTAAGTATTGGTACTGATCCAGAAGCACCAATGGAAGCGCTGGATGTTGCGGCGGTAATTAAACTTCAGCTACAAAAAAATCCAGATACACCTGTGATGATTAAAGGTTCTGGCCGTGTTTCTTATCAAGAAGTACTGCTGCTTATGGACTTTTTGAAAAATGCCGGTGTGCCTTCAGTGGGTCTTATGACCGAATCATTCGAGGGGACGAAAGGCTAGTATGGGTGCATCAGTAGTAAAATCGGTTCTTTTGCACCTTGCAATAGCAGGTTTATTAGTAGCAACAGCTAATTTTCATATGCCAGCGCCTAAGGTGATGGAAGTAACGCTGAACCCTGCTTTACCAGAGCCTGAAAAAGCCGTTGCCGCAGTAACGGTTGATCAGCAAAAGGTTGAGCAGAAAATTGCCGAGCTTAAAAAGCAAGAAGAAGCAAAAAAACGAGCCGAAGCAAAACGTATTCGTGACCTTGAGCGCCGTGCAAATGATGCACGTAAGCAACGTGAAGCTGAAGACAGACGCCTTAAAAAGCTAGAGCAGCAACGCCGCGCGAAAGAGAAGGAAAAAGCAGAAGCAGAAGCACAAGCGAAGAAAGCACGTGAAATTCAAGAGAAAGAACGAGCTAAAGCGCAACAGGCTGAAAAGCAAAAGCAAGAAGCTGAAGCCGCAGCGAAAGCTGCAGCTGAAAAACGTAAAGCTGAAGAAGAGGCGTTAAAGAAAGCGGAAGAAGAGCGTAAGCGTAAAGCTGCCGAAGCTGAAGCTGAACGTAAACGCAAAGAAGCTGAAGCAGAGCGTAAACGCCAGCAAGCATTGCAAGAGCAAATGCTACAAGAACAATTAGCTGCTGAGCAGGCTGCACGTAATAAAGTGCGCCAGCAACAAGTAGTGGGCGAAGTTGAAAAATATAAAGCGTTAATTATGGCGCGCATTCAACAAAACTTCTTAAAAGATGAGAAGATGAAAGGTAAAGAATGTCGTCTTAATATTCGTCTTGGTTTTAATGGCTTAGTGACTCAAGTAAAATCACTGGGCGGAGATACCTTGGTATGCGAAGCTGCAATGCGTGCGGTGCGTATGGCAGACACATTGCCAGTATCAAAAGATCGTGAAGTATTTGAGCAACTTAAAAATATTAATTTAACAATAGCGCCTCAATTTTAAAGGAATGATATGTTTAACCAGATAAAAACAGCATGTTTTATTGTATTACTGGGCTTTCATGGCATTGCCAGTGCTGCACTAGAAATTGTGATCACCGATGGTATTGACGGTGCACGTCCAATTGCGATTGTACCTTTCCAGTACAATGGTGTAGGAACTATCCCTGAAAAATTAAGCTCAGTGATTGCAGCTGACTTAATGCGTAGTGGTAAGTTTAAGCCAATTGATGTGAACACAATGCCGCAGCTTCCAGCTACTGACACCGACGTTGATTACGGCGCTTGGGTTAATAAAGGCGTTGAAGCGGTTCTTGTAGGCCAAGTAGAGCAGCAAACAAATGGCCGTTACTTAGTTAAGTATGAGCTTATTGATGTTATTCGTGGTCAAATTACCGGTGGCGAAACGCAAATGATGAGCAATGGCCGATTAGTTAAAAGCCAAGATCACATTTTAGACGCACGTGAAAGTGTAATTGCTGAAACAGGTTTTCGCCGTTACGCGCACCGCATTAGTGATGTAGTTTACGAAGCGCTAACCGGTGAAAAAGGTGCATTCTTAACGAAGATTGCTTATGTCATCGTTCGTGATGGTGAATCTAAGCCTTACCAACTAGTTGTTGCTGATTACGATGGTTTTAATGAGCAAGTGTTACTTCGCTCTAAAGAGCCATTAATGTCACCAGCGTGGTCACCTGATGGTACTAAGCTTGCGTACGTAACATTTGAGAATCGTCAAAGCCAAATTTACATTCAAGATTTATACACAGGTAAACGTGAGCTGATCACAAGCCATCCTGGTATTAATGGTGCACCGCAGTTCTCGCCTGATGGTAAAAAGTTATTATTAGTACTTTCTAAAGACCGAAATGGTGCAACAGAAGTATATGTTTTAGACCTTGCAACTCGCAAAGAAAGACGTCTTACAAACCACCGTAGTATAGATACTGAACCATCTTGGTTCCCTAATGGGCAAGATATTGTGTTTACGTCTGAAAGGGGTGGTAATGCCCAGATTTATAAGTTAAATTTGCAAACTGGTAGGTCAAAACGCATGACGTTTGACGGAGATATGAACCTAGCAGGTTCGGTTTCTCCAGACGGAAAAGAATTAGTGATGGTGAACCGTACCAACGGTCAATACCATCTTGCTAAGAAAGAGCTAGCTACAGGCGCGTTCCAAGTATTAACTAGAACTCGCTTAGATGAATCACCGAGTATCGCTCCAAACGGCTCGATGATTATCTACAGCACGCTTCATAATAATAAACAGGTGTTGGCGTTAGTTTCTATGGACGGTCGCTTTAAAGCACGCTTACCTGTGCTAAACGGACAAGTAAAGGCACCAGCTTGGTCGCCTTATTTACAGTAATTTTACTGGTTTACTCAATATAGGAATCAATTAAATGCAACTTAATAAAACTTTAAAAGGCCTGCTAATTGCTGTGCCAGTGATGACATTAGCGGCGTGTAGCTCTTCTTCAGGTGTTGACGAAGGTGCTGCAAACCAATCTAACCAAGGTATGGTTGAGCAATCAAACAACACTGATACTGTTGAAGTTGCAACGCTTACTCCAGAGCAACAAGCTGAAGAAGCACTTCGTGAAAAGTACGAAGCGTTACGTCAAGAGCAAATCATTTACTTTGGTTTTGATAACGCAAAAATCCAAAGCAAATATGCTGAACTATTACAAGCACACGCTGAGTTCTTAGTACAAAACCCTTCAGTTAAAGTACTAATCGAAGGTCACGCAGATGAGCGCGGTACGCCTGAGTACAACATCGCACTAGGTGAGCACCGTGGTCAAGCAGTAGAAAAATACCTACAAAGTTTAGGTGTTTCTGCTAGCCAAATGTCAGTAGTGAGCTATGGTGAAGAGAAGCCAATGGTTAAGTCTCGCACTGAAGAAGCGTTCGCGAAGAACCGTCGCGCAGTATTAGTTTACTAATAAAGAGTCATTATGAAGCCGAAAATTATTTTGGCAGCAATGATCTTAAGCGGGAGCACCCAGTTATGGGCTGCTCCCGCTCCTGTTTCAGAAGCTGCAAGCTCGCAATCGAGCATTGAGAAGCGTTTAGTCGCTTTAGAAAACATGATGAAGTCACGTAATTTATTGCAAGCTGAGCTTCAGCAGCAGCTTAATATTTTACAAGACGAAGTGAGCCAAGTACGTGGTATTACTGAAGAGCAAAGCTATAAGCTTGAAAAAGTATTACAACGTCAGCGTGAGCTTTATCAAGAGATTGAGAACCGTGTAAGCCAAGCTTATAGCCAGCCTGCTGCAACACAAACTCAACCTACTAACACTTATACGGATGTGGGTGCATCACAGGCAATCAGTTCAGACCTATCTGAAAACGAAGCCTATGACCGTGCAGTGGCGTTAATCATGAAAGATAAACGTTATGAGCAAGCAATTCCTGAGTTCCAAACATTCTTAACTACTTACCCTAATTCAGTGTATGTATCTAATGCGCATTATTGGTTAGGTCAGCTGTTAACAATTCAAAACGATCAAGCTGGTGCAACTGAGCACTTTAAAGTAGTTGTGAATGAATACCCTAATTCTAATAAGCGCCCAGATGCGATGTTAAAGTTAGGAACCTTATTAGCGGATCAAGGTTTAGGCGAGCAAGCCCTTAAAACTTTTAATGATTTAATTAATCAGTACCCAAGTACTACCGCTGCAAAATTAGCCACAGAACGTCTGTCGCAAATGTAGATTTGACCTGATTAGACTGCTTTTTGACATAAGCGGTCTAAAATTAGGCAACTAGACATAAAAACTTAAAAAAAGAGATATTTTCTGTTGCACTCAGCATTTAAATAAGTATTATAAGCGCCCGCAGCAGGCGATTGGTAACAACAGCCAAAATGCGGCAAAAAGAGCGGGTCATTAGCTCAGTTGGTAGAGCAGTGGACTTTTAATCCATTGGTCGATGGTTCGAGTCCATCATGACCC
>NZ_JALNTM010000001.1:0-399563 GCF_023161845.1 Pseudoalteromonas sp. 2CM39R
TCTCCTCCATGAGTTGAACAATTTAAGTTTAGTCATAATTTTGAGAAGTGAGAAATTTTAAGTTGGGTGTCTAGTTATTCTTGTGGAAGTGTAGTGAGTAAAGTGGGTGTCTAGTTTTATGTTGAGGTTTTACTAAAAAGATAAAAGTGGATGTCCAATTAAGTATTCAATTTAATAGAGGGTATAAAAAAGCCAGTCGGAGACTGGCTTTTGCAAAGAGGTGTTTAAGGGTTATTAGCTTGTCATAAGCCTTAAACAAGTATTCTCTTATAGACGCTCAATTACAGCTTGAGTGAAGTCTGTAGTACCGTGGCTGCCGCCTAGGTCGCGAGTTGTACGGTCGCCTGATTTGATAACATCAGCAACTGCGCTGCGGATGCGCTCTGCAGTATCGCCCATACCTAGGTGCTCTAGCATTTGGATAGATGCTAAGATCACTGACGTTGGGTTTGCAAGGTTTTTACCAGCGATGTCTGGTGCGCTACCGTGTACTGCTTCGAAGATTGCTGCATCTTCACTGATGTTTGCACCAGGAGCCATACCTAAACCACCAACAAGACCAGCACATAAGTCAGATAGGATGTCACCGAATAAGTTTGTAGTAACGATTACATCAAACTCATCTGGAGTCATAACTAGTTTCATACAAGTTGCATCAACAATCATTTCTGTTGATTCGATTTGTGGGTAACGCTCAGCTACTTCACGTGCAACTTTTAAGAATAAACCAGATGTTGATTTAAGGATGTTAGCTTTGTGTACAGCAGTCACTTTTTTACGGCCTTCACGTACCGCTAGTTCGTATGCAAAAGTAACGATTTTTTCTGCACCTTCGCGGGTGATTTTTGACATTGCTTCTGCTTCGTTACCATCTTCAGAAACCACTTGGCCAAGACCTGAGTACATGCCTTGTGTGTTTTCACGAATAGTGATGATATCGATGTCGTCGTAACGAGCTTGTGTACCTGCGAATGACTTAACAGGACGAACGTTAGCGTAAAGGCCAAACTTTTTACGTAAAGTTACGTTGATTGAAGTGAAACCTTCACCAACTGGCGTCGTTAATGGACCTTTTAAAGTGATCTTGTTACGCGCGATTGTGTCGATTGTTTCTTGCGGAAGTAACTCACCAGTTTTTTCTAGGGCAGCAAGGCCAGCATCAACGAATTCATAATCAAAATCGCAACCTGCAGCTTTAAGGATCTCAAGTGCTGAATCAATAATGCTAGGACCAATGCCGTCGCCTTTGATCACTGTGATGGTTTGTTTAGCCATTTACTTTTCCTATTTATGAGTAGATAAACACGTAAACTTATCGCGAAATAGCATGCGATTTACTTGTTAGAGGGTTCACGTGGATGTGTTTGAAAATTTAAGCGGCTTTTATAGCAATTTATTCAGCTTTTTGCCAGTTTATCCTGTGAATACTGACTATAAACAGACTAAAGTTCATATTTATTTAACGTTTTCGCACTTTTTAACAACACAATCTAAAAATTGTCTGCAAATTCACAGTTTTTCAGATATGCATAAAAATCTGCTTTTGATTGCCATCCAGCAGCCGATAAGCTGTCGAAAATAATCTGTTCTTGCCAACTACTAAATAGCGCTTTGGGTTGAAAAACATAATAAGTAAATAGCTTAATCGCGACCCAATGTTTTTCATTGATATCGAGAGTTTGTTTTTTATGTTGCTCACTACCAAGTAAATGCTGTGTCCAACTGTTATCGCCAATCAGTTGATTTAAATACGCCGTTAGTGGCTCTTGGTTTAAGTGACTAATGCCAAACAAACAGGCAAGCGGTGGGCTTATTACTAGCTCTTCGGCCTGCTCAAATACAGTTTTACGAGAAATACTGGTTGCTTGATGTTCACAAAGATAAAGAACGTAGGCATATAAGGGCAAAGTAACTTGCTCAAATTGAATTGAATCGGTGTGCTTAAATAGCGCCTGAATAATGCGCACCATGTTCTCAAGGCGCTTAGATATATGCTGAAAAAGCGGGTGAGAGGTGGTTGCAACCAAGCGTTGAAATAATACTTTTTGAATAATCGCAGGGGCGTTATCGTATCCGACCATAGACAAACAATGGCGCAAGTCTTTAGCTCTTTGCTGCTCTTTATTATAGGGTTTAGAGGCAACGGTAAGCTGTGTAATCAATTCAGGGTAGGGGCTTAAAAGCTTATTTAAGCCACGAAAGCTATATTCTTGCGATACTTTTAACGTGCTAATTAACTCTAAATAGTGCTGCCTACGCTGCTGATTTATTGGCTGTGGCTCAGCAAAGTTAATGTTTTCACTAAACCAAACTGTGTACAGCAAACGAGAGTCTTTACAATGCCTTTGTTTGTCAAAAATAGTTAAGCTTGCTTTGAAGCGATGCCAACGAATTTTTTCAGGGCGGCTGGCATCAACCAATATATGGCGGCCATGTTCATCTGTGGCTAAATAAATAAGTATTTGTTCGGCGTACTTTACTTCACTAGCCGGAATGTAAGGGCCAATATGCGCAATCAGTGCTTTTATAGCATTTTGGGCAAATTCGTTAGGGGTGCGTAAATATATATCAGCCAAGGCTTTGTGAACACTAATGTGACCACCCGACTCGCGGTAAGTCGTATTCATGGCAATAATATTAGCCAAAGCAACTAAGGTTGTTGCGCCATCGTAAATCATAATTTTCGGCGCGCTTAATAAGGCTTGTTTATATTTATTTAAACGCGCTAATAAATGCTGAATAGAGAGCGTATGTGGGCCTGAGTCTTTTAGTAATTTTGCAGCTAACTGATGGCGGCACTGCCAAAGCTTTTTATCTTGAGCCGATAGGGTCTGTCCTGCCGCTAACTTATTACTTTGGGATTGCACGCAAAGGTAATTGGCTAAACAGCAGCTAATAATTTGTTCGCTAATGGCTTGGTTGTAGTTAAGGCTGCGGCACAAAATACAGGCTACAACACATTGGTTTACAACTAAGTTTGTGGTGTAACCATGATTCGGTACATACAAGCTTAGTTGTGCTTGCATACCTTTTGGGCAGGCTTGATACAGCTGGTAATATCGCTCAGCTAGGTTACTTAATAAAGGGAAAATTTGTGACCATTTTTGCTTTTGATGATAAAGCTTAAGTAGCTGGTGTGTACTATCAAATAAGCGTGCCAATTCCCGTGGCGTCACGTTTTCCATCATAAGCGGTTAGGTTTCTTGTTGATAGCTTTCATAGGCACTTGGCCCCCATAATACCAGCTGACCATTTTTAAAAAGTAGGCCTGTGCATTCATCGATGGTGGTTATGCCATCAGATTTAACATGCTGAGTGCGGTAAAAAATAATCTGCCAAACATTGTCTTCGACTCGTTTAGCATAGGTTAGATCGGGGCTACCTAAATAATCAAGCACCGCATTAAGGTTTTCAGGCTTATCAATCGATAGTTTTGCGATATAGCGTTTATTAAAAGCTTCACGGTCTTGCCAGATCATGGCTTGCGGATCATCTTTATAAAAAGTGATCACTAGGGTTGCTATCAGTGCATAAACACCTAACCCAAGTACCAGATATTGGAAAACCTTTTTAAACATGTGTAACTCTATAAAACTAACGCGAATTTTCAGTATACGCTCAGTTGGCAAACTGTGCTACGAGATTGCGACTAATTGAGCCTTAACTGCTTTAAACTAAAGCCTAAGTTAATATCTGTACGCAGCATAACAAGGTTTTTTGATATTACGAACATGTCCATTTCTGAACTCAGCTTACGTTTAAGAGTAGGGTTCAGCTCATCATCGTTCATGGCCGCTTCTATCGACTCATAATCGTTGATTAATTGCTGCGCCGTCTTATTACCTATCCCTTTAACGCCCGGGATATCATTGGTTTTATCACCAGCTAAAGCCCAAAAATCCGCAAGTCGATGTTTTGGTACATCAAAGCGCTGTTTGATATCTTCAAACTCAATATACTGCTTTTTAAAGTAATCAAAAATTGCAATTTGCTCAGATAAAAACGGCAAAAACCCTTTATCTGTCGAAACGATGGTAGAAGGCACATTATTAGTTGCGGCCTTGTAAGCAAGAGTAGCAATTATATCGTCGGCTTCATCATTATCAGGTGAAAACACCACAATGCCAGTGTCTTCAATTGCTTGTTTAAAGCGTGATAAGTTTTGTTTGAGAGTGTCAGGCATTGGTGAGCGAGTGCTTTTGTAGGCCTCAAAGTAGTGATAACGCCAACTTCTTTCACCATCAAATACGGCAATCGCGTGAGTCGCATTCGTTTGCTGGCGTAACTTTTTACAAGCATGTGCCACTCGGGCACAGCTTGCTTTTATCATATGCTCTTCACTGTGATGACTCTGATTACTATCAACAGCATAGATGCGCCTAATAAGATTTAGCGCATCTATTAAAAGTAATTGGGTTGTCACATAGGCTCCTGTTAGGCTTTTATCTCATAGCAAGGAATATACTTACTGCCAGGCAACTTCATTCGGCCTTGCTCAACAAATGCTGCCAGTAGTTTGTCCATATCAGCCATAAGCGCAGGTTCACCACTTAGCACAAAGCGGCCATGTTGTTTGATGGCTTGTAAGCCTTCGTCTTTAACATTACCAGCTACAATGCCTGAAAACGCACGGCGTAAATTAGCTGCGAGTTGCTGAGTTGGTTGATCTAAATGTAAATCTAAGCTCGACATATTAGCATGAGTTGGTGCAAACGGCTGTTGGAAATCATTATC
The DNA here is from genome assembly GCF_023161845.1 of Pseudoalteromonas sp. 2CM39R. Classification (NCBI taxonomy): domain Bacteria; kingdom Pseudomonadati; phylum Pseudomonadota; class Gammaproteobacteria; order Alteromonadales; family Pseudoalteromonadaceae; genus Pseudoalteromonas; species Pseudoalteromonas sp. 2CM39R. The sequence continues at coordinate 4,735 of NZ_JALNTM010000001.1, forward strand.
GATTTTTAATGTCCAGTTAAAGTAGTAAGCATCACCTTGGCTTTTACGGTATTCGCGCACTTCAGCCATCTTCGCTTTAAGCGTTTTACCAACTCGTTCTGGATCATCGATGATCACTTCAAACTTATCTAGTGCCGCTTTACCGAGTGTTTTCTCAACGAATTTACACAGCTCAATAAAGTAGTTTTCACTTTCTTTAGGGCCAGTAAGGATCACTGGTAAACATTGTTTTTCGTTATCTGGGTGCAACAAAATACCTAAAAGGTATAACAGCTCTTCTGCAGTACCCGCCCCACCAGGGAAAATAATTATGCCATGGGCTGTACGAATAAATGCCTCTAAACGTTTTTCGATATCAGGCAAAATAACTAGCTCGTTTACAATCGGGTTAGGTGGCTCAGCGGCAATAATGCTTGGTTCGGTTAAACCTAAGTAACGATTATTAGTAATACGTTGCTTGGCATGGCCAATGGTTGCGCCTTTCATTGGGCCTTTCATTGCCCCTGGGCCACAGCCGGTACAAATGTTTAAGCCACGAAGGCCAAGCTCATAGCCAACTTGTTTGGTATATTTGTATTCCACTTCATTAATAGAGTGACCGCCCCAACAAACTATCATGCTCGGGTCACTATTTACTCTCAATGCGCCTGCGTTTCGCAGCATATCGAATACCATATGAGTAATGGCTTTTTGCTCTGTTAAGTCTTTTTCGTATTTTTGACAAATAAACAGAATATCGCGAATAACAGAGAAGATATGTTCATGAATACCGGTAATGATTTCGCCGTCAACAAAGGCAGATTCCGGTGGGTTTTCAAGTTCGATCTTAATCCCGCGTTCGCGGCTTAATAAGCGAATATCAAAGTCTTCGTATTTATTGTAAATTTCTAAGCTTGAATCGGTGTGGCTGCCCACATTGAGAACCGCGAGTACACAGTTTCTAAATAATTTATAGCGCTCGCTGGTGGATGATTGTTCGAGTAGATCAACTTCTAGTTGCGATAGTAAATCCAGTACACCTGTAGGATTCAGTTGTTTTAACATAAGCACTCTCCCGGCTCGTCTATGAGCCTTTATCATTGTGTGTCAAAGACCTCACATACTAGATGAGGCCTTTATTTGCTAATGCAAACTCTATTTCGTCCCTCATTCTTGGCTTTGTATAGTGCTTCGTCTGCACGGTCAAAGGCAATCAGCGGGGTATCACCTTTTTTCAACTGGGTTGCACCAAGAGAAATGGTGATTTCTACTTGCTTATTTTTAAATTTAAACGGAATGCCTTGAATTGTTTTGCGCAGTTTTTCAAGCGGCACAGTGGCATTTTCAATCGACATTCCACTCATTAGTAACACAAACTCTTCGCCGCCGTAACGAGCAATAAAGTCTGATTTACGAATTGATTTTTGTAATGCTTTAGCAATTACTTGCAGTGTTTTATCACCGGCACTGTGGCCATATTGATCATTGATTGATTTAAAGTGGTCTACATCAATCACTACAAAGGTAATGTCTGATTCTTGCACATTAAATAAGTTAAACTCATGATTAAAGCGTTCATCAAACGCTGCACGGTTTGGCAACTTAGTTAGGCCATCGAGTAAGCTTTTAAAGCGCTGCTCATTTAGGCGCTGCTTATAGGTCGAAAGCTTGGTTTCTAAATGACTAATTCGGCTATTAATATCGTTAAAGCTAGCGAGTAAGCTTTCGCGTTCTGTTTGTTCAAGCTTTTCTTTTGCGATTAAATCATCACTTAATGATTTTAATTCTTCTTCTACAAGCTCTTTAAGCGAAGAAATAGACGTCGCTTGCTGTGTTTGCGTATGCAGGTTTTTAATCTTTGCTTCAATTTGTTTGTTAAGCGTGTCGTATTCAGCGCTCAGAGATTCTGAATGCTTGCTGGTAGAAACAATGGAATGATGTAAATCTTCGATTGTTTGATTTAATGAGATCAAAAAGCTTTGCGCTGATTGGCGCTCTTTGCTCATATTGCGCGTAACGATGCTAATAATATTCAGTGCAGAATCAAGCAGATCGTCAACACTATCATTATGGGTTATTTTACTTTTGATAGTCTTAATTTGCTCGGCACTTTCATCTTCGAGCACTAAGTCATTGGCAAGAGAAAGCAGCTGTGTGGCAAGCTCTGGTCTTATTTGCGCCTCAGCTGTATTTGATGTTGTAAGCTTGGCTTGTAAGGCTTGATGATAAATTAAAATCAGCTTTGAAAGTAGTGGCACAAAGTCATGATTAGACTGAATATTATTTAATTCGTGATCGAGTAAATAACGTAGCGAGCGACGAGCATCTTCAGGCAAGCCTCGTACTTTTTGCAGCTGCTTGCCAGCGTCAGTGACACTTTCATTTAGCTCACGTTGCAGTGCCATTTGCTTAGTTTCTTGTTGTTTTAACAGGCCAAGCACATCATCGATAAAGGGGGTGAGTAATTCGAATTTAACCCCTTTTTTAAGGGCATTTCTAAATTTCGCTAAACGATTGTCTAGTTCAATGTCTAGTCCTTTACAGCTTAGCGATAATTTCGCTGCAAACTGAGAAAGAACTTCAACTTGATGTTTGCGCGCATCTTCGACCACTGTTCGAGCGTCGATCGCTTGCTTTAACTTTTTATTAAGAACATCATGCTGTTGCTGCACCTAGTAATACCGCCATCAAAAATTCAAATTTCTATTAGCTAAGTTTACAACAAATTAATACGAAATGTAGGTTCCAAGTCAAAAACTTAGCTATTTTGTCTATCAAACTTGTTGCAATGGCTGTTTATCGGTTTTTAATTCACATTTTTTCTCGCAATTGTTAGGCTATTTCGCAATTTTGATAGTAATAAAAAGAGTTGTTATGAAAAAGTTTTTGGCAATGTCTATTTTGGCGGCCTGTTCTAGCAGTGTGTTTGCAGATGTAAACTACTCACTGTCTATCACTCAGCCAGAGCACCATTTAGGTAATGTAAGTGTTGAGTTTCCGCAAACAGCACAAGCACATTTAGATATTAAACTTCCAGCTTGGCGTACTGGCCGTTACGAAATTTTAAATCTTGCCAATGGCGTGCGCTTTTTCGAAGCAAAAGATGATGATGGTAAGGCATTAAAGTGGGAAAAAATTGACCACAGCACTTGGCGTGTTCACCTAAACGAACCAACACAAGTCAATGTAGATTACCAAGTTTACGCTAACGAGCTAGGTAAACGAGCTCGTCATATTGATGACAGTCATGCTTTCATTGATGCTTCTGGCTTTTTCATGTTCAGCGAATCATTCCGCCAAGACCCAGTTAAAGTTGAGCTAAATGTACCAAAAGAATGGCGCTCAGTATCGGGTATGGAAAATGCGGGTTCTAAACACAGCTTTAAAGCCGGTGATTACGATATTTTAGTTGATTCACCAATCGAATCGGGTATCAATGAACTACACAAGTTCACTGTTGATGGTCGTGAATATGAACTCGTTATTTGGGGTGAAGGCAACTACGATGTAGATCAAATGCTAACTGACCTTAAAAAGCTAGTGACAACCGGTAATGTCATTTGGGATAACTACCCATATGAGCGTTATGTATTTATGGTACATGCTACGTCAGGTGCAGGCGGTGCGACAGAACATTTAAACTCAACAATTATCCAGCGCCCACGTGACCGTTTTGGTTCTCGTAAAGATTACCTTGCGTTTATCAGCACCGCAGCTCACGAATTTATTCATACTTGGAACGTAAAAGCATACCGCCCTAAAGGTATTGCACCGTACGACTACACCAATATTAACTACGCGAAAACATTATGGATTGCAGAGGGCTCAACCAGCTACTTTGAAGATCACTTAATGGTGCGTGCTGGCATTGAAACAACTGATGAGTTCTTCGGTACGTTAACGAAAACCGTTAATCGTCACTTACAAACACCGGGTCGCGAAGTACAAAGCGCAACTGAAACAAGCTTTGATAAGTGGATCAACCAAGGCGGCGACCACGCTCGCAACTATAGCACCAATATCTATTTAGAAGGTGCATTGATTTCAATGGCGCTTGATATTGATTTGCTAGAAAAAAGCGATGGCAAAATCAGTTACCGCGACGTTCACCGCGCGCTTTATAACAAGCATCGTTTACCAGATGGTTTTACGCCAGATGATGTTAAAGCAATTTTAAAAGAGCTTACAGGTCGTGATTATAGCGCTTGGTGGCAAGCGAATGTGGATGAGCCAGCTGCTATCGACTTTGATGAGCTACTTGCAAAAGTAGGCTTAGGTTTAATTCGCCCTGAAGGCGCAAAATCAGTACCTAGTATTGATTCGTTTGCAAAAAACAGCGGTGAGTTATTAACCCTAACTCATGTTCGCCGTGGTGGCGCTGCATGGCAAGCGGGCTTAACGACTGATGACAAAATTGTTGCGTTTAACAAAAAGCATGTTGGTAAAGATTTAACAGCCAGCCTCGAAACGTTTAAAGCAGGCGACACAGTGACTGTTGATTTCATTAGACGCGATGCATTACAAAGCACAACGCTAACACTTAGCGAAGACTTTGATAAAGAGAAAAAGGTCAAAGCATTAAAAGATGCAACACCAGCTCAAATGGCATTGTTTAAAGCGTGGATGGGTGTTGACCACCCAAACCAGGCAAAATAATAGGCAAGCTAAATAAATCTTTAATGATTTTTTATTGGTAAGAGAGGAGCTGCGGCTCCTTTCTTTTTGTTCGGTACTAGCTGCGCTTTTACAAACTGCTTTGTGTACTTTGTGTTTAGAAGTGCACTATGAAGTTGCTGTTTTTTACGTCGCCAGAACGACTTTTTAACTTTGGTTGATCTATCCCGAATATCGCTTTGTGAATTATCGGGTTGTGACACTGGGTAGGGCAGCAAAGAGTATCCATAAACACCCGTTTCCCACACATGCTGTAAATCGCAGTCAACGGGGCGGCCAAATGTGGCTGTGGCTTTTAACAGCGCTTTTGCACCTTCAAAACTAACAGCCGTTGCACAGCAGCCAGACATAAGCTTTTTATGAATGACTAAGTGTTGCTCATCAGCAAGGTGTTTTGTAAAGGCAATTTCCCTACTTCGGTCTTTATAAGCGGCCAATTTTATTAGCTGCCAAGGCTGTTTTAATGTACTAATGTTTTCAATTGCACTGTGAATAGAGCGGTCGAGCACAAAGTCATCTTCTAAAATAATGGCGTAATCTAATTGCCTATCGACAATGGTTTGCCATGCTTTCCTGTGACTCAGGTAACAGCCAATTTCACCTTTACTCAAGGGCTTATGGTATTTTTTTAGGTTTAAATCAGCACTATAGTGCTTGGTTATCTCTGTATCAGACAGCTCTCTACCATCAATTGCATCAAGGCGTTCAAATGCCAAATTTTGTGCATTTAGCTCATGGCTAACACGGTTTAATCGTTCAGTAGAGCTTGCTAAGTTAATTACAAAAATAGCGGTCATTATCGTTACCTGATGGTCAGTTTGAATCAGGCTAACAAGCTTTAATGACGCTTGGGTGTCAGAACTATTTCGCTTTTATGTCAGGGCGAGGAGTATTTAAAATCGCTTGCTTTTCTTGCTCGGATAAAATGATCCAATCAAAAATTTCATCATTACTGCGACCACAGCCAGTGCAATAGCCATTTAGGCGATGACATTGACCGATGCAATCTGTTTTAAATTGGCTGGTTGTTTTTTTTGATTTTGTCATAGTGATGTGAAGGCTAATGTAGCCTTCATGAGTGTATTACTTACCTTCAATTGGCTTACCAATTTCAAGAGTGGTAGACCAAGGCTGTTTACGCGATAGGGTTTTACCCGAATGAATTGAGATAACAGGGTTGTTTTCGTCAAGCACAAACGTGGTGCGTAACGATTCAGCTGACTCTTTTTGTGTTTGGTGCCAATTATTACCCGCTAAACAAGCTTGGGTAAAATTAACCGCACGGGTGTGATCAGCGACAGCTTGTTGCTGTTGCTCGTAGTTGCCTACACAGCGGTAGGTAACATTGTCTTTATCAAGCGCCGTGATTTGACAGTTATCGGCAATAAGGTTGTATTTCGCTGTCCATGTTTCCATGTATTTAGTATTTACACGGCTACGTTTTAAGCCTTCAAAGCGGTTGTCGTAAGCACCTAATAAGGCGTTAATTTTCTCGCAAGGGGTTAAGTTATCAATGGCCGTTTGTTGTTCAGTTGTTAGTCCTGTACAACCTGTTAAAACAAGGCCAGTTAGTAAGGCGGCGAGTGGCTTTTTCATATCAGGCTATCCTTTTAAATAGCAGTTCCTTAAACGTTTCCTAAAGGATACCTAAGCCCTTGTAAAAATGCTAATAAAGATTGGTAATTACAATTTAAAATGCCTTCGCAAAGGAAGGCATTTTAGTTGCTAAAAACTATAAAAGCGTGAGCTTACATCTTGGTTTTGCCTGCAATGTTGGTTACTTTTACTGAGCCAGAGCCATCACTTAGTAACTCAAAGTTTGCTGCAGTATCAACGCGAATGCTGCCTGAGCCATCTGAAACGACAACATCACCCGAAATATCATTTAAGTCGATACCACCAGAGCCATCGTGTACTTCAATATTGCCCTGTGCGTTGGCAACATCAATATTACCTGAGCCGTCATGAATTTTAATATCACGGCTGATATTACGTGCTTCTATGCTACCCGAACCATCATTAATTTCTAATGTGCCAGTAATGTCATTTGCGGTAATTGAACCTGAACCATCGTTGATCACAGTATTTGCAACTTTGCTAATGATAATTTCGCCAGAGCCATCATGCACATTTACATTAAATGAGCGAGGGATAGCAACGGTTAAATCAATGCGAGTTTGCTTATTGGTATGGTAATCACATTGACCTGCACTAAGTGCTGCGTTATTTCCTTTGGCTTCAAGGTTTAAGCAGTATTCATCATGAGGCTTTTCTTGATAAATCTCGGCTTTAACGGTTACTTCATAACTGTCACTACCGGTAATGTGTAAAAAACCAGAGCCCGCTTCTACTTTTAAAGCGCTTAATGAGGCTGCATCTAGCGTTAGGTTTTTAGTTTCTTGTAGTGGCATATCACCCCAAGCAAATGTTTGTGCTGATAATAAGCCTGCGGCAATTAGCGAGAGTGTTTTTACTGTACTTAACATGGTTCTTCCCTTTCATATGTGTGGTGTTATTAGCTTAGTCGCAGGTGCTGATAAAAAAGGTTTAAAGGCTTTAAAAACTTTTTTACACAAATAGGCAAGAAAGCGCGAGCTTCAGGCATTTATGGTTTTTCGCGATGCTTTAGACTGAAATAGTAGACTAAAACCTAAGCAACCCAAGGAGAAACATATGAGTGATTCAGCGCAAACAAACGATATGCAAGTAATTAAGTCAGGTTCTCAAGATCCAATCGCAGGGCCAGCAGAATGTTTCACAGGTAAAGTGCAAATCAGTACTTTATTTAATGCACCAGCACCTGCTCGCGTTGGTGTTGCTGTGGTGGAGTTTTCAAAAGGAGCTCGCACAAATTGGCATTCTCACCCACTCGGCCAAGTTTTATTAGTTACAGAAGGTCAAGGTTGGACACAGTGCGAGGGGGGTGAGAAAACAGTCATCAACCCAGGTGATTTAATTTGGTGTAACTGCGGAAAAAGGCACTGGCATGGTGCGACTGCTGATAGTGCAATGAAGCATGTAGCAGTTCAAGAAGCACTCGATGGTAAACCTGTTGATTGGTTCGAAGCTGTTTCAGATGAAGATTATTTAGCATAAGGTACATTGAGATGTGTGACAAACATGAAACGCAAGACTTATCACGTCGTAATTTTATTAAAACGAGTTCAGCTTTGGGTGCAGGTCTTTTACTAGGTGGCTTTGCGGCGCCTTCGTTTGCAGCATCATCTGAGCAGCTTGCAAATGGCAATATAAAATCTCGTGGCTATGCGGCTTTTGATAATTCAGGCTTACTAAAACCATGGGAGTTTGAAAGACGTCCAGTAGGCGATAACGATATTTTAATCGAAATTAAATTCGCCAGTATTTGCCACTCAGATATTCATCAGATGAAAGGGCATTGGGGCGCACAGCAATACCCTCAAGTACCAGGTCATGAAATTGCAGGTACCGTAACAGCAGTCGGTAAGAATGTGACTAAGTTTAAAGTGGGCGACCGTGCTGGTGTAGGCTGTATGGTTGATAGCTGTCTTGACTGTAATAGCTGTAAAGATCAAGGCGAGCAATATTGCCCAGAAACAAAATTCACTTATGGCTACCCTGATGAACGCTCACCGACTGGTATCACACAAGGTGGTTACTCGAATAACATTGTTGTTCGCGATCATTTTGCAGTGCATATTCCTGAAAACATTAGTTTAGAGCATGCTGCTCCTTTATTATGTGCCGGCATTACAACGTATTCTCCGTTGCTTAAATTTAACTTGAAAAAAGGCGATAAAGTAGGTGTTGTTGGTATCGGTGGACTTGGACACTTAGCTGTTAAATTGGCTGTGTCGCAAGGTGCTGATGTCTACGCGTTCACAAGCTCTAAAGATAAAGTAGCCGATATTAAAGCCTTTGGCGCTAAAGTGGTTGTTGTTGACGGTGAAGACGCTTACAACGAGCATAAGTCGCAGCTTGATTATTTAATTAATACCTTGCCAGTGAAATATGATATCGCTAAATATGCTTCATTAGTAAAACCATTCGGAACGTATACCCAAGTGGGCATGCCAGAAGAGTTTTCATTAAATATGAATGCATTAGCATTGGCTGCAAGCCGCGTAAACTTTAATGCTTCGTTAATTGGTGATATGCAAGAAACGCAAGAAGTTGTTGATTACTGCGCTAAGAATAATATTCTGCCAGCAACCCAGTTAATCAAAGCCTCTGAAATCAATAATGCATGGCAAAGCGTGGTGGAGAAAAAAGCGCGCTATCGTTATGTAATTGATGCCTCGACATTTTAATTTCAGTTTAGGTTGAGTAAGCCAAACGCCATACCTAGTATGGCGTTTTTTGTTGTTCCTTTTTAATTCGGTGATTTGTCGCTTACAGAGCGAATACTGCCGTAAAAACATATCATTATTTTTTTCTTTTGCTAACTTAAACTCTTTGGCCCCTAAGGAGTAATAATGAAAAAAATAACCTTCCTAAGTACGTTGTTGTGCACTAGCTTTTTTGTTTGTAGCGAAGAAACAGATACAACCTTGAACGCTTATGCCGCTGGGTACGTCGCCAATTTTACCTGTAGTGCCACGTTTAACGCTGGCAAAAGCAAAGATCAAATTGATATTGATGAACTTACCGGTATTTATCCTTTAATTGCAGATACTGTAAAAACACTAAAAGCGAACATTGATACTGAGCATAAACGAGTCATTGTTGATTACGATAAAGATAAGCAACGTATATCGGTGTGGCGGCCTCGTTTAGGCTGTGTTGATTTACCTGTAGGGGCAAGTCTTAAGGCTGCATCAATTGTGCAAGCACCATTTAAAGAAAACTTAGCCTATCAAAAGGATGATGGTAAGCCTTGGCAAACGCTAAGTGGTGTTAATAAAGCGACGGGCAATAAGGCACTTGATGAGGTTATTGCTCAGGCTTTTACTCGTCATTATGGCGAAGGTGCACGAACTTCGGCAATTTTAATAGCAAGCCCTGAGGCGATTCTAGCAGAGCAATATAAAGCAGGTTTTACCCCTGAAACCGCCCAGCGTACTTGGTCTGTTGCAAAAAGTATTGGCGCGAGCATTATTGGTGTGGCGGTAGCGCAAAAGCGACTTGATGTTACAAAGCCTGCGGGGCTTGAAAGCTGGTCTCACCCGCTTGACCCACGTGGCGAAATTACCCTTGAAAACTTGCTTCACATGGCATCAGGTTTAGACAGTAATAAAGCGGGCAATCGTACGGATCGTGTCTATATGGGCGGCGGTTTAGTGTCTGATACTGCGACACATACCGCATTAGAAGTAAAGCCTGGTAGCCGTTGGAAATACGCCAATAACGACACCATGTTAGCGCTACGTACCTTACGAGAAACGTTCAACGATGAAGCGAGCTATTTGCGTTATCCATATGACAACTTACTCGATAAAATCGGCATGCAGCACACATTTTTAGAGTCAGATTGGCAAAGTGACTTTATTTTGTCATCGCAAGTGTGGACTACTTCGCGGGATCTTGCTCGCTTAGGGCTATTACACCTGAATAATGGCCGCTGGCAAGGGGAGCAAATATTACCAAAAGACTGGTTAAGTTATATTAGTAAACCTGCCCCTGCTCAACCCCCTGTAACGGCACCAGGATACGGCGCACAGTGGTGGCTTTATAACGAACGTTTTCCTGAGTTACCAAACGATACCATTGCAGCGCGAGGCAACCGTGGTCAATTTTTAGTGATCATTCCAAGCGAGCAGTTAGTTATTGTTAGGCGAGGGTACGACCTTGCAGGACTTAAAGGCTTTAGTGAGCATGATTTTGCTCGTGATGTTTTAAAAGCACTGGGCAGATAAAGTCAGGCAATAAAAAAGCTGCTTTGTGGCGTACAGAAGCAGCTTTGCTAACTGGAGAGTTAGTATCTACTACAAGGGCTCTATAGTGACATCCGCTTGGCCTAAACTTTTAAAAAACTGACTATCGCCCGTTATTTTGCCAAGTTTTATCAGACCATTTGCATAACTTTGCTGCTTATAAAAGAGCGCAAGGTTACCCCAAGGTGCGTAATAAGTGATGTCTCCTGCGTCGGCATCGGTGCCAGCAGGTAAGCCTTGTAGATTTAATTTCTCTGGTAAAGTGGCAATTTTCTCAGTATTGGCGAAGTCTTCTACTTTTAAAGTCAATGGTAGAAGTTGATAAAAATGCTTAGCGGCATTGTTACTTTCTAGAGTCGCTTGCATAGTTTTGCCGTTACTGGTGAACTTTATTTGCATTTCACTTACCATCTTTACTGCTTTTTTAAATATTGCTTATCTGTTACTGGCTCTAACCAATCAACAACCTTACCGTCTTTTGATTCTTGAATAGCTAAGTGCATCATGGCTGTTTTATCTGTAGCACCGTGCCAATGTTTAACATTAGCAGGAATATGTACAACGTCACCTGGTTTTATGACCTGAGGTTGTCCATGCCACTGATTAACCCAGCCCATACCTGATGTAACAATTAAGGTTTGGCCAACAGGGTGGGTGTGCCAGTTTGTTCGAGCGCCGGGCTCAAACGTTACCATGGCACCAGCGGCTTTCGCTTCGCCATGAGCTTGGAAACTAGGCTCGACGCGTACTTTGCCCGTGAAATACTTGTCGAGCCCAGTCATTGGGTACTGAGTGCCATTTTTTTGCACTGTGATTTGCGGTAATTCTAAACGTTGTGAAGAGGCGTTTTCTGCATGACTAAATGCACTCATCGTTAAGATAAGGGTACCGATAATATACTTCATACTTTTCTCCATGTGTTTGTAACCGAACGAATCTTAATTTTGGCTAAAAACTGTGCCTTTAAAAAGTACAATGCACGCAAGTTATTGCCTATTAGTCCGAGGCGGCAAATTTATCACTGGTCAATACTGTATAACCGAGCGTATAGTTAAGTATCTTGAATTTAATTGGGTTGGTTATGCATTCAGATTATGATGCTGTTGCTAAAATGAGCGCCGCTTTAGCAGATAAGATTGCGCCGCTTATCGGTCAGCAAGAAACCGCTGATAGCGTGATTGAGGATTTGTTTTTTTATCGACAAACACAGGCTGCCACCTCTTGTTCAATGTGTGTGGTTGAACCAAGTATTGCACTGGTGCTACAAGGGGCAAAAAGCATGACCTTGGGCGAAGATGTTTTCAAGTATGACCCACACAAGTATTTGATTACCTCCATTGATTTACCTGCAAAAATGCAAGTTCTCGAAGCAAAAGACGACGCGCCTTATTTAGGTTTAGTGTTAAAGCTTGATTTGGCTATGTTAGGTGAACTGATTTCGCAAATACCGCTCGACAAATTAAACAAGCAATCACTCAATAAGGGAATGACTTTAGGTGAGATGACAGAACCGCTCCTTAACGCTTTTACACGATTAATTGAGCTGGTTGATGATCCGGAGTCTATGCCAGTGCTTGCGCCATTAATTAAACGCGAAATTTTTTGGCGTGTACTTAACAGTGAGCATGGGGCGGAGCTTCGCCATATAGTGTCAACAGGTAGCCAAGGGCTTAGAATTGCACGTAGTGTTAAGTGGTTAAAAGAAAACTATGATCAACCCTTGAGTGTAGAGGACTTAGCGGGTCTGGCGAAAATGAGTAAATCGACTTTCCACCATCATTTTCGAGATCTAACTTCAATGAGTCCGTTGCAATATCAAAAGCGTTTAAGGTTAATGGAAGCAAGAAGGTTGATGGTTGGCGAGAGTATGGACGCCTCAGGTGCTGCTTTTAAAGTTGGCTACGAAAGCCCCTCACAGTTTTCTCGCGAGTATTCCCGGTTTTTTGGTTTATCACCAAAACGAGATGTTGAGGCGTTTTTAGCAACGGCTAAATAGCCGGCTACTTATAATACCAATGGGCAATAATAGTTAATTAAGCGAATTGGTATAAAAAACGAATGGGCATATCCCTATGTCCCATTCGTTACCATGACACGTTTTAGTTAAAGACTTGCTGTGAAAAATTCAGCAATTTTAGTGAATGGAATTAAACCCACATCATCATATAAATCAACATGACCTGCATTTGGTACAACCAATAATTGTTTAGGTTCAGCGGCTAAATCATAGGCTTGTTGGCTAAACTCAAATGAGTGAGCGTGTTCACCAGCAACAAACAGTAATGGACGTGGTGAAATAGTCTCAATATCGTTAAATGGATAAAAGTTCATAAAACGCACATTGCTGCTTAATGTTGGGTGTGTTGTTAAATCTGCTGATGAACGCTCTGGTGTATATTCACCACGTTCAGTGCGGTAAAAGTCATAAAACTCTTTTGCAATTGGGTGTGAGCTTTCATCAATGTGATGCGGGCAGCCGCCGGTGTATTGTACTTCGCCACCAAGGTACTCAACATTACGTTGCTCTGCAGCTTCATCAAGCATATCTTTACGCATATCAAGGTCAATAGAGTTGCCTAAACCATTGCGCGTTGCGCCACCCATGTCATACATACTAACTGTTGCCACAGCTTTGATACGTGGGTCAATTTTTGCGGCACTAATGATGAAACCACCACTACCACATACACCTAAACCACCAATGCTTTCTTTGTTGACGTAAGAACGGCTAGCAAGGTAATCAACACCCGCACTGAATGACTCTGCGTATAAATCAGGTAGTACAGTATTACGCGGTTCGCCGTCACTTTCGCCCCAGAAGCTAAGATCAACTGCCAAAGTTACAAAGCCTAGCTCTGCAAGTTTAGTTGCATATAAAGTAGCACTTTGCTCTTTTACCGCACCCATAGGGTGACCAATAACAAGTGCTGGAAGGTTTGCACCTTTCTCTGCATTTTTAGGTGTAAAAAGGTTACCGACTACATTCATTTGTAATTGGTTTTTGAAAATTACTTTTTCAAAGTTAACAGCATCGCTTTGGTAAAAATTATCAGTTGAGGTTGTCATAACACTCTCCTATTTTGTGATTAACAGGGACTGCAATTTGTTTTCACAATGCAGCTTTGATGAGGTTATTGTCGGTTATTTGTGCAGTTTAGCGTTATATTAGAACAGTCGATTTATTGCCTAAAAGTGTCGAATGTATTTTTAGGTGCTTAAAATGAACATTAGGTAGCCCAAATATGAGCTACCTAGTGATTTTTTAGGGTGTTTTTATAGTGAAATAGCTGGCAATAGCTGCAAAAAATAAGATAGCTGCGCTAACTAAGAAGGTAATAGGGTAGTCATAAACATCGAATAATATGCCGCCGCATGTTGAGCCAAGCGCTATCGAAAATTGAATAATTGCTACCATCAACCCTCCTGCAACTTCAGCATCTTTTGGTAAAGCACGAGCTACCCAGCTCCACCAAGCGACAGGCGCTGCAGTTGCAATAAACCCCCATAATCCAAGTAATACGATGTTGATGTTAAAAAGGGATATTTGATTAGCTAAACAAAATGCAATTAAAGCCATAACCGCAGGAGCAGCTATTAATGCAAACGCTAAACTGAGTTTTATGACCTTACTGATCAATAAGGTGCCAATAAAGCCTGCAAAACCAATAACAAATAACACCATAGAGACTTGTTGGCTGGTGGCCTGAAACGCTGACTCTAAAAAGGGCCTTACATAGGTAAATAAAGTAAATTGCCCCATAAATAGCAGCGCGACAGCTAGCATACCAAAACGGACGAGTGGCTTTTTAAATAACTTAAATGCAGAAAAAGGTCCTTTTGATTGCTGCTGAGCTGGCATGCTAGGCAAAGCCTGCCATTGCCAAAATACAGCAATAGCAATAAATGGCACTAAACACATAAATGCGCCTCGCCAGCCAAGAACACTGCCTAAATAACTGCCAAGTGGTGCTGCAATTATCATGGCAAGACCATTACCACCATTAAATACTGCCAGTGCTTTAGGCACTTTTTCCTCGGGAACTAAGCGCATTGCAGAAGCAGTTGAAAGTGACCAATAGCCGCCAATAACTAAGCCGATTAACGCACGACCAAGCATATAAACAGCGTAACTATCAGCTACAGAGATTGTTAAAGTTGACAGTAGCATTATCAAGGTCAGAGCGACTAGTAAGGTCTTTCGATCACTTTTAGCAAATAAAGGACTCATGAATAGACTTGTGATAACCGCAAAAAAGCCCGATATTGCTAACCCCTGACCAACCATGCCTTTACTAATTGATAAATCTTCAGCCATAGGTGTTAATAAGCTTACAGGCATAAACTCGCAGGCTATTAAGGCGAAAATACATAATGTCATCGCAAAAACCCCACTCCAATTAGCTTGCTGCTCGATAGGGTGATCATCTTGATAGGTTGAGTAATTTGTCATGCTAGTCCATACAGTTAAATGTGATGGAGTATTTTTTCAGACATAGGTTGAATAGACTAGCTAATGAATACTAATATGCTTTATTAGTAATACTTATTAATAGGCTGGTGGATGATCAAACAAAACCTCAATGAATTGAACTATTTTGTCATTGTGGCAAGAACGGGAAGTTTTACGCGTGCTGCGGCCCAGTTAGGCGTAACTCAGTCTGCCTTGAGTCAGGCTATTCGTTCACTAGAAGCAAATTTAGATATTCGTTTGTTAACCAGAACAACTCGAAGCGTATCGCCGACTCTCGCCGGGGAGCGTTTACTCAATGCAATAGGGCATCGTTTTGATGATATTGAAAATGAGTTAGAAGCGTTAACTGAACTCAGAGATAAACCTGCGGGCACGGTAAAAATTACTTGTGGTGATTTTATAATTCAGAGCACATTACTCCCAAAACTGGCCAATGTATTAAAGCAATACCCAGATATTAATATTGAATTTAATGTTAACTATGGCTACACAGACATTGTTGCTCAGCGTATCGACGCTGGTGTTCGCCTTGGCGAAACTATAGATAAAGATATGATTGCAGTGCCTATTGGTAAAGAGCTCAATATGGCAGCTGTTGCAAGCCCTGAGTATTTTGCTAAGCATCAAAAGCCTAACACGCCAAAGGAGCTTACTGCACATAATTGTATCAACATTCGCTTTCCGACCCATGGCGGTTTATATGCATGGGAGTTTGAAAAAGAGGGGGAGGAGCTCAATGTGAATGTACGTGGTCAATTAATCTTTAATACCTCTCATCATATTGTTGAGGCTGCATTACAGGGGTTAGGTATTGCGTTTCTACCTGAAGAAGAGTTTGGTGAGCATATAAAAAATGGTAATTTAATTAAAGTGCTAGCTGATTGGTGCCCCGCATTTCCCGGTTATTATTTGTATTACCCGAGCCGCAGACAACCGTCTCCGGCATTTAAAATTGTGTTAGAAGCATTAAAACAGCAATAGAGTGCGGTATTGAGATACCACACTCTATAATTATTACTTATGGCGGCCTTGTAAACAGCTCACCACATCAGCCAATGATAGGCCTTGGCGCTGTAATAACACAGTTAAGTGATACAGTAAGTCTGCCGATTCATTGGTTAATTCATCGTTATCATGTTTCATAGCTGCAAGGGCAACTTCAACGCCTTCTTCACCCACTTTTTGGCAACTACGGCTTAAGTCTTTTGCAAACAAAGACGCTGTGTAGCTTTTACTTGGATCATCGTCTTTACGCGAGACAATCACTTGTTCAAGCTCAGCTAAAAACGACAAGCTAGGTTTAGCATCATCGCCGAAGCAGCTTTGTGTACCAAGGTGGCATGTTGGCCCAAGTGGGTTCGCTAGCACTAATAGTGAGTCGTAATCGCAGTCGGTGTGTACTGAGACTACTTCAAGGTAGTTTTCTGATGTTTCGCCTTTGGTCCATAAACGCTCTTTAGAGCGCGAGTAAAAGGTTACTTTTTGTTTGTCGAAAGTGGCAGCTAATGCGTCTTGATTCATAAAGCCTTGCATTAAAATGACACCAGAGCGTGCATCTTGCACAATAGCTGGGATCAATTCGCTTTTGGCAAAATCGACTTGAGAAAGAGTGTCTTTGGTTAATTGCATAGTCTTGCCGCTACATTATTATCAGTTAAAAATTGTTTTAGTTCGCCAATATCAATGACGTTCTTGTGAAATACGCTGGCAGCGAGCGCGCCATCAACTTGGCTTTGTTGAAACACATCAACAAAGTCTTGCATCGTACCTGCGCCGCCCGATGCAATTAGTGGAATATCGCACAGTGCACGCATTTTTGATAGCTGAACATTGTCGTAGCCTTTACGCACGCCGTCTTGATTCATGCAGTTGAGTACAATTTCACCAGCGCCTAGGTCTTGCACGCGCTTAACCCATTCTTCGGTTTTATAGCGAGTACGGCTTGATGCATTTGGGTCGCCAGTCAGCTGGTACACTAAATACTCGCCAGTGTTTTCATCATAAAAGCTATCAATACCTACGACCACACATTGTTTACCAAACTCATCGTGTAATTCTTTGATAAGCTCTGGGCGAGCAATTGCAGGGCTGTTAATACTGATTTTATCTGCGCCACGTTCTAAAACACGTGCTGCATCAGCAACAGACTTAATGCCGCCCGCCACACAAAATGGAATATCAATGTGGCGCGCAATGTTCTCTACCCAATTGACATCGAGTAGGCGTTTTTCGACGCTGGCACTGATTTCATAAAATACCAGTTCATCCGCACCGGCATCGCTGTAAGCTTTGGCAAGCGTTAAAATATCACCAACCACTTCATGGCCTTTAAATTTAACACCTTTAACGACTTGGCCGTCTTTTACATCTAAACAAGGGATTATGCGTTTTGATAACATGCTAACGCCTCCTCAACATTAAAGGCACCATCGAGCAATGATTTACCTAAAATAACACCGCCAACACCCAGTTTTTTCAGCTTTGCAATATCATCCAGTGAGCTTACACCGCCTGATGCTTGAACTTTAATCTCGCTGTTGTGGTTGGTTAAATCTTCATAAAGTGCAAACGAAGGGCCGGTCATGGTGCCGTCTTTACTGATGTCAGTACACAGAAAATCAACCACACCAAGTGCCACGTAAAAATCAACAAGTTCGAACAAGCCAAACTCAGATTCACTTAACCAACCATGTGTTGCTGGTGCCCAGCCGTTATCAGTTTTATTTACATCTAGTGCGATAACAAAGTGTTTACTGCCAAACTTTTCAATCCAAGCCTTTACTTGCTCACGCTTTTCAACGGCCATTGAGCCAATCACGACTTGGTTAGCACCGGCTTCAAGCCAGTCGGCAACATCTTGCTCAGAGCGAATACCACCGCCCACTTGATAAGGAACATTAAGCGCTTTAGTTGCAGCTTGAATGTGCTGCCACTGTTTTTTATTTGGATCGCGCGCGCCTTCTAAATCAACCAGGTGCAGCTTACCTGCGCCGCTATTTGCATACTCTTGTAAGCGTGCGCCAAGTTCGTAAGGGTAAAATTGTGCGGTATCATACTTACCTTGGTATAAGCGCACAATTTGGTTTTGTAATACATCGAGTGCTGGAATAATCACGTTTATTTCTCTTATTTTTTTGCTGCGCTTACAGCTGCCAATCTAAAAAATTTTGTAAAAGTCGGGTGCCTACTTTGGCGCTTCGCTCTGGGTGAAACTGCATGCCTGCGTAGTTATCTTTAGCAACTATCGCTGAAAAAGCTTGCCCGTATTCACCACTAACTAGGGTGGCCTCGTTTACTGTGTGAGCAAAACTATGCACAAAGTACACTTGATCTTGCGCCGATAACCCTTTGGTGAGGGCATGCTCTTTTAATACGCTTAGGTCGTTCCAGCCCATGTGCGGTGAAGTTAATTCACCTACATCTAAGTGCTTAACAATACCTGGAATTTTGCCAAGGCAATCAACGTTGCCTTCTTCAGTGCTGTCGCAAAGTAATTGCATGCCTAAACAAATGCCCATTAACGGGCGCTGATATTCATCAATTGCTTGCTGCCAACCACCGTCCTTTAAGCGTTTCATGGCAACAGAAGCATGGCCTACGCCTGGTAAAATAGCACGTTCAAAGCCTTTTAGTTGCTCAGGTGAGGTGATCACCTCAGGATTTTTACCTAAGCGTTCAAAGGCAAAACGAACAGAGTTAATGTTGGCACAACCGGTATTAATTATGGCAATCATAAACACCCCTTAGAGCTTGCTGTTTGTTGTGAAGCATCTTTTGCAATCGCAGCGCGAAGTGCTCTTGCAAACGCTTTAAATAGACCTTCAACTTGGTGATGACAATTACCATCGCTAACCGACAAAATAAGGCTCATGGCGGCATTATCACTTAAGCTTTTAAAGAAGTGCTCAACCATTTGTACGTCTAAGTCGCCGACTTTTTCACGGCTAAAATCAGCATTTAATACAAACGAGGCACGGCCCGATAAGTCAATTTGCGCTTCTGCTTTGCATTCATCCATAGGGAGTGCAAAGCCATAACGACCAATTTGCGTTTTTGTACCTAGCGCTTGTTTAAGGGCAAGGCCAAGTGCAATGCCGATATCTTCAACTAGGTGGTGCTCATCAATGTGTAAGTCGCCAGTGGCTTGAATATTAAGTCCGATATTGGCGTGTGTGCGAATTTGGTCAAGCATGTGATCGAAAAAGCCAAGGCCAGTGCTAATTTCGCCATTTTTTGTTTGGTCTAAATTAACTTGCACATCGATTTGTGTTTCTTTGGTGTTGCGAGTGACACGGCCTTCACGGTTCGCGGTTGTCAGCTTAGTGACAATGGTATCCCAACTGCCGTCGTACAAAATGCCTTCACAACATAAGTTATTGGCAAGTCCAATATCAGTTTGGCGGTCACCAATCACAAATGAGCGTGCTAAATCGACTTTACCCGAGCGCATTAGCTCAGTAAGTAAGCCAGTTTTTGGTTTACGGCAGTCACAATTTTGCTCATCAAAGTGAGGGCAGATCAGAACTTCATCAAATTTAATCCCTTGGCTATTTAAGATATCCATCATCTTGTCTTGAGCAATATCAAAATCAGCCGTTGGGAAGCTATCAGTGCCTAAACCATCTTGATTAGATACCATAACAAGGCGGTAACCTGCCGCTTGAAGTTGTAATAGAGCAGGGATCACATTTGGCAAAAACACTAATTTTTCTAGGCTATCAACCTGTTTGTCGGTGATAGGCTCTTCGATAATCGTGCCATCGCGGTCAATAAATAAATACGGGTTGCTCATGATAATTCCTGTTCTACTGTTTTACTGGTCAGTGATAAGCCATCTAACCAAACTTTTACTTGTTCTAGTTCTTGCTCGTTACCGATAGAAATTCGTAACCAATCATCTTCGCCATATAAGGTGAAGGCACGCATTACGAGTCCTTGCTCAAGTGCGATATTAAAGGATTGTTTGTCTTTTAATTTTAAAGTGACAAAGTTACCTTCACCGCTCAGCACTTTGATAACAGCAGGTGATTGCTCAAGCCAATTTTTTAGTTTGCTTTTTAAGCTATTTAGAATTGTCACCTGACGGCGCATTGAAGCGATGTTGTCACTACTTAATGCGTCTGCTGCAATGCTCGCTACCACTGTTGATACAGGGTAAGGCGCAATCACTTTACGAATAGGCGCAAGTAGCTCGCTGTTGGCTAATGTGAAGCCTGTTCTTAAACCCGCTAGTGCAAATGCTTTTGATAAAGTCCTTAGTACCACAAGGTTACTAAACTCGTTTATTAGGCTTGCCGCTGTTTGTTCTGGGCAAAATTCTATATAAGCTTCATCCACCACTACAATCGCTTTACCCGCAAGTTGTTGGGTGATTTTTCTGATTTTGTCTAGGCTTGTCATGCTGCCGGTAGGGTTATTTGGATTACAAATAAACACCAGCTTTGAATTAGCAACCGCAGTTACAATCTCATCAACCGTGCCTTTTAATAACAGCTCTTGAGTTAAACCGTTAATCGCGATGTTGTGGGTATCAGCTGTGACTTTGTACATGCCGTAAGTTGGCAAAAAGAGTGCAATGCTATCTTTAGCGGGGCTACAAAAAGTACGTACTAATAGTTCGATTCCTTCATCAGCGCCACGAGTCATCAGTACTTGCTCAGGCTCTAGGTTAGCATAGCAAGCGTAACGATTAATCACTTGCTGAGGCTGTGGATCTGGGTAGCGATTTAAATCAGCTAAATTGATATTTGGCGTACGTGAATACGGGCTTTCGTTGGCATTTAACCATGTTGTGCCTGTCAGCTTTTCACTTTTCGCCGAACTGTAGGCTGTAAGCGCTGCAATGTTATCTGGCAACAGTGTTGTTATTTTTGAATTATCGCTCATTGTTCATAGCCTCAAGACGAATCGAAACAGCGTTAGCGTGAGCATCAAGCCCCTCTGCTGCAGCCAAAGGTAAAATTGCTTTAGATAATTCACGTAAGCCATTTTTACTGATGGTTTGCACTGTGTAAGTTCTAAAGAAGTCTAGTAAGTTTAAGCTCGAATAGGTCGCACTGTAACCATACGTTGGTAGTACGTGGTTCGTGCCAGACGCATAGTCACCGGCAGACTCCGGGGTGTAATCACCTACAAATACTGAGCCGGCATTTTTCACTAAGCTTAAATAAGGCTGCGCATCAGCAAGTTGTAAAATAAGGTGCTCAGGACCATATTCAGCAGATACCGCAAAGGCTTGCTTAACCGAGTCCACTAAAATCAAGCTTGAATTAGCAAGGGCTTGCTCGGCAGTGTCTTTACGACTCAACTTTGCTAGCTGCTCTGTTAATGCTTGCTGTGTTTTTTCAATGATGCGCTCGCTGTTACATAGTAAAATAACTTGCGAATCAGCACCGTGCTCTGCTTGCGACAATAAATCTGCCGCAATAAACTCTGGGTTTGCACGTTCATCAGCAATCACTAACACTTCAGAAGGGCCTGCTGGCATATCAATCGCCATACCTGGAATGGTTTGCGCAACAAGTTGTTTTGCCATGGTGACAAAGCTATTTCCCGGGCCAAAAATCTTGTTCACTTTAGGCACTGACTCTGTGCCGTATGCCATTGCTGCAATTGCTCCGGCGCCGCCACTTTCTACAATGGTTTTAATACCACATAGTTTTGCTGCATATAAAATGGCTGGGTTGATAGTTTCGTCGGCTTTTACAGGTGTAGTAAGCACCACAGTTTGTGCACCACTTAACTGTGCAAGAACCCCTTGCATAATCACTGACGATGGCAGTGGCGCACTGCCACCTGGCACGTAAATACCTACCGCTTCAATGGCTTGATATTTAAGTTCACACAATACGCCAGGTTGCGTTGTTAACTTAATGTCTTTAGGTAACTGTGCTTGGTGAAAGCGTTTTACATTGGCATAGGCCGTTTCGATGGCGGCTTTTAACTCGTTTGATAATAACTGCTCAGCTTGGTTTATTTCTTCAATTGGCACTAATAAGCGAGGTGTTTCGCGCTTATCAAACTCTTTTGCCATTTTTAATAACGCTGCGTCACCCTCAGTTTTAACTGCATTTAAGATGTCGATGCAAATTGCTTCAACCTCTTTACTTGCAGTAACAGCAGGGCGGGTAAGAACCGCCTGCTGTGCTTGTTGATTTTCCTCATTCCAGCGAAACATGGATAATTACTCCATCATTTTTTCAATTGGCATAACAAGAATTGAGTTGGCACCCAGTGCTTTTAACTGTTCCATTGTTTCCCAGAAAAGGGTTTCGCTGCTAACCATGTGTAGTGCTACATAATCGTCGCTACCAGCAAGCGATAGTAAAGTCGGTTGGCCTGTGCCTGGTAGTAAGTCGCATACTTCATCAAGCTTTGCTTTTGGTGCGTGTAGCATGATGTATTTACTTTCTTTTGCTTGGCGCACACCACGTAAACGCGGCATTAACGTGTTGATTAAATCAAGTTTGCTTTGATCAGTAAGGTCTTTGTTTTGAATTAAACATGCATTTGATTCTAAGATGGTGTCGCCTTGCATTAAGCCATTAGCTTCTAAGGTTGCGCCAGTAGACACTAGGTCACAAATTGCATCAGCTAAACCAGCACGCGGTGCAACTTCAACAGAGCCCGTTAACATCACTGTGCTTGCATTGATGCCTTCGCGTTTTAGGTATTGGCTTAAGATTTCTGGGTAGGTAGTGGCAATGCGTTTACCTTCAAACCAGCTTTTATCTTGTGGACCAAGTTCTTGTGGCCATGCAAGTGCAAGGCGGCAGTAACCAAAATCAAGCTTAGAAAGTTTATTTACCTCGAATGCCACGCCTTGGCGTTCGCGTTCGGCTTGAACTTCAACAAGTACGTTTTCACCAACGATACCTAGGTCACACACACCGTCCATTACTAGGCCCGGAATATCGTCATCGCGCACGCGTAGTACGTCAATTGGCATGTTGGTAGAGTGTGCGATTAAACGTTGTTCACGAAGATTTAATTTAACACCAAGTTGCTTTAGTAACTCTTGGCAGTCTTTTGATAAGCGGCCGCCTTTTTGGATGGCGATTCGTAAACGGTTGGTATTGCTCATTATTCATTTTCCTTTAATTCAAAAACTAAAAACCCCGAGGGAACCTCAGGGCGAAAATAAATAATTTGGTTGATTACTCGCCAGAGGTTCCTTTTAGGAATAACCTCTCAGCGAAAAACCTGACAGGCTATTCCGGTGAATGATGGTGATGATGGATAGTTGTCAGATTGAAGCGCATAATTTTTCCTGTATTGAACTCGTTTGTGTAAACCAGTGCGTATATCTGTTTAAATAAGTTACGTATATAGATAAACATGCTTTGCTAATCTTTGGCAAGCATTTTTTTGCGAAATTAAAGTATATCTTATAACTGCCGATATATAATGGTTGGATAGTAGGTACAGTAGGAGGTGCAAATGGATATCATGATCCCCTTTTTAGGTCGAATAACGCGTTTACAGGTGGAGAGTAAAGGTGCGTTTCATATTGCGGGTTTAAAAGACGCAAACGTGCAGCGAATTGAGCTCGAAAAGCGTCAAAAGCGTGAAATAGAGCGCCGCAAAAAAGCCGCTGAAAATGGCGATAAAAACAGTAAAAATGCAATTGAAGAAGATGAAGAGGGTAATAAACACCTAGATACATGGGCTTAATACTCCATATAAGAATTTGTATTTATGCAACTGAGTGGTTTTTTCTGCTAACGTTAAGAGACACTTGTGTTGTTACTTACAAGGCAATTCAATGGAACGACCTTTATTACCATTAAACGAGCAAGCTAGACTTGAAGAGCTTCGTTCGTTGAATGTTTTAGACTCTCAAAGTGAGCCTGCCTTTGACCGAATCACTCGCCTTGCCCAACAATTTTTCTCTGTACCCATTTGTGTTATTAGCTTAATTGACGAGCATAGACAGTGGTTTAAGTCATGTGTGGGGCTAGATGTGACAGAGACCGCAAGAGATATTTCATTTTGCGCCCATGCAATTTTATACAAAGACCCGCTAGTAGTTGAAAATGCCTTAAACGATAAGCGTTTTGAAGATAACCCACTGGTAATGGGTGACCCAAATATTCGCTTTTATGCGGGCTGCCCAATTACACTTAAATCAGGAAATAGAATTGGTACTTTGTGCCTTATCGATCATCAACCACGCAGTTTTAGCAAACAAGAAACTAAAGCGCTAATAGACTTTGCTGCAATCGTCGAGCGAGAGCTTGCAATTATGCAGTTAGCCACTACCGATGAGCTTACCTTATTGCCTAATCGTCGCGGCTTTATTGGCACTGCAGAGCATTACCTTGATTTATGTATTCGCCAGCACTTAAAAGCTAAATTAGTGTTTATTGATTTAGATAATTTTAAAGCAATTAACGATAAATTTGGTCATGCTGCCGGGGATAGAGTACTGAAAGATTTTGCAGGATTACTAGAGAACTGTTGTCGCAAAGCGGATTTATTTGCACGTTTGGGCGGTGATGAGTTTGTAATTTTATTTACAGATTTAAATACCAGTGATTGCGATACCATAATGCAGCGCTTATTATTATCATTCAGTCACTTACCTAATAGCTTTAATAATCAAATTGAACTTAGTTTCTCTTATGGCATTGCTGATTTTTCTGATCAGCAGCCTTGCTCGCTGACTAAATTGCTGTCTGTTGCAGATAGTCGAATGTATGCAGAAAAAGCACAAAAAAAGGCTCGATAAACGAGCCTTTAAAGTAAAAAAACAGTGCTTAATTTTTCGCTTCTGCTGATTGAATACTACTTTGGATCAGCGGAGAAATTGTTAAACCTTGCACGATAATCGAAAAGATCACTACTACGTAGGTCACAATTACAATTAAGTTGTGAAGATCTGAGCCTGCAATCATTACTTGATCGCGTGGGATAGCAGCCGCCATTGCCAGCGCTAAACCACCCCGTAAGCCACCCCAAGTGAGTATTTTCACCGAGTGCTTATCGTATTGGCGATACTTTTTAAAGAACACAAATGGTGCACCTACACTTATAAAACGAGCTAGTAACACCACAGGTACCATCAGTAAACCTAAACCAATTTCTTCTAGGGTAATAGGCATAGTGACAATTAGCATACCGATGATCAAAAACAGCAATGCATTTAAAAAGCTATCGGTGGCATGCCAAAAGTCTTTTACGTAGCGAGTATCTTCAGGGCCTGTACGTTCTGTTGCTTTTGAACGAGTAATATTGCCTAGTAAAATACCACTGGTGACCATAGCAAGCGCACCTGAGATTTCCCAAATATTCGCTGCTGCAAAGCCGGCTGTTGGAATGGTCAGGGTTAGTAGTAAACGAATGTTCACATCGCGGCTATTAATAATTAAAAAATGCCCGACTAGTGCAATCACTAGACCAAACACAATACCGCCAATTGCATCAACCAAGAACAATTCAGCAACGTCAGTAAAGGTCGCTTCGGTGCCATAAAAGGCCACTGAAAATATCGTTGTGAAAATCACCAAACCAATACCATCATTAAACAAAGACTCACCTTCAACTTGCACAGAAATACCTTCTGGGGCTCGCATTTGTTTAATAATGGCTAACACTGCAATCGGATCGGTTGGGCTGATTAAAGCACCAAAAAGCAAGCAGTAAATAAACGGTACTGGCCAACCAACAAAAGCAAACAAATAATAGCTTAAGTAACCAACGATAACCGTTGAGGTAATGGTTGAAAATAACACTAATGCGGTAATTTCCCACCGTTGCTTACGAAGGGCTGCTAAGTTGATTTCCAGCGCACCTGCGAATAGCAAAAAGCCGAGCATACCTTTTAATAGCAACTGATTAAAGTTGATACTAGAGACAATTTGGGTCATTTCGAGGGCGGTAGTATCGCCAAGCATTTTAACGGCAAGAATAAGCAGCAAAGAAATAACAACAGAGCCAGTTGTTATAGCAATTGTGGTTTGCATTTTGAGGATGAATTGGTTAGCAAAAGCAATAAAAATAGCTAATGCTGAAAGAAAACAAATGAGGTACCAAGCATTCATTGTTTGACCTTAAATATTTTTATAACAAGACGCAGAAAGCAGTCACTTTCTGGCCGCATATAGTACGCCTCTAAAATAGGTATGTCACAGTGTTTATGCGATTTTCATGACATTTTAGAGTAAAAATTCAAGGCGCTGATTGCATATGTATAATCGCTGTTAATAATGTCTCAAAAGAGACAAAATAAACCTGACAAAAGCGCAATTATGATAAGTTCAGTTAGGTCAATCAGCCTGTTTAAACTGGGCTGATTCTTGGCTGGTATTAATAGCTCTGATTGGGTAAGGAATAACAATTCCTTCTTCTGCGTAACGTTGGTGTAATGCTTTAATAAAAGCTGATTTTACCCAAAAGCGATTAAAGTACTCTTTTGCTCTTAACATCACCGTAAAATTGATGCTTGATTGATCAAAAGTATGAAAAACCACAAAGGTTTCGTAATCATCGACGCCCCATTCATGGCTTTTTAATATCTGCCTAGCAACATCCAATGTAACCTGCTCAACTTTTTCAAGGTCGGAGCCATAATGAACACCCACCTCAACGGGAACGCTGAGCTCTTTTTCGGGATAAAAGTAGTTAATGATGCGCGATTTAGACAGCTGACTATTGGGGATGACTATCATGTTATTTGGCAACATTTTTACCCAGGTTGAGCGCCAACCAATTTTCTCAACAAAGCCTTGGTCGCCACTTTCAAGCTCTATAAAGTCGCCGACCCGAATAGGTTTATCAATCACCAACTGAACGCCAGAAAAGAAGTTTTCGAGTGTCGGTTGTAAAGCCAAAGCGACGGCAAGAGAGGTAATGCCCAAAGAGGCAATAATCGGAGTGATTGATATACCCAACGTGCCTAATAACACCAATAAGCCAACACACACAATTGCACAGCGGATCAAGCCTTTAATGATGCTATGACTATTCGAAACCACTACTGAGCGGGCGCTGTAATAATCAACGGTGCCAAATAAAAAATGGTCTAAAAATAACACTAAGGCAAAAATACAAATGGCTTTAGCGGTGGCCGCAATAGGTAAGGGGTGCTCAGACATAAAGCCGGTGATGTTTAATAACTGACCAAAAATGATCACAAGCACCATCATTGTGCACAAGGTCAATGGTGTAGAGAGTGAGTCAACCAGTAATGAGTCGAAAACAAAGTCGGTTCGTTGGGTCCATTTCCTTAAGCAATAGATGATTACAAACTTTAATAAAAACAGGGCTGTGGCAGCTAATACAGTACCACCAATGACGACCAGCCATGGCTCATTTAGCCATTCGTTTTGTATCAGATCAGTAATCATGCTTAGTCCTTAAACCCCAGATACTTGGCATTGCTGCAAGTTATGTACCCATACTTTTTATGGATACCTAAGCCTTTTGGCTGTGAATCACAAATAATGAGGTGAGCAAAATAAAAACAAATAAAAGGTACAAATGTTTAATAAATGTTATTATTTTGTATCAATAAATTTACACCCTCATTTGATTTGTTAACAATTGATAAACTTAAAATTTATTATCCTACTGTTAATTATGGACTTTTAATTTAGAGCTAATACTTTATTTGTAAATTTTTTGTTTCATTTTCAATTTCGCTCCATTCAATCTAGGCTGGTCACTAATCGGGAACAGTGCAGTCCGGTTACTAGGAAAATATTAAATACATAACAATCTAACGGAGCGTAAACGTGAATTTATCTAAAATCACATTAGCAACTCTTGCTGCTTTTGCTTTGACTCAAGCAACAAGTGCAGTAGCTGCGAACAAGAAATACCTAAACGAACAAACAGGGATTAACCAAGCTTTGCAAACCAATGCGTCATCAGTATTGAGTGCAAATCCAAATCAGTTAGTTGGTTTAGGTGCAGGGAATGATTTAGTTGTATTAAAAGAAATCAAAACCAGTAACGGCAACACTACGCGTCGTTATCAACAAATGTATCAAGGTCTACCAGTTATCGGCGATACGGTTAGCCTTACATTTGATGATAATGGTCAATTAAAACGTGCACATGGTGCAGCGGTGTATGATATCGCCGCCGACATAGATTCAGTGTCTCCGGCACTTAACAAGAAAAAAGCAATGGCAAAAGGCCTTGCTAATTCACCTGCTGCAATTAAATCGGTTGGGTTAAAAAAGCATAATGAACAGTCACGTTTAGCAATTTGGCTTGATGAAGACAGCGTTGCACACCTAGTGTATGAGGTATCTTATGTGACTTATGGCGATAACCCATCTCGTCCGTATCAGATTATTGATGCCAACAGCGGTGAAGTTTTATTTAGCTTCGATAACTTACAACATGCTAGTGCAACAGGCCCTGGTGGTAACTTAAAAACCGGTAAATACATCTACGGTACTGACTTTGATAGTCTAGATGTTACCCAATCTGGCAATACTTGTACGATGAATAACGCCAATGTAAGAACCATTAACTTAAATGGTAGTACAAGTGGTTCAACAGCGTATTCGTTTACATGTCCTGAAAATACCTTTAAAGAAATTAACGGTGCGTACTCGCCTTTAAATGATGCGCATTATTTCGGTAACGTAATTTTTAATATGTATAACGATTGGGTAGGCACTGCACCATTAACTTTCCAATTAAAAATGCGCGTTCATTACGGCAGTAATTACGAAAATGCGTTTTGGGATGGCAGTGCTATGACCTTTGGTGATGGTCAAAATACCTTCTATCCACTGGTAAGTCTTGACGTATCTGCGCATGAAGTAAGCCATGGTTTTACCGAGCAAAACTCAGGCCTCGTTTATTCTGGTAAATCAGGTGGTTTGAATGAAGCGTTCTCTGATATGGCAGGTGAAGCGGCCGAGTTTTACATGAAAGGCTCAAATGACTGGTTAGTGGGTCAGGAAATCTTCAAAGGTAACGGTGCATTACGTTACATGAATAACCCAACCCAAGATGGCAGCTCGATTGACCATCAAAACAATTACTACTCTGGTATGGATGTGCACTACAGCTCAGGTGTATTCAACAAGGCATTTTATAACCTTGCAACCACACCTGGTTGGGATACGCAAAAGGCGTTTGTTGTGATGGCGCGCGCTAACCAACTTTACTGGACTGCCAGCACAAATTGGGATTTAGCAGGTAACGGCGTGATGGATGCAGCCTGTGATTTAAGCTATGACCCAGCCGATGTTCAAGCGGCTCTTGCGGCGGTTGGTGTGACTTCAAGCTTAAGTGCGGGTAGTAGCTGTGGCACGACTGAGCCACCTCCGGGCGGTGATGAAGAGCTAACCAATGGCGTTGCTCGCACAGGGATCAGTGGTGCTGCTAAAGATCAAATGTTCTTTACTCTTGAAGTACCAGCAGGTGCAACGAATTTACAATTCAATACAACTGGTGGAAGTGGTGATGCAGACCTTTACGTTATGTACGGCGCAAAACCAACACTGAGCAACTTTGATTGTAAAAGCACTTCATCTACTAGCACAGAAAGCTGCGCTATCAGTAATGTGCAAGCGGGTACTTACTACGTAATGGTAGAAGCGTGGAATCAAATTTCAGGTGTATCACTTACTGGTAGCTTTGATTCGGGCAGCGGTGGTGGTGTAACACCAATTAACCGCACTGAGTCTAATTTAAGTGTTGGCACAAATAGCTGGACTCGTTTCACGCAAGACCTAGATGCTGGTTATTCATCACTTGATGTGACTATTTCTGGTGGCTCTGGTGATGCTGACTTGTATGTGAACTTTGGTTCTCAATCGACAACATCGAGCTATGACTGCCGTCCTTATAAAAACGGCAATAGCGAAACTTGCACATTTACAAACCCACAAGCGGGTACTTGGTATATCGACCTTCGCGGCTATCGCGCTGCAAGTGGTGTAACACTCACCATTTCGGCTAACTAGCCACCCTTTTAGGGAGCTTCGGCTCCCTTTTTTATTTTCATTAAAATGCAAATCATAAAAGGATTGATTATGACAACCCGCCTAACACAGTGCTTAGTGGGCTTTGCCACACTGTCACTGAGCCAACTAAGTTATGCAGCGCAAGACGAAACAATTTGGGTCACCATTGATGCCCTTGCTGCAGAGCACTTTCAACAAGATACACTGAGTAAACGTAAATTAAACAGCAATTTTGCGATGCAAAAATCGGCTTTGAATCAAGTTAATTTTATGCGCGTTAACAAGCAGGATATCGCTGGTTTAAGTGAGTTTATGCACGATAACTATCATCGCTGCGGTGGTTTTGTAGCCCATGACTCATTAGCAGATGCCGAGCTCTATACTCAGCAATTAAATGCTGTATCTCAGACAGCTATGAATGCGACCCTAGTAAACTACAGTATTGATAATGCCACGACAGTTAACGCGCTAATATCATCGATTGATAGTAGTGAGCTGAGCGATACGGTTAATAGCATGATGAACTTTCATAACCGATATTATTCAGTGCAAAGTGGTGTTGATGCAGCTGATTGGTTAAAGAGCCATTGGCAGCAAATAGCCAGTAGCCGCAGTGATATAAGCGTTGAGTATTTTAACCATAGTTTTTCGCAATCATCAGTTATTGTGACCATTCCTGGTGCAGAAAAAGCAGATGAAATCGTCGTTATTGGTGGTCATTTAGACTCAATCAATCAGTCTAATCCAAGTAATGGTAGTGCTCCTGGTGCAGATGATAATGCCTCTGGTATTGCAGTGCTCACACAAACCCTCAAAGCAATTGTAGAAAATAACTACCAACCTCAGCGAACCATTCAAATTATGGGGTTTGCCGCTGAAGAAGTAGGCCTTAGGGGCTCAAAAGATATTGCTCAGAGTTATAAAACTCAGGGTAAGAATGTTGTAGGTATGGTGCAGTTTGATATGACTGGCAATAACGGCAGCAGCACAGATATTGTGATGATGACCGATTACACAAACTCTTCGCAAAATCAGTATTTATCGCAGTTGCTCGATGCTTACCAGCCCACAGTGAGCTATGGCTTTGATCAATGTGGTTATGGCTGCTCAGATCATGCCTCTTGGTATCAACAAGGGTTTGCCGCCTCAATGCCATTTGAATCAACAATGAGTGATATTAACCCATTGATCCACACATCAAATGATGCCCAATTTGATGCGGCTCACGCGAGTAAATTTGCAAAATTGGCAGTGAGCTATGTTGCTGAAATGGCAAAGAACGCTGGTGATGTGGTAACTGAGCCGACTAATCAGCTTGAAAATGGCGTAGCTAAAACAGGTTTGTCGGGCGCAGCAAAAGATCAGTTATTCTTTACACTTGATGTACCCGCAATGAGCAGTAACCTTGAGTTTGTAACCGAGGGCGGCTCGGGCGATGCTGATTTATACGTTAAATTTGGCAGTAAGCCGACCTTACAGGATTTTGATTGTAAAAGCACAACCTCTACAAGTAATGAAAGCTGTGTGATGTCGTCAGTTCAAACTGGCACGTATCATGTCATGGTTGAAGCGTGGAATGAGATTTCGAATGTGTCACTCACGGGAAGTTATAGCACCTCAGGTGGCGGCGAAAACGTTGACCGAACTGAGACAAACGTGAGTGTGGCTACCGGAAGTTGGCAGCGCTTTACTCAACAAATACCCGCAGGCCTCAGTAATTTAACGGTGACTATTTCTGGCGGTAGTGGCGATGCAGATTTGTATGTTAACTATGGCTCAGCGTCAACAAGTTCAAATTATCTATGTAGACCCTACAAAAATGGTAACGAAGAAAGTTGTCAATTTGATAACCCACAAGGTGGTACTTGGTACATAGATTTACAAGGTTACCGAGCTGCATCGGGCGTGACATTAACGATTCAAGGACAATGATTTAAACGCAATCATACTTTTAACCATGAGGAAGCAACGCTTCCTCATTTAGTCTTGCCCTTGGCAAGTCAGTTACGTAAAATCTGCCCATTACTTTTAATCTATTGGCGAAGTTTATCAAACAACTTTTCAGTGCCACTGGCCCCCTTGCACTTTCTCTTGATGGATATACTCCTCGGCAGCCACAAATTGACATGGCTGTTGCAGTTGACGATGCCTTAAAAAAACGTCACCAATTAGTGGTTGAGGCGGGCACAGGCACGGGTAAAACCTACGCTTACTTAGCGCCTGCGTTAAAATCAAAAGGCAAAACCATCATCTCTACGGGGTCAAAAGCACTACAAGAGCAGTTGTT
Organism: Pseudoalteromonas sp. 2CM39R; assembly: GCF_023161845.1. Classification (NCBI taxonomy): domain Bacteria; kingdom Pseudomonadati; phylum Pseudomonadota; class Gammaproteobacteria; order Alteromonadales; family Pseudoalteromonadaceae; genus Pseudoalteromonas; species Pseudoalteromonas sp. 2CM39R. The sequence continues at coordinate 36,928 of NZ_JALNTM010000001.1, forward strand.
CCACCGTGATTTACCCAACTTAGTCAAAGCACTGAGCGCCACTAAAAAAGTCGCCCTTTTAAAAGGCCGCGCGAATTATTTGTGTACGTATCGTTTAAGTCAGCATGTTGCGCATGTACCAACAGATGATCCTGATGTAATGCATCAACTCGCGATGGTGGCAAAGTTTGCAAGTGAAACCCGTTCAGGCGATTTAGCAGATTGTATTGGCATAGAAGAAGACGCTAAGGTACTGCCTTATGTTAGCTCAACCGCTGATAACTGTTTGGGTAAAGAGTGCCCCGATTTTCAAGATTGCTATATTCGTAAAGCCCGCTTAAATGCCATGGAAGCTGACGTGGTGGTGATCAACCATCATTTATTCTTTGCAGATATGGCTGTAAAAGACACAGGCTTTGCTGAATTAATGCCTACGGCAGACGCCTATATTTTTGATGAGGCTCATCAGCTCAGTGAAATTGCCAGTGACTATTTTGGTGAAAGTGTCAGCACCAAAAAGCTGGTGGATTTAATTAATGACTTACGAGCAATTTACCGTGCCGATATCCCTGATATGCTGCAATTAGGTAAAACCCTCAACAAGTTAGAAACCAGCGTGGCAGATTTACGCTTGCAGTTTGGGGTTGATGGTAGCCGTGGTGATTGGCGTGAAAAGCTGGCTGATAAAGATATTTGTGCAGCACTGCACCGAGTCATTAGCGACCTCGACTTTTTATACCAAGTATTAAAGTTATGCTTAGACCGCAGCGAAAAAATAGAGCATCCATTTGAGCGTACGCTGGCCTTTAAAGGTCAGTTAGAGCGGGTATTTGATACAGCCCAAACGGGCTATAGTTATTGGTACGAAACCACTCGCCGATACCTAACTGTGAACATTACACCGCTCAATGTATCGGCTAAATTCGCTCAGATGATGAAAGACACAGGAGCAGGTTTTGTATTTACATCGGCGACTTTATCGGTCGATAACGAATTAGAACACTTTAACGCTAGCCTTGGCTTAAAACCAACGCAAAGCATGATTGTTGAAAGTCCATTTGATTATCAACAACAAGCACTACTTTGTTTGCCACGCTACTTACCTGAGTCTCATGCGAATAATATGCCTCATGCTATTATCAAGCTGACCCTTGAGTTGATTAAATCAGCAAAAGGTCGCTGCTTCGTGCTCTTTACTAGTTATCGTATGATGCACTTAGTGGCTGAAGGTTTAACCACGCAAATGGATTATCCGGTTTATATGCAAGGACAAATGTCAAAGCGCATTATCCTTGAGAAGTTTACCCGTCATGGTAATGCCGTTTTACTCGGCACAGCCTCATTTTGGGAAGGCGTAGATGTTAGAGGCAGCACATTAAGTTGTGTTATCATTGATAAATTGCCGTTTGCCGCACCTGATGACCCATTATTACAAGCTAAAATGCAAGATTGCCAGTTACAAGGCAAAGACCCATTTGCACATATTCAATTACCTCAAGCGGTCATTGCATTAAAGCAAGGGGTAGGGCGACTTATTCGCGATAGTAAAGATAAAGGTGTGTTGGTTATTTGCGATAACCGCCTAGTAACACGCCATTACGGCCAAGTATTTTTAAAAAGTTTGCCACCTATGCGCCGCACGCGCGACTTAGCAATGGCAAACGCGTTTTTAGAACAGATCAATTAGAGTAACTTAGATGATTAAACACAATATTCTTGCCTTAGATGCATCAACTGAAGCTTTATCGCTGGTGCTACATTATCAAGGGCAAACATTTCATCATTTTGAAGAGTGCCCTCAGCAGCACAGCCAAAAGATTTTGCCTTTAATTGATGAGTTACTCGCAAAAGCGCAATGTAAACTAACTGATTTAGATGTGATTGGTTTTGGTCAAGGACCGGGTAGCTTTACGGGCGTGCGTATCAGTGTTGCGATTGCTCAAGGTTTAGCTTATGCCGCACGCTTACCTTTGGTTGGCGTATCAACATTGCAGATGATGGCGCAACAAGCATTTGAACAAGACCAAGCTAGCGATGTGTTTTCTGCCATTGATGCACGTATGGGTGAGATTTATTACGCTCATTATAAAGCTGATGATAATGGCTTAATGCTGCTTGTTGATGAAGAGCAAGTCATTAAACCTGAGTTGCTAACGTTACCTGAAGCAACGGCGGCAGCGGTGGGTACGGGTTGGAAAACCTATCCTGCACTTGTTACAGAACTAGCAAATGTAAGTTTAAATGAAAACATTTTACTACCTGATGCGAAGTACATGCTGGCCTCGGTTGCCACTGCATTCGCTAACGGTGAAACGGTGACTGCAGCTAATGCGCAGCCTAAATATGTCCGTGATACAGTGACTTGGAAAAAGCTACCAGGCCGAGAGTAACTGAAAGAATAACGGGACTTGCGTGCCCGTCAGTTATGGCACATAATTTAGTCATGTTTGATGTGGAATTACGAGTTTGACTTTACCTATTGGCTCAGGCTTTTATACCGGTGACATTCCCGGTCAATATAGCCGTAAAAATACCGTTACTGATAAGCCCAAAGCTATATCAGATCAAACGGCTGAGCAAAAATCGTCAACAGAGTATGTTAAATCAAGCCCTCAAGCTGTTGCTATTGCTGATGAATTTAAAGCTGAGTCGCAAAACTATCAGCAAACAATTTATGACAAACCAAGCAACCCAAAAACCAGTCGCGCTATTTCAACCTATACGGAATTTGCTAACTTAGAGCGCCGCGCCGAAGTGCAAAGCCTTATTGGGGTTGATGTATATGCTTAGCTAACTGGTAAAACATATCTACAAAAAAGCCTAAACAAAATGTTTAGGCTTTTTTTATGATTGGACAGTATTCAATATAAATTACTGTTTAATATAATCAATCAGTTTGTCGGCAATCGCAGTATTGTTTTGCGAACCGTAGAAATCTTCAGCACGTTTACCATAGGCAAATACTTGTACATCAATAGCGGTGTGGCCGCCAGTAGTCCAACCTGTGAAGCTGGCATGATTGATAATATCTTTTACTGCAAGTAGTAGTGCTTTATCACCCATTTTCTTAGCTTGGCTAAGCTTAATGCTGTTTGCATCAGTAAACTCGATATCAGAATACTTTTGCCATACTGCTTTTAAGTCATCGCTTTCAAGTAGATCTTTTGTGATAGTGCCAGCAGTTGCTTTAACACCTTTAACAACGTCTGTTTCCCACTTATATTGACCATGAGCACCTAGTGTTAAGCCACCTGTTGAGTGATCGGCAGTGATAACAAGCAGAGTATCTGGGTTTTTATCTACATACGCTTTTGCTTGTTCAATCGATTTAGCAAAGTCATCCATTTCGCCCATTGCACATGCAATGTCGTTTGCATGACCACACCAGTCAATTTGGCTACCTTCGATCATCACAAAGAAACCTTTGTCGTTTTGACCATCAAGTAAATCAAGTGCTTTAGTTGTCATTTGCGTAAGGCGCGTTGGATTTTCGTCAAGCGCAAACGGTAAACCAACTTCAGCGAATAAACCAAGCGCTGGAACTTGCTTCAAGTCATTCATTGCTGCAAAGTCATCGCTGTACTGATAGCCAGCCGCTTTAAACTCTTCTACAAGGTTACGGTCTTCACGAACGTAATATTTCGTACCGCCACCTAGCATTAAATCAACCGGTAATTTACCCGCAATTTTGTTATCGATATAGTCGTTAGCAATCTCGTCGTAGTTACGGCGTGATTCGTTGTGCGAAGCAAAGCTTGCAGGTGTAGCGTGGTTGATTTGCGAAGTAGCTACGAGTGCTGTTGTCATACCGCGCTCTTTAGCAACTTCAAGCATAGTTTTTACTGGTTTTTTATCAGTATCAACGGCAATTGCGCCATTATAACTTTTATGACCACTGCTTAGAGCTGTTGCACCTGCTGCGCTGTCTGTTACATAGGTATGATCGTCAGGGTAGGTATGTGCCATACCACGCAAAATAGTATCGAAAACAGTTGGGTCAACAACTTTAGTATTTGGATCATCTTTAAAGTAACGATATGCAGTTGTGTACGCCGGGCCCATACCATCACCAATCATATAAATGATGTTTTTTGGTGCTGATTCAGCCATTACTGAGCCTGCTGAGCATAATAATGCTAAAAGACTTAATTTTAATTTCATTGATGTAACCTTATTATTGTGCCCTTATTTATACTGCGAGGATTATTGTATACTAGCCAGACGATAAATAAACGCCTTTAAGTTGAAACGCTTAATAAATAGGAGTAATTGTGCAACCTTTTTCTTTTCAAACTGGCACTCAGGCAATGCATGGCCTAACCTTTGGTCATGGCGAAGAGGTTGTGATTGCCTTACATGGTTGGCTTGATAACGCACATAGTTACATACCTATGTTACAAAACGCGCAGTTAAACCAGCGTTGGTATTGCCTTGATTTTCCTGGCCATGGTTTATCTGATTGGCGAAGCAGTGACGCCCACTATTACTTTATTGATTATGTAGATGATGTATTTAAGTTTATTGAGTCACTTGATGTAACGAAAGTGCATTTAGTTGGCCATTCTATGGGCGCTATGGTCGCTGGCGTTTTTGCGAGCTGCTTTCCTGAAAAGGTGGCATCGGTAAACTTTATTGAGGGAATCGGCTGCGTTACAACCAACAGCAATGAAATGAGCGGCCAACTTCGCAAAGCGATATTAAATAGAGCGCGGGTAAACAGCAAAGGCCCTCGTGCATTTGACTCAAAAGCGCACATTATTAGTGCAAGGCTTGCAAGTGGCGACCTTGAATACCAACAAGCAGAGCTATTAATGACACGAAATAGTTACGAAAAAGCAGGTAAGTGGTATTTAACAACCGATCCAAAGCTTAAAAATCACTCAGGATTTCGCTTTGATGAGGCACAATGTATTGCAACTATCAAACAAATTAACGCACCATGTCAGCTTATCCTAGGGAATAAGGGTTACCCTTTTGTTAGAGATAACCTAGAGGCATATGGTAAATATTACAAGGAGTTAAAAATTCATGAGATACCTGGAGGTCACCATTGCCATATGCAAAGTCCTGCATTAACCTTAGAGCACATTCATGCATTTATTGGGCAGTATAAAGCAAGTTAATTGTATAATTGCACCAAATGTGGGATTATCTGCACCATTAGAGTATTTACTCCATTGAGAAACGGCCTTAGTTAGATTAAGGTTATTAAAAAATATAATTATAAACAGGAGCTAAGAGTGGAAAAAATCTGGCTTAAACGCTACCCAGAAGGTATGCCTGAAACAATCGACCCTGAGCATTATCACTCGCTACTCGACTTGTTTGAAAAAAGTTTTGCTGACTATAGTGACCTTCCAGCCTTTACCAACATGGGTAAAGTGTTGACCTATAGTGAGTTAGACAGTGCTACAAAACGTGTTGCGTCGTACATTCAAAATGATCTTGGTCTGAAAAAAGGCGATAAAGTAGCGGTGATGATGCCGAATCTACTGCAAACGCCTGTGACTATTTTAGGTATTCTTCGTGCAGGCTGTGTAGTGGTGAACGTAAACCCACTTTACACTGTGCGTGAATTAGAGCATCAGTTAAATGACTCAGAGTCATCAGCAATTTTCATTCTTGCTAACTTTGCCGATACCCTAGAAAAAGCATTACCAAAAACCAACGTTAAGCACATTGTGGTTACCCAAGTGGGTGATATGGTGGGCGGCCTTAAAAAGCACATCGTTAACTTTGTGGTTAAGCACGTTAAGAAAATGGTGCCTAGCTACTCATTGCCAAATGTAATCAAATTTGCCGATACACTTGCTGGTAACGAAGCGAGCTATAAAAAGCCAGATGTTGATTTAAACGACTTAGCATTCTTGCAATACACAGGTGGTACAACGGGTGTATCTAAAGGTGCAATGCTATCGCATGGCAACATGGTTGGTAACCTTGAACAAGTATCAGGTTGTCTAGATAACGTGTTAGATCGCGGAAAAGAAGTGGTTATTACGGCACTGCCGCTTTATCACATCTTTGCTCTGACAGCGAACTGCCTAACATTTATGAAATACGGTGGTTTAAACGTACTTATTACAAACCCTCGTGATATGCCTGGCTTTGTAAAAGAGTTAGCACAACACAAATTTACTGCGGTAACAGGTGTAAATACGCTATTTAACGGTTTACTAAATACCCCAGGTTTTGCTGAACTTGATTTCTCAAGCTTAAAAATGTCACTTGGCGGTGGTATGGCGGTACAGCGTCCAGTTGCTGAAAAATGGCAAGCTGTAACAAAAACCAAATTAATGGAAGGTTATGGCCTAACTGAGTGTGCACCACTTGTAACTGTTAGCCCTTACGACCTTGAAGGTTATAACGGTTCAATTGGTTTACCTGCTCCTAGCACTGATATTAAGCTTATGCTTGAAAATGGTGAAGAAGCAGCAAAAGGGGAGCCAGGCGAGCTTTGGGTTAAAGGCCCACAAGTTATGCAAGGTTACTATAACCGCCCAGATGCAACAGCCGAGTGCTTAAAAGACGGTTGGTTTGCAACAGGTGATATTGCAACTTACGATGATGAAGGTTTCTTCTATATTGTTGATCGTAAGAAAGACATGATTATTGTATCTGGCTTCAACGTGTTCCCAAATGAGATCGAAGAAGTTGTTGCTATGCACGATGGCGTGCTTGAAGTAGCAGCTATCGGTATCCCTCACGAGGTCAGTGGCGAACAAGTTAAAGTTTTTGTCGTGAAAAAAGATCAATCTTTAACTGAAAAAGATATAATAAAGCACTGTCGTGATAATTTAACGAACTATAAGGTGCCTAAACTCGTTGAGTTTAGAGATGAACTACCAAAAACAAACGTTGGTAAGATTCTAAGAAGAGCCTTAAAGGACGAACAAAAATAATTAAAGCCGGCATTAGCCGGCTTTTTTATGGTAAAGAAAGGGGTATAAGTGCAATATCAACTGATCGAAACGCAAAATCAATTAAATGATTTTGTAGAAAAAATAACAGGAAAACCGGTACTGGCAATTGATACCGAGTTTATGCGTCGTCGTACGCTTTACCCTGAAGTTGCACTTATTCAAGTATACGATGGTGAGCATTTAGCGTTAATCGACCCACTGGCTGAGTTGTCGCTCTTTGATTTTTGGCAAGTACTTAAAAACCCAGAGGTGTTAAAAGTATTGCATTCACCGTCAGAAGATATTGAAGTGTTTCAAAAATACGCTGGCTTTGTACCAACACCGCTGTTTGATACCCAATTTGCTCTACAAATACTAGGTCATGGAAACTGCATGGGCTTTGCCCACATGGTGAAAGAGTTACTTGATATCGAAATTGATAAAAGTGAATCGCGCACTAACTGGTTACAGCGCCCGCTAACAGAAAAACAACTAGATTATGCCGCTGCCGATACGTATCACTTACTGCCTTGTTTTGAAATTATTAAAAAACAAATTAATGAAGCTGGCTTTTTTGACATCGTGATCAGCGAAAGCGAGTTAGTAGCGCAAAAACGTGCTTACCAACCACCAGCAGAGCAGCTTTATAAAGACATTAAAAATGCATGGCAACTAAGACCGCACGACTTAGCGGTATTGCGCGAACTTGCCGCATGGCGCCGTGAAAAGGCAGAGCGCAAAAACCTCGCGCTTAACTTTGTGGTAAAAGAGCACAACATGGTTGAAATAGCTAAGCGTAAGCCTGCAAGTTTAAATGCGTTACGCAGAGTGCCAGGTGTTGAGCCAATGGAAGTGAATCGTTCGGGCGTTGAAATTTTAAAATGTATTGAGCGTGGTAAAGCCGTCCCTGTAAGCGAACAACCTGCACAACTAAAACGTTTAATCGATTTTCCGGCATATAAAAAAGCCGCTAAAGATATTAAACAAAAAATTACCAAAGCTGCAAAAGAGCAGGGTATTCCTGAAGATGTATTGGCCTCTAAAAAACAGATTAACCAACTGATCAGCTGGAACTGGAAGCTCGATGCCCATGAGCGTAAAGCCGCATCAAAGCCAGACCTGTTTAATTCATGGCGCTATGAATATGTGAAAGACGTACTTAAAGAGTGGCAAAACTAAGTAACTACTTCAAAGGGTTTTTGTGTGATTTGTATTCGTACTAGAAGCCCTGAAACTTGCTGCGTTTACGCGTTACCTCTAACCAATACAGCAAGTTATTATCATATCGTTTAAGTCGTTGTTTTTGTCTCGACGTTAAATAATAAAATGGCGCGAATATAAAATAGCCATGACCAATGATTACCACACAATTAAAACCATATTTAGAATATTGTTTAATTAGTTTAGTTTTGTTTGGCTCAATATGAACACTTCCAAACGCTGAACTGTAAAAAATTCCATGACGACATATAGTCAGCTCATTTTTACTGCTCAACACTAATAAAATAATTACTATTGATGTAAGCATAAAAGCCAGCAAAAGCAGGTCATAAAGTGGATGCTTTTGGGATGTCGCTTTTAGAATAGACAATGTTAAGACGGCTAAAGTCACGAGGATCGCAAGTGTGCTTTTCTCTGAACTCTTCCTTAAATTCAATACTTTCATTCTCAGTCCCTGAGAGGCTTTTTTAATATAGTACTTCGCTACTTAGATAAAACAATCTGCCGAACAAATGAAAGTAAACGCAATTTTTAATGTTTTATTATTAATTTTTAATGCTGTGTTTTATTTAGCTTGTTGAAATTAAATAAGATGTTGAACGATGAAAGATATAATAATAAATGTAAAATAGGTTGGTAGAATAAGCGACGTTATATATCTTCATTAAGGATAATGTTCCATTGAAAACTGCCAAGCAGTTCTTTGCACATATTCTTATGAAAATGATCGACGTGAGTATATTAATGTATTTAACTTTACATAAAAGATTTTAAAAAACTTGTGATAGCAATACCTTAAGTAATTTGTTAAAACTATATCAAAGAGGTAAGCCACATAACAAACCGCTGTAGATCTGGGAGGAACATGCTGGGATTAAAGAGTGTGAATCGTCCTCGCTTGTTAATATAGCCACCCTTTATGTCCCTATGCGAGATGGGTGGTACGTTTAAGGATATTCCCGTAATTAATTTTGACGTTGGTATTTTTAAAATATAAACAGATGCATTGAACGGAAATTTAGGAGTGCTTTTGTGAAAGGGACTGCATTCATTCTTCTCATCGTAGCAGTTTTCGGTATTCTAAAACTCATTGCTCCAAAGATTGTGGAGTTTTTGCCTGAGTGGGTAAATGGACTTATTTTTCTCATTGTATTTTTAGTTTTGTGTTTTCAATTTGGGCGATTTATCTTTAAACACCGAAGAAAGGACGATTAGCTGTTCGTTTTAAAGCGTATAACAAACAATTTAAGCCGTCGTTCGGTTGTTTTTACTGAATGTTTTTGACATCAATAGGATTAAGGTATGGGAAACTATGCACTAGCAGGCTTGGGGTTGCTAATAGTGTTCAATATTTTGATTAGTTTAGTAATTTATAAAAGAAATGATTTTGAAACTTTTCAAAAAGTAGCACAAATAGTGCTGGTTTGGTTACTCCCCGTCATAGGTGGAGCTGGAATCTTGATATTCTATAAAAGCATAGATAAACCAATCAGGAAACCAGAAAGCTTTGCAAAACGTACTGAAGGTAGTAGCTCTTGGCAAGATGAACCTTAATATAGAGCTATTAGTAAACGGCTACTTAAATTAAACCTCAATCATGAGCTCACTTGTTTAAAGCGAGCTCATTCCTAAAATAACCCTACAAACCAAGTAAAATCTTATCTAAGTTTTGTTTTGATTTAGCAACGCTTTGTAGTGGGGTTAATCCGTTTGGATATTCTTCTTGCTCAAGCACTAACCATTTGGTGTTTCCGTGCGACTCTAAAGTATCGATGATGGCAGGCCAATCAATGTTGTTTTCGCCGATTATCGGGCTCATGTTGCTCCCCTCAATCGTACGAACTTTAATGTGCGTAGCAAGAGTGCGGTTAGGGTACTTTTTGATAAAGTAGATTGGATCTTTAGCAGCGTAATTGACCCAGCCAATATCTAACTGCAATGGCATAGTCTTGGGTGTATTAGTGGCAATATAATCCCAAAACGTTGCGTTATTAAATGCATTAAACTCTTTATTATGATTGTGAAAACCGATCTTCATATCAAAGCGGGTTGCGTAATCACAGACTTTAGTGAGTTCTTTAACTAGAGATTTAACTCCCTCAGGGTGCCATGCTCTTTCATCCCAAGGTACATAAAGTGTAGTAACGCCAAGGGTCTTGTAAAACAGCAGGGTGCTATCAATAGTGTTTTCACTGAGTGCATCAAAGCCTATATGGGCACTACTGGCAACTAAGCCTAATTCACTGAGCTCTGCTTTTAAGGCTGCTGGGTTATGTGAGTATGGGCCAAAGTCTCCGGCAAACTCCACGCCGTCCAACCCCATTTCGGCAAGTGACTTAAGCGTACCATGAAAGTCATTTTTTAAGGTGTCTTTGACTGACCATAACTGCACACTCACTGGCAGTTTTGCGAATAATTGACCACTAAATACAAGGCTAATAATGAGCAATAAAATGCGGGTTTTAAACATACTTAAATCCTAAAAAAGCAGGGGGCTGACCCCCTGCACCGTGTTACAAATAACACAAGGGGGAAAGTTAATCGGTATAGGCGTACTCGCTTAAACCAAGCTCAGCTAAAACCTGATCTAAATGGGCTTTTGCTTCATCAGAAGGACCTGGGTAATCACCTGCAATAGGAACATTACCTAGGTAACCTATGTCTTTACAGCCTTCAGGTGTGCAGAAAAAGGCAGCAAGCACTAACTCTTTAAAGCGTAAAAATGCTTTACCAATACGCTGAAATTGCAGAGGTGTTTGCTCGTTTAAAAACGCAATATCGTCTAAAATCGCGCGGTGTTGCTTTTCATTAAGTGCAAAAAATTGTTTTTTAAAACGAAGCTGTGCTTCATCGTTAAGCCACGCTAGTGAGTTTAAAATTTTAATTCTATCGCGTTGTTGGCCTTCATAAGGCGCGCTCACCCACTCATTAATAACCGCCGGTACTTCTAGCTCACTGGCTGAGGGAATAGCGCCTTCGCGTGGCACAATGTAATCAGCTAATAATGCTACTAACGTAAGCTCGTCTGCGGTTAAGGTTAGTGGCCAAGGTGATTCTGGTGGCATCACCAAATTAGGGTCTTGACCATAGCCTTTAGTGGTTACAGGCTTAATATCTAAATCAGGCCAATGCTCTTTTGCAGAGACGGCACCGTCATCTTCAAGTGCTTTTGTGCAGCCAGCAGTTAAACCAACCGCCGAGCCTGCTGCTAATAAGCCAAGCCATTTTAAAGACTCACGGCGGCTCATGTTAGAAACATAGTTATATGAATCGTGTTCGTTACGATGATGCATAATTAAAGTACCCCGTTATCAATTTGTTGAGCAAGCCAAGTTGAATTACGCATTGCCAGTGTCATGATGGTGAGCGTACAGTTTTTATGAGGGTTAGAAGCAAATACACCGGCATCCATTACAAATAGGTTATTACAATCCCATGTTTGACCCCATTGATTGGTGACTGAGTCTTTCTTTGAACTGCCCATTCGTGTAGTGCCCACTTCGTGAATGATTTCGCCACCTTTTGAAATAGCCTTTTCAGCAGGCGGGAGTTCGCCAACGGTCGCACCCATGTTTTCTAGGATTTGTTTCGCGGTTTTTAAACCATGTTCGATTTGCTTTAACTCTCTGTCAGACCACTTAAAGTGAAACTTTGATACCGGAATACCCCATTTGTCTTTAACGTTTTCGTCAATCTCCATGTAGGTATCTTTGTTCGGTAACATCTCTCCACGCAGGGCAAAGCCAACGTAAGAGCCATATGCATCACGAATTTGTTGTTTAAGGGCAGGGCCATAGCCTTGTTTATTACCAGACACACCCGAGCCCGGCTGACCAAAGCCACTGCCAATTTCAAAGTGATAACCACGTGGAAAATCTAATTCATTGTTAGCTTGTGCTTGATGACCCCACCAAGGAATAAATAAGTGATTAGCGGTATGTCCATCTTCGTTATAACGTGGGCGACCTTTAAGTGCCGGAATTTGCGCACCTAACCACGCACCCGTCGAATCCATTAAGTTTCGACCTACTTGACCACTTGAATTAGCAAGGCCTTTAGGGTGCTTTTTATTCTTTGAGTTTAATAAAATACGCGCTGATTCACAGGCGCTAGCCGCTAAGATAACCACATCGGCATCAACAGCGTGCTCGGTTACTGAGTGCTTATCAACATAGGTGACGCCAGTGACTTTACCTTGATCATCAACCTTAACTGATTTAACCATGGCATCAGTAATAACTTTTAAGTTACCAGTGGCTTTTGCCATTGGCAGTAATGATGTCGTAGTTTGAAAGGCAGCACCAATTGAACAACCAGAACCACAAGGCGTTGCATAAAAACACGCCATGCGATCATCTTTCGGGCGAGTTAATACCGCGCGATGCATCGGTACTGCTTGAATGCCCATTTTCTTTGCAGAAGCGGCAATTAAAAGCTCAGGAACACGGGGCTTTGGTGGCGGCTGTAAAATACCCGGTGACGAATCTGGCATATCTTCATGGCCAGTATTGGTGCCACAGACACCCACAAGCTCTTCTGTTTTATCGTACCAAGGTGCTAAATCAGCGTATTCAAATGGCCAGTCGGCACCGTGACCATCACGGCTTTTACCTTTAAAATCGTGCTCACTAAAGCGTAATGAATAGCGGCCCCAGTGGTTTGTTCGACCACCTAGCATACGTGCGCGCCACCAATAAAAGTCGCTCCCTTTGGCGCTAGTATATGGCTCATCAGGTACTTGCCAGCCTCCATCAACGGTTGCGTCGTAAAAGCCAAAGTTTTTGTCTTTGTTACCTGCACCCATAAGTGGGGCTTCGTTGTTACGACGAAACATCGGGCTTTCTGTTTTCGGGTCATAATTACGGCCCGCTTCAAGTAATAACACCTTGTGACCAAGCTTGGTTAACGTGTATGCGGCCATTGCACCGCCAGCACCAGAGCCAACAACTAATACCTTATGTTTAAAATCAGACATCTTATAGCTCCTTGATTTTTATATTTTTAAACCACACTTTGTCACCATGGTCTTGAAGCCCGATATGACCTTGTTCAGCCGTTGCAAAGTTTTTCCAGGTTGCAAACTTACTGCCTTTTACAAGGGTGTTCCATGTTGTACTGCCAATCACAATGCTGGTGGTGCTTATACCGTTTTGCCAAACTTGTAAGTGGTTGTCTTGCATTTTAATGCGTACATGGTTCCAGCTATTTGCTGGTTTGTGCGCCGCAACTGGTGCAGCAAATAAATCGTAAATTGACCCTGCTAAGTGCGAGTCAATTTCGGTATCCGGGTGTTCTTCGTTATCGATAATTTGAATTTCAGGCGCATGAGAGTAAATCATCTGTCCGGTTTCATCAGCCAATACAAAAATACCGCTATTACCTTTGGTAGAGATTTTCCAATCAATCTGTAATTCAAAGTTTTGGTACTGCTTTTTAGTCAGTAGGTCGCCACCACCTTTAGTTAATGTCATAGCGCCATCTTCAACGACCCATGCAGGATTTAAAGATTCGCTTTTAAAATTACGCCATTGCGACATATCTTTGCCGTCAAACAACAACTGCCAGCCAGCTTGCTTTTCTTGTTGTGTAAGCTGATTATCAGCCGCATTAGCGAGTGCACAGCTACTAACGGTGAGCATTAAAGTCAGTGCTTTAAGAGATTTAAACATAGTGTTCCTCGACGATTTACTTGCTTAAGACGCACATTTTTCGGTGCGTTTGTTGTTATTAATTACTAAATGCAACCCAATGAATGCGACGATTAAAATAATTGGGAAGATCAGTAGGTTTTGTAATACAGCCTGTCCGGCTAAAATTTCAATTTGTTCAGCGCTAGCGCCACTTGCTTCTGCTGATGAGCGTGCCGTATCTATCCAGCTTCCAATTACAGGGTTCCAGATGCTCATAGCAAACATGCCTGCACCGCCCATTAACGACATACCCAGCGCCCCTGACTTTGGAATGTATTCTGCAACGCAGCCAAGCATGGTTGGCCAAAAGTAGGTAACGCCAAGTGCAAATAATATGGCCGCTATATAAATCATGCCGCCCTCGGCTTGGCTCATCATAAAGATACCTAAGCTTGCACAAATGGCAGAGCCAAGTAATACACCGGTAGGGTTGAGCTTATGCACAATAGGGCCTGCAAAGAAGCGACCAACCGCCATTAGGCCGGTGATCAAGGCTAACACCACCATAGGAGAGGCACCCGATGAACCTAAAATACGCTCAATCCATTGCTGTGTGCCAAACTCAGTGGTTGCGGTGAATGTCATGCAGGCAATTAAAAAGATGTATAACGGCGTGAATAAGTGGCGAATATTGCTGCTAGTTGAGTGAGTACGCGTATCAAAGCGTGGAAACTGCGCTTTGATCAGCATAGCGCCATAGATAACCGTAGGAACTAAAATTAAAGCCACTTGCCATTGCCAGTTTAAACCTGCTGCCGACATAAAATTCGACGCAAGTGCGCCAATCACAATGCCACCAGGGAACCAAACATGAAAACGGTTTAGCATAGTGGTGGTGTTTTTAGGGTACATTTCTGCAATCAGCGGGTTACAGCCCGCTTCAACAGCGCCGTTGGCAAAACCAATTAAAAAGGTAGAAACCAGTAAGCCCCAAAAACCATCAGCAGTGATGGTTAAAACAAGGCCAAGTAAATGACAGATAAACGCTAACGCCACTAATTTTTTCGCGCCAATGGCATTATAAATAATCCCGCCGACCATAGTTGCAACCGGAAAGCCTAAAAATGCCATGGCATTAACCCAACCTAATTCGGTGTCGGTTAAGCCAAACTCACTGCCAAGTTGACCCAAAATACCAGCACGAATGGCAAAGGTCATAGAGGTCACAATCAGTGCTATACAGCAAAGCCGAAAGACTATGCGGTTATAATTATTGTTGTCCATATTGTGTGTCCTGTGTGTTCTATTGTTGTCGGTTTATAAACCTAAAATTCGATTATTACGCTCAGTGTTTGTTGTGCCACTGGCAAAATCGTCAAAGGCTTTGTCTGTTGGGTTTATTAAGTGTGCTTTAATAAACTCAGCGCCTTCTCTTGCTCCATCTTCTGGGTGCTTTAAGCAGCATTCCCATTCAAGTACAGCCCAACCATCAAAACCATATTGAGTTAACTTGCTGAAAATTTGCTTAAAATCTACTTGGCCATCACCTAAAGAACGAAATCGTCCTGGTCGGTCTTGCCAGTTTTGAAACCCGCCATAAACACCTGAGCGGCCATTTGCGATAAATTCGGCATCTTTGACATGAAACGCTTTAATGCGCGAATGATAAATATCGATAAACGCTAAATAGTCGAGCTGTTGCAATACAAAATGGCTCGGATCATAAAGAATATTCACGCGTGGGTGATTATTGGTTGCCGCTAAAAAGCGCTCAAATGTCACACCATCATGTAGGTCTTCACCCGGATGCAATTCATAACATACGTCCACACCATGCTCGTCAAAGCAATCTAAAATAGGTAACCAACGCTTAGCTAGCTCACTAAAGCCTTGTTCAACAAGTCCTTGTGGACGCTGTGGCCACGGGTAAAAGGTATGCCATAAAAAAGAACCCGAGAACGTCGCATGGGTTGTTAAACCAAGGTTTTTACTTGCTTTAGCAGCCATCATCAGTTGCTCTGTTGCCCACTTAGTTCGCGCTGCAGGGTTATCTTTTACATGCTCTGCGGCAAAGTTATCAAACATTTCATCGTACGCAGGGTGTACAGCAATTAACTGGCCTTGCAAATGTGTTGATAGCTCTGAAATTGTAAGTCCATACTCTGTGGCAATACCAGTGACTTCATCGCAGTATTGCTGGCTTTGAGCTGCTTTTTCTAAATCAAAAATAGTCGGGTTTGAGGTTGGCACTTGAATTGCTTTGTAACCTAAACCGCTTGCCCACTCACATAAACTTTGAAAGCTATTGAACGGGGCTTGCTCTGAAATAAACTGCGCCAAAAATATTGCTGGCCCTTTGATTTTATTCATTCTTTATTATCCAATCTGTAATTTGTGCCATTTAGTATCTTGTTTAGCTGAAGCAACAACATGCTCAATAAACGCCATACCACGCACAGCCTCATTGATGCCTGGCACATCAAATGCTGAATTTGTTGCGTTATCGCCTTGCTTAAATGCATGGATCTGCGCTGCAAAATTGCTGTAAATGTTGGCAAATGCTTCAAGGTAGCCTTCTGGGTGACCGGCAGGGGCGCGCAGGGCATTTTGCGTGTCAGGGTGTAATTCACCTACGCCCGCTCTAAGTAATGTTGCGGCTTGATTGTGGCCTCGTAGCCATAAGCTATTTGGCTCAAGTTGCGACCACTCAAGGCTGGCTTTATCGCCATAAATTCGCAGACGTAAGTTGTTTTCATCGCCAACAGCAATTTGGCTTGCCAGTAAAACGCCTTTACAACCATTTTTGAATCTAAGTAGCACAGTGCCATCATCATCAAGTGCTCGGCCTTCAACTACATGGTTTAAATCGGCGCAAAGCTCGGTGATTTCGAGATCAGAGACATACTCGGCTAAGTTAGCCGCATGAACGCCAATGTCACCCATACAACAACTAATGCCAGCCTTACTGGTGTCTAGACGCCAGCTCGCTTGCTTTGAGCCCTCGTCTTCACGTTGAGATAACCAGCCTTGGGTGTACTCAACAATGATTTTACGTATGGTGCCGAGCTCGCCTGCTTTTACGCGATGCTTGGCTTCTTTGACCATTGGGTAACCGGTGTAAGTGTGGGTTAAGCCATATAAAACCTGCTGCTTTGCAATGATGCTTTCTAATTGCTCTGCTTCTGCGAGAGTGAGCGTTGCAGGTTTATCTGAGAGCACATGAAAGCCATACTCAAGCGCCATTTTCGCGACCGGAAAATGTAAATGGTTTGGGGTGACAATAGCCACAAAATCAATACGCTCATCAGCGGGTAATTTTGCTTCTTCGGTAAATAGCGTATGGTAACTGTCGTAGCAACGGCTGCTATCAAGCCCAAGTAGTTCGCCAGTTGCTTTGCATTTGTTTGCGTCTGAACTGAATGCGCCTGCAACAAGCTCAATCATTCCGTCTAACCGCGCTGCAATTCGATGAATAGCGCCAATGAAGGCACCATCGCCACCGCCTACCATTGCCATGCGGATCTTAGCTTTGATCATCTTAAGCGCTCCTAATTTAAATAGCGTTTGCTACTGTTAATATCATGTTATTGATAATAGGAAAGCTTAACCAATAAGCGCTAATAAAAATTCGGTTGACAATGCAACAAAATCGGCGTTTAAAATATGTGGGGCTATTCTTTATAGAGACAAATTTAAGCGATGGGTATTCAAGAAATAATAAAAAAAGCTGGCGTAAATCAGCTAATTGCTGCATTTGATTTACTGCCAGATATCCTCTTTTGGGTAAAAGACACAGATAGTAGAATCTTACATTGTAATCAGCATTTTATTGAGCATCAGGGTTATAAAACACTGGAGCAAATATTGCTAAAAACAGACTTTGATTTTTCGCCAAAGCACCTTGCGTTTCAGTACGTCAATGACGATAAACGGGTGATGGAAGGCTACATAGTAACCGACCGTTTAGAGCTTAACCAAACCCAGCAAGGCGAGCTTGGTTGGTTTTCAACATCAAAGCATGCTTTAAAAGATCACGATGGCAATGTGATTGGCACTTACGGAGTGACCCGACATCTACAAAAAACCTCAAAAGCGCTTTCTCATGTAAGGGCAATTGAAGAGCCGGTAAAATTTATTCGCGAGCATTATCATCGTCAGATCAGCATTGATGAATTAGCAGAGCTTGCGCATTTGTCGGTAAGTGCTTTAGAGCGTCGTTTTAAAAAGCACTTAGCAAAAACACCCAATCAATTTATAAACGAAGTACGCCTTGAAAATGCCCGCAAGCTACTGATTGAAACGCAACTGCCCATTTCACAAGTAGCCTACCAGTGCGGGTTTTCTGAACCAAGTTACTTCAGCAAACAATTTCGGCGTTTGTTTGGCGAAATCCCTTCACAAATGCGCTCGCAATTAGGTGATTAAATTGCAGCGCTTGCCATTAAAATAGCCCCTTGCTCTGCACTGGCAAGGGCGGGGGTTAAACGCGCTTTACTGGCATAAGTTAAGTAAGGCGTGATAGCACTAGCAATACCGCCCATCAAAGTAACGTTTTTAATGCCTTGCTTTTCAAAGTACGTGATATAACGGGTAATGAATGCGCACGCTTCATTGATTAATTGCTGACAAAAAGCATCGTCAGAATGGCTAAAAACGAGCGGCGCAAATTTGGCAAGCTCAGCCGGGCGCGCTGATATTAAACGCTGACTTAATGCTTGGCTTGAGTCGCAGTTAAGCTGGGTGAGTAGGGTATCTATTGCAGCTGAACTTTGCGCAACACCATCAAGCACTTCAAATGCTTTACGGCAAAGTTGTAAGCCTAACCAACCACCACTGGCACCATCGCTCAGTAATAATCCGTAACCACCTAATTCGTTAAATTGGTTTTGCTGCTGGTAGCCTGCGCAAAAGCCCGTGCCCAGAATAATCACCGCACCATCATGGTGTTGATGTGCGCCTTTACAGGCAATCAGCATATCTGTTGACAGGGTAAATTTAGCAAAAGGGTGCTGCCATTTGGTCATAGCTTGGTAAGCTGAGTCGATATTGGCACCGGCAAGTCCTGCATGCGCATAAGTGTTTTTCAGCTCGCTTAAGGTAAGCCCTGCCTCATGAAAAGCAAGTTCAGTGGCGTGAAGTATTGACTCTTGGCTTTGTTGGCAGCTGGTGGCCACGTTTGCTGAACCACTTATGGCTTCGCTAAGTAGTGAGCCGCTTTCGTTTTCTAAACGAACTTTACACTTACTGCCACCGCCATCAATACCTAAAAAATACGTTGCCATGATTAATCCTTTGAAAGAAGCTTATTGATAGCCTCAGCGTTAATTGCACCGTTATCGTTGTGCACACATGAGTGTACATGCACAGCTGCATTGGCTGAATGGTTCTTTATTAATTGCCAAAGTGCTTCCGCGTTTTCTATGGTCACACTACCTCCCATAACAATTTCTATTTGATTCGCGCTTTGCGTTAAGTATGTGTTGAGCTGATTTAGACCATCTACAGCACTTTGACCGCTTTGCCATGGCGTGCCTGCTGTTAATACGCGGTCAACGCCTAAGCTAATCAGTTTATCAAGTGTGCTTAACGGGTTTGTAAGAGTATCGAATGCACGGTGAAAGGTCACCATCAGGCCATGCTGTTTGGCTGTGGCAACTAAAGAGCGGGTCACTTCTAAATCAAGTTCGCCGTGCTTTACTGCACCAAATACCACGCCATGTGCCCCCGCATTCGCTGCCATTGTTATTTGTTTTTGCATTAGGTTGCGACATTCAGCACTAACAATAAAGTTGCCTGCTTCGGGGCGGATCATCACCACTAACTCTGCGTTATTGGTCAGGCTTTTTACAGCGTAATCAATTGCTTTAACACTTGGTGTCAGGCCACATAGGTGTAAATTACTGCACAATTCAAAGCGCTTTGTGCCTAAGTTACTAGCCATTGAAATGTTGTTAGCGAGTTGCTTAAAGCACCCTTCGTTTAGGCATACTTCGAGAAATTTACCATTGTTCATGGGCGTGTTTTTACCATATCTATTACACCTATTTTTTAGTTACTCAATTTGAGATTCATTAATAAATATATCGGAGCAATAATTGTTATTTATTATCAATGTGTTAAATGTATTTTTGAGTTTGTTTTTCTGATCTAGTTAACTCAAATTCGCTGAGCTTAACTATAATTCAGAAAATATAAAAATGAATATAAAATATTCCTAACGCCGATTTTGTCATATCTCTCACCGAATTTTTATTATCACTTTTTGACCACTCACCCTATTCTGAGTTTGAGTTTAACAAGCTGTTAACTACCAATAATCAGTTTAAAAACCGACAACAATAAATCGTTTTTTGAGAATTAAAGCCTCATAAACAAAAACAGAACACACAATTGGAGATAGGCATGGGCAAGCAAACTGCAATAAATACAAAAGGGCAAGGACGGCACTTTAAACGCAATGCAATTTTGATTTCGCTACTGGCGGCAATCAATACAAGTTACGCAGCAGAGCAAGCAAATGAAGATGTAGAAGTAATTGAAGTACGAGGTATTCGTTCCTCAACTGCAGAAAACTTAGCAATAAAACGACTTTCAACGGCGACAGTTGATGCAATCACCGCAGAGGATATTGGTAAGTTTCCTGATAAAAACGTCGCTGATTCATTGCAACGTGTATCGGGCGTTTTGATTGACCGCGACGGTGGCGAAGGTAGCCGCGTGAGTATTCGTGGTACATCACCGGATTGGACGCTCACTCAATTAAACGGTAATTATATTGCTTCATCAGGTTCTGGTACTCCAACCCGTAGTTTTAATTACACGTTATTGCCTTCAAGCATGATCAAAAGTGTAGAAGTGTACAAAAGTGCTGAAGCACGCATCGATGAAGGCGGTATTGGTGGTACGGTTATTTTACACACCCGTAAACCGCTTGAGATGGAAGCAAATTCAGGGGCACTAAGTGCCGAGGTGACTTACGATGATGTGTCTGAAGACACTAAGCCGCAAGTCAACGTGCTGTATTCGTGGAAAAATGACGACGAAAACTTTGGTGTGCTTGCCGGCTTTACTCGTCAAGATCGCACCGTAACAACCATCACTAACAACGCATCACACTGGCGTTTTCACTCAGATACCGTTGAAGGGGCAGAGCGTCCAGCGCTTGTAGACCAAGCCACTGGCGAAGTGTACAACAATGTGTGGGCACCGCGTGCGATGAGTGTTAATAACTCAAACCAAGACCGCACACGCGATGGTTATCAAGTGGCCGTTCAGTGGGTACCGAGTGACAGACTTGATTTAAACTTTAACTATTTTGGTGCCAAGTTAGGCTACGACCAAACAGGACAAAGCATTACTTTTGCCGAGTGGAACGATAATCACAACCCGTATTACGGTATTGTGCTTGATGGCGATACTGTGGTTGCTTACGGTAATGGCGATAATGGTTTACTTAATGATAATAACTGGGGTGATGCTGATGTAAATGGTGGTGTGGCTGTTCGCCGTGGTTTGTTATCACCGCAGTTAACAGGGCGTGAGCGTTTTGGCGAGTCAAAATCAAATACCTATGATTTTGAAGGCACTTATTATGGCGATACTTACAGTGTTACAGTAAAACTGGGTCATACTGAAGCTGAAGGCGGTACTTCAAAAGAAACCTACGCCAATATTGATGCGCGTTTAGGCTCAGTAAACAGCTGGTTATGGTCAATTGAAAACGGTAAACCAAGCTACGAAGTGTCGACTGATTTAGCCACCGATAAAGAAGCATATCAATATTATGATTGGTTTGACTCATACTCATCTGAAAATGAAGACTCAGAAGATTACATTCAAACAGATGTAAAATTTGACCTTGATGGAAACTTTTTCAGCCGCGTATATGTAGGTGCTAAATACCGCGACCACGAAATTAAAGGCATTCGTAACGACTTTCGTTGGGATGACGGTATAGCGGATAACGGTGGCTACCGCGGCTACTTACCAGGAACTGAGTGGTTCCATAATCCAGATTTTCACCCAGATGCACCAACATTGGTAAGCGACCATGTAGTTGATAACAGTGCAGGTGATACAGGTGCATTTAACTTCTTAGCGTTCGATTTTGGAGCCCTTGATAACTACTTAAAAGAAAACTTTAGCCAAACAGTGGTGCCAACACTTTCGGGCACGTACGCCCTAGAAGAGAAAATTTGGTCTGTTTACACCCAAGCTGATTTTGAATGGCAAGATTTCCGCGGTAATGTAGGTGTGCGTTATGTGAATACAGAGCTAAGCACTTTGACCTACGATGATGTCATTGGTCAAGATGATGATGACACCGATCCAAACGAGCGCAGTAGCGATGGCAGTGAAGTACTACCAAGCTTTAACCTTGCATGGGATGCAACCGAAGATCTTGTGGTGCGCTTTGCAGCAGCACGCACCATGGCCAGAGTGAGCTATTCAGACTTAAGCCAAGCCGAGTCTTACGGTCCACCAGTTAATATTAACTCACCAGATTCTTGGACAGGCCGTGGTAATGGTACCTCGGTAAACACAGGCCTTGAACCTATGTTATCTGACCAATTTGATTTAGGTATAGAATGGTATTACGGCGATGGTTCTGCACTGGGTGCCACGTTATTCTCAAAAGATATCTCTAACCTACCAATCTCGACAGTAGAAATTGTAGAGCGAGAACACGATTGTTGTAACGGCCCAATCGAAGTCGAAATGAACACCAAAGTGGGTGGGGGTGATGCAAAATCAGAAGGTTTAGAGCTGTTCTTCCAGCACTCATTTGATAATGGTTTTGGTATTTTAACTAACTATACCTACACAGATACCAGCACCAGCGAAGTCTCGACAGACGGGCAAAAAACAGAAGCCGAAATACCAGGCACCGCTAAGCACCAATATAATGTGTCGGTGTACTTTGAGAATGACGACTTTAGTGTTCGTGCGTCTTACAACTGGAAAGATGACCGTGCCAACGGTATTCACCAAGGCTACAACTTGTATACCAAAGACTATGGTCAGCTAGATGTAAATGCCTCGTATAACCTAACAGAAGATCTTTCGTTTACCGCGTCAGTGGTGAACCTAACGGAAGAAATAGAAGAAGGTTATTGGAAACAAAGCAATCGCTTTACCTATAACCAATATTCAGGCCGCCGTTTTTACTTAGGCGCAAATTATAATTTCTAACCCAAGAAATGTTGTTTGTTGCAACCTAAAAAGGTACTTTTATTAAAGTACCTTTTTCTTTTTTAAGACAATAATGATTAAATTTTTAGCAGCTACAGAGCAAGACAAAGCCTATTTACTCGACTTAAGATTAAATACCATGGTTGAGCACTTAGAAAATCAAGGGTTATTTTTATCACTTGAACAGCATCAAGCAAGAGTGGCTGAGCATTTTGAGCACAGTCATTTAGTGTTAAATGATGGGCAATGTGTAGGCGCTGCCAAATTCATCGTGAGTGACCAAGCAATCAGTTTATTACAGCTACAAATTGCACCTAAAGAGCAGGGCAAAGGGTTAGGCACTAAGGTGTTAGATGCACTAAAAGCGCAAACAGCAGAGATTAATTTAACGGTGCTAAAAGCGAATCCAGCGTATGGGCTATATCAACGGGCAGGGTTTAAAACTCTAGGCGAAGACGACTATGAGTTTCATATGCAGTGGCAGAAATAAAAAAGGGCGCTGTTAAAAAACTAAGCGCCCAATTTTGACTATTTCTTTTCTTCGTCAGGTAAGGTGACGTTTAGCTCAAGTACGGCTAAGTCATCTTCGTTTTGGTCAAACTGCACCTGAACTGCATCAGTGTTTACATTCACGTATTTACGAATAACATCAAGGATGTCTTGTTTTAGCTGTGGTAAGTAATCTGGTGTACCACGCTGTGAACGTTCGTGCGCGACAATGATCTGCAATCGCTCTTTTGCTAATGACGCACTGCTTTTCTTTTCTGAGCGGAAGTAGTCAAGTAAAGACACATTAACCTCCAAAAATCCGTTTAAATAAGCCTTTTTTCTCTACGTCTAAGAAACGAAAATCAACAGTTTCGCCTAATAAACGATTGATTGCATCTGTGTATGCTTGGCCTGCATCCGATTCACCATCAAGGATAACCGGTTGACCAGAGTTCGATGCACTAAGTACAGCTTGTGATTCAGGAATAACGCCCAGTAGTTTAATCGCTAAGATTTCTTGTACGTCTTCTACCGAAAGCATTTCGCCTTTTTCAACACGCTCAGGATTATAGCGAGTTAATAGTAGATGTTCTTTTACGCTTTCAAGGCCTTCTTCAGCACGTTTTGATTTGCTGTGTAAAATGCCAAGAATACGGTCAGAGTCACGTACTGATGATACTTCTGGGTTCGTTGTTACAATCGCTTCATCAGCGAAGTACATTGCCATCATTGCACCAGCTTCGATACCCGCTGGAGAATCACACACAATGTAATCAAAATCTTTTTTCAGCTCGTTTAGTACGCGCTCAACACCGTCACGGGTTAGGGCGTCTTTATCACGGGTTTGTGAGGCAGGTAAAATATGTAGCTTATCAACGCGCTTATCTTTAATAAGTGCTTGATTTAGGTTAGCTTCGCCATTGATTACGTTTACGAAATCATAAACAACACGGCGTTCACAACCCATGATAAGGTCAAGATTACGTAGACCGATATCAAAGTCGATAATAACGGTTTTAAAGCCTTTAAGCGCTAAACCTGTGCCAATCGCAGCACTCGATGTGGTTTTACCAACACCACCTTTACCAGAAGTAACGACAATCACTTTTGCCATGAGATTTATCCTTTAACCAAAGCTGAAATTTCTAATGAATCATTTTTTTGTTGGATTTGTACTGCGCTGCCCCAGTGTTCACCTTGTAGAGAGTCGCTGATCCAATAACTACCATTAATCGAAACAAGTTCTGCTTCTAATTTTTGGCAAAATATATTTGCTTCGTTGTAACCTTTAGCCCCTGCAATTGCACGGCCGCGAAGGGTGCCATAAATGTGCACGTTGCCATCGCTAATCACTTCGGCGCCATGACTTACAGCACCAATTACGATTAGGTCGCGGTCTTTTGCATACACTTGCTGGCCCGAACGTACAGTGCCATGAATAACTTGCGCAGGCAGGTGAACGGTTTTTTCAACGATAGATGTATTTGTTTGTTGTTTAGCGGTTGCACCCTTAACGTCTTGTGAATAATTTAACACCGACAGGCCCGCAGCTTTTGCGCTTTCGTTTTGCTCTTGAGAGCCATTACAAACCCCAACAGGGTTTAACGAAAGGCCGCTTAACATTGATTTTAAGAAAGAGAAATCAAGCGCTTCATCTTGTACGTCGCTTAAGTTGATTACGATAGGCGCACCGGCAAAGAACTTAGGTGCTTGGGCGATTTTCTCATCTAACTGCTTACTTAAAAGGGCTGTATCTGCTGAAAATAAATGTAAAACAGATAACGTAAAAAGGTTCCCTTTTAATTCAAAAATTTGTTCCGACATACACGCTCAATTGAATTGTCTGGATTAGCATCATTTAAGTATAAACACAGGCTGAACAAGGCATATACAGTAAAAATCTAATCTATTTTTTCTAACTTATTATATCACTCATGTTATAGTGTGCGCCTTCGTTAAGCAAGATATTATAGGGCCATAATGCTAACTGCGGTGTATAAAAGTATTAAAAAAGCGGATACATACCTTTTTGTAGAAAAAAGAGATGATTTCTCACGCGTACCTGAACCATTACTAGAAACGTTTGGTCAACCTAAGTACGTGATGATGATTAATCTAGCGAGCCGCGAAAAGTTAGGTGTGGCAGACTTAGACGCGGTTAAGCAAGCGTTAATTGACCAGGGGTTCTACTTGCAATTACCTCCGCCGGAAGAAAATCTGTTAACCCAATTTAAAAAAGACAAGGGAGTTGAGAGTGATTAAAAAACTTGCCGTCATTTTACTCAGTGCTTCACTAAGTACTTCAGTATTGGCAGAACAAAAGACACAAGCTGATTTTGACGTTTACGTTGCAGCATTAAAAAAAGAAGCACTTGAAAAAGGCTATGATGAAGCCTTAGTTGATCAAGCACTTGCAACAGCTAAATTCAAAAAGAAAGTGATCTCAGCTGATAAAAATCAGCCAGAAGTAAAAGAAACCCTCGAAACTTATTTACCAAAACGTGTGCCGCAATGGAAAATTGACCGCGCGCGTAAGTTATACAAAGAAAACCAAGACGTTCTTGAAAAAGTAGCCAAAGAATACGGCGTTCAAGCACGCTTTATTGTTGCACTTTGGGGCCTTGAAAGTAACTTTGGTAGAATCCAAGGTGGTCACAGTGTAATTGCATCATTAGTTACACTTGCTTTTGATGGTCGCCGCGAAACCATGTATAAAAACCAACTTTGGGCAGCGCTTGATATCTTAAAAGAGGGTCACATTACCCTAGATAAGTTCAAAGGCTCATGGGCTGGTGCAATGGGGCAAACGCAGTTTATGCCAACCTCATTTAACGCTTACGCTGTTGATTACAATGGTGATGGCCGTAAAGACATTTGGACCACAGAAGAAGACGCATTCGCTTCAATTGCTAACTACCTTAAACAAGCAGGTTGGAACGATGATTTAACTTGGGGTCGCCAAGTTAAATTACCTGAAGGCTTTGATAACTCAAATATTCTTAAGCGTGGCACTAGAACTCGCAGCCAATGGTTAGAGTATTGGAAAGATTCAGAGCGCAGCCTTGCTGATTGGCAAGCAATCGGTGTTCGTAAAATGGATGGTAGCGACTTACCAAACGTTGATGTTACCGCCGCAATGGTAATGCCAGATGACGTAAACGGCCGTATGTATCTAGCCTACGATAACTACAAAGCACTTATGCACTGGAATCGCTCGTATTACTTTGCAACCAGTGTTGGTTACTTATCAGATCGCATCGGTTACCCAGCGATTAAGTAATTGATTAATAAAAGTTAGCAAGTACCAAGGGTAAAGCTACAAGTTTTACCCGAGCAACTTGCTAACTTATTCGGCGTTAAAACGCCTCCTACAAACTTGCAAACTTTCCCCACGATACAATTTTTAAACCTTTACTTTGAGTGCTTTTTGCAGTGCATCAACGTCTTTACAGCCAAGGTATATGTTTTTTCCGTCATTTAAAGTTATTTTAACGGCTTGTCCAACTGACGCATTGTATAACCAGCCATCGCTTAGCACACGAATGCCAATTCCTTGATACCACTTTGTTTTGTAAGCTGAGGTGTCTGCAATCTGAGATAATTCAATATCTTTGCTAATAATCCCAAACCCAAAATACCAACGAAGCGTTTGCTCATCGATGACTATTGTTAGTGAAAAGAACAGCAAAGTAACAAGCAGGTTTATCGATAATATAATTATTTTGAGGCCAGCCAGTTCAGGCGAGAAAACTATAAAGGCACTAATTACTAATAAAATAATAATCAACGAGTAATTTATTTCTGTCTGTTTATACATAGCCTAAGATCCATTTAAGTCAGAACGTAAATAAACGCTTAGTCATTAGTATAGCAAAGGCAAGTGTAGTTATGATTACCCGTTCAAAACGCGCTAAAGCACGACCTACAAGGTTATGCGCGAAACAAGTTTCACGCCTATGATAGAAAACATTAGGCGCTAGGATTTAGGCTATGGGACGCGATATAAAATTGCTGCTACATGTTCGGCGTTAAAACGGCTCCTACACCAAGAGGTGATATTGATGTAGGTCGTCATTTATGGCGACACAATCTTGGACATTATTTTGTAGGAACGGCTTCAGCCGT
Source organism: Pseudoalteromonas sp. 2CM39R (assembly GCF_023161845.1). Classification (NCBI taxonomy): domain Bacteria; kingdom Pseudomonadati; phylum Pseudomonadota; class Gammaproteobacteria; order Alteromonadales; family Pseudoalteromonadaceae; genus Pseudoalteromonas; species Pseudoalteromonas sp. 2CM39R. The sequence goes on from NZ_JALNTM010000001.1 coordinate 64,466, forward strand.
GAAGGTTAAATGTTTGGTGTTGAAACGCCTCCTAAAAACTTTACTCTCGTAACTTGTAACTTTCCACTCAATCGCGCTAAAGCACGACCTACAAGAGTGCGCGCGAAACAAGTTTCACGCCTACGGTGAATCCCGTAGGAACGGCTTCAGCCGTGAACCTTAAATATTCGGCGTTGAAACGCCTCCTACAAATTTTACTCTCGTAACTCGAAACTTTCCCCTTGTAACTTGCTAACTTTCCCCTTGTAACTCGCTAACTTTACTCTCGCCCTTAGTAACTCGCTAACTTATTCCCCTTTCCCCGGCTTTTTCAAAATCTTGTCTTTAAAATCAAGTACCTTGCCAATGCCAGAACCTAGTTTCATTAGGCTTTGAAGTTGTTCAGGGCTTAAGCGTTGTAGCTCTGCTGACCACTTAGTAACAGTCTCAAGTAGGTCGTGAATTTCTTGCATTTGCTGCTGAGCAAAGCGTTCATCATCATTGTGGGCTTCTTCTAGAATGTTATCGCGAAGCAGGCTAAGGGTTGGGTCTATCTCGCGCTTTTTACGCTCTTCGAATACGCGGTTGGCCATATCCCAAATGCTGCCAGCAGGGCCGTAGTATTCTTTACGGTCACCCGGAATATGGTGCACTTTAATTAAGCGCCAAGACTGTAGCTCTTTAATGCCCATACTTACGTTTCCGCGCGAGATACTTAAAGTATCGGCAATTTCATTGGCGGTCATTGGCTCTTTAGTAATGGTTAATAATCCACACATTTGGCCAATGGTGCGGTTAAAGCCCCAACGGCTACCCATTTCACCGCAGTGCATAACAAAAGCTAAGTTTTTTTCAGATAGGCTCATAATTTTTAGTATTCAAAAATTTCAGAAATTAAATGCTAGCACGCTCGGGGTATAACTAAAAGAAATAGCCACTATGCAATCTGCTACTACTAAAGTGTAGATACATCATATTTTAAATTTAAGTTATTGAATTTAAATAATAGTTTAATTAAATGCCGCAGTGGTTAGCTATTTGATGTGGATCAATAATAGTGACAGTTAATAAGTTTATCGTATAGGCTGAATCGCAATTTATACCATGGAGGAACGTTATGAAAGCTGCAGTAAATAAAGAGTACAAAGGTAAATTAACTATCGAAGATATCCCATGCCCAGAGGTGGGAATTAACGATGTGCTAGTTAAAATTGCCGCATGTGGGGTGTGCCACACAGATTTACATGCTTGTCATGGAGATTGGCCAGTTAAACCAAAAATGCCATTAGTACCGGGCCACGAAGGGGTAGGTACTATCGAAAAAGTAGGCGCAAACATTAAACACTTATCAGTAGGCGACCGTGTCGGTGTTCCTTGGTTATATAGCGCCTGTGGTCATTGTGAGTTTTGTTTAGAAGGTAAAGAAACCTTATGCCTTGAGCAGCACAACACAGGGTATTCAGTCGATGGTGGTTACGCCGAGTACTGTGTAGCCCATGGTGATTACGTGGTTAAAATTCCTGAAGGATTAGGTTTTTCAGAAGCCGCACCACTATTTTGTGCGGGGGTTACAACCTATAAAGCGCTTAAAGTGACTGATGCCAAAGCGGGTGATTGGGTTGCAATTGTTGGTGTTGGCGGCCTAGGCCATTTAGCAGTGCAGTACGCAAAAGCAATGGGCTTTAATGTAATTGCCGTTGATACCGGCGAGAGCAAATTGGCACTGGCCAAAGAGCTTGGCGCAGACATCACCATAGATTTTATGAAGCAAGTGCCTTCAGAAACCATTTTTGAACAAGTGGGCGGGGCACATGGCGTTGTGTGTACTGCCGTATCAAAACCCGGTTTTGAGCAAGCTTATAAAAGCGTACGCCGTGGCGGTAAATGCGTGCTTGTAGGTTTGCCACCCGAAGATATGCCACTGCCAATTTTCGATACCGTATTAAATGGAGTGTCTGTTGTTGGCTCAATTGTTGGTACCCGTAAAGACTTACAAGAATGCCTCGACTTTGCAGCGAAAGGTAAAGTTAAAGCCATTATAGAAGAAAAACGCCTCGAAGATATCAACGATATTTTTGACGATATGCTCAAAGGCGATATCACAGGTCGAATTGTAATGACGCTTTAATCTGAGTCAGTTAACGCTGTCAGGTTTGTTTGAGTGATTAAATTGAATCTGACAGCAATATTGCACATGGTATCAATAAGTTAACCTGTTTAACTGAATATAAAACATCCATTTTATGTTAAAAAATATAATTGCTTATCTAGCTAAATTTAGGTGTAATGCATACATAATAACCGCTGATCATTGCAGGGAAAGCATGCAAAACACTAGCTAAGTTAATTAAATTAGCTAGGAAAGTGAGAACCTTCAAAAAGCAAATTCCCACAGCATAAACAACACCAACTCTGTCATACCGAGCAGGTAGCGGCTTAGTCCAACAAACGATTATGTAACACAAACTGCGTGTCGCATAAATACTAAAATGTTACACGTCATTTGCAGATACACAGTAATAAGTTTAAATGTGGTAATTAAGGTTATCCCTACAATTGTCTACAAGGAAAAAGAATTGAAAATTAGTAAAGTGCATTTGGAAGGTTTTAGGAATTTTTCCAACTCGATTATTAACTTTAACAGGAACACTTTAATTATTGGTGCTAACGATGTTGGGAAAAGCAACTTGCTCCATGCGTTAAGAATACTATTAGACAAAAGCTTATCTGAAGCGGATATCGAGCCAAATGAGCTTGATTTTCATATTAATTCCAACGGCGTTAGCGATGAAATATCAATTACCGTTGAGTTTTCAGATATTACGGAAGATGCTGTCATTTCGGTTCTCAAGGGCAGCGTCAGTGAAGATAATGAAACCTTTTTAAGATATACCGCAGAACGTAGCAGCCTAAGTTATAAGCTATTTATTGGGCCTTCAGTTGATAATTTCCAGGAAATAAACAGTCGTTTTTATCTAAAGCACATGCACTTAAAGTATATTGAGTCTCAACGTGATTTAGAAAAGTTCATCCGAAAAGAAAAGCGGCAGCTATTAAAAATTGCTCAAGAATCACTTTCTGAGGATGAGAGGCAAGAAGATGATGATTTACTTGGAGAGATCAGCAGTGACTTAGAAAACCTCAATGATAAAGTGTCTCAATTAGTTTATGTAGATAAAGCAACAAATGACGTTAATGATGAACTAAAGAAATTAGCCCATCATTATGCTAATTATAAGGTGCAACTTGATACGGGGGCAATTCAGGTTAATGACTTTATAGAAAAGCTACAGCTTGGTGCTAACAGCAATGGCTCTAATGTGATGCTCGGTGGAGATGGGAGAAATAATCAAATTCTATTAGCTTTATGGAAAGCAAAAAGTGCACAAGAGCATGATTTAGAAAACGAAGTTATCTTCTATGTTATAGAAGAACCAGAAGCACATTTACACCCTCATCAACAGAGAAAGCTGGCAACCTATTTAATTGATGAATTGCCAGGTCAAACGATTATTTCATCGCATTCACCACAGATAACTGTAAATTTTTCGCCTGACTCTATCATACGGTTAGTTCACCAATGTTCATCAACGGTAGCTGCTAGTGAGGGATGCTCATGTTGCATTGAGTCAGGTTGGGAAGATATGAGCTACAGAATGAGTATTTTGCCAGCTGAAGCATTTTTCTCTGACGGTATATTTTTAGTTGAGGGGCCATCTGAAATGCTTTTTTATCAGTCACTATCTAAAGCCTTGGGTATTGACCTTGATTTTGAAAACTTGTCAATTCTTTCCGTCGACGGTATTTCTTTTAAAGTGTTCATATCAATACTCGATGCACTTCAAATTCCATGGACGATGAGAACTGATAACGATATTTCAAAAATACCAGGCAAAAATGAATGGCAGCATGCAGGCATTAATCGTTGTTTAAGTCTTTTAGGTAAAGACCCATTCGATAGAAGCTATGCCGAGTTTTCTTCTCAAGATACTGTGGATAATGGAGACTGGCAGACTGCTTCTGATATGCTGAATGATAAAGGAATATTTTTATCTAAAGTAGATTTAGAAACTGACTTGGTTGAAGAGTTATCTGATGAAGTACAAACAGCAGTTGGAAAATCTGACCGTGATTCGGCTATCAGGTACCTCCAAGGGAAAAAAGCGCTAAGAATGAGAATGCTGCTCAAATCAATTTCAAGAGATCTTCATAAGCTGAATAATGGTGAATTAGCAAAACCATTACACAAGCTAGTAGAGATGAGAAGAACTTAGTAATGACTACCTTTAATCCAACATTCCAGCAGCAGGCCGCTATTGACTGTGAAGGTAGCATTGTTATTACAGCTTGCCCAGGTAGCGGGAAAACCACCGTGATGAAGGAAAAAATTCGAGGGGTTACACCGAATCTACCTAGCCATAAAGGTGTGATTGCTATTACTTTCACAAAAAAAGCGAGTGGGGAACTTAAGAAGCGCTGTAAAGAGAATGCTCACGACACAAAATTGAGCTTTTTCGGCACAATAGATAGCTTTTGCTTAAAAGAAATTATATTGCCATTTTTAGGTCGAATATGGGATGGTAAACCATCTAATTGTAATATAGTAAAGAAACTAGACTCTCATCAGCAACTTTACTTATCAGAAAAATACAATTCACCTACCTATGACGAACTTAGGTCTGATGCTGGTTTTAAGGCATTGTATGATGCAGGTATATTGTGGATGAGTAGCTTTGCAGCATTGTCATTATTCATTCTTAGCAACTCTGTTTCCGCGCGGCGCTATATAAGAGCACGTTATTCGCATGTTTTTATAGATGAATATCAAGACTCGTCTCAAGCTCAGCATGAACTATTCATAAAAATAAAGGAGCTTGGTTTAATCGCAACGGCAGTCGGAGACATTGATCAGTCGATATATCAATTCAGGGGAAGTCAACCAGAATTTTTGCTTGCATTAACCAAAGACAAGGCTAACTTCCAGCACTTTGAACTCGACTTAAATCATAGATGTCACCCATCAATAGTTAATTATGCTTCTCGTGTCCTTGATGCTGCATACAAATTGATAGTTCATGATGATATTTATGTATTTAGGCGCCTTATTCGTGGGAATTTAAAAAATGCTGCAGAACATATTTCGCCATGGATAGACGATTGGATAGAAAAAAACACAATTACCTACGCATCAGATATAGCTATCCTAGCCAAGAAAGAAATATCTTTAAGAGAATTTTCAAAAGGTTTAACGCATAATTACAGGCTATATATTGATACCCCACTCAATGACATAGGTACTGAATGTGCTGACGTTTTTTCAGATTTACTATCATATAAATTCGGAGCTGTTGCAACCGCTCAGGACGTGATAGAAAAGTATTTTTTTCAACTGCCAGAGAGAAATATGCCGGACTTACGAAAACAGTTAAAGGCTATCCGATCAGAAACTACACTAGAGGATTTTATTGATAAGAGTAACGGTTTACTTGAACTAATTGGCTTTGATGATTTTGAAAAAGAAAATAATGCTGTGAGGCTCATCTGGAGCCAAGATACATTGATCAAGTTGTTCAAACCAATAGCTTTAGATGAAGTCCAATTAATGACACTTCATAAATCTAAAGGACTAGAATTCAAAATAGTATTTCATTTAGATATGGAGGAGTGGTCCTTTCCACATAGAATTCCAGGTGATAACTGGGATGATGTTAATTACCCAAGCCTAGCCGAAGATACTAACCTACACTATGTTGGGATCACGAGAGCTGAGTTATGCTGCATTTTAATTCGTACATCGTTACGCAGAAACGCGCAAGGAAACTATGGAAATTCAAGACCATCTTATTTTCTAGGTTTACCTCAACTTGAAGGCTTATACCAATGAATCACATAGGAAGATTGAAGCAAACAAAACGGGCTTGGGAGTCGTCTAAATTACGTGTAACAAGCCAAAATACTCGGAAACCGAAAACGGTGACGATGTTTGAGGCGTTATAAGGAACAATGACTTGGAAATTATTCTTTTCTTTCTATTTTTTAGCATTGGGTTTGGACTTTGGATAAGGGCTAGTATAAGTTTAGGTCAGTTGTTTAATAAAGCTCTTGGAGAAGAGGGACTTGTTAAGCAAATCGAAAACCAATTGAAATACTTTGACCAGTTTTGGGGTTTGATTTTCGGAAAACCAGATAACTATAGCATTTATCGACCAGAACTAGACCCGTATATTAAAAAAGCGAAGTCAGATCTAAAGCAAGCTTTCGTGGTAATACTCTTTATTGTGATTTTTCTGGTAGGTAGTAGTGCCTTATAACAAACAAATTATGGCACTAGCTACCGCTCGTTGGGACGCAAAACCTTGGCGTGCGCTCTCGTGACTAATTTTAACCAAACATAGTAGCACATAGTTTTTCGTTATTTACTTAGAGAGCCTGAGTTAAATGGATGTATTGAGCAAGCTTCAAGAAAAAAATAAAATCCACTCTAAGCATCAGCGTAATGCTAGCTGGAGCGCAGTTTGGGTGTTTTTACTAATGAGCCCATTGTTATACAGCTATGGCAACGAATTTTACTTTTCTGTGATAAAGAACATTCAAATTGAGGCTCCGCACCCATTTATAGTCTTATTTGGCTCGTTATGTTTTGGTTTACCTTTATTAGCTATCGGTGACTGCATTCTTTTCAAGCGCGTTAAAAAATTACTTCTTTTAATTATCGCAGAAGCTTGGTTTATCTGGTTTTGGATTGTTACTCCATTATCTTGGTTGGCATTTTTACCGTTGATTCCTGCATTTGTGATATTACAAATACAGCTTCCTAAAATAAGGACACATAAGTAAAAGGTATATAACAAGGTAATAAATAGGGTAAATTCATAGTTGGCTGTTTTCACCATGTTCAACAGTGCCAGCGAACTATAAATTTATTTTTAATTAGGAGAGAGCTATCCATGGAAGCACTGAAGCAAATTACTGATAGCCTATCTAACTCCTGCAGTATTTCGCTAGTAGTGCATTAACAGAATCTGCACTATTAATTTCATCGTTATAATTTTTAGAGAACTCCGGCCATGTGAAGTATGTGTTTTCCATTGTGATTCCTTTAAATGAAACTAGCATTGCAACTAGAAAAATTGCCTTAAAATTCACAAAATCCCTCAAAATTATCTGTCATTTAAAATCTATCATCTTATGTTTAATATCAAAAATCCAAACAAAAAAGCGCGGCTTAACTAAGCCGCGCTTTTTGCTATCAATTCACAATTAAAGTGTGTAGCTAAAGGTTAATTTAGCATTACGCTCTTCACCTGGCATACCGCCTAAGAACATTGCTTTTGAGTAATAGGTTTTGTTAAACAAATTATTTAAGTTTAACTGTAGTTTCCAATCATCTGTTTGGTATTGAATTGCAGCGTCGTAAACCGTGTAGCTTGGCACGTAGCCATCAGGAATACCAAACGAGGTTGAGTTTGTGCTGCGGTCATCAACATATTGCACGCCTGCGCTGATTGTAAGTGGCTCGGCTAAATTAAACCATTTAGCGTCATAGCTTAACCAGCTGCTTGCTGTTACATAAGGCACACCTTTTTGACGAGTATCGAAAGATGATGAGTTAGGGTTTTTCTTATCGCGGGCGTCTTGATACACCGCGTTTACGTTAAGTTTCCACTGCTCGTTTAAATCGGCATTTAAATCAAGTTCAACACCTTTGGTTTGCTCTTCACCATCGTAAAAGCTTTTTGGTACTGAGGCATCAGATACACCGGCTTCATAATCTGGGTTGGCATACTCAAGGTTTGTACGGGCACTATCAAACACCACAAGTGATGCTAGTAGTTGATCGTCAAAGGCTTTTACACGCATACCAATATCGTTACTGACTGACTCGGCGTCATCGCGGTCTGCTTCGTTACCAGACACACTACCAAGTACACTGTAGGCTGTACGTCCTTTAGAGTGGTTTACAAAGAACGAAATATCATCGCTCAGTTTGTAGGTTGCACCTAGGTTGTAGGTCATGCCGCTGTCTGATGTATCTGCTTCTGGTGTTGGCTCGGCGGCACTAGCACGGTAGCGTGCATCAACACCAAAGTGTTCGTAGCTTTGTTTAATACGGTTAAAGGCAACGCCTACACGGGTTGTGAAAGTGTCGTCAATATAGGCAACATGTTGAATACCCACACCCCAAGCTTGAACTTTTTTATTGTAATCGCTGGTTTTTAGCGGGTCGTAATCAAAAAAGCTACCTTCGCCCCAGTTCGGGTTACGAATATCAAAAATGTAAGGTAACTGACCTTGGTAAATAACCTCTCCATCTTTGTTTTTAATGACCTTGTCGGCATCGTAAATTGAGTATTGTTTAAAACGAATATCGCGGTCTTCGTAGTTGGCGTTTACCAGTAATTCGTTATCAATACCGGCAAAGCTAAAGTCATAACGCAAGTCAGCAAAGTATTGCCATGATTTTTCGTCTGCTTCTACTTGGCGGTACTCTTGGCGACGAGCGGCAAATGGGTAAAGTACGTCATCAACCACTAAAGGAGCGCGCGGGTCGGCATTGATCACGCCTCTGCGGTTCCAATAAACATAGTTATAAGCACCCGTTTGGCGGGCAAAGCTTGATTCGTAATTACGGTATTGTAGTTGCTGATTTAAAAATAAATTATCTGTAATAAAGTAATTATGAGTTAACTTAAAGCGTAGTTCTTCGCCTTCGTTATCATTCGCCATTGGCGAGATAATACCGTTATGGCCAAAGGTGTAAGGTGTTAAGCCATCATTTGCTGCCAGTGAATCTGCTAATTGCTGGCGTTGCTGATCGGTTAGTTGCAGGCCTTTTGCCGTTGCATCGTTAATTAAATCAGCAGCGGTTACTTCACCTGCGGTTTTACCATTCACTGAGTCGCTGTTAAAAATACGAATAGGGTGGCCAATTGAATCAACGGCAATGGCATCTTTGATGTAAGCGGCCGAAATCATGATGTCTTGTTTGTCGCTTAATACGTATTTTAACGCACCATAAATTTCATCTCGGTCGTCTTTTAAGTCGCGGTAACCATCGCTGCGTGCGGTTTTTGCGTTAACGCGATAAGCAAGGTTGTCGGTTAATGCTGCTGTGCTATCAAAGCCTAATGAGTAGCTATCCCATTGACCAAGCTCGGCATTAACGGTGTGCTGCTCAGTAAATTGCGGTTTCTTTTCAATAAGGTTGATAACACCACCTGCGCTACCCATACCATATAAGCCCGTTGCAGGGCCTTTAAGAACTTCTACAGATTCAACGTTGGTCATTGAGCGTGTTGGGTTAAAAGTGTTACCTAGGCCTGCACCGCCATACATGCCATCGTATGTATAGTTTGCACCTAAACCGCGGATCACTAAGTTATCGCCGATACCATAGTTGTTACCGGCTTGGGTAACACCACTGATGTTACGTACTAAGTCTTGTAAGTTTGTTGCACCTTGCGAGTTGATAAGCTCTTGATCAACAACCACAACTGGGGCTGGCGTTTCCATTAGGGTCATATTTGATTTAGTGGCAAGGCCAGATTCAAGTACTACACGGTTTTGTTTGTCGTAAACGGTAATACGCTCAACTGAATCTAAATCGTTGGCGGTTGCATTGAATGCGCTTAAGCAGGCTAGAGCTAAAATTGAGTATTTATGTGTCGTCATTATAGGTAAATTATCGAGATTTTTTGGCAATGATAATGCGAGCTATTTTCATTTCAAGTTTTATTTATCTGTTTTGGGTAATTTCTTTATTTAGATACAAGTTGCTAACAACTAATTTTATGGTTGGTAATTTTGTTTACGATATAGATACAAGGAGGGTTGCTGACTTCACTAATGCAAAGCCAGCATAATAGCTTATTTAAAAACTTTACCGTCTTTCATAACAAATTGTACATCTTCAAGTACTGCAATGTTTTCAAGCGGGTTGCCTTTTACGGCGATAATATCGGCTAAGAAACCGCTTTTGATTTGGCCAAGTTGATCATCAGCTTTAAGTAGTTTGGCACTATTGATGGTGGCAGACTGCAATGCTTGCAGCGGTGTCATACCAAACTCAACCATACGTGAAAACTGCTTTGCGTTATCGCCATGAGGGTAAATCGCTGCATCGGTACCAAATACCATGTTTACGCCTGCTTTTACTGCGCGGCTAAAGCTATCGCGTTGCTTTTTAGATACTTGGCGCTCTTTATTAAGGTTTTCTTCTGCAACCCCATTTTGTTCACCAAAGGCAAGGGTGTACTCAGTGTTGTAAATGTCCATTGAGAACCAAGTGCCGTGTTTTTTCGCAAGTTTAATGGCTTCGTCATCAACAAAACTAACGTGCTCAACACTGTCTACACCAGCAACAATGGCTGCTTTAATACCACTGGTACCGTGCGCATGGGCTGCAACGGTTAGGCCACGCAAATGAGCTTCGTCAACAATGGCGTTCATTTCGTCTTGGCTATATTGTTGAATACCGACTTTTGTGCCTTTTGAAAATACCCCGCCTGTAGCGCAAAATTTAATGGCATTGGCACCGTACTTAATGTTTTCTCGCACTTTAGCGCGCACAGCCCATGGGCCATCAGCAACGCCTTCTGCGGTGTATTTCATTTCTGGTGGTAAACGGTTGTTATCACAGTGACCGCCAGTAACACCTAAAGACGGGCCAGCCGCCCAAATACGTGGGCCAACAATGTCGCCTGCGTTAATGCCATCGCGTACTGCAATCACGCTGTAGCCTTCTGCGCCTAAGTTACGCAGCGTTGTAAAACCTGCATACAGTGTTTTTTCGGCAAAGTGCGCTGCTTTAATTGCTTTACGCGGAATCGATTGACCAATTCGCTCACTGCGAGGCACGGTAGGGTCGCTCGTTAAATGCACATGCATATCCATTAAACCTGGCACCAGAGTCAGCTCTGGTAATTGAATGTGCTTATCGCCGTCTTTTAAGCTAGGCTGTTTATTACTTTGTACGGCTGCAATTTGACCATTATCTATACTGATAAGTGGTGATTTAATCAGTTTACCTGAATTTACATCTACCATGGCTTTTGCCGATAAGTAGGTGGTTGCGTAGGTATTTAAAGAGGTTAGGCAAGCTAGGCCTAGGCTAATAGCAAGAGCTGTCTTTTTCATTTTTATTCAAAATTGGTAAGTCGAGCCGCCACTCTAGCAATCAGCTTACAAAGTGTAAATAAACTGCGATAAGTTGCAGCGATACTTGCTAAATAGGGAACTAAACCCTCATAATTTACGCGTACTCAATATAAGGGCAGGGAAAGAATGAAAAACGTAAAACTAGCACTACTTAGTTCGGCGGTGATGTTTGCATTACTTGGTTGTAATGAATCAACGCCAAGCAACGAAAAACCAACTCAAGAAGTAAGCAAACAAGCACCTAGCGCAACGTCAGCCACAGAGCAACTTGATACATTACTAGCAGACTACTTTGAAGCAGGCTTAAAGTTTAATCCAATTGGTGGTACTTACATTGGCCGTAGCGAATATAACGACCAATTTATTGCACCTATCAGTAAAGCAAACCGCGACGAGCAGCTTAACTTTGTTAAAGAATACAAAAACAAACTAGCAAATATCGACAAAGCGCAATTAACAGGTCAATCATTATTGAGCTACGAAATTCTAGCCCGCGATTTAGACCTTGCGATTGAAGGCGCTCAGTTTCCAAGTTACTTAATGCCAATTAACCAAATGGGCGGGGCGCACAATACCTTTGTTGCGCTAGGCTCTGGGCAAAGTGCACAGCCTTTTAACACGGTTGAAGATTATCAAGCATTTGAAAAACGTGCTGATGGTTTCATCGCGTGGTTAGACAGTGTTGAGCAATCAATGCGCCAAGGCATGAAAGACAAAGTGGTTCTTCCTAAGCCGCTTGCTGAAAAACTATTACCGCAATTTCAAACTCATATTGTAGAAAAACCAGAAGAGTCACTATTCTGGGGGCCAATTGCTCAGTTACCTGAGTCTTTCAGCGACGAGCAAAAAGCACAGCTTACAAGCGCCTACACGGCGATGATCAGCGAGCGTTTAGTGCCTGCGTATCAAAAAATGGCTGACTTTTTAGCGAATGAATACATTCCAAATGCCCGTGAAAGCATTGGTTACAGCGACCTGCCAAATGGTAAAGCATGGTATGAGTATCAAATTAAACAGCATACTACGCTGAGCCTAAACGCCGATGAAATTCATGACATTGGCTTAAGCGAAGTATCGCGCATCTTATCTGAGATGAAAAAAGTCAAAGAGACAGTCGGTTTCGAAGGCGATTTAAAAGCGTTTTTTGAACACCTAAGAACCTCAGATGAGTTTTACTACGATACGCCAGAAGAGTTAATTGCCGCGTACGAAGCTGTAAAAGAAAAGATTGATGCTAAGCTACCACAAATGTTCGATATTGCGCCAAAAGCGCCATACGTTGTAAAAGCAGTTGAAGATTTTCGCGCTGAATCAGCTGCGGGTGCATCTTACCAGTCGCCAGCACCAGATGGTTCGCGCCCGGGTATTTTCTATATCAATACCTTTAACCTAAAAGCACAGCCTAAGTTTTTACTTGAAACCTTGTCTATTCACGAAGCCGCGCCGGGTCACCACTTTCAAATTGCCTTGCAACAAGAAATTGAAGGGTTACCACTATTCCGTAAATTCGGTGGCTACACGGTATTTGCAGAAGGTTGGGCATTGTATGCAGAAAGCTTAGGTAAAGAGCTTGGCCTATTTACCGACCCTTACATGTGGTACGGCCGTTTATCAGATGAGCAATTACGTGCAATGCGCTTAGTGCTTGATACTGGTTTCCACGCAAAAGGTTGGACACGTCAACAAGGTATTGATTACATGTTGGCTAACTCATCAATGGCCGAAAGCGACATTATTGCCGAAGTTGAGCGTTACATTGCATGGCCGGGCCAAGCGCTGTCGTACAAGTTAGGTCAGTTCAAAATTCAAGAACTACGTGACTACGCGAGCAAAGAGCTAGGCGATAAGTTCGACATTAAAGCTTTCCATACGCAAGTTCTGATTGATGGCGCATTACCTATGCCAATTCTTGAAGAGAAAATTAAGCGTTGGGTTAACGAGCAAAAATAGCTAAACTTTGCGCGCATTCTGGCTTTACGCTAGAATGCGCGCTGTTTAGGGGCTTTGAGTAATACCATGTTAGAAGATCAATTTTGGCTTAAGCGCTCGCTTGAGCAAATGTCACAACCCGAATGGGAAGCCATTTGTGACGGCTGTGGTAAATGTTGTTTAAACACATTTATCGACAGTGAAGACGAAGATGAATTTACCGCAACGGATCAACTTCGCGAGGGTGAAGAACTCATTTTCACTAATATCGTTTGCCAATACCTAGACAACGACACCTGTGGTTGTAGCGAATATGCGAACCGCCAAACCTTGGTGCCTTCATGTGTAAAGCTCACTAAAGAAAACCTCAAAGATATCTTTTTTATGCCGCAAAGCTGTAGCTACCGCCGCCTTTACGAAGGCCGTGGCCTTGCGTCTTGGCACCCGCTACTGAACGGTGGCAGTAAAGACATGATGCATGAGCTGGGTATTTCTGTGCGTGACAAAACAGTGAAAGACTGTGATGTAGACCTAGATGACTTTGATCTATACGTGGCCGAATGGCCAACCAGAGACATTGATTAATGAGCGCCCTTAAAGCAAGCATTGGCTTGTTAAACCCAAAAAGCCCAACCAATGTGGGTGGCGTATTACGTGCCGCGGGTTGTTACAATGCCAAGCAGGTTTTTTTTACTGGTAGCCGTTATTTACGCGCTAATAAGTACCATACTGATACCAAAAATGTGCTTGAGCATATTCCGCTAACGCAAGTCGAAAGCCTAGAGCAAGCAAAGCCTGAAGGTGCCACAACTGTGGTGATTGAGCTTGTTGAAGGTGCAACGCCACTGCCTGAATTTAAGCACCCTGAAAACGCATTTTATGTATTTGGCCCTGAAGATGGCTCAGTCAGTAAAGACGTGCTGAAATGGTGTGATGAAGTAGTGTATGTACCAACCATTGGCTGTATGAACCTAGCCGCAACCTGCAATGTTGTGCTTTACGACCGACTTGCCAAACTCGGTGGTATTGAGAGTTCAAACGACACCATTTGTAATAGTCGAGACACTAACAACTCACTTAAATGGCAACAAAAAAAGAGCGCAAAATAGCGCTCTTTTTAGATCTAAACTCAAAACTACTTTTTAGTAATTTGTACGTTACTTTCAAGTCCAATGCCGTTGTCGGTAATGTCTGTGGCAAAATAAACACCCACAGGTTGGTCGCGTAGTGAATCAAGCTCAGCCATTTCTTCATCACTTAATTGACCCGTTGCCGCAATCGTATCAAGCAAAGGTAATAAGATTTTTTGTACGTCGAATGCCATGTTCACAAAGCCATTTTTAGTGACACTTTGCGACTCTAAAGTCTCGGCAATCTGCTCTGACTTATCACCGGTGAAAATCACAATATGATTGCCTTTAAGGGCCATTTTTATATCAAAGTTAAGTGGCACAGGCGATGGAATGTATTCATTGATCAACACCGCATCACCATTGGCTGGTAGTTTTATGTTAGCAAGCGGCGGTACAAAACCTTGTGCAATTGAATACAAGCCATGGGCATCGGTCGCCGATAGGGTAACGATGGCATCAAGTTTGTCTATTTGTGGGCCATTGTAGTCATCGATAGTAAATGCAGCATCTTGAACGCTGACACTCATACCTTGCACGCCATTTGCAAATCCCGACATCATAGCAAGGCCAGCGGTGCTTACTTCTTGCATTTCATTTTGTAGTGCGACAATTGGGCCACAGTTAAACTCAGCTGACTTAATTGCACCGGTTAGTGTATTAGCCAGTGGCAGTACTTTTGCTACATCAATACCATAGGCAACACTCATCATTTGCCCGTCAAGCCCAGTGGTATGTTTTGGTACAAAGCCACGCACGGCTTGTAGTGTATTAAGTAAGTCTTGATCTGTGCTTTGCAGTACTGCTTTTACGTCAAAATCGGCGTAGTCGGCGGTAATACGGGTTTTTGTTGTGCCAGATACTGTTGCAGGCCATTTAGCGGCAATAGCTGCAATATCATCTTGACACTCAGGTGTTGAAATCATTGCTAATGCGTTTGATTGCTGGGCTTTATCAAGTAGCTCTTTGAGCATCTGGTGTAAGCGAGAGTCTTCTTTGCCTGTTACAGCATTGGCGATACGTTGATGATCAACAAAGCCAACCGAGTTACCATCAAGTGAGAAAGTTTTAATTAGCTCAGGCAGTTTTTTAGTTTCAGCCAGTGATTGAGCTGGTTTTTCTACGCCAAGGGCAATACGTAAATCTTGTTCGTTAGAAAGCGCAGTGGTCAGCGTGATGGTAGCCCAATTATTGTGAGTTGATGCAATTAGGTTGAAGTTATCTAAGCCTTCAAGCTCAATGGTAAAACGTGTGTAGCTTACGCCTTCAAGGCTTTCAGTTGTATACGCAATACCTGCTTCATCAGCAGATTGCTTAATGCTATTGATAATGCTGCTTTGATCAGCGACCTGAAAACGCACGATAGGCATTAAACCTTGCGCATACATCATGCCTTTGTAGTCATCACCAAAACCCCAAATCGATTTGAAGGCATCATAAGAGCTCAGTGATTGCTGGTATTTTTCCATCAGTGATGCAAGGAATAGGGCATTCTTATCATCAACTGTTTTAAGCTCAGCAATGATGGGCGTTAAATCGCTCGTGCCTTTCATTGCATCTGGCATAAGCGCAAAGTATTTGCTGTACGGAAACGGTTTAAGTTGACCATAAAAAACCGCCGTATCGGCAGGTACGTAGGCAAGCTCAGGTAAATCTACATCAACACTGGCTTTATTTTGTGAGTACAACAACGCACCTGCAACAATGGCAATCGCGCCCCCAGCAAGAAGCTTATTATTCATAGGATGAATTCCTTTTTCTTTAATTAGTTAAAAAACATACCATGAAATTTAAGCACTCTCCACTAGAGTGCTTAATAGATTTGTAAGCAATTATGAGCTGTTATATAAGATCTTCTGCGCTAGGTAATGATGCAAATGCACCATAACGGCTTACAGCAAAAGCGCCGGCTTTAGCTGCATAAGCAATGGTTTGTTCGATATTCGCTGGAGTTTGGCAAAACGCTTTAAAGCTTTGTTTGTTTTCACAGTGCTGACCAATCTTTGACAGCATGCCGCCAATAAATGCATCGCCTGCGGCTGTGGTATCAACCACTTTTGTAGCTGGTGGGCTAACTTGGCCTTTAAAGTCTGCGTGGTAAAAGCTGATTGCTTCGCCGCCATTAGTAACTAGCAAACAGGTCACACCGGCCTTTAAAATGGCATCGATAGTATGCTCAAGAGGCATTTCTTGATGGCTTTTTTGATTTAAAAACTCAAGCTCTTCAAATGAGAGTTTTACGATATCTGCAAGAGATATAACATGCCACATTCTATCTAGAGTATGGCGCATACTTGGCCATAGGTTTTCGCGCAGATTCATATCAAAGCTACAAATTGCACCGGCTTTTTTCGCCTGAGTTAAACCATAAATTGTTGTTTGATAGATGTTGTGCTCAGTCAAACTGTTGCTGCATACATGCATGATGGCGTGATTTGCAAACATTGCATGGTCAAAATCGTCTACGCGATATAGTAAATCAGCGGCTGGTGGGCGATAAAAGCTGAACGAGCGCTCGCCACTGTCATCAAGTGATACAAACGCCAATGCTGTTTTAGCTGCATCGGTGAATGTACAGTACTGGGTGTTTACCGCATGCTGATCAAGCTCTTGTTTAATAAAGTGACCAAACATATCATCGCCTAACATGCCGCAAAAGCTGGTGTTAAGGCCTAGTTTTGCTGCTGCAACAGCCACATTGGCAGGTGCGCCACCTGCATATTTGGTAAATGACTCTGGTTGTTTACCATCTGATAAAAAGTCGATTAATGCTTCGCCAAAACACACTAAACTCATTATGCATTCCTCAAGGTTAAGGTTCTTAATACTTCGTAGCAGGCACCCATAGTGTGGTAATCGGTTTTACCTGCTGGCGATTTTTCGTCACTGTATGGTTGGTTTTGTGCTGATAATATGCGATACCACGCACCATATTGGTGATCTACCATATGTTGCCAACTGTACTGCCAAATTTTTTCGTACCATTGCCAATAGCTTTCGTCATTTGTGGCATCAGCGAGTAGGGCTGCTGCGGCTAATGATTCGGCCTGCACCCAAAAGTATTTATCGCTATCACAAATTTGTTTATCTGGTGCAAAGCCATAGAAAATGCCCCCATGTTGCTGATCCCACGCGATGCTTAAGGTTTCATCAAACAGGCTTTTAGCGCGTGTTACCAGCCAAGGTTCATCAATATGGCGGTTTAAAATAAGTAACAGTTTTGCCCACTCAGTTTGATGACCTGGTTGAAATCCCCAAGGCCTAAATAAATGCTGCGGGTCTTCTTTGTTGTAATCTAAATCGATTTGCCAATTTTTAGAGTAGTGCTCCCACACCAACTGCTGGCTGTGGGCCGCCAGTTTTACGGTAAAAGTTTCGGCAAGCTCTATAGCACGCTTTAAATAACGGGTCTCGTTGGTTGCTTCAAAACACATAAGTAAGGCTTCGCATAAATGCATATTAGCATTTTGGCCGCGATAGTTATCTGCACAGCTAAAGTCGGTATTTTGCTCATCTAAATAGGCATTATGCTGTGGTTCAAAGTAGTGCTGCTCTAATAAATCCCATACCTGCGAAATGGTATTTTTGCAGTCGTTCACCCCTGCTTTTAAAGCAACCGCGTTTGCAAGCATTACAAAAGCGAGCCCATAACAATGGTTGGTGTCGTCTAACACGGTTACTGTGCCGTTATCACCTTGCTCAATAAGCCAAGCATAACCACCAGATGCTTGTTTATGCGCATGTTCAAGGTGGGCTAAACCATGTTTAGTGAGGCTTAAATATTCTGGGTCTTTAAACTCTATGTACGCCATAGCGTAATTAATCACAAAGCGGGTGCTCGAGACTAAATGGCGAGTGTGTTTATCGTAAATCGCGCCATTATCTTTAAAGAACTGATAAAAGCCAGCTAAACCATGGGCTGAATGATCAACACAATGGGGGTGATAAAAAGCAAGGGTATCTTGGATATGCTGCTTAAGAAAATCAGGGCTTTTAAAGTTAACTGTGGCCATGCGTTACTAATAAATCTGTGTTCATCTTGCAACTATAGCAGGAAATAAAAATATTGGAACGTTCCTAGTAAATCTTTGTGCTATTTTTACTTCAATGTGTAGAATCAAAGGTAACTTGTTAACGGAGTGAAAACCACGTGAGTGAAATTAATACAAACCAATCGTTTGTCGCCGATGGTTCGCAGCAAAATAAAAACTACCTGCTACCACTGACAGCAATGACAACCCTGTTCTTTTTATGGGGTTTCATTACAGTTTTAAATGACGTGTTGATCCCGCGCTTAAAAGGGGTGTTCGATTTAACCTACACAGAGGCAATGCTGGTTCAGTTTTGTTTCTTTGGTGCTTACTTTATTGTATCGCTACCTGCGGGTATGTTGGTTAAAAAAATGGGCTACAAAAATGGCGTATTAACCGGCTTAGTCGTGGCATCAATTGGCTGTATGTTATTTTACCCAGCGGTTGTTGTGCATGAGTACTGGTTATTCTTAGGTGCGTTATTTGTTCTAGCAGCAGGTATTACCGTATTACAGGTATCTGCTAACCCGTATGTTGTGGCGTTAGGTCCTGAAAAAACGGCGTCGTCACGTTTAAATTTAGCGCAAGCACTTAACTCACTAGGTACTACAGTTGGTCCATATGTGGGTGGTATTTTATTCTTTGGTACAGCAGGCACATTAGCTGCAAGCGCAGCAACTGCAGAATCTGTAAAAGTGCCTTACCTTATGCTTGCAGCAGCACTACTGACCATTGCTGTCGTATTTGCCTTCTTTAAATTACCAGTGATTGCAGAGCATACAGAAGAGCAAGACTGTAAAGCGAAAGGCCACAGCCTAGCTGAAGCACCTCATTTAATGATGGGCGTTGTAGGTATATTCTGTTATGTAGGTGCTGAGGTTTCAATTGGTAGCTTCTTAGTTAACTATTTTGGCGAAGAACACATCGCTGGCCTTGAAGAGCATGCGGCTGCAAGCCTGATTGCTTATTACTGGGGCGGTGCAATGGTGGGTCGTTTCATTGGCTCTGCAGCACTGCAAAAAATTGCGCCTTCAAAAGCGTTATTCTTTAATGCCATGATGGTTATTGTATTGCTGTTAGTGACTATATTCACTGAAGGTGATGTCGCGCTTTACTCAGTACTTGCGATTGGCTTATTCAACTCAATTATGTTCCCAACTATTTTCTCTGTTGCTATTGAAGGTTTAGGCTCACTAACCAGTAAAGGTTCGGGTTGGTTATGTTTAGCAATCGTTGGTGGTGCCTTAGTACCATTAGTACAAGGTGTAGTTGCTGATACAGTAAACATCCAACAAAGCTTCTTTGTACCAGTGATTTGTTATGCATTTATCGCTTGGTATGGCTTAAACGTTGTACGTTTAGCAGATAGCTGGAAAAAACGCATCGGCTAAAAATAACAATTAATAAAAACCCCGCACTGAGTTGCGGGGTTTTTTTGTGCCATTTTTTGCTATAGCGAACAAAACTAGATGACAAAATGATTTAATGAATACGTATTCAGGGGCGGTTTGAGTATTAATTTATAGGAACGTTCCAATTGGGTTTTTGCTGCTTTTTTATTAATGCGACTTAAGAAGTTGAAATGGCTGCCGTTAACAAAGTAATTGATTTTCAAAGAAAGCGTACTTTAATAAAAGGAACGTTTTTCTAGTTTTAGCTTAATTTTATAAGACAAAGAGCTTTAAATTTGTTAAATATAAAGAGGCTAACAACGAAAAAAATAACAAACAGGTTTGTCATGCAAAGCACTCTTAAATTTACCACCAAGGTAACTGTGGCTGCATCACTGGTTTTAGTGATAGTGCTCGGTTTATTCACCATTAATAACTTCATCTCTATGCGCAGCCAAACGCAGGAGCAGCTTTCGCTCGTTCTTCAAGAGATTTCTCAGTCAGTGTCGCAAAACATAGCTAACTGGTTAAATGCTAAATTAGCGATTGTTTCGTCAGTAGCTGATACCTATCAACTTGGTGATAGCAAAGAGCTTACGCTTACTCAGCTGAACACAGCCGACAAAGCGGGGAGTTTTAAAAATACCTATATCGGTATCACGGATGGCACCTTTGTATTAAACGACCAATCTGTTGTCTTACCGCCAGACTACGATGCAACAACACGCCCGTGGTACAAACTTGTTGAAAACAAATCAAACACTGCCTTTACTGCCCCTTATATTGACGTAACCACCAATGAACTGACTATTTCAGCTGTAGCGCCTATGCAAGCTAACGGTGTATTTAGTGGTGTTGCAGGTGCCGACATCGACATGAAAACCATTACTAAAATCGTCAATGAAATTGACTTTTTAGGGTTCGGTTATGGCTTTTTACTAGATAGTGAAGGGCGCATTTTAAGCCACCCAGAAACTAAATTTAACGACAAAAACATGAGTGACTTATTTGGTAAAAGCTTATCGTTACAATCTGAGTTTGTTGAAGTACAGGTAGGTGGCTTAGACAAATTAGTATCGTTTACCAAAATCAAAGGAATTCAAAACGTTGATTGGTATTTAGGTGTGGTAATCAACGAAGAAATTGCTTACTCATCAGTTGCCTCATTTAGAAATATGGCGGCTATTTACATGCTAATGGGTATAGCGGCGATTGTATTAATGATGCAGTTTTTACTTCGCTATTTAATGCGCCCAATGCAACGCTTAAACGATGCAATTAAAGATATTGCCCAAGGTGAGGGAGATTTAACCCGTCGTCTTGAGGTTGAAAATAATGACGAGTTTGGCGAGTTAAGCCATTATTTTAATGCGTTCATCGAGAAAATTCATACATCAATCGAACAAGTTAAAAATACCACCGTTGAGCTTGAGCGATTAGTTGAGAGTTTAGTTAATCAAACTCAAGGCACGCTCGACATGTATGCTGACCAAACAAAACGTACTGATAACGTTGCAACTGCAATCAATGAACTGACATCGAGTGCGGTAGAAATTTCAAATAGTGCAAGTAATGCGTCAACGTTAGCAACCAGTGCTAACAGCCAATCATTACAAAGCCAATCTGCATTAGCTGACAACTTAGCAGCTATTAATGCTTTATCTCGTAATATGGAGCAGGCGCAACAAACCATTAATAGTTTAGATGCACATACTGTAAGCATTGGCCAAGTGCTTGAAGTGATCAAAGGTGTGAGCGAGCAAACTAACTTACTAGCACTTAATGCAGCGATAGAAGCTGCACGTGCTGGTGAAGCGGGTCGTGGTTTTGCGGTTGTAGCCGACGAAGTACGTCAACTTGCGCACCGTACACAACAATCAACTCAAGAAATCGAAGACACCATTTCTCAGTTACAACAAGGCTCTGCGTCTGCCGTTGAAGTTATGACGGCCAGTATCCGCGACAGTGAAAAGAGTGTTGAGCAAGCTCATGTAGCTGGCGATAAAATGGCTGAGGTAACCCGTGCCATTGAATCAATTGATGAGGTGAACCACAGTGTTGCTAATGCCACGACTGAACAAAACCAAGTAATTCAAAGCCTAGACAGTGACATACACTCAATTAGTGAGCTTTCAAATCAAGGTCAAAGTAATCTTAATAACACCTTGAATGAGTGCACTAAATTGAAAGCCCAGTTCTATGAGCTTGAGCAATTGGTACTTAAATTTAAAGTTTAGTTGTTAAGAGACTGCAATTTTGGATCAAAATTGGCTTAATGCCATTACGTTAAACAGTGTCGACACGGCGGATAAACAGCGCCGTGCCTTCACGTTAGTTACTATGGCTTTTTTTGCCACCGTATTAATCACTTCGTTAGTGTTATCTAACTATCAAATTTACGCCTTACCGCTCACTATTATGTTAGTGGTGAGCGATATAACTATTGTACTGTGCATGCTCTATTACTTTCGCACAGGTGCTTTAGTCTCTGTAAGCTGCATTATTTTATCGATTATTTTGCTGCTTTGCGTGGCACTGGTGTACACCGGCGGCAAAGAAAACACCGCTTTATATTGGCTCATGTTTTACCCTATTGTGGCTTATGTCACTTTAGGGTTAAAAGTGGGCAGTGTGTTGGTTGGAATTATGTATGCTAGTGCAGTTGCACTGCTTTTTAGCCCCAACTTTGGCCAAGCGCATTACGGGCAAGTTGAAACTTCACGCTTTTTAGCCTCTTTCACTTTGGTGATTTTATTCTCTGGGATCAGTGAATACTTTAGGCAAAAAAGCCATCAAAAAATTGCTGATATTACTTTAATAGAAAAACGCGATGCATTAACAGACCCACTAACAGGTCTTGCTAATCGTCGTTATATTTATGAACATATTCAGCCGCGCCTTGAAGCTGAAGCGGCAAACTACTTACCTATGTCGGTATTATTAATTGATTTAGATAACTTTAAATCATTAAATGATACTTATGGTCATGACTTTGGCGATCAGGCATTAATTGCCTTTACCTCTATGCTGCACGATAAATTACGTGGCACAGATATAAAAGCCCGTTATGGCGGCGAAGAGTTTATTATTTTGCTACCAAAAGCGGGGCTTAACATTGCCCATGCCGTGGCCGAAAAGTTGCGTAGTTATGTCGCCGAAAAACAGATCCCCTATGATGTGGGGCAGTCTGTGACTATTACTTGTAGTATTGGTATTGCCAGCCTCGAGCGAGGCAGTCAATTTAGTAAAGCGATTAAACAAGCCGACGACAACCTCTATAAAGCCAAAGCAAAAGGGCGTAATGTAGTGGTCTCTGATTTAACTGAGATAAGCTAAATGGCAAAGCTAATTTATGTATACGACCCGATGTGTAGTTGGTGCTGGGGTTACAGAGAAACCTGGTTAAAACTAAAGGCAGCCCTTGGCGATAAACTGGCTATTGAATATAAAGTGGGTGGCCTTGCGCCTGATACAGATGAGCCAATGCTTAAAGAGATGCAGCAGTTTTTACAGCAAACATGGCAACGTATTGAACAGCAGCTTGGCACGCCATTTAATCATGAGTTTTGGCATACCGCGAAACCGCGTCGTTCTACTTACCCAGCGTGCCGCGCTGTGCTTGTTGCAAGGCAGCACAATAAAGAATGTGAAATGCTACACGCCATTCAAAAAGCCTACTACTTAGATGCACAAAATCCATCTGACATCAGCACTCTTGCAAGCCTTGCTGAGCAAATAGGGTTAGAAAAAAACGCATTCATTAACGAAATTGAAAGTGAAAAAATAAATTCGTTACTTTTGGCCGAAATAAACCAAGCGAGAAGCTTACCTATTCAAGGTTTTCCTTCTTTAGTCCTTGAAAATAAAGGCCTCTACGCTGCTATCCCTGTTAATTATCAAGACTGGCAAAGCACTTATCAGCAAATCCTATCCCATATTTAGTTCCCGAAACCCTGCAACTTTTGCCTTATCTTTGCGCAATATAAACTAATTGTTACAGCTGTCATATTTTTGTATTTTTTGCGCAACATGCTTGTCATTTTTCATCGTTATCCTTTCGCACAATAAAACAACCCAACTAGCAAATTAAGCTAACTTAACGAGTAAAGGTGTATGCGATGAAAGGCGTTAAACCACTGATTTTAGCAGGTATTGTAGCGGCATCTGCAGCAGTACATGCAAACGATCTAGATAAAGTAATTGATAAAAGCAGCGAGATAAACAAATCTGCAGCGCAATCACAAACTAAAATCGACAAGATTGCAGATTCAATGCAAGGTCGTTTACAACAATTCAAAGCCCTTAATAAAGAAATTGACGGCTTAACTGTTTATAACGCGCAACTTACTAAGCAATTAAATAACCAAATTGCAGAAATGGACGCGTTAAACGAGTCAATGGATCAGGTATCAGTTATTGAGCGTCAAATCACGCCGTTAATGATGCGTATGATCACAGGTCTTGAGCAATTCGTTGCACTAGATGTGCCTTTCTTAACTGAAGAACGTAGCAAGCGTATTGCATCATTAAAAGAAATGATGGACCGCGCAGACATCACTTCAAGTGAAAAATTCCGCCGCTTACTTGAAGCTTACCAAGTAGAAGTTGATTACGGTCGCACTATCGAAGCGTACACATCATTACTGAATGTAGATGGCCAAGAGCGCGAAGTAGATTTCTTACGCATCGGTCGTTTAGAACTTATTTATTTAACACGCGATGGCAAAAAAGCAGGTAGCTGGGATAAAGAAACAAAATCGTTTGTTGAATTACCAGATTCTGCAATCAGCCAAATCAACAAAGGTTTACGCATTGCACGTAAGCAACTTGCCCCAGATATGTTAACACTGCCAGTCCACGCTGCTGAATAAGAGGTTTGAGATGAAATTATTAACTAAAATGACAAAAATGGCCGTGTTTGCAGCTGGCCTTGGTTTTGCTAGTAGTAGCCTAGCGGCTGAGCCAATGGATTTAGACTCATTACTAAAAACATTAGAGCAAGGTAAAGCACAGCAAAGCGCTGAAAATAAACAACGTGAACAAGAGTTCATGGCGCGTCAAAACGAACAAGTACAAATGCTTAAAGATACACAAGCAAAACGTACTGCAATGCTTAACGAATCAGAGCGTTTAGAAACTCAGTTTGAAGAAAACGAAGTAAAGCTAGCTAACTTAACAGATACACTTTCAAACCGCATGGGTTCACTTAAAGAGCTATTCGGTGTGTTACAACAAGTAGCAGGCGATTCAAGCAACAAATTCATGACGTCAGTTGTTTCTGCAGAGCTTCCTGGTCGTAGTAACTTCATGGATGAACTAGCACAAAAAATGGGTTCAACATCAAAGCTTGCTTCTATCGATGATATCGAAAAAGTATGGTTTGAATTACAACGCGAAATGACTGAGCAAGGTAAAGTATCTCGCTTTACAACAGATGTAATCGTTGAAGGTGGCAGCAAAGCACAAAAAGAAGTGGTGCGTGTTGGTGCATTTAACTTAATCGCAGATGGTAAATACCTAGAGTACACACCGGCTACAAATACAATCAGCCAGCTTACACGTCAGCCTAGCAGCCGTTACACAGCAACTGCAGCTGATTTACAGCAAGCAAACTCAGGTGTTGTACCGTTTGCACTTGACCCTACAGGTGGTTCAATCTTAGGTCTTTTAGTACAAGCCCCAGATACTGAAGAGCAGGTTCACCAAGGTGGTACGGTTGGTTACATCATCTTAGGTGTTGGCTTAATCGCTTTACTAATCGCACTTGAGCGTTTTGTATCTCTAATGATTATGGGTAGCAAAATCCGTCGTCAGCTTAAAGATACAGTGGCACGTGATGACAACCCACTTGGTCGTGTAATGAAAGTGAAAGATCAGTACCCAGATGTAGCGTACGACACGCTTGAGCTTAAATTAAGCGAAGCAATCATTCGTGAAATGCCAAAAATTACTCGTAACCTGACGCTAATTAAGATTATCTCTGTGGTAGCACCACTACTTGGTCTACTAGGTACGGTAACCGGTATGATTAACACCTTCCAAGCAATTACCTTGTTCGGTACAGGTGACCCTAAACTAATGGCGGGTGGTATTTCTCAGGCACTTGTAACAACGGTACTTGGTCTGGTTGTGGCTATCCCAACAGTATTCTTATACACACTTCTTAACACACGTTCTAAAAACATGCTGTTGATTTTACAAGAGCAAAGCGCAGGTATCATCGCAGAGCGAAGCGAGAAAGGAGCATAAATCATGGTGCTATTGATTGATGCAATCAATGCTCTACGTGATTTCCTCGACACAGGTGGCCAAGTTCTCTTGGTCATCGGGGTCCTCATCTTCGCGATGTGGTTATTGATACTTGAGCGTTTTATGTTTTTCTTTGGTGGCTTTAAACGCTACAAGAAAGACGTAAAAAGCACTTGGAGCAATAGAGCAGAGCGTAACAGCTGGAACGCAGAGCAAATTCGCCAAGCGATGATTTCACGCGCTGGCATGCAACTAAATAATAACCTTGCGCTAATCAACGTAATGGTTGCGTTATGTCCACTTTTAGGTCTGTTAGGTACCGTAACCGGCATGATCGAAGTATTTGATGTAATGGCAATTACAGGCACAGGCAGTGCACGTTCGATGGCATCAGGGGTGTCTAAAGCCACTATCCCAACAATGGCCGGTATGGTGGGTGCACTTTCAGGGGTTTTCGCATCAACGTTCTTACAACGTCGTGCAAAACGCGAAGTGCAATTACTTGAAGACAACATGGTCTTAGACCACTAAACGAATTTTAGGGTGATGTGAGCATCACCCACTAGGAGACTAACAATGAGAGCGCCACTAGGTAACTTATTTCAAGAAGACGACGCTGAAGAAATTAACATGACGCCAATGCTAGACGTTGTTTTCATCATGCTTATCTTCTTTATCGTAACAGCATCATTCGTAAAAGAAGCCGGTATTGATGTAAACCGCCCTGAAGCGGCAACGGCAGTGAAAAAAGAGCGTGCCAACATCTTAGTTGCTATTTCTGACAAAGGTGAAATTTGGATCAACAAACGCCAAGTAGATGTTCGTGCAGTACAAGCAAATATCGAGCGCTTAAAAGCTGAAAACCCGCAAGGTAGCGTGGTTATTCAAGCTGATAAGAAAGCCACAACCGATGTACTTATTAAAGTAATGGATGCATCGCGTGCTGCAGGCGCATTTGATGTGTCGATTGCTGCGCAAGAAGCATCATAAGGAATGTGAGCGATGCGTTATATAGTTGCATTAATCATCGCTGGTATCGTGACTGTTATGCTGTTTTTAGGCATGCAGGCACTGATCACCGGTGGTGAAGGGGCCATGTCTGAGCCCGTAAAAGGAAACGTACTTGATTTTGTTCGTCTGAAAAAAGAAGAGACAGTGCAAAAGAAAGAACGTAAACCGCAAAAGCCACCAACGCCAAAAGAGCCACCTCCGCCAATGGAATCACCGCAAATGCAAAACAGTGATCCTAACGCGAGCAATGCCAACTTTGACTTTGGTGCCAGTGTTGAAGCCGACGTTAACTTAGCTGGTGGCTTAGCCCTTGAATCAAGCGACGGTGAATACCTACCGATTGTAAAAGTAGCGCCAGTATATCCGCGCCGAGCTTTATCGCGTGGTATCGAAGGCTATGTGATTGTTGAGTTTACAGTAACCAAGCAAGGCACAGTACGTGACCCGAAAGTTATTAAAGCTGAACCAGAGTCATTGTTTGACCGCGCTGCGATGGATGCAGCACTTAAATTTAAATATAAACCGCGCGTTGTTAACGGTGAAGCTGTTGAAGTAGCGGGCGTACAGAACAAAATTTCTTTCCAAATTAACGGTTAGAAAAGAGGAATGCGATTATGAAACCTTTAAAAGTTGCCGTGATTTGCGCGGCTGCTTTCACAAGCAGCCTTGTAGTCCCAAGCGTTGTTAGCATGTTACCAGGTGTTACACTGGCAACGGCTTACGCACAAGAACAAAAAACTAAACGAGTACCTGCACTGCGCGAAAAAGTGTATAGCCAATTAGCACGAGCACAAAAGCTAGCTGATGATGGAGATGCAAAAGCAGGGCTAGAAGCTCTTGATAGTATTCAAGAGCGCTCTTCAAGCATGAACTCGTATGAAATTGCCATGATGCATAATTTCTACGGTTTTATTTACTACAACGAAAACGACCTTGATAAAGCAATTGCGTCGTTTGAAAAAGTAGTAAACGAAGATGCGATTCCAGAAACATTACGTGTAAGCACCACCTTTAGCTTGGCGCAACTTGCAATGGCTAATAGCGATTACGAAAAGGTAATCAAATATTTAGCACAGTGGGATGTGATTAACGACAAGCCTAAAACAGATGCTTATTATGTATTGAAATCTCAAGCTTATTATCAGCTTAAAGATTACCAAAAGGGCATTGAGAATATTAACCTAGCTATCGCAGAAGCTGACAGCAAAGGTGAGATGCCGAAAGAAAACTGGTTAATCTTACAACGTGCAATGTACTACTCACTTAATCAGTCTGACAAAGTGGTCGAGGTGCTTGAGCGTTTAGTTAAGCTTTACAACAAGCCAGAGTACTGGGTTCAGTTAGGTGGCATGTACGGTGAAACGGGTGCAGAGAAAAAGCAATTAGCGATTTTAGAAGCGGCATACCAACAAGGTTTCATGAAATCTAAATCAGATTTACGTCAATTATCACAAGTGTATTTATACAACGGCCTGGCTTTTAAAGCGGCGAACGTGATGAGTAAAGCAATGCAAGACGGTGTCGCTGAAAAATCAGCGAAAAACTATGCCTTTGTTGCAGAAGCAATGGTACAAGCAAAAGAGGGTGAAAAGTCACTTCCGTACTTTGCAAAAGCCGCTGATTTAGTAACGCACGGTCAGTACGAACAACGTATTGCAGAGGTAAGCATTAATCTTGAAAAATACGAAGAAGCAGCGGATGCAGCACGTAAAGCCCTAGATAAAGGTGGCTTAGAGTTTGAATCGAATGTGTATGTTGCCTTAGGTATGGCGCAGTACAATTTACAAAACTTTGATGCCTCGATTTTAGCGTTTGAACAAGCGGAAAAACACAAAAAGTCGCAGCGTTTAGCTGAGCAATGGATCAAGTATGTGAAGCGTGAAAAAGTGCACGCCGAAACATTACGTACCGCTTTACTCTAAATCGTATTCAACAGGTAAGCGTACAAAAGAACTAATTTATAATCGCAACACCAAAGCTGCCTTCGGGCGGCTTTTTTCCGTTCCTAAAACTAACTAACTTACTCTTTTATATATAATTAATATTGTCATTTTATGTTTATTAAAGTGTAACTAGTTTGTCATACAGCTCCCGTAAGGTAGTCGCAGTTTAAAACTCAAGTGACCCAAAAGCATTAAGTTTCAGTGTTTTTTGGTGACTTGAGTTTATGCGCTAACACAATAATTAAATATCTATCTTAACGGAGTGAACAATGAAATTATCTGACTTATTCAAAGTTAGTTTGGTAGCTGCAGCAGTTTCTTTAGCTGGTTGTGGTGGTGATTTAGTCGTTAAAGAAGGCGACACCACTGTCAACGAAGGCGATAACGTCACTAACATCATCGATAATGGTGGTGACAATGGTGATAACGGCGGCGACCAATCAGGTCGTGATGATTCTCAAAACGCAACAACTGGTTTCCCAACTGACATCGAAAATGCCTTAACACAAGGTTTAGCAACAGATGTTTCTTCAGAATTCCCAACGATTACAGATAAACCAGTTTACCGTTTATCAGCAGACACTACATTCACAGCTGATGTAACACTAACAAACGATGCTCACTGGATTTTAAATGGTCGTACAGCTGTAGGTAATGACCGCGCTGATAACGCTGTTCTTTATATCCAACAAGGTACTACATTAATCGGTGAATCGGGTGATGACTTCTTGGTTGTTCGTCGTGGTTCACAAATCGAATCAGTAGGTACTGTAAGCCAGCCAATCACAATGACTTCGATTCAAGATGTGACTAATGTTGAGACGTCTATCGGTCAGTGGGGCGGTTTAGTACTTCTTGGTAATGCACCTGCAAACTCATGTGGTGACCAAGAAGGCGAAGCAACTGCAGACGAACTTGCAAACTGTGGTGTTGCTGCAGAAGGTGATGCAGGTCAATTCGGTGGTAACGTTGCAGATGATAACTCAGGTACATTGAAATACTTAGTTGTTAAACATGCAGGTAAAACACTGGGTAATGGTGACGAGTTAAACGGTATTTCATTTGCTGGTGTTGGTTCTGCAACTACTGTTGATTACATTCAAGTACACGAGAACTTAGATGATGGTATCGAGTTCTTTGGTGGTACAGTAAACGTAAGTAACGTGGTACTTACAAGCATTGGTGATGACTCACTAGATTGGTCATTTGGTTGGACTGGTACGGCGAAAAACGTATACATTCAACAAGCTGCGAACTTAGGTGACAACGCGATTGAAGCGGATAACTCAGAGTTTGATTCAGACGCTACACCACTGACGAACCCTACAATTGAAAACGTAACAATCGTAGGTGCAGAAGGTAACAATGGTATTCGCCTACGTGCAGGTACTGCAGGTATGCTGAAAAACGTTTTCGTTACAGGTCCTGCAACGTATGAAAACTGTTTACGTGTTGGTTCTGATTCAGTGCCTCGTGCAGAAGACGGCTCTCTAACTATCACTAACTCAATTGTTGCTTGTCAAACTGCTGCGAATAACTTCGGTAGCGAAACAATTAATGGTGGTACTGTACAAGCGTGGTTTGAAGGCCAAGACGATAACCAAACTCTTACACCAGCAGATTTAATGCTAGATGATAATGGTTATATGCCTTTAGCAGGTTCACCATTATTAGCGAATGGTCAAATCGGTGCATTTAGCGCAACAAATAACTGGATGGAAGGTTGGACTGTTGCTATCAATGGCGGTTTCCCAACGGATATCGAAAATGCAATGGCGCAAGGTCTTGCGACAGACGTTTCATCTGAATTCCCACAAATCACTGACAAGCCGGTTTATCGTTTAGCTGAAGATACAACCTTCACTGCAGATGTAACATTAACAAATGACGCTCACTGGATCTTAAATGGTCGTACAGCAGTTGGTGGTGACCGTACTGATAGCGCAACATTATATGTTCAAGCGGGTACTACATTAATTGGTGAAACAGGTGATGACTTCTTAGTTGTTCGTCGTGGCTCACAAATTAACGCAAATGGTAATGCAACAGCACCAATCACTATGACATCTATCCAAGATATGACAGGTGCAGAAACAGGCATCGGTCAATGGGGTGGTTTAGTATTACTTGGTAATGCACCGGCTAACTCATGTGGTGACCAACAAGGTGAAACAACACCTGAAGAGCTAGCAAACTGTGGTGTTGCAGCTGAAGGTGATGCAGGTCAATTTGGTGGTGATGATGCAGAAGACAACTCGGGTGTTGTTCGTTATGTTGTTGTTAAACACGCAGGTAAAACACTGGGTAATGGCGATGAGCTAAATGGTATTTCATTCGCAGGTGTTGGTTCTCAAACAAAAGTTGAATACATCCAGGTTCACCAAAACCTTGACGATGGTATCGAGTTCTTCGGTGGTACTGTCAACGTTCGTAACGTTGTACTAACTGATATTGGTGATGACGCGTTTGACTGGTCATTTGGTTGGACAGGTCGCGCACAGAACGTTTATATCCAACAATCATCTGTTGAAGGTGACAATGCAATCGAAGCTGATAACTCTGAATTCGATTCAAACGCTACACCATTAACTAAGCCACTACTTTCAAACGTAACGATTGTTGGTGCTGACGGTAAAAACGGTGTTCGTCTTCGTGCAGGTACTGCGGGTGTTATCCGTAACATGGTTGTGACAGGCCCTGAAGGTTACAAAAACTGTTTACGTGTAGGTTCTGACTCTGTAGCAAATGCTGAATCTGGTGAGCTTTCTATCGAGAACTCAGTGGTAGCATGTAGTGCAGACAATAACTTCGGTTCTGAAGCAATCGGTTCTGGTAATGTTCAGTCTTGGTTCGAAGGTCAAACTGGTAACCAAACACTTACTGCAGCGACATTAAACCTTGCTACAGATGGTTTCACACCTAAATCAACCTCGCCATTATTAGGTGCAGGTGTTGATGCGTCAGACCTTGACCCATTCTTCACTAAAACAAGCTACATTGGTGCATTTGACGGTGACAACAACTGGATGGAAGGTTGGACAGTTGCTGTAAACCCTAGCTTCCCTGCTGATATCACAAACGCAATGGAGCAAGGTTTAGCGACTGATGTTTCTGCAAGCTTCCCACAAATTACCGATAAGCCAGTTTATCAGTTAGCACAAGATGTTGTTTTCACATCTGACGTGACATTAACTAACGATGCTCACTGGATACTTAAAGGCCGCACAGCAGTGGGTGGTGACCGTACTGATAGCGCAACACTTTATGTTCAATTTGGTACAACGCTAATCGGTGAAAGCGGTGATGACTTCTTAGTTGTTCGTCGTGATTCTAAGATTGAAGCGGTAGGTACTGCAACTCAACCAATCGTTATGACATCAATCCAAGATATGACAGGTGCTGAAACAGGCATTGGTCAATGGGGCGGTGTGGTACTTCTTGGTAACGCACCAGCTAACTCTTGTGGTGACCAAGTGGGCGAAACAACGGCTGATGAACTAGCAAACTGTGGTGTTGCTGCAGAAGGTGATGCTGGTCAATTCGGTGGTAACCAGCCAGAAGATAACTCAGGTACTCTTAAGTATGTTGTTGTAAAACAGGCAGGTAAAACACTTGGTAACGGTGATGAGCTTAACGGTATTTCACTTGCAGGTGTTGGTAGCCAAACTGAACTTGATTATATCCACGTTCACGAAAACCTTGATGACGGTGTTGAGTTCTTCGGTGGTACTGCAAGCATCAGCCACTTAGTACTGACAAACATTGGTGATGACTCGCTAGATTGGTCATTCGGTTGGACAGGTAATGCACAATACGTATTAATCAAGCAGTCTTCATCTGAAGGTGACAATGCAATTGAAGCTGATAACTCAGAGTTTGATTCAGATGCATCACCTTTAACTACACCTACTATCTCTAACGTAACTATCATCGGTGCAGATGGTGTAAACGGTATCCGTTTACGTGCAGGTACTGCGGGCATGTTGAAAAACGTGGTAGTAACAGGTGGTGAAGGTTATAAAAACTGCTTACGAGTTGGCGCAGATTCAGCTCCACGCGCTGAAGATGGTTCACTTACTATCAGTCACTCAGTAGTTGCATGTGCAGCAGATAATAACTTCTCAAGCCAAGCAATTGGTACAGGTAATGTTCAATCTTGGTTCGAAGGCCAAGAAGGTAACTCTATCATGGACGCAGCAATGTTAGGTCTTAGCGACAACGGTTATCAACCAAGTGCAGAATCAGCACTACTTGGTAACGGTTTCGATGCTTCAAGCCTAAATAGCTTCTTCGACCAAGTAGATTACATCGGTGCAATGGATGCGCAAACAGACTGGACAGCAGGTTGGGTAAAAGTAGGTCTTAACTAAGCCCTTCTAATCCATGGTCGGGGGCAACCCCGGCCAGCTTCTAGTTTTGTTTTCGGAGTATAATAATGAAATCTTTTACCCCCTCTAAACTTGTGCGTTCAAAGATAAATCACGCAGTGCTTGCAGCATTAGTTGGCTTATCAGTGAATACTGCTTATGCAGCAGATGAAGCACAAGAAATTGAAGAAGTGGTTGCTGTAGGACAGCGTTTAAAAGGGAGTGCTGGCGCGGTTCTTCAAGAGCGTCAAAATCAAGCTTTCGTTGCCGATATCATGGGTGCAGAGCAAATCTCTCGTACTGGTGATGGCGATGCTGCATCGGCACTTCGTCGTGTAACAGGTTTGACACTTGTTGATGGCAAGTTCATTTATGTTCGTGGTCTAGGTGAGCGATATTCGAGTACTCAGCTTAATAGCATGTATGTACCAAGTCCTGATCCAACTCGCTCAGTTGTACCGCTTGACTTATTTCCATCAGATATTATTGAAAGTTTAAGTGTTCAAAAATCGTTTTCACCCGATATGCCTGCGCATTTTGGTGGTGGTAACGTAAATATTAGAACTAAATCAATTCCGACTGATTTTTTATTTAAAGTCGATATTGGTACTTCTTATAACACCAATAACAGTGATACAGGCTACTTCTATGAAGGTGGTGATGATGACTGGATGGGGCGTGATGATGGTACTCGTGCGTTACCAAGTGAGTTCATCGATGCCTTTTATGGTGCGGGCCTTGAAGGCGATATCAATACAACACTTGCTGAGCGCCAAGCATTGATGTCGGCTCTTGATTGGAACATTTCAGCAACAGAAAAAGACGTTGATCCTGAAATGAGCTTTTCAGTTTCATTAGGCGATCGATTTGAAAGTGAAATGGGCACATTTGGTGTGTTAGCTGCGGTTTCTTACGAAAATGAGTGGGAAGTAGCACAAGAAAAAAGTGGTACAAACCTCGGTAGCTTAGGATGTGAAGACAAGTGTTTTGCTCAGTATTACGATGGTACATCGACTGAACAAAATGTACGTTGGAGCGGTACCTTCAATATTGGTTATGAGTTTAATTCAAACCATAAAATTGAACTGACTAATATTGCCCTGCATGACATGCGTGACCGTGTTCGTAATCGTAATTTCTATGATGCCAACGAAACGGAAGAAGGTGTACGTGATCTTCGCCGTGTTGATGTTGTGTATGAAGAGCGTGAAATGTTCTCTAGCCAATTAAAAGGCACACACAACTTTATCGACTTTAACAACTTGTTTGTTGATTGGTATGCCGGTACAAGCCGAGCAAACCGTGATGCACCAGGTGGTGTAGACGCTGTTTTCCAACGTAACTACGACGATGGTGTGTTTGTTTCTGAGCAATTACAAGACGTTTCAGCAACTAACGTAACACGTGAATTCCAAGTGCTTCATGACGAAGTTGATACTTGGGGTTGGAACATGGGTATGCCATTTTATGGTGAAGGCTATGAGCTTGAGCTAAAAGTGGGTGGCGATTTCTCAGAGAAAACCCGTACAGCAAACAATACTACATTTGGTATTACACACCGCGGTATTTCAGATGATTATTCATTTGGTTCACGTTTAGATGAGATTTTTGCTTACGATAACATCAATAATGATGCTTTCTATGCAAGCTCAACGGGTTCTGGCATTTTTGATGACAGAACAACAGACGGCGATAAATACAGTGCAGCCCACAAGTTAGATGCTTATTACTTTATGGCTGATTATTTCCTAGACAACACGTGGCGTATTACTGGTGGTGTTCGTTGGGAAGATTTTGCTCAAGTATCAGTACCATTTCAGGCGCATAGTAACTTATTTGATGCCACAACGGATGAACTCGCTGAAGTAGCAATTAAAGAAGACGATTTTTATCCTTCTTTAGCTGTCACTTATATCATGGATGAAGAAATGCAATTGCGTTTAAATTTAAGCGAAACAACGATTCGTCCAGATATGCGTGATGTAAGTTCTACGTTCTTCGTTGACCCGTTAACAGAGTTCCTAGTTCGTGGTTCACCGACACTACAAAGTTCAAAACTGAAAAATGCTGACTTCCGTTTTGAATGGTATATGGCATCGGGTAATAACCTATCAGTTGCATTGTTCTACAAAGACATTACAAACCCTATTGAAATGGTAGAACTTGCAGGTGTAGGTGGTGCTGCGCCACAGTTATTAACTGCAAACGCTGAATCAGGTGAGTTAACGGGTATTGAAGTTGATTTCTTGACTGACTTTAGCTTTATCAGTGCAGATTGGTCGAGTGTGTTCTTGTCGGGTAACGTTACGCTATCTGATTCAACTGTGAAACTAGGTATTGATGATTCTGACGGCGTTGATTCGTTGTTTGAGCAGCAATTAAAAGATGCACTTGATGCAGATACAGTGTCTAACATTGTTACTAACGATGAGCGCCGTTTAGTGGGTCACTCTGAGTGGGTAGCAAACTTACAGATGGGTTATGACTCTGCTGATGGTTTCCATTCGACATCACTTGTATATAACGTGTTTGGTCCACGTATTATTGTACCGGGTACTCGCGGTAATGAAGATGCTGAAGAGAAGCCATTCCATTCGCTTGATTTAGTTTATTCTTACTTCCCGAACTTCAACACAAAAGTTAAGTTCAAAATTGAAAACATCCTTGGTCAAGATAAAGAAATTGAACAAGAAGGTTTATCGCTTTGGAAGAAAGAAGAAGGCACTAAGTTTAGCTTAGGCTTCAGCTATGAGTTTTAATTAAACTCCCCAAGGAAGGATACAATAATAAATCCTAACGTTGATTTAGCCCTGCACTAGCAGGGCTTTTTTGTTTCTATACCCAAACCACCTCAAGATGCAGAATTCAGCGTTTCACAGGTGCTTAATATCAAGGCGTTACTTTGCAAGAATGGCAGTCCCTTTTAAGAAGTAACAACGATGAGAGTAAGTGCCTGTGAAGCGCCCAAAGGGTTGGTTTAAAAGCGATTTATACTGCGTTATTGATTTTAACAATAGAACCACTATTACTTGCAATCAATGCCTTGCCTAAATCGCTTTTAATTCCAACTGAAACTCGCATCTTGAGGTAGTTTGGGTATATTAAACCATTGCGTGTTATGGTAGTTCTAAGTGTTAAAACAGGGATTAAAAATGGACTTACGGTTAATTATAAATGGTAAAAAAGCGGCTGATGAGCAGCTTCGTGATGCCATTGGTCAATTTCGAACTAGTCAGCCACTGGCGGTGCGTGTTACCTATGAAGGCGGTGACATTGAGCGTTTTATCAATGAAGCCGTCGCAGAGGGTGTAAAACGTGTTGTTGTAGCTGGTGGTGATGGCACCGTTAATGAAGCCGTTAATGCATTAATGAAACTGGAAAAGTCACAACGTTTAGAGCTTGCTATTTTACCTATGGGCACAGCGAATGATTTTGCTACAGCCGCTAAAATTCCTCCCGAGTACTTACCAGCATTGAAACTTGCCGCAGATGGTCAGCCCCATGCAATTGATACGGTAGAGGTTGATAAGCGTTATTTTGTGAATGTAGCCAGTGCTGGCTTTGGGGCAAAAATTACCGCAACCACACCGCCTGCACTGAAAAACTTACTCGGTGGTGGGGCGTATACCTTGGCTGGGCTTGTACAAGCGCTGAGTTTTGTTCCTTACAGTGGCGAGTTAACGCTGCCTGATGGTGAACGTACTTCGGGCGATATTATTGCCGCTGCCGTATGTAATGGCCGCCAAGCGGGCGGTGGCCAGCCACTTGCGCCACATGCGTACATAAATGATGGCTTGGTTGATTTAGTGGCGTTTACATCATTTGCAATTTCAGATGTACCAGCGGTTATCGAAGAGCTAAGTAACTATCCTAATTCATCACAACAATGGGTAAAACGCTTTCAAGTGCCTTGGCTTGAATGGCAAACACAAACAGAAATGCCAATAAACTTAGATGGCGAGCCAATCACCTCAAAACAACAGCGTTTTGAAGTGCATGCTGGTGCGCTAAACATGGTGCTACCAGACGCTTGCCCGATGCTAAGATGAAAAATTTTGATGTTACTCGGTTAGCGCTGGTTTTGCTTTGGCCGCAATGCTAGATTACCCCTGTAAAAATTAAATTCTCACGCAATGGACTTTAATTTTTAACAGTTTAGGTAATTTGAATGAATCAAACAGTGGAACAAACAATGAAAAAAGTAGGATTAGTCGGTTGGCGGGGCATGGTTGGCTCTGTGTTATTAGAACGTATGCAGCAAGAAAATGATTTTTCTAATATCGACACGACTTTTTTCACCACCTCACAAACCGGTCAATTAGGCCCTGATCTTGCGGGTCCTGCTAAACCGCTTTTAGATGCTAATGATATCGCTGAGCTTGCGAAGATGGATATTATTGTCACTTGCCAAGGCGGTGACTATACCAAAGCCGTTTACCCGCAATTACGCGAATCAGGTTGGCAAGGTTACTGGATTGATGCGGCATCGGCACTACGTATGAGTGACGACAGTATTATTGTGCTAGACCCGGTAAACAAAGATGTTATCAGTGCAGGCTTAGAGCAAGGTGTTAAAACCTATGTGGGCGGAAACTGTACCGTATCACTTATGCTATTAGCCCTAGGCGGTTTATTTGAACAAGACTTGATTGAATGGGTAAGCCCTATGACATATCAAGCGGCTTCTGGTGCAGGCGCACGCAACATGAAAGAGTTAATTGCGCAAATGGGTGCAATTCACGAAACAGTGGCAGACAAGCTTGCAGATCCAAATGCTGCGATTCTTGAGATTGATAAGTTAGTCACCGAAAAAATTGCCTCAAGCGATTTACCACAAGACCAGTTTGGTGTTCCTCTAGCTGGTAGCCTTATCCCTTGGATTGATGTACCAATGCCAAGCGGTCAAAGTAAAGAAGAGTGGAAAGCGCAAGTTGAAGCAAACAAAATTTTAGGTAGCAGCGAGCAACCAGTACCCGTTGATGGCTTATGTGTTCGCATTGGCGCAATGCGTTGTCACTCACAAGCAATGACAATTAAGCTGCGCAAAGACATTAGCGTTGAGAAAATTGAAGAGATTCTTGCTTCTCACAATGAGTGGGTAAAAGTGATCCCGAATGATCGCGATATTACCGCTACAGATTTAACCCCTGTAAAAGTAACTGGCACGCTGTCTATTCCGGTAGGTCGTATTCGTAAATTAGCGATGGGACCAGAATACATCAGTGCATTTACAGTGGGTGACCAACTGTTATGGGGTGCAGCTGAGCCACTTCGTCGTATGTTACGCATTATTGTTGATGGTCAACACTAATAACACAGCTCAATATTAAGGCTAGCATTTTGCTGGCCTTTTTTAGCACTAAAGGAAAGTAATGCACACCCCTAATAAATGGAAAATGACACCAGAGCGAGTGTCGCAGTTCATTAAAACCTACAGCTTTGCACTGATGGTTGATAGTGAGTTTGAGGCAACTCATTTACCTTTAGTTTATAAGCCCGATGAGGGCGAGTTTGGTACTTTATATGGTCATGTGTCACGGGCAAATCGTCATAGCAAAAGCTTGCAAGATACCCGTGTATTAGTGGTTTTTAATGGCCCACATAGTTACGTGTCACCGACTTGGTATAGCGAGAAGCCAGCTGTATCGACATGGAACTACGCTGCGGTGCATGCCAAGGGCACAGTAGAATACCTCGATGATGATCACACCTTAGCTTGCCTTGATGAGTTAATTAGCCAATACGAGCCGAGTATTTTAAACGACACCAGTTTATTGCCAGCTGATTATCAAGCCAAGTTACTCCGTGGCATTGTTGGTATTAAAATCGAACTTGATTCAATTCAGGCAAAAGAGAAGTTAGGACAGCATAAATCGGCAGCGGATCAACAAGGTATTGTAACAGGGTTAAAATCAGATAAACACCCAGATGCCCAAGCTTTACTTAACTATATGCTTAAACATGAAGTAGGAATAGGCAGCTAATTTGCATCCCGCAAATGCTGCCAATTGGTTGGAAAGTACCTAGCATGGCTTTGTTAAAAGCATGTTAATTACTAATGTTAAAGTTAGTACATTCCATGTGTCTGTCAACTAAATGTCATATTTAGAGAAGGTAAGTTTCAAGTTAAGGCAATCTAAGAAGGTATGTAAAATTCAATGATTTTATTTATCCTAATCTACTTTGCTCCGAAAAAATAAACACTTAATTATTTGCTGAACTTCCAAGGCCTCACTATATTTTCTTAAGTGCTTAGTTGGAAGTTGGCTATGAACATTTCAAAAAAATTAAAACTCGCCTTTGCGTCAGCCATTGCGCTGCCGCTTATCATCATTGCTGTGCTTGTAATTACACAAACAAGACAGCAGGCACTCGATAGTTTTGCCGAGCTTAGTGAAAGAGAAGCGAGACAAGTCGATAATGGTATCAGTATGTTTTTTGCAGAAATCGAGAAAAACGTCGATTACCTTGCCTCCCATGCCGCTATATTAGACGCCAAGCAAGGTGTTAAAACCCATATGCAGTCACCTAGTGCAGAAAAGCTTGATCATTTAAGTGGTAGTAACACCGAACAAAACGCCTTTAGTTTGTTTGATCACTTTGGCGCCACCCACCCGGGACTTGCATATATTTATATGGGTAATGAGCAAGGCGGTTATATTCAATGGCCAGAGGGTGAAGTTACAGCGAATTATGACCCAAGAGTGAGGCCTTGGTACGAAACAGGCAAAGCAGCAGATGGTAAAACGGTAAGAACCAATGCCTACTATTGGGCAGCCGATGACATGGTCATTGTTTCTACTGTTAAAGCGATTAAACAAGCGGGGGAGTTTATAGGTGTGCAAGGCATGGATGTATCATTGCAAGGCCTTACCGATATTATTGCGAACATTAAACTTGGTGAAACTGGCTATTTAATGTTGATTGAAGATAGTGGCAATGTACTCGTTGACGTTAAAAATGCTGATTACAGGTTTAAACAGTTAGCACAAGTCAATAACGGAAAATACAAACAGCTCGCTGATAATAATCAGGGTCAATTTGAAATTGACATTAATGGCAAAGGGTACTTAGCGAATATTTATACCTCACAAAAACTAGGCTGGAAATTTATAGGCTTAGTTGAAAAATCTGAAGTGATGAGTGCTGCAAACGCAATGACGATTACCATTTTAGTCATCAGTGCAATCTTGATTGCTGTGTTCATTTTAGTTGCTAGCTATATTTCTAAATTAATTTCTGCACCTATTGTTGAAGTAAGTGATGGTCTTACCGAGATATCACAAGGTGGTGGTGATTTAACGAAACGGTTAGTGATTAAAACACGCGATGAAACGGCTAAGCTGGCTAACAGCTTTAATTTATTTTTGAATCTAATATCGGATTTAGTCACGCAAATTAATGATTGTGCGCAAAACGTAAGTGATACCTCAGCGCAAACATCATCACAGGCGGGGCAATTATCTGGCTCAACATCACAGCAACAACAAGCTCTTGAAATGGCGGCCACTGCGATTAATGAAATGGCAGCGACTGCTAATGAAGTCTCTGCCAGTTGTGCCAATGCAGCCGAACTTGCATCGCAAACACAGCAGGCCTCTGAGCTTGGGCAAAGTGTTATATCTGAAACGGTTGATAGTGTTGTGTCTTTGTCTGAGGTGATCACCAAAGCAACCCAAGATATAAACCAACTCGACGCTGAAAGCGAAAACATTATGTCGATATTAAGTGTGATAAGAGGCATTGCAGAGCAAACCAATTTGTTAGCCTTAAATGCTGCAATTGAAGCGGCGAGGGCGGGCGACCATGGTCGAGGTTTTGCGGTAGTTGCAGATGAGGTGCGTGCGTTATCACAAAGAACCTCAGAATCAACAGAAGAAATAGCTAGTCAGTTAGATACGTTGCGTAAAATGTCTGATCAAGTGTCAAAAGAGATGACAACCAGCTTAAACCGCACAAATAAAACGGTTGATTTAGCCCATTCAGCACAGCAGCAATTTAGCGAAATTACCGCGTCTATCGTCAATATTAGCGATTTAAATACACAAATTGCCACTGCAGCCGAAGAGCAACAGCATGTAGCCGAAGACATTAACCGCAATGTTGTTGAAATTAAAAATGCGGCTGATGATGTAAGCGAAATTGCCGATAGTGCAAGAGGCAATGGAGAGAAACTAAACCTGTTATCGAATACACTGACTGATTTAGTGGGTAAATTTAAAGTGTAAGTGAGGCATTATTGAAACATTGTTGCTATTTGTTTTTAAGTAGACTTACGAGCTGGATCAATTTATCAAATAATAATTACCCGTTTTAGGTTCTAGGACTTGATTTAATAATACAATATGATTAAGTTTTAACAGCAACTAACAACACAGTAATGAGCTATGCAGGGAAGAACATTCAACTTTAACAAATTGCCACTTATTGTTTGTTTACTAATGTTCTTTCTAACCTGCGTTTTTCATGTGTCTGTAAGTTATTTTCAGGTAAGACACCAAAAGCAATTTTCGAACGTTTTATTAAATAAGGCTGAGCATATCTCTGCAGATATCTCATCAGCAATAAATGCCGCTTCACAGATATCATCTCTTCAATGTGACACTCAAACCATTAATAAATTACGGGTGATTTTGGCCAATTATGAATACGTCCATGATCTAGGTTTAATTAGAAAAGGTAAGGTTAAGTGCTCTGCAAATTGGGGTAAGTTAGACAAAACAACATTACTTACTCAGCAATTATATAATTCATCTTCAGGGTATGATTTTGCAGCAGAGGTTGCAGGTGTTTTTCCGGTAAAAACAAAGTATGACGTCACTAAACGTGACGATATCATCGCATTCACTGTAAACAAGCCTTTTAAACATATTGATGAATTAAAAAAGCACTTTGAATTTAAAATTATTTCTAAAAATAAAGAGTATGTTTTTCATCACTATGAAACCCAATATCAATTTAACAGCAAAACATTATTGCCAACGCAACAGGTAGAAACGTGTAGTACACA
Source organism: Pseudoalteromonas sp. 2CM39R (assembly GCF_023161845.1). Lineage (NCBI taxonomy): Bacteria > Pseudomonadati > Pseudomonadota > Gammaproteobacteria > Alteromonadales > Pseudoalteromonadaceae > Pseudoalteromonas > Pseudoalteromonas sp. 2CM39R. The sequence goes on from NZ_JALNTM010000001.1 coordinate 106,663, forward strand.
ATTTTCTTATTGTGTTGTGACTGAGAATAATCGCCCAGGTATTTTATATTTCCCGCTGTACATATCTGTATTGATCATATGTATGCTTGGTTTAATTAGCTTTTTAATAGCGTATTCTTTGAGCTCATATTTTGATAAGCAAAACTCCATGGAATTCAGACTTCGAAGTGCGATCAAAAATGCACAGTTGTATCTTGAGTATCAACCAATCATAGATGTTAAAACTAACAAAATAATTGGTGTTGAGAGTTTAGTCCGCTGGAAAGACGAAATACATGGCCAGGTTTCACCGGAACTATTTTTAGGTGTTGCTGAGCAGTTATCTTTGTATCCTATGTTGGCCTATGAATGCGCGACGAAGGCCCTTCAAGAATTAGCACCAATTATGAAAACCGATCATGGTTTTTCTGTCGCAATTAATGTTAATGCATATGAAATTGAAAACCCAGAGTTTTTAGATTACTTACATCAGCTTTGTAGTGAGTATGAGCTAAGGAATGAGCAAGTAAAGATAGAGATCACAGAGCGCATTGGCTTGCCTTTAACTTTATTAGCTTGCTTCGCTTTAAAGGCGAAAAAATATGGCTTTAAAATAGCGCTCGATGATTTTGGAACCGGAGTATCTAATCTTGTATGGCTTACAGAAATCAACTTTGATGTAATCAAGATAGATAAGGTATTTACCCAATCAATTACAGATGGTGTAAAGCAAAAAATGGTTTTGGCGATAATGTCATTAGTCTCAGAGCTGAACCGAACTGTTATCTTTGAAGGGGTTGAAACTGAGGACGAGTACAATTTTATCGAGAGTCATAACGAGGATTACCAAATACAAGGTTGGTATTTTTATAAATCATTGTCTTTGCAAGAGTTACAAAATGCTTTGGTTGGTAATGACAATGCTCAAACGCTCTAGACTTATTTTGCTGTTACACATTAGTATGTAACCGGCAATCGCTGTAGAACAAAATGGAAAACAATGAAAGTAGACAATGCGACCGCTGAGGATTATCCAGAGCTACTCGCTGTATGGGAAAACTCAGTACGAGCAACTCATGATTTTATAACAGAAGACGACATAGCCTTTTTTAAGCCAATCATTATTGAGCAGGCGTTTCCTAATGTGACTTTAAAGTGCATTAAGGATGAGCATCAGGCAATTTTAGGCTTTATTGGCGTACATGAGTGCAAAATAGAAATGTTGTTCATTTTAGATGCCGCAAGGGGTATGGGGATAGGTAAAACACTCTTGAACTATGCGGTTGAGCAATTAGCAGCCAACAAAGTGGATGTTAATGAGCAAAACCCACTTGCAGTTGGGTTTTATCAATATATGGGGTTTAAAGTTGCCTCACGCTCACCTTTAGATGATATGGGCAAACCATTTCCAATATTGCACATGGAACTCGCGTAGGAACGGCTCTTATAAACAAACGCGCGAAACAAGTTTCACGCCTACGATAGAAAACATTAAGTACTAGGATTTAGGCTCTGGGACGCGATGTAAAATCGCTGCTGCTTGTTCGGCGTTGAAACGCCTCCTACAAACTTTACTCTCGTAACTTGTAACTTTCACCTCAATCGCGCTAAAGCACGACTTACAACGCGCGAAACAAGTTTCACGCTACGATTGAAAACAATAGGCTCTAGGATTTAGGCTATGGGACGCGATATAAAATTGCTGCTACTTGTTTGGCGTTGAAACGCCTCCTACAAACTTTCCCCTTGTAACTCGCTAACTTTACTCTCGTATCTTAAAAACTAAATAATCATTACTTGTCATACAAAATAATCTATTGTATTTTCAGGGAATTAAGGTTTAAAAATAAAAGGATTTTAGTAATGGTTAAACTAAATGGATTCACAGTTTTAATTTTGATTGCTATCAGTTCGCTAATAACTTATTTGGTTACTTCATCGAGCAACAATAGTGAGGTGACGGCTACCGTAATAGAGAGTCAAGTTAATAGTGATTCTAATAAAGAAGTGATCTCGGCGAATAACAAAGATATACATCAAAGCACTATTCAAGTTAAACAATTAGCCAGTTCAGATCCTGAAGGTAATAAGGTGAGTGAAGAGCAAGGTCAACAAACGAATTTAGCTGATAGACATTTTTCATCATCAGAATCTGTTACCAATTTATTCATCACTGATAATGAGCAAATTAAACAGCAAAGCGTGTTTGGCGCAATCACAATTCCTGAATTTCATGACTTTTTGAATAATGTACGAGGTGCAGAAGAAACCGATAACTCAATAGAAAGAGAAGTTAAGCTGCTCGAAATGTTGAATCAAATTCGCACAAACGATGTTTATGCTGAAGACTTTGCTTGCAGAGGTAAAGTCTGTGCTATGTCATTTTACCATGAGGCTAACTCTGATTTTGATCTTGATAAGTTGAGTACTTTTGATGAAAACTACCTTTTCACAAACACATCAAAAGACGAATCAGGTTCAACAGTGACAAGAGTCTTGTTTATTCAAACAGACAACCCATCTCAATTAGTTTTTACCAATGGCTAGTCTTTGTAAGTCGCTATTTATGGCGACAAAACCTTTAACATTTTCATGTAGGAACGGCTTTAGCGGTGAACCATAAATGTTTGGCTTTGAAACGCCTCTTATAAACAAACGCGCGAAACAAGTTTCACGCCTACGATTGAAAACATTAGGCGCTAGGATTCAGGCTCTGGGACGCGATGTAAAATCGCTGCTACTTGTTCGGCGTTGAAACGCCCCCTACAAACTTTAACCTTGTAGCTTTCTAACTTTCCCCTCAATCGCGCTAAAGCACTACCTACAAGACAACGCGCGAAACAAGTTTCACGCCTACGATGAATCACGTTGGAACGGCTTCAGCCGTGAATTTAGATATTCGGCGTTGAAACGCCTCCTAGAAACTTTCACCTTGTGGCTTTCTAACTTGCTAACTTTACTCTCGCAACTCGCTAACTCATAACATATCTTTTGCTTAATTTAATGAACGCGATATGCTGAAGCAACGAATAAAGCATTACATGGGAGTAGCAAATGAATCTCAATCAGGTGACGTTACCTGTAAAGGATATGAATGAAGCGGTGGTTTTTTACTTAACACTGGGAATGATTCAGATTGTAGATACCCCGCATTACGCACGCTTTCAATGCCCAGATGGTGATGCCACATTTTCGCTGTCATTAGAAACTGAAGAATTTAGTAATAGTGCGGTCATTTATTTTGAACATGAGCAGCTCGATGAGCTCTACGCAAGCTTTGTTGAAAAAGGTATTAGCTTTGAACAGCCGCCTACACCCCAACGTTATTTATGGACAGAAGCAATTCTAAAAGACCCATCAGGGAATAAAATTAAATTGTATTGGGCGGGAGAAAACCGCTTAAATCCTCCGTGGAAGGTAGAAAAGAGAGGATGATATGTAATGAATATTACAGCAAAAGTTACATTTTTAGTCATAGAACGCCCACCTCATGCATTTAGATATACTGGAAGTGGTTGTTACCCTCGAATTTCGTATTTGAACCGTGTTGATACCAGCTGTAGACTTATTTTTGAAGAGAGTAAAGAGTTCTTTGATGGAGAAACTGCTGATATATCCATAGAAATGTTGGATTCATCTGCACATCAAGGTATGTATATTGGTATGCCTTTTGAGTTGTTTGTATGTCATACAAAAATAGCAGAAGGGCAAATATTAAGCTTACTTTGATAATAATCGATGAATTTCAACAAGTGCTTTGAGGTTAAATGGTGAGCTTGATAACATTTATAAATAAATGCACAGGCATTATTGAATTGGGTTTGCTAGAGCATCCAGCTGCACAAGAGCAAGTGAAAGCTATAAAAGAAGAAATTATCGAGTTGGATCGTAAATTTTCAGGTTGAGTTCGATTGCAAAAAGCTGCTTCATATTTATAAGTTTAAAGTAGAAGCGCTAGAGTCTAGGTCCTAGCGCCCAATATCTAAAAACTATTATTTAAAAAACCTTACTGCTTTTCTTTCAGTAATTGTTTTAGTTCAGCCATTTCAGCTTGCAGCTGAGCAATTTGCCCTTTGGTTGCTGGCATGTCGGCATCAGATGTTTGCTCTTCACGGGCGTTACGATGCTCTTCAGACATGACCTCTAAAATTGCACCAACCATCATGTTTAAAAATACAAAGGCTGTTAAGAAGATAAACGTTAGGTAGAAAATCCAGCTGAGTTCATACACAGCCATAGTTTCATACATAACATCGGTCCAATCCTCGAACGTGGCGATTCTGAACAGGGTAAGCATAGAAATAGACACATCGCCCCACAGTACAGGGTTTATATCAGCAAACAGCATGCTACCCATGGCGGCATAAATATAGAAGATCACGAACATAAGCAGGGCGATATAGCCCATTTGTGGAATGGCTTTTAAAAGCGAGTTAACCAGCAGCCTAAGCTCTGGGATCATAGATACAAGTCGCAATACGCGGAAAATACGCAGTAATCGAGCGATAAAAATCGTAGAGCCAGCTGCAGGGTAAAGGCTACCCACCACGATTATAAAATCGAAGATATTCCAGCCTTTGGTGAAAAAGTCTTTAAAACCACGGCTTGCGATAAAGCGGATCACCAGTTCAACTAAAAAGAAAACGGTGATACCTAAGTCCATCCAATGCAAGGCAAGCTCAGCAGTTGGATGTAAAGAGTAGGTGTGTGCACCCACTGTTAGCGCTGAAATAACAATGACAGCAATAACAAATGATTGAAAAATTTTACTTTTATCGATACGCTGAAACAGCTGTTGTAACTGCGACAACATCATATAGAACCCTTTGGTAATAATATTTAAACCCACGCAATATACAGGAAAACGCAGCACCAATGTATAACTACATAAAGGAAATTTAATGTTTTTAAATGCCTTAAAATTGGGCGTGATTGCGACCCTTGCAATACTTTTATCATCTTGTAGCTCAGATGCCCGTTATCATGAAATTCAATCGGCGCGTTTAAGTGAATGCAATCATATGGCAGATAAAGAGTACCATGAGTGCGTAAAGCGCCAGCAAGACAGCTACGAAGAATTTAAAAAACAACAAGCAGAACATGACTAAAACTGAAAAGCGCCTAGATAAGGCTATTCGAGTTGCATTAACGCAAGCGTGCGAACAAGCAAAAGAGCAAGTACAAGAATTTTCATGGTTAACGCATACTGCTGATCTAAAAAAGCTACCGCAATCACTAAAAGTAAGTTGTTATTGTAAAGAGCTGCCGATAGCCGCTGAGCAAACCCAGTTAATTACCAGTTTAATTATCAAAGAATTGAGCGCTATAGATTTAGCTATCAATGCAAAAGCAATTGCGTTTTTAAAGGAATAATAATGTACGTAAATTTAACCCCTAAACAGATGGTTAGGTTAAATCAAGCCCTTGCTATGTTATTTATTTGTATAGGTGTGTACAGCTTGCAATCAGACTCATTACCTATTTCAAGTTTTACCGGTTTTATATTTGCTATCGGTTTTATGGTACAGGCCTACCGCTCAACAGAGAAATTTGCTGCCAAATCAGCGCTTAGTAAAACACTCACGGCAACAGACACAAGCTTAACGGTTAAGCAGGTTTATTATGGCGATAAAGAAGAGACTCTTGAATTAAGCCGTATTACGCAACTGAAAGTTTCTGATAACTATTTAGCCGTCATATTAGATGGCAACGGCCAAGGTTATGACTTTCAAATAAAAGGCAAAGCTGAAGCTATCATTGAACGTTTAAATGAGATATTGCCAAAGGAGCTGCTTAAAAACAGCCCAATCAAACAGGTTTAATTTGGTAAGCCAGCTGCAAATGGCTATAATCGGCAAAAATTATTGAAAGAGATATAGCAATGGCAGTGCCTACGCGTTCACAAATTTCAATTGGCTGCGAAGTCAACATTGTTTTAAAACAAGATCAACGAACTGGTCAGTTAACTCAAGGTGTGGTTTCACGTATTTTAACTAAATCCCCAAACCACCCGCATGGTATTAAAGTTCAACTTGATGATGGTCAAGTAGGGCGCGTGAAAGAGATTTTATCATGAGTGTTTTAAGCGAAAGTGAATTTTGGCAACTTGTGACCGCCGAAGATAAAACTGCTGAGCCTGAGTCTGTTTGTAACGCATTAAAAGCAAAGCTGACTGATTTATCTGACCAGCAGCTGATGGAATTTGATAAGCAGTTTAACCTACGTATGCGTAAAGCCTATACCTGGGACTTATTTGGTGCCGCTTATGTAATGGCTGGTTGTAACGACGATTATGGCTTTTCAGAGTTTTTATGTTGGCTTATTTCACGTGGTGAACAGGCTTTTTTAAAGGCGCTTGAAAACCCGGACTCAATTGCCGAGTGTACGCCAGTTTATCATTTAAACGAACAGCCTTACCCGTATTTAGATGAGTACGATTTAATTGCTGGTATGCTTTACGAAGAACGTAATGATGACGAATTACCCTTTGTGCCATCAGGCCTTGAGCAACCAAAAGGTAAACGTTTTAAAGATAAAGCTAAGTTTTTAAAACAAACCTACCCAAATTTATACGCCAAATATTGGCAACAACCGAGTTAATTAAAAGCACCTAAGGGTGCTTTTTTTATGTCTTTAGGTTACTTGTTCGTAGTTTTTCAGCAATTTCTTAGTACCCAAATTCAACCATTTTGTGTTATCTTATTCATGCTTAATTCAGCACTATTAACAACATAAATCAGCAGACTAGATTAAAACTGTTTGCTACAACACATATCAAAGGAAATGACAGTGTCAGAAAACGTATATCAAGCCCCAGAATCAAACCTTGCTACAGCATCAACAGAAACAACCACTTTAAGCATGAAAGAAATTTTGTTTTCTTTTAAAGGTCGTATTCCTCGTAAGACCTATTGGTATTCTTTCTTAGGTATTATTGTAGCTTCATTTGTTTTTATGTTCGTAGTTGCATTATTAACAGGTGGTAATGAAACAGCAATCTCTGTGATCACACTAATCTTTTATATCCCACTTATGTGGGTTTCGCTTGCGGTTCAAGTAAAGCGCTGGCATGACCGTAATAAATCAGGTTGGTGGGTACTGATTGGCTTAGTTCCAGTTATTGGTGGTATCTGGGCGTTAATCGAAAATGGCTTTTTAGCAGGTGATGAAGCTGAGAACCGTTTCGGACAACCTACTAGCTTATAAGCTATACTGTGTGCTCTGAATATCAGAGCACACAGACTAAACTTACCCGATGAAGCACTTTACTACGATTCAAATAGCTCGATTTATTATCAGCTTTAGTTGGCTTTATCATGGGCTGATGCCAAAACTTATTCACATTGCCCCCCTTGAACTAAAAATGACGGCCAGTTTTGGCTTTAATGCTGAAATCTCAACGCTCATTACCCGAGCTGCTGGCATAGGTGAAATTATATTTGCCGTGCTGTTTTTTATTTTCTATCGTTCAATGTTAATCAATATTCTCAATATAGCTGCTTTAGTTGGGCTAATGCTGTTTGTTGCTGTTTTACAACCTGCACTTTTAATCGAAGCGTTTAATCCTGTGACTACAAACATTGCTTTGATCGCCTTTAGCCTCGTATTAATTAAAGAACTCAAAGAACCACAGCTCAATGCTTAATACGCCGCACCAGTCACCAATAACTCAATTCACAAAAAAAGAAGAAAAAAAATTTTTATCTTCTTATTTATTTTTTATAGGGTTAGTACAGATTATTGCCGCATTCTATTTTTTGGATTTGCCTATAAAAGAGCAACTAATAGATGAGCAGGGCGTAGTACAACGCTTTTATGATTCACATAGAAATTGTGGCAAATTTAAATGTAAACTTATGACAGTTGTTGGTACTGAGAAAACGACTACATTCCTTAGACCAATTAACTTACCAATTGGCTTAAATGATAACGTTCAAATTTTGGCTTCTTATGATAAAAGTGCCGAAGCGTATAAAGTTCATCAATTAAAGCTCAATGGTAAGATGATTCAAAGTTATGAACAGGCGCTATTTAAAAGCAATATAGCTCGTATATTGCTTGGTATTTTAGGTCTGATTTTGATTGTTTTTAGCTTAATCAACAAGTTTAAAACTAAACCGCGTAACAACGCTTAATTTCATCAATCATGGCATTTGCTAAAGGCGAGCTGGCATTTGTTTTTGAGGTGATCAATACCACGGGAATATCGTAGTGATATTTGTTTGGCTGGATAGCTTTAAAAATTCCTTTATCAACCCAGAACTGTGCGTAGTGATCGGGTAAATAACCAATAAACTCACCCGATAAAATCAAATGTGCAATACCTTCATCGTGATAAGCAACAGCACTGTTTTGATAGTTTAATCCGTCGTTTCGGCTTTCTTTATCGCGCATGTAGTTACTGGTAATGACTTCGGCTTCTTTAATGAGTTCATCTATTTGTTTGTCATCACACTCAAATAATGGGTGACCGACTGCGCAATATAAAAAGTTAGTTTCGTTGTGTAAGGCGGTGTAATTTAATCCCCGAATATGATGGCGGCTAACACCAATCCCCACTAACGAGCGGCCATTGGCTACTGCGGTTTCTACCTCTCGTGCCTCGCATACATTAATATCGAACTGAATGTTTTTACCTTTGCCTTTTAACCTTGCTATCGCGCGGGGAATGGCACAGCGTGGGTCGCTGACCATGGTATCTATCATGGCAATACTTAAACGTCCCGATAACTCGTTTTTAGAGCTGGCTACGGTATTAGCAAAGGCTTCGCATTGCTGAAGCAGTTCTATCGATGCCTGATAAGTGATGGCGCCAGCGTCTGTAATTTCAAAACCACTGCGGCCACGTTTACATAATTTAATACCAAGCCTTACTTCTAAATCTGATAAATGCGCACTAATGGTGGAGCGGCCAATATTCAAACGTGACTCTGCGGCTGAAAGCCCACCACACTCAACAATTGCTACAAAAACGCGCAATAAGCGCAGGTCTACGTCATGAACTTGCATAGCTCTTCTTTTAGTTCGATAAATCTGGAATGAATAACGATAATTATGCATTTGTAAAACAACTAGAGCAAGCTAGACTCCATCTAAATAAAACTTAATCCTGTTCTTTAGGAGTTAAAAATGACATTTAAGTATGGTGTTGACCAATTAACGTTAGATAGCGTTAATGCTATTGCAGCCGGTACGTTACAGGCAGAGCTTTGCCAAGAAGCAATTGATAAAATTAATAAAAGCCGCCAAAACGTAGACAAAATGGCTGCCTCAGATAAAGCCATTTATGGTATCAATACGGGCTTTGGTCCATTGTGTGATACACAAATTTCTCCAGAAGAAACTAACTTATTACAAAAGAACTTATTGATCACACACGCTGTTGGTGTGGGTGAGCCAATCGCTAAACCTATTTCAAAGCTGATGCTAATCACCAAAGTACACGCATTAAGCCAAGGTTTTTCGGGTATTCGTTTAACCGTTGTTGAGCGTATGCTTAAGTTTATTGAACTTGATATTATCCCAGTTGTTCCAGAGCAAGGCTCAGTTGGCGCGTCGGGCGACTTAGCACCGTTATCGCACTTATTCTTACCTCTTTTAGGTGAAGGTGAGTTTTGGGTAAACGACACAATCAAGCCAGCAGCAGACGTATTAAAAGAGCACGGTTTAGCGCCTTTAGATTTACATGCTAAAGAAGGCCTAGCATTAATTAACGGTACTCAGTTTATTTTATCGCATGCCATTACTGCGCTTACTAAAATGCGTTACTTATTAGACCTTGCTGATGTAGCAGGTGCTATGAGTATTGAAGGTATGCAAGGTAGCGAATCGCCGTTCCGTGAAGAGTTACACGCAATTCGTGCTTTTAAAGGTAACGTTGAAGTTGCAGCGCGCATGCGTAGCTTTTTTGCAGGCTCTGAAAACATGGCTTCACACACTGATTGTGACCGTGTTCAAGACCCTTACTCATTGCGTTGTATTCCACAAGTTCATGGTGCATCACGTAACGCGTACTACCACTTAAAAGAGCTTGCTGAAACAGAAATGAACTCTGTAACAGATAACCCAATTGTGATCAGTGAAGAAGAAGCTATTTCGGGTGGTGGTTTCCACGGCCAACCACTTGCTATGGTTTTAGATTACGCATCAATCGCAGCGGCAGAGCTTGGTAACATTGCTGATCGTCGTTGTTACTTATTGCTTGAGGGCTTACACGGCTTACCACGCTTGTTAACGACATCGGGTGGCTTAAACTCTGGCATGATGATCCCGCAATATGTGACTGCTGCACTGGTAACAGAAAATAAATCATTGTGTTTCCCGCCATCAGCAGACAGCGTACCAACATCAATGGGCCAAGAAGATCACGTATCTATGGGTAGTATCTCTGGTCGTAAGTTAAACCAGATTTTAGGTAATCTTGATAAAATCTTTGCTATTGAGCTGATGTATGCAGCGCAAGCAATCGAATTTAGACGTCCTAACAAGTGTTCAGACATCATTGAAGAAAACTTTGCGCTAATTCGTAGCAAAGTTACCAAACTAGAAGAAGACCGCTTACTTAAGCCAGACATTGATGCCATGGTAGAACTTGTTAAATCGCAAGCGTTTAAAGTTAACTAAGGGAGCAAATAATGACTTTTCAAGAACAAATTAAGCAAGGTATCCCGAGCGTATTACCCGAGCCAAAACCGTATCCAAGTGATGCAAACCGTGCTCCAAAACGTAAAGACATTTTATCGGCTGACGAAAAGCAATTAGCGATTCGTAACGCATTGCGTTATTTCCCTAAAGAATGGCACAAAGAATTAGCCGCTGAATTTGCCGCTGAGCTTAAGCAATTTGGCCGTATTTATATGTATCGCTTTAAGCCTAACTATGAGCTTAAAGCGCGCTCAATCAGCGATTACCCGGCTAAATGCGAACAAGCTGCCGCTATCATGTTAATGATCGACAATAACCTTGATCCTGCAGTAGCACAGCATCCTGAAGAGCTAATCACTTACGGTGGTAACGGTGCGGTATTCCAAAACTGGGCGCAGTACTTATTAACTATGAAGTACCTAAGCGAAATGGAAGAAGACCAAACGCTACACATGTACTCGGGTCACCCTATGGGCTTATTTCCATCATCAGTTGAAGCACCGCGTGTGGTTGTAACAAACGGTATGATGATCCCGAACTATTCAAAGCCGGATGACTGGGAAAAATTCAATGCACTGGGTGTAACTCAATACGGTCAAATGACTGCGGGTTCATTTATGTATATTGGCCCACAAGGTATTGTTCACGGTACAACCATTACAGTAATGAATGCATTCCGTAAAGTGCTCGAAAAAGGCGAATCACCAAAAGGTAAGATCTTCTTAACTGCTGGTTTAGGCGGTATGAGTGGTGCGCAGCCTAAAGCAGGTAACATTGCTAACTGTATTACCGTATGTGCCGAGGTTAACCCTAAGGCAGCTATTAAGCGTCATCAACAAGGTTGGGTTGATGAGCTTATCGATAACATGCCAGAGCTAGTTGAGCGTGTACGTACGGCTCAGCAAAATGAAGAAGTGGTTTCAATTGCCTTTATCGGTAACGTGGTTGATGTATGGGAAAGCTTCTTAGCTGAAGATATTTTCATTCACTTAGGTTCAGACCAAACTTCACTTCATAACCCATGGTCAGGCGGTTACTACCCGGTTGATATTAGCTATGAAGAGTCAAATCGTTTAATTCGTGAAGAGCCAGAAGTATTCAAGGAAAAAGTACAAGCGACACTTAAGCGCCACGCCGATGCTGTTAACAAGCACACGGCAAAAGGTACTTACTTCTTTGATTACGGTAATGCGTTCTTGCTAGAAGCATCACGCGCTGGTGGCGATGTAATGGCTGAAAATGGTATTGATTTTAAATACCCATCTTACGTACAAGATATTCTTGGCCCAATGTGTTTTGACTACGGTTTTGGCCCGTTCCGCTGGGTATGTACGTCAGGTAAACCAGAAGATCTTGATAAAACAGATGCGATTGCTGCAGACGTTTTAAATAAAATCATGGCGGACTCGCCAGAAGAGATCCAACAGCAAATGCAAGACAACATCACGTGGATCAAAGATGCGAAGCAAAACAAACTTGTTGTTGGTTCGCAAGCTCGTATTCTTTATGCAGACGCACAAGGCCGCGCTGAAATCGCTAAAGCCTTTAATGATGCTATTAATCGTGGTGAAATTGGTCCAGTTGTACTTGGGCGTGACCACCATGACGTAAGTGGTACTGATTCACCTTTCCGTGAAACATCAAACATCTATGATGGTAGCCGCTTCACAGCAGACATGGCGATTCATAACGTAATTGGTGATGGTTTCCGTGGTGCTACTTGGGTATCTATCCACAATGGTGGCGGTGTTGGCTGGGGCGAAGTGATCAACGGTGGTTTTGGTATGCTACTAGATGGTAGTGAAGCTGCCGAGCGTCGTTTGAAATCTATGCTATTATTTGATGTAAACAACGGTATTGCTCGTCGTAGTTGGGCACGTAACGAAGAAGCTAATTTTGCGATTAAACGTGAAATGGCGCGTACCCCTAAACTTAAAGTGACCTTGTCTAATAACGTTGATGATGAAGTTTTATCAAACTTAGATTTCTAAGTTGTGTCAATGCAAAAAGGCCATGTTGTAACCGCAACATGGCCTTTTTTATTGCCAAAAATTATTAAATAGCGCATCGTTTAGGGAATAAATTTTTAGCTTAGCGAATAAGGAGATAGATATGACTAGACTACTTACAGGCGGATGCTGTTGCGGCGAAGTGAGTTTTAAAGTCGCTGATAACTTTAGGCGCTTTTTCTTCTGTCATTGCGAACAATGCCGCAAACTAACCGGCACTGCTCACGCTGCAAATTTGTTTACCTCACCTGATGCTATCGAATGGGTTAAAGGCCAAAATCACATCACGCGGTTTAATTACCCTGGTCGTGCATTATCTAGGGCGTTTTGTAAAACCTGTGGCTCTGCGCTGCCATTTGAATCACAAGACAGTAAATACCTACTTGTGCCTGCAGGCAGTTTAAATGAAGAGCCAAGTAAGGAATTAGACGCGCAAATATTCTGCGAAGAGCAAACCGAATGGCATAAAAAAGGTTCAAATGGCAAAAAGTTGATTGGTTTTGGTCGTGATTGAGCCCGATTAAAGGGGAAAGTTAGCGAGATACGAGGGTAAAGTTAGCGAGATACAAGTTTGTAGGAGGCGTTTCAACGCCGAACAAGTAGCTTCGATTTTACATCGCGTCCCAGAGCCTAAATCCTAGCACCTTATGTTTTCAAAAGTAGGCGTGAAACTTGTTTCGCGCGTTTGTAGGTCGTGCTTCAGCGCGTTTAAAAGAGAATTTAGAGAGATGCTAGAGTAAAGTTTGACCAGTTGGTCGAGTTTGATTAATCTGTAAAACACATTTTAAAAGGAGGTTTAATATGTTTAAAGTTTTAACCTTAGCTGCTTTAGTCTCGTTAGCTGTGCCTACAAACGCAAATGAAATTACAGCTGAGTTTATTAAAAAAGAGCTTGAACTTGCTCATTCTCAGTACATCAAAGGTTCGAGCGATAGTGCGCTTTATGCGTTAAATGCACTTGCAAGAATTCTTGAGCTTGATAGCGCTAAAACGCTGCAAACAGAGTTAGGCCCTAATAACCTTGCTTTTACTTATCTTCGAATTGGACTCATTCATGAGCATGCTGGTGATCAGCAGAAAGCCAACAGCTATTTTGCCAAAGCGATGAATGCTCACCAAGGCGAAAAACTTCAGCTTGCAGAGCTCAAAGCTTATATAACTAAATTAGATATATCAGCTGCTCACTTAATTTAAATATAATTGGAAATACAAGGAAGACGATGATCAAATGGCACGAACTAAATAAATATCAAAAAGCTGCATTTTGGTGCTTGATAGCTATTGTTGGTTGGTTCTCACCTGAGATTGCACTGTTATTTCATTTTGGTGGAATAGAAGTTGTATTTGCTTTTTTAGCAATGTACAGCTTGCCTATCATCAGAGGAGTGCGTTCTTACTTTCTAAAAATTAAAGAAAATCTGTTACTTGCCTATGTGTCATTTCAAAAAAGTGCCTCTGGTAAACCCAACGTATTTTTAATGCAAACGGCATTTTGCTGTCTTGCAGTCGCACTCACCGGCTCATTCTCTTTTGCAATGGTATTTTTATTGCCAGGAATGATGTTAAACAATATGCTTGTTTGATTGTATTAAAGTTAGCGAGATACGAGAGTAAAGTTAGCGAGTAATAAGTTGTAGGAGGCGTTTCAACGCCGAACAAGTAGCAGCGATTTTACATCGTGTCCCAGAGCCTAGTGCCTAATGTTTTTTCACGCGTTTGTAGGTCGTGCTTTAGCGGGATTAAAGAGTAAAGTTAGCTAGTTACAAGGGTAAAGTTGCTAGGAGATTTTACGCCGAATAACTAAGAATCATGGCTCAAGCCGTTCCTCCCAGAGCAATGGTAAAACACTGTAAATTATGAATGAATTGATAGAGATAGGTTTAAGCACAGTAAAGCAAGAGCAGTCTTTACCGTTTTCGATTTACTGCGCTAATGATGAACAACATATTGTTAATGTGCCTATCGCAAACCCATTACTTGTCGTTGTATTATCTGGCAGCAAAACGCTAATAGATACAGAAGAAGTTAACTGCAATGCAGGTGATTTTGTCTTTATGGCAAATACACCACAGGTTGCGATGCGTAACATTCCGCGAAACTTTGGCTATATTGCGCTATTGATTGAATTTGATTACACCGACTTTGAGTGCTTGAAATATCAAGCCAGCACAAAGAAAAATTTCATCACTGGGCAAGTCGATCCACTGTTTCAAATGACCTTAAAACAATTCATTGAATGGGCTGCAGTAACACCACCACAATTATGGCAAATTAGAAGACAAGAGCTGCTGCAAGTACTATATTCGCAGGGCTTCAAAGACTTAGGTTCAATTATTGAGCCACCAACACTGACTCATAAAGTACATACTATCATCGCTGGTGATTTAACGCATGATTGGGATGCAAGTAGTATTGCAGCTACGTTAGCGATGAGCGAATCGACACTCAGAAGAAAGTTAACCGCAGAAGACAGTAGTTTTCAATTAATTAAAGATAACGCGCGTTTAAGCCATGGACTACACTTGATTCAAAGTAGCTCACAGTCTATTGGCAGCATTGCACAGCAATGTGGTTTTTCGTCGCAATCTAGATTCACCGATAAGTTTAAACTTTTGTTTAATACGACTCCAACAGCCCTTCGTAAAACAATAATGAGCGAAGTAGGCTAATAATTGACAGTTTTGGTACTAATTTGATCTGTCTTTGCTAGGTATTATGATTATTCTTATTAATCGGAGAATATTATGAAATCATCAACATTGAAAATTGCTATACCGTTATTTTTGCTATGTTTATCTGGCACCACATTCGCTGAGACATTTACTCTAACAAGCAAAGACATTGCCCATGGTGACTTTATGGGGAGTGAGCAAGAGTTTAAAGGGTTTGGTTGTAATGGCGATAACCTTTCTCCACAACTTGCTTGGCAAAATGCACCTAAAGGAACAGAAGCATTCGCATTGACAGTTTATGATCCAGATGCGCCTACAGGGAGTGGCTGGTGGCATTGGCAAGTTGTGAATATCCCTAAGTCGGTATCAAGTTTAGCAAGCGGTGCAGGCAGTGCAGAGAAGAACGCAATGCCAAAAGGCAGTGTGCAGATCACAAATGATTACGGTTTCAAAGGCTTTGGCGGCGCTTGCCCTCCAGAAGGCCATGGCGCTCACAGATATCAATTTACACTACATGCGCTATCACAAAAACTTGAAATACCAGAGAACGCATCAGGCGCGTTAGCAGGTTATATGATTAATGCCTATTCGCTTGATTCAGCAACAATTGAAGCGCTTTATAAGCGTTGAGAGAGTTAGCGTGATACGAGTTAAAAGGGTAAAGTTAGCGAGATACAAGTTTGTAGGAGGCGTTTTAACGCCGAACAAGTAGCAGCGATTTTACATCGCGTCCTAGAGCCTAAACCCTAGTGCCTGATGTTTTCTAAAGCAGGCGTGAAACTTGTTCTCGCCTTTGTTTTTTAAATAGTCGCGGCGGAAAGACGCCGCTGCTTGTGAAACTGTATAGGCTCTAACATCCTGACTCGCATCTCGCATCTCGCATCTCGCATCTCGCATCTCGCAACTTTAATCTTCTTTCTTGGATTTTTTCGCGAGAATTTCAACTTCGGCTTTCTCGGTTACGCCTGCCATACTGAGGGCTGTGCTGCCTACTGATTCATATTCAAGTTTGATTTTATCGAGTTTAGCGTCGTTTTTGTCTGGCAAATTTAAGCTACGTGATGACATTCCTTTGGTTAAAACACCTAGGTTATCAAATACTTTTTCTTCACCGTTGTTCATAACGACTTTAATTTTCTTAAGATTCACAGTGCCATGGGTGCACTTAACTTTAATATGGCTGTAGTGGCTGCTGGTGATAGGGTTAACGGTATCGGTTTCGCTTTTGTAGCTGACCTTTTTCTCTGCGATTGTTTTCCAATCGTCATCACCAGCTAGGCTTTGAGTACTGGTTAAGGCCAAAAATGTGGTTAAAGCGATGAGTTTGACTATTTTCATTTGATTCCCTCCAAAAATTATCATCATTAAAATTTATAGCATATAAACAGGTTGGTTGCCTATGCAAAGTTCATAAAATAGAACCAAAAGCATTTTTTAATCGTATTAACTAATACGTTATAAATTCACCAACCTTAATCAGCATGCTATGCTAGTAAAGTGTCTATAAGTTTATGGATTTTCAATGAGATATTACTTTTGTTTAGTGGCTTTTTTACTATCAACCTCGTCAATTGCCAGCGCTCTGCTGGATGTAAAGCCGAGCAATAAAACACAGTTTTTGGCTCTGATAAAAGACAAACAAGGTGATTACAAAACAAAAGAGGGCAGCGATGCGGTTTGTCAAAGCGCATCTTTTTCATTGATAAAAGACCCAACGCAAGGCTTTAGCTTAGGGACGTTAATCGATTTTAGTGATTTACATAACGGCACGCAGGTAAAGAAGATACCTAACTTTTGCGTTGTCAGTTCGAAGTTAAAATACTTTGTAAATGGCATTGTTAGAACTAAGCGCTACTTTCGCTGTGATAATGAAGACGACAACGGTTCAACAACTGAGGATCTGCGTTTTAAAGAGAACGGCAGTATTACTTACACGCTGAATAAACCTGAAGTCTCATGTGTATTCGAGAAGCAATGAAATCCCATCTAACTGATGAATTTTAAAAGCCAAATTCGAAGGTAACTTGCCATATCCGTAAACATAAAAAAAGCAGCCTAGGCTGCTTTTTTAAGTTTTAGCAAATTACATTTGAGATTGCAGGTAATTCTCAAGCCCTGCGGTTTTGATTAACTGCTGCTGTGTTTCAAGCCAATCAATCTGTTCTTCTTGCTCATTTAAGATGTTATCTAGCGCTTCACGGCTGATGTAATCTTTTTTCTCTTCAGCAAGTTTAATTGCCGCTTTAAGATCAGGCAGAGAATCAAGTTCAAAGCTCATGTTAGCTTCGATCATTTCTTCAGAGTTTTCACCAATACGTAGGCGACCTAAATCTTGTAGGTTTGGTAAACCTTCTAAAAACAAAATACGCTCAATTAAACGGTCGGCGTTTTTCATTTTTTGAATAGATACTTTGTAATCAGCTTTGTCTAATTTAGAAAAGCCAAAATCTTTAAACATACGAGCGTGTAAAAAGTATTGGTTAATACCTACTAATTCATTCGCTAATACTTTATTAAGTGCAGCAATGACGCTTTTATCGCCTTTCATACAATTAGCCTCTATTCGCCCATTTGAGATTGATGGTAGTTTTGGCTACCAATTTTGTCGATTAGACCAAGCTGTTGTTCTAACCAATAAACATGATCTTCTTCTGTATCAAATAATAGCTTTTCAAGCACTTCGCGTGATTGATAGTCTTTTTCTTGCTCACAGATTGCAATTGCTTCTTTAACACAATCAACCACTTCTAGTTCAAGTGTTAAATCGTTTTGCATCATGCTTTTCACGTCTGAGCCAATTAATAGATCACGACGCTTAGTCATGTTTGGTACGCCTTCTAAAAATAGAATACGTTTGATCAACCAATCAGCGTGATCTTTTTCTTCTTCCATTTCGTGATTAAGACGTTCATACAGCTTATTTAGGCCCCAATCGTCATACATACGAGAATGAATAAAGTATTGATCTATAGCAGCTAATTCGTTTGCGAGTAGTTTGTTAAAACTATCTATGACTTTTTGATTACCTTTCATAATGCTGTCCTCAAATTCCAAGTTGCGGTAATTGTAGTATATAAAAACAAGATTGCAAACTTTTTCCTTTGTAAATCAGTTGTTTACTATTGAGTGTGATTCTCGTTTAAGTTTGCGTTAATGGTTGATAAATGAACAATTTATCGTTTCTATTCTTAAATGAAAAAGCCCTTACTAAGAAGGGCTTGTTGTTCTAAACAAAGTTTAATTTAGAAACTATAGGTTGCACCAAGTGTCACTGTAGTACCTAAACCTTTAATGTTATAGCCACCGTAGGTGTATGACTGGGCACGGGCAGGGTAGTAATCATTGTTAAATAGGTTTTCTACACCCATAAACGCTTGCCAGTTATCGCTAAAGTTATAACGACCGCTTAGGTTAAATAGGTTGTAACTGCTAATTGGCCCTTGGTCGCCAACATAGTCGCCGTCTGCATTTGGTTCAAAGCGTTTGCGTGAACCCACATATAAATAACTCACCGTAAGTGATAACTCATCATTAGGCTGCCAGTTTAAGTTAGCAGTGCCTTTTGGTGGGCTTATTTGGCGTGAACCTAAGTAAATGTCGTCTTCGGTGTTTTTACCTTCAACATAGCTGTAAGTTGCAACCAGTTTTAGAGTTGGGTTAATTTTATAATCAACTAATGTTTCGTAACCCCAAATCTCTTGCGGTGCACGTACCGGCTCATAAACACCGGTTACTTCATTAAAGCTGTTTGTGGTGCCAAACTCTGATGTACTGCGGTAAGCTGCAAATTCAAAACGTAAGTCATCAAACTGTGAGGTAAAACCAATTTCATAGTTATCAATGATTGATGCTTCTGTTTGAATTAGACCAATATCATTCACCGTTGCTGAACGTAGTAAGCGGCCAATATCTGAGATATCAGACCCTTGTGAATAATTGGCAAATGGGCTGAAAGCCTCAAGTAAATTGTATTTAACACCTACATTATAGGTGGTTGCATCGTAATCAATGGTGTCGCCTTTTACGCTAAGTGGCACAGAGCACTGTGTTTCTGAACGGCAAAGCTTTAAGGTATTGTAATCATCAACGGTTAAATCAATGCTCTCTTGGCGCACACCTGCTTTAATAACTAAATCATTATCGATTACCCATTTTGTTTGTAAAAAGCCAGCAAGGCTTTCCATATCCATTTCTGGTACCCAGACACGGCCATCTACAAGTGGCTGAGAAGTCACATCATTCAGTGCATCTAGGCCATAAATGAAGGTGGCTTCAACATTGTCAAAATCAACAAGGGTATTAAAGGTAGCGCGTGCCCCTTTCTTTTCAGAGCGAATAATTGATTGGCCGCCTTCGTAACCTTCGTCTGGGTTAGCTAGGTTGGTAGAAAAGAAAAACACATTCTCGATATCTTGCATGTAAAGGTCGAGCGTCATTTGTGTATTAGTAAACAGGGCGTAGTCTGTGTATTTTAAGGTAATGTTTTCGTTACCGTCTGGGCCTTGTGGTTTACCTTGCTTTTGCAGCTCTTTAGGTACATGAATGGCATACGTTTTTTCGCCATCGTTTAGGTTACCAACTACGTCACCTAAATCGGTTTTTTGTTGAGAGCTAAAGTAGTTATAGCTAAATTGCAGTTGTTTTTCATCGTCAAAATCATAACCAAGCTTGGTGAAGTAGTTTTCTGTTACTGCATCAGATAAACCATATTGTAAGCCAAGAATATCGCCTTCGGCGTCACGTTGAACACCATTTTCTTCGTAACTTGCGGTAAATAAATAGCTGAGTTTATCTGCTCGGCCATTAACCGCAGCAGAGACTCGCGCACCGGCGCTTTCTTCTAACTTAACTGCACTAAAACGTGACGATAGGCTGATCTCACCTTCTGGCTGACCATCACTTGTTGCCTGCTTTGTGATGTAATTAATAATACCGCCCGATGCACCATTACCATAAACAGAGGTAGCACCTTTGATCACTTCGATACGCGCAATGGCACTTGGGTCGAGTGTTTTAACTCCCAAAGAGCCGTTTCTGAGTGGTGTAGATTGTGGCACACCATCAATCATCACAAGTGGTGCACGGCCACGTAAACTCTGACCTGTATTACTCGAACTACCTGTATCTGGTGCAAGGCCTGGTACCATTTGCGCAAGTAAGCTTTGTAGTTCTGGATTAACTTTTAAATGTTCTTCAATTTGCTTTTGGCTAATAATCGTTACAGAAGCGGGTACTTCATCAATGCTTTCAAATACACGGCTGCCTGATACAACAACGTGTTCCATTTCTTCTGCGGTGAGTTTTTTATTGATGGCATCATCAGCAAATGCCTGGCTGCTAATTGCAAGAGCGACCAGAGTCAGTGAAGTTTTTAACATGTTTATCCTTGTTAAATCGGTATTTATTATGTGATTGTGCGGCAGTCTAAATGTAAAGAAGTGTAAAGGCAAGGCTAATGATAATTATTTGCAATAAATTATTGTATTGTTTTGTACCTACTTATTTAAATTAGTTATTAAGCAAATAGCTATTAGGATTAGCAGGACAGTAGCTGTGTTTTTATACCAATCCGTTGTTCTAAATGAGAAATTTTTAACGCAGTTAGCGACAGTTTTAATCCCTCAAAATGATTAAGTATTATTGCGGGTTGGTATTAGCTGGCGCTAGTTTAAAAAACGTTTTAAGTCGTCTGGAATAGGCATTGGTTTGAAAGGGCTAACATTAGTGCCGCCGGTATTACCGAGTGGGACCCAAACACGCGAAAATACAATTGAAGCTGCCATGCGAGCAAACTGACCAATTATTTCCTTGGCATTATGGGTTTTAAAACCAATTTTACACATCCACCAATGAGAGTAAGTATGCGCAATGATATAGCTTTGACCCAGAATATGAGCCCGCTCTAAGTGATAAAAAGCGGTTGTGTAATCTTCTTTCTTATAACTAGTTTTAGCCAATATCATTTCGGCGTTAAAGGCATTTTTGAGCTCAATATTCATGGCGAATGGTATGTTTAGTAAAAGTCGTTTATTTGTAGTGCCGTTTGTACCAAAAGTAAACACCTGAAATCGTGAAAAATAACGGTGACAAAGCAAATAGTAACCACAGTAGTTGCACTATAGGGCCTGCAAAATCACCAATATGAAACTTATATTTAAAGTTCCATGTTTGCGTGGTCCAAGAGCTTTGGCTGGCATCATAGCTTGCAACAATATCTGCTGAATATGGGTTTGCCCATACCCAACTATAGGCATGGCTTTCACCCGGGTTCTCTATTCTAAAACCAATGTTATCAGTTGACTTTTTCGGTAAATAAATTCTAAATAACTTACCCTTAGGAAATACAGTTTGTGCGTTATCAAACGCTTTTTGCACTTGAAAAGGCGTATCCGCTAAAGGGGGAATAACGGCTGGCGGTTTTGGTCTATCTTCAACTGTGCCTTGCATCACAAATTCTAATACGGCTTTGGTTTGTGGTTTCCAGTTAAACGCCATACCTGTGTAAGCAATTAAAATGAGTGGAATTAAAAAGTACACACCCAGAACGGTATGTAGCTGATACATCAACACTCTAAATTTAGCTTTACGCTTAATAGCCAAGCGCTTCATGCGATTTTTTGGTTTAACCCAAATATAAAAGCCGAGCAGAATTTCAATAATAAGAATGAGCGCACACACCGATACCCAGTTTCTTAGGGGGCGGTTTTTATCGCCATCTTCATAAAGTAGCCAGCGGTGCAAAGCCATGGTAAAGCCATAAATCGTAGTGTAGTAATCGTACTCATGTAACACTTGACCACTGTATGGATTAACACTTACATAGAGGTTGTTTGCCAATTGTAATTGCCAAGCAAGATCACTTCGCTCCTCAGGCATCAACAGGGTAACTGGTTGTTTGGTTGAAGCTGAAACATGTTTTATGAGGTCATCAAAATCAAGTGTTGAAGCCGCTGGCGTTACAGTCCATTTATCGCTTTGAGTAAGGTATTGAATGTCTTTTGCGTAAATAAGCAACGCACCGGTCAAACTTAAACAAATCAAAAATAAACCGCTTACTAAGGCAAGCAAGAAATGCGTACGACGTAACCACAACTTCAACAAGGTTTGTTCCTTCAGTTTGCTGTTAAAAAGAAAACTGAATGGTAAATGATAACGCGTAACATTTACACTAAAACTTGTTCAATGGTGCAGCTTTCAATTGCAAAGTTATCATGCAAAAAGTGACGTATTTCATCGTTATTGATGTTGTGTTTGGCACTAAACTTGAGCTCGCAATGAACGTGATGATCATCTACCTGCCATGTTTTGAGGTAATCAACATCAGTGATTGCAAATTGGGCTTTAAGCTCATTAATAGCATCTGTTAAAGCAAAATTATCAGGGGCTGCCTGCATCAAAATTTTACTGCTCGCCATTAACAACAAAACACCATGGTAAATGACATACACAGAAATCAGCATAGTGGCAATTAAATCAACAATATACCATTGATAAAGAATGATTAAGGTACCTGCTATTATCACCACCACAGAAGCTAATGCATCAGACACATTATGTATAAACGCAGCACGAATATTCATACTGTCTTTTGCGCCTGCTTTGTAAGTTAAAAGGGCGGTGACTAGGTCAACAACCAGTGCAAACCCAGCAACCCAAATGATTATCCAGCCATCAATGGGCTCAGGGTTTAAGTAGTTGGAGATGGCTTCAACAATTAGGTAACCACCAATCACAATTAAACTTAAGCTGTTAAATAGGGTTGCTAAAATTTCAGCGCGTTTGTAGCCGTATTGATAACGATCGTTGGCAGGTTTGGCGCCAATTTTTCGGGCAATTAGGGCAATGAATAACGACGAGGCATCACTTAAATTATGCAGTGCATCAGCAATTAACGATAAGCTGCCAGAAACAAGGCCGCCAATCACCTGAGCGACAGTTAATAACACATTGATTGCAACTGCCAGCATGAGTTGGCGGGTGCTTTGGTTATTTGTATCGTGATGATGATGGTGGTGTCCGTGTCCCATAAAAATACCGAGTTATTGATTTGCTTTATTTTTATACCATGCGTGCCGTGGTATTGAAATGTTTGTAATGATTTGTTCGTGTGCGGATTATAATTTACTGTTCAAATGCGGGTGGATTTGTTAATTTAGCGCCGTTGTACCAATTTTTAGTTCTAATTTTTAGGCTCAATGTGAAAGCTGCATTTATTATTTTGATAAGCGTATTATTGCTCCAGCCCTTGCTGGATAGCTTTGATGTGGCCGATCATAATGCTGCGTTTAATCACACCTCGGTACTGCTATCAGAAGAAATTGACCTTGAAGCCCATTGTGCAGCCAATGGCGACCACCTGTTACATCAATCAGAACATGCCGAGCTTAGCAAACAGTTGTCTGACTCAGCCGAGAAAGGCCATTGTCATGTTTGTCACAGCCCAGCGTTTGTCGATTCGCTGCAATTGTCTGAACCTACAGATGTCTATTTCACTAAAATTGAATCTCTTGATTTCAACTTCAAATCGGCTGACTTAGCACCGCTTCATCGCCCACCTATTTTAGCTCTTACTTAATCCAAAACCCTTTTTAGATTTTATTTGGGCTTAGCCCATTTTAAGTAAGAGACACTATATGTATTTAAGAAATTTTATGCGTTACGCATTGCTGTGCGTATGCTATATGGCTGTGACAAATATTTATGCGACAGAGCAAGCGCATAACCATCAAGAAAATGAGCAAGCTGAACATGCTAATGAAGTCAGTTTAACTGAGCAGCAACAGCAACTCGCTAATATCAAGGTTGAGCGCCTTGTACTGAAAAAACACAAGCAAACCTTGTATGCACCGGGCGAAATTAAAGCCAATGGCTATGCCAGTTATGTGGTGTCACCGCGTGTTGATTCTATCGTTGTAAAACGCCATGCCTTATTAGGACAGCATGTAAATAAAGGAGACTCTTTAGTTACTTTATTTAGTGGCGAAGTGGCCAGCCAGCAAACAGAATTTAGATTAGCAGAAGCCGAGTGGCAACGCGTTACTAAAATGACCCCGGGCACAGTCAGCGAAAAGCAAATCTTAACTGCCAAAGCCGAGTATGAAGTGGCTTATAGCCGGTTAGTTGCCTTTGGCTTATCAAAACAAGCTATTGCAAAAACACTCACCATAAGCCCAGAAAAACTCGGTGAATACACCCTGTTTGCACAAACATCGGGAGCTGTTTTAACCGATAACTTTGCCCAAGGTCAGCGAGTTGATTCGGGGATTGAGCTGATGCTAATAGCCGATGAATCTGCACTTTGGGTTGCTGCTCAGCTTTCAGCTAATCAAGACCGTACTATCAGTAATGGTTCTACGGCGCTGTTAGAAGTTAACGGCAATCGTTATCAAGCAAGGGTTATTCAAGAAGCACATACGATTGATAAACAAACACGCTCACGAACTGTTAGGCTCGAGGTAAAAAACACGCAGCATAGTTTGCACCCCGGCATGTTTGCCGATGTGTACTTTCATTTTGAAACCGATCAAGTGGTACTTGCCGTACCTGAAAATGCATTAACACGCAGTGCAGATGGTGACTGGCAGTTATTTGTCGTTGATGACGATGGCGGCTTTGCTGCCCAAGAAGTAACCCTTGGCAGAAGTTTTGGTGATTATCGTGAAGTATTAGGTATTAAAGCCGGGCTTGAAGTTGTCACCCAAGGTGCATTTTTTATTGCATCACAGCTAGCTAAAGGCGGATTTGATCCGCATAACCACTAGAGGTGACGCATGTTTAATTTATTAATTGAGGCGGTGATAAAGAACCGTCTACTGGTGGTATTGGCCTTACTTGCAGCGATTGCAGTGAGTGCATTTATGATCCCAAAACTTAATTTAGATGCCTTTCCTGATGTGACGAATGTGCAAGTTGCGGTGAATACCGAAGCACCAGGGCTTGCGGCTGAAGAAGTAGAGCAACTGATCACATACCCGATAGAAGCAGTGATGTATGCACTTCCCGATGTAGAGCAGGTGCGTTCTATTTCTAAAACGGGGTTATCGGGTGTCACTGTGGTATTTAAAGAAGGTGTTGATATTTACTTTGCTAGGCAACTGGTTTTTGAGCGTTTGCAGTCTGCTAAAGAGTTGATCCCAGCTGGTGTGGGTATGCCAACCATGGGCCCGAATACATCAGGGCTTGGACAAGTCTACCAGTATTTACTTGAAGCAAAACCTGATGCCAACATAGATAGCATGGCACTGCGTAGCTTAAATGATTGGGTGGTTAAATTACTTATATTACCCATTGATGGGGTGACCGATATTCTGTCTTTTGGCGGTGAGGTTAAGCAGTATCAAGTGAACATAAACCCCAATAAGTTACTTGCTTATGACTTAACACAGCAAGATGTTAGTGACGCTCTAGATGCTAACAACAGTAATGTGGGTGGCTGGTACATGAACCGTGGCCAAGAGCAGCTTGTTATTCGTGGTACAGGTTGGTTTACCCCAGGCGACAAAGGGCTTGCTGAGATTGCGCAAACGCCTATCAAAACCATTGATGGTACAGTCGTTAAAGTGGCCGATGTTGCGAATGTTGAGCTTGGCAGTGAAATTCGCCAAGGTGCCGTCACCTTGTCTAAACGCAATGAACAAGGCGAAATAGTCAATCGTGGTGAAGTGGTGACTGGTATCGTGCTCAAGCGAATGGGGGCAAATACCAAGCAAACGATTGATGGCATTAACGCGCGTATTGAGATGATAAATCAAGCACTGCCAAAAGGGGTTGAATTTAAAGCCATTTACGACCAAGCAGAACTTATTAGCCAAGCGGTACAAACGGTTATTGACGCACTGCTTTTAGCTTTTGTGTTTATTATCATTGTATTAGCGCTATTTTTGTTAGATTTAAGAGCAACATTTTTGGTGTTGTTGTCGATCCCTATTTCGATTGGTTTAGCACTGAGTGTAATGGCATGGCTTGGCTTGTCGGCAAACTTAATGTCGTTGGGTGGGATTGCTGTTGCCATTGGTATGCTGGTAGATGGCTCAGTTGTGATGGTTGAGAATGTATTTAGGCACCTAGGGCTTAAGCATAATCAACATAAGCCTTCTTCGCAGCTGGTGGCTATTGCTGCAAAAGAAGTGGCACGGCCTATCTTTTTTGCCTCTTTGATTATTCTAACGGTATTTTTACCGCTGTTTAGCTTTGAAGGCGTTGAGGCGAAGTTATTTCAGCCAATGGCAGTGAGTATTATGCTTGCGATTATTAGCGCTGTGATCGTTGCCTTGGTTGTGGTGCCTGCTCTGTGCGTGTACTTATTTGCCAAGGGCGTGACAGTAAAGCAAAGTATTTTGTTAAAACCTATCGATATGCTTTATCAACGGGCTTTACAAAAAGCATTGCAGGCCAAACGCAGCGTTTTAGCTATAGCAGGGTTATTGTTGATTGTAGCGGCCGTTATGTTACCTAGGCTGGGTACTGAATTTGTGCCAGAGCTTGAAGAAGGCACTATTAACCTACGTGTGACACTTGCTCCATCAGCAAGTCTCGATACGGCAATCTCAGTGGCACCAAAGCTTGAAGCCATGTTGCTTGAATTTAGTGAGGTAGAATATGCGCTTAGCCGAATCGGTAGGGCTGAAGTGGGGGGAGATCCTGAACCAGTTAACAACATTGAAATCTATTTAGGCTTAAAACCTCATGAGCAATGGGTAAACGCGAAAACGCGGGTCGAATTACAGCAACTAATGGAAGCCAAGCTTGAGCAGTTCCCTGGGCTTTTGTTTAACTTTTCACAGCCTATAGCAACGCGAGTAGATGAGCTTTTATCCGGTGTTAAAGCGCAATTGGCAATAAAATTATTTGGTAGTGACCTAGGCGTTTTAACTGAAAAAGGCCAAAAAATTGAGCAGTTAGTTCAGCAAATACCTGGTGCTAAAGATGTCGCGATGGAGCAAATAGGCGGTGAAGCACAGCTGATAGTTAAACCTAACCGTTTAGCATTGTCGCGCTTTGGCTTATCGGTGGCTGATTTAATGGATGTAGTTCAGCACGGTATTGGCGGGCAATCTGCAGGGCAAATCATTAATGCTAATGAGCGCTATGATATTTATGTGCGTATAGCAAAAAGCTTTCGGCAAAACCCAAATGTGATTGCTGATCTTCGACTGCAAACCCCAACGGGTGCCATTGTAAGGGTGGGGGATGTAGCCGATGTACAAATTGAGTCTGGCGCTGCGCAAGTTCGTCGTGATGATGTTCAAAGGCGGGTGGTTATTCAAGCGAATGTGCAGGGGCGAGATATGGGCTCTGTAGTTGCAGATATACGCGCTGCCATTGCCGATAAAATGCAGCTACCTAGTGGTTACAGTGTGGTGATTGGCGGTCAGTTCGAAAACCAACAACGGGCACAACAGCGACTTATGATAGTAGTGCCAGTGGCCTTATTACTGATTGCGTTATTGCTTTATTTTGCTTTTAGTAACCTATCGCAAGTGGTGCTTATTCTTGTCAATGTTCCCTTGGCTGTAATTGGTGGGGTGATTGCATTATATGTATCTGGGCAATACTTATCTGTACCTAGTTCAGTAGGATTTATCACGCTATTTGGCGTGGCGGTCTTGAATGGTGTGGTGATGGTCGAAAGCATTAATCAAAGGATTAGTGCAGGAGATAGCAAAGATAAAGCAGTATTTGAAGGCGCTGTTTCACGGCTAAGACCCGTACTGATGACCGCGCTTACCTCAATGCTTGGACTAATTCCAATGCTCCTAAGCACAGGAATAGGAGCCGAAATACAAAAGCCCCTTGCAACGGTTATTGTTGGCGGCTTGGTCAGTGCAACCTTCTTAACTTTATTTGTACTTCCGGTACTTTATAAGTCGATGAGTAAATAAAGCATAATGGGGCTAACTTTTAGTAGCCCCTTTTTAATGCCGTGTATTTCTGTAAAGGGCGTTTACACTATGCTAAAGCCCTTATAAACTGGGCGTTACAATAATGATGTAAAAAAGGAATACAGAGTGAGTAACGCAATTACAATTCGTCCGGCAGTCGCGAGTGATGCTGCAACAATCCTACATTTTATTACCGAACTTGCTATTTACGAAAAAGAACCCGACGCAGTTAAAACAGACGAGCAAGCTATTTTAAAAACGTTGTTCAGTGAAGGTGCAACGGCGCATAGTGTCATTTGTTTAGAGGGCGATACACCAATTGGCTTTGCTGTGTATTTTTATAATTACTCAACCTGGCTTGGTAAAAATGGTTTGTATTTAGAAGATCTTTACGTCAGTGCAGATAGCCGAGGTAAAGGTGCTGGTAAGCAAATTATGCAATATCTCGCTAAGCAAGCACTCGAAAAAGACTGTGGTCGTTTTGAGTGGGTGGTACTAGATTGGAATAAACCAGCCATTGATTTTTACGACAGCATAGGTGCTAAACCGCAAAACGAATGGATTATTTACCGCCTGACAGGCCAAGAGCTTATCGACTTTGCGCATCAATAAGTAATGTTGATATAGCTTAAAGTAACAAATAACAACATAAATAAAAATCATTTGCATTTGATCTTTTCTGTGTGTAGTTTAAATACACATAGAATGATTGGTATAAGTGCAGGTGATTTTTATGACTCAAACAACACGCCACACACCGTTAACTTCGAACGCCATTGATGACGCGCTTGCCCCTTGGCAAAGTGCAATTTATCAAGGCAACTTAGCATTTGAATCTGGCGAGCTTATTACTGCGCGTGATCATTACACCGTTGCGAGTAGCTGTGCCGAAACACTACTTGCACAGTTTTCTAATATTCCAATCAACCAGTCGGTAACTCGCTCGTTAGAGCATTGTATTGCAGCATTTGTTGTTGCCACTTTGAATCTTGCCGACACCTTTAAAGTCATGCAAAAACCCGATAAAGCCTGCACCTGGCTTTGTCATGCTCATCAACGATTAAGCGTGCTATTAAATCACCCAGAGCAGCAAGTTCGCACCTTGGTGCTGCACCATCATCATAAAACCTATTATGAGCTGGTTAAGTTTGCGAGCATGGCATCGGCATTTCCAACACTAATTAACCGAATCAACCAGCTATTAGCTGACTATCCCCATAAAACTCAGTTATTACATTAACGATAAGGAATCAGTATGCCTTTTACATTACCCGATTTAGCTTATGACTATGATGCACTTGAACCGCACATTGATGCGAAAACCATGGAAATACATCACACCTTGCATCATCAAACCTATATCAATAAAGCGAATGCTGCACTAGAGGGTAGCCATTACTCTGAGCAAGATGCTGAAACATTACTACGCACTATTTCATCAATGCCTGAGTCTTTACAAAAAGCAGTACAAGAGCATGTGGGTGGCCATCATAATCACTCATTATTTTGGCAAGTTATGTCACCTAATGGCGGCGGCGCGCCAAGTGCAGAGTTAAACACTGCAATAGTTGATACATTTGGCAGCTTTGACGCATTTAAAGAGCAATTTACTAATGCCGGGGTAAGCCGCTTTGGCAGTGGCTGGGCTTGGTTATGTGTTGATGAAAATAACCAATTGATTGTTGAAAGTAGCCTCAATCAAGATAGCCCATTAATGCATAATCATACGCCTATTTTAGGGCTTGATGTGTGGGAGCATGCATATTACTTGAAGTATCAAAATCGTCGCCCTGAATATATTGCGGCATTTTACGAAGTGATCAATTGGCCGGAAGTTGAGCGCCGATATTTAGCCGCAGTTAAATAGCTGTTTAAATAGTTAAGGTCCGAAACTGGCTAGTCAAAAAATAATATTCAGTTAAGCTAACGGTATTAGCGTGTAACGAGAAGAATTATGACTAGCCAACAATGGCAAACTGCAAGGCAAAGCCGCGACCCACGCTTTGATGGTGTGTTTTTTGTGGCGGTAAAAAGTACTGGCATTTATTGCAGACCCATTTGCCCCGCACCAACAGCACAAGAAAAGAACGTGGAATATTACCAATACGCCCACTTGGCTGCGCAAGATGGTTTTCGGCCATGTATTCGCTGCCGCCCAGATAGTGCACCGAATAGCCCTGCTTGGCTAGGTACTAAAACAACCGCATTACGCGCCAAACAACTGATTGATAAAGGCGAGGCCTACGACTGTGAGGTTTTAGCAGACAGGCTAGGGGTGTCGAGCCGCTATTTACGCCGTTTGTTTAATCAACATTTTGGACTGTCGATCACCCAATATCGATTATTTAACCAGTGCAATTTTGCCAAGCAGCTTTTACAAGAAACAGATTTATCGGTGGCAGATATCGCATTTGCTTCTGGTTTTAATAGTATACGTCGTTTTAATGATGCTTTTTTAAAGCAGTTAAATATCGCTCCTTCAAAGTTACGCAAGACAGATAAAAAACCAGCCTCAACATTAACTCTAACACTGGCATTTAGGCCGCCTTATAACTGGCAAGCACTCCATGACTTTTTGAAGCGCCGTTTAATTAGTGGCCTAGAATGGTTGAGCGCAACGAGCTATGGTCGCACTTTTAAAGACAAATATTGCGAAGGGCAATTCACAGCACATTTTGTTGAGCATAAAAATCATTTTAAAGTGGTTATTGATATTGATAACACTCGCTATTTACAGCAAGTGATCCATAACATTCGCCGTGTGCTTGATTTAGACGCCGACACGCACACTATTGAACAACATTTACATGCAGAGCTAAAAGGCGCAATGCCGCTTTGTGTTGGGCTGCGTTTGCCGGGAATTTGGTCTGAATATGAAGCAGGTATTCGTGCGGTACTTGGTCAGCAAGTGAGTGTTACTTCGGCTCACAATCTCGTTACACAGCTTGTAAGTGAGTTTAATCAGCAAAGTAATAACCACTATTTTCCAAGCCCTGAATGGGTTGCCAATTCTGAACTCGATTTTTTTAAAATGCCACAATCACGTAAAGATGCGCTACGGCGTTTAAGTGCTTATTGTCAGCAAAACCCAGATAATCAAGAGCTTGATAATTGGTTAGAGCTTAAAGGCATTGGCCCGTGGACAGTTAATTACGCCAAGCTACGTGGTCAAAGCCACCCTGATATTTTATTGGCAGGCGACTTAGGGGTTAAAAAAGCCCTCGCTGGAATCAGCGAATTTAATAGCGAGCACTGCGCGCCATTTCGCTCTTATTTAACTTTTCAACTATGGCAACAATTATGAGTATGCAACAAGTTATTATGCCAAGTCCCATTGGCGATATTACCATTCAAAGTACATCAAAAGGCGTAAGTTACGTTGGCTTTTACCCGGTGATTGCGATGCAAACAGAAGTTGTTGATGAGCACACCCTTACACCCATTTTAATATGTATAAGTGAGCTTAATGAATACTTTAACGGTGAGCGTACGCATTTTACTGTTCCCCTTGATACCCAAGGTACTCACTTTCAAAAGCAAGTTTGGCGTGCGCTGATGGATGTTGAGTTTGGCCAAAGCAAAAGCTACCAAGATATTGCACTTGCCATTAATAACCCAAAAGCGGTGCGTGCAGTAGGCGCTGCAAATGGTAAAAACCCGATTAGCATTATTGTGCCTTGCCACCGGGTTATTGGCGCAAACGGTAAACTCACAGGCTATGCAGGTGGCCTTGAAAGAAAAGAGTGGTTACTGAAACACGAAGGCTTGTTATAAAACAGCAATTTTACTGGGACAACGATTGAGATAATAAGAGTAAGGTAATAGATGATGTTGTCGCGCGATTAAGGTAGCATATTGCGACTTAAAATTTTGGACAACATCATGGCACAGCTGTACTTTTATTATTCTGCAATGAATGCAGGCAAATCTACCACACTTTTACAATCTGCATTTAACTACCGCGAACGTGGTATGGAACCGGTTATTTTAACAGCGGCTATTGATGATAGAGCAGGTGTTGGCAAGGTGTCTTCACGTATTGGTTTACAGGCTGATGCGCATATTTTTGATGCAGATAAAGATGTATTTGAGCTAATCAAATCATTAAATGAAGAGCAAAAGCGCCATTGTATTTTAGTTGATGAGTGTCAGTTTTTATCGAAAGACCAAGTAATGCAATTAACAGATGTGGTTGATGAGCTTGGTATTCCGGTGCTGTGTTATGGCTTACGTAACGATTTTAGAGGCGAGTTATTTAGTGGTTCACAATATCTACTTGCCTGGGCAGACAAACTAATTGAGTTGAAAACAGTGTGTCATTGCGGTCGTAAAGCTAACCATGTACTGCGTACTGATGAGCATGGCAATGCGATTGCAGACGGTAATCAGGTAGAAATTGGCGGCAACGACCGATATGTATCGGTGTGCCGCAAACATTATAAAGAATCGTTAAATCTCGGCCGCTAATGCCGAGATAAAGCTATCAATATCTTGCTTAGTGACGCCTAAATGGGTCACTAAGCGCAGTGGTTTACCCGGTGAAAACAGCATGTTTTGCTCTTTTAACGCATGTGCCACTGCTTTTAAATCGATATGTTCGGCAAAATTTGCGTAAACAATGTTGGTATCGATTTGAAAAGTTGACGTATCAAAACCAGTTAACGTGTTTAACTGCTCTGCTAAATACGCCGCGTTATCGTGATCTTCAGCAAGCCTTGCTACGTGATGCTCAAGTGCAAACTGGCCAGCAGCTGCCAGCATACCCGCTTGGCGCATACCACCACCGAGTACTTTACGCCAGCGGCGTGCTTTATCAATCAGTGCTTTGCTACCTAATAATAGTGAGCCAACAGGCGCACCGAGTCCTTTTGATAAGCAAATAGACACTGAATCAAAATATTGGGTGATCTCAGTGATATCAACACCTAACTTAACCGCCGCGTTATACACGCGGGCACCGTCTAAGTGCAGAGCAAGGTTATGTTTATTAACACACTCTCTGGCTTCTTTTAGATAACTTAGCGGGAGAACTTTGCCACCAATGGTGTTTTCTAAGCTAAGTAGTTTGGTTTTAGCAAAGTGAAAGTCATCAGCTTTAATTGCAGCCACAACTTTGTTTAAATCTATGCTGCCATCGGCATTATTTTCAATTGGTTGCGGTTGAATAGAACCTAATACAGCGGCACCGCCACCCTCAAATTTGTAGTTATGTGCTTGTTGACCACAAATATATTCATCGCCACGTTCACAGTGTGCCATTAATGCTAGTAAATTGGCTTGCGTGCCAGAGCTACAATAAAGAGCACTTTCGAAGCCATGGCGCTCAACAGCATATTGTTCAAGCTGATTAACGCTTGGGTCGTCACCATAAACATCGTCGCCTACTTGGGCGTCATTCATGACCGCGCGCATAGCTGCTGTTGGTTTTGTAACTGTGTCTGAACGAAAGTCGATCATCTTATTATCCTTATACTAGTTCGTTAAGAATGGCTTCGCGGTCGGCTTGGTCAAAATAGCTCCAAGCAATAAAGCGACTCATTTTTTGGCCTTGTGCCATTTTTATAACTTTTACTTCTTTCACATCAAGTGTGCTAAGTAGCTTTTTTACATGCGGTAAAGTGTCAGACTTAGAAACAAGTGATGTAAACCAAATACATTGCTCTGCAAACTCTTGGCTCTCAATACACATTTTACTGATAAATTCGCGCTCACCGCCTTCACACCAAAGCTCGTTTTGACGGCCACCAAAATTAAGCGCTTTTTGTGGCGCTTTGTTTAGGTTTTTCCATTTACGCTCAGTACCTGCTTTGGCCTGTTGCTCGCTGGCATGAAACGGTGGGTTGCATAAAGTTAGGTGAAAAACATCTTTATTCGATATCACGCCCGTAAACATTTTATCGGCGTTGTTTTGCTGCTTAACATTAATTTTGAGGCGGTTGAATTGCACAATTTGTTTAGCAATTTTAACAGACAAGGCATCAATATCGGAGCCCGTGAAGTGCCAGCCATATTCGTGATTACCAGTAAGCGGGTAAATCACATTTGCACCTGTGCCTACATCAAGCACTTTTACTTGCTTACCCGTCGGAATATAACCTTGGTTATCGCTTGCTAATAAATCGGCCAAGTGATGAATGTAATCCACTCTGCCAGGAACCGGTGGGCAAAGGTAGTTGTCGGGCAAATCCCAAAAATCGATTTTATAATGGCTTTTTAATAACGCTTGGTTGAGGGTTTTAACCGCTAATGCATTGGTGAAATCAATGGTATCAGTGCCCGCTGGTGTTTGCGTTATATAAGGTGTTAGGGCAGGAGTATCTTTGCATAGCAAAGTAAAGTCGTAGCCATTTAAGTGGCGATTTCGCGGATGCATTAAGGAAAACCTATCTGTTAGCCATATCAAAGGCTGATTGTACCAAATAAATCTTAGCTTTGAGTTAGTTTG
Organism: Pseudoalteromonas sp. 2CM39R; assembly: GCF_023161845.1. Lineage (NCBI taxonomy): Bacteria > Pseudomonadati > Pseudomonadota > Gammaproteobacteria > Alteromonadales > Pseudoalteromonadaceae > Pseudoalteromonas > Pseudoalteromonas sp. 2CM39R. The sequence continues at coordinate 141,293 of NZ_JALNTM010000001.1, forward strand.
CGGTGGATATATTTTTGCTTAGTAGCATTAATAGGTGGTGAGCAAAAATAAGTTGAGAACTGATTGAGTGGATTTGCTTAAAGTATGGGCTAGTTGAGGTTAAGAGCGAAAGAACGGGCATTTTGGCCATGATACAAGCAACTAAAATTAGTGTTTAAAAATTTCTACTCAAATTGGGTCACATTGGGTACTACCATAAGACATTTAAAGCTGATAAATTCGTAAGTGATTAAATCAAGGAAAATAATAAAAATCATGGTTAAAAAGATACTTAAAGGAATTGGTATAACATTTTTAGTGTTAATTAGCTTATTTGTACTTTTAGCAATTTGGACTGCGAATAAATCCTCTGCTTACAAAGCAACTGCTATTCCTTACCTAAATTCAGCAATTACAGATATCTCTAAATGGGACCCTCAGACTCTCAAAAACTATATGACCCCATCATCAATTGAAAATGCGACAGATGAAGATATTTCTAAAATCATGCGTGCATTCTCAAAGTTGGGCGAATTAAAAGAACTAGGTGAATTTGAATTTATAAATGTTAGCTCTAAAGCTGTTACCGGAGGTGGTTCTGGTACTTATGTTACTTATTTAATTCCAGCTTCATACACTAATGGAGACGCACAAATAACCGTCACATTAAAAGAAGAAGGTGAGTCATTTTCTATTTATAACTTCAATTTAAATTCGATGGCGCTTATTGATTAAGTTTAGGGGTAAGAGTAACGACTGGTCTCATTGTTTTAGTCTTTTCGTTAATAGTTGATGAGCCAAAATGTCACGTATCAATTCTCAAAGGACTAAATATGCAATAGCATGAACCCTCTACTAAGCCCTTTATGGGTTCATATTGTGTTTGGAAAGTCATAACAACAAGGAAGCCAATGAAACAACTATTCGCGGTGTGTTTATTCATTTTTATATCTTTTACATCTCAAGCAATGGGAAATACTGAGCAAGCTGAAAAAGTACCATTTGCAAAATCAGATGAAAGGAATGAGCAAAATAACCTAAGGCTTTACGAAATTTTTGTTCCTAAGAAAAATGGTGATCTTTTTTTAACAGAGATTAATTTGTACAAAGAGAACGAGCAAAGTGTTAGCTTAAAATTTGAAGATGCTCACATTTACCCAGATTTTAAAGAAACTTACATCGTTATTAACCCTAACTTGGTAAACACTTTCGAGATTTATTTAAATTACTCAACAACCAAAGATGGTGGCCTTGTGATGTGTGGCGGTAATAGAGTAAAGCTAAATATCAATGATTTATTATTCGTTGAAAGCCCTCCTGAAGTTATCCCACCGCCGAGGAAACCATAGCAGATTTTGCATGATATAAATTAAATTACTCCTAAAAAACATTGTTGTGAGGGTTAAAAGGTAAGGTTATGGTTCGTTGTCGGTAGTTAAACAGAACTGTAAAATATTTTGCTGCATTTCTGAATGGTTAAATCGGTTTCAATATGATTTAGTTTTATCAAAAATAGCAAGCGCAACTGGTTGTATTTAAATAGTTTATTTTCAAAGGAATGTTTATGTCTAAAATTAAAAAAATAGTGATAGCTGTAGTAATTGTGCTAAGCCTTGGCGCAATTGCTAAACAATACAATGAGCACAATCACACAGAGATGGCAATTAAAGAGTGTGGTAATAAAGACAACATCGCTAAAGTCGACTCTAAAGGTTTTGAATGTAAAGACTAATAGAGAATAGCGACAGTTGATTGATGTTATAAATACGAAGCAGCTGTTACGTTAAATAATGCTTTATGAATAAGGAGTTAGTTTAAACTATGAATGAAGCAGAGAAAAAAATCCTACAAGTCATTGAGCAATATGGGTGTTATGTAACATCAGTTTTTGATCCTGAAGGTGAGAGCCCCAACTTTACATATTCAACAGGTATCAGTAAAACATATGATGCACCCGAACTTATTATACTCGGTTTAAACAGCAAACTAGCCCACTCAATAGCAAATAATTATGCAGGACGTTTAAAAAATGGTGAGAAATTCTCAATTGGTGAATTCTATGAGGGGTTCTTAGAAGGTTTTGATGTTACTTTCTGTGAGGTATCACAAGAAAATAAACAAGAGTTTATGCTTTCAGCTTGTTGGTATAATAATGACAAATTTGAAGCATTACAGTTGGTGTACCCTACTACTAGTGGTATTTGGCCTTGGGATGCTGATGCAAACCAGAGCTTTTTAACACTTCAGCCTTGCCTAGCAACAAAGAGTGCGTGGTAATTTTTAAAAGGTCGTTTAGTTAACATTTGAGCGAGGTAGGTTCATTCACCTTTGTTAGCTGAATTCATGATGATTTCAAAAGGTTTTTATAACTCGAAAGTGAAAGGTTTGAATAAAGAACAAAGCAAGGAAAGTAGTATCTTATATGCTGTATTTACAACTGTTTTATTGTACTTCCTTTTTAAAATTACGTTAATTTTTTCTATGCAGTTAAATTGGCATTCAACCTGTCTAAGCTCGCTTTGGGATAATGCCAACTCTGTAGTGACACCTTTTTTAGGGTTTTCCATTGTCGCTGTATTAAGTTGTATTTGGTTTTTTTATTGCGCCATAAAATACAAACAAAAAGCAGGTAAAGCGGTATATCTTTTATTAGGCGTAGGGGCTGTGTTCTATTATTTTTGGTTTAGAGGCTTTTACGGTTTTTGGCAGCTAATGAGCTACGAACAAAAAGAAATAACAGTACAAGAGTTTTATGAAAAAACAGGTGGTACAGATAGACTCACTTCGTTGTTTGGTAACCGCCTCAGGCATCATGAACTGTGTAAGTCACCACATGACTAGATGAATTAAAATACAGATGAGACGTTTTGTGTGGTACCAATATCGGTTGCTGCAAAAATACACAGCATAGTTATTTCGCTCTTATATTCAAGAAAATGAGCAACGAGCGCATTTTATTTTTCTGAATACCTTTAGGACTAGGTAAAAATACGAGTTGGCAATGCTTTACGTTATTTGTTACTAATAGGTTTATTAATACCTGAGCGTGACATTGGCAGAAAGATTCGTGACGCGCGCAATATTAAAAAGTTATTTAAATATACAGCCCCGCGCTATTGCCGTTGTGCTGAGAGTTAGGTACAACGAGAGGTTAGAGATGAAATTATCAATCGTATATATAATTCTAGCTATTTCGTTTGGTATTTTATCTGTCGTGAGTGTTCCAAGAAATGGATGTTATGGCGCATTATGTAGTGACTTTCAATCTGTTGGTGTTATCACATTCATATTTTTTGGTTTAGCTTTATTGTTTTCTATTTTAGGCCTGTTGCGTTTATTAAAAAAAGTTAAACTCAACCAGTTGCATAAATATGATAGTAAAGATCTAAATAACCTTGATGGGTAAGTTGTACCTAACAAGTATCTAAACCAAAGGACGCAAAACAGCAGGCTTGTGCTTATAGTCAGCTAATTTCTGCCGTTAATGGCAAGTGTTATATTCTTAGGGAAGTTTGGTGAAAGACGAAGAGCTAATCAAAAATCTAATTCCTTTGTGGCATGGTGTTATGGCATGGGCAAAAGAAGTTCTGGTTCGTTCATATAAACTGGATGATGCGAAAGATATCTTGGGTCGAGAATACCGAGGAAAAAATCAAATTCCCGGAACGAATTGGTTTTATCGTACACACGGGATAGGTGTTGATGTATTCAAAACCCCCGAAGTCGGCGGAATTGATTTTGATTTCGGAAAAGATGAGCCAGATGAATGGCGGTTAATGATCTTTTTTGAAAAACAATTCAATGATGGTCAATTACCTTATGCAGATTATCAGCATCTAGCAGACGATGAAGAGCGTTTAGAGAAAGCAATCAAAATGGTCTTAAGCAATTGAGAATATAACAAGCCCATTATGGCAATTGGACGCAAAACGCTTTGCTTGCGCTCATTCTTCACTTAATTTAGCCTGCTATTTTACGCCTGTTAGGCAAGTGTTAAGTGCAAATGAATAAGAAAATATTATTTATAATCATGCTTTTGATGATTGCATCAATAAGTTATGCCAAGAGACCTGCGCCTAAAGAGGTGTCGGCCATCATTCATGGTAACCATGTTTATGTTGTCACTCATTGGGCTCATGATAACGGCACTGATCAAAATGGTGGCTACATTGACGTACTAGATGCAAAGACAGGTGTTAAAGATTGGGGTATTCAAATTTACAAAACAGAATATGACCCAAACATCGAGAAAGATATTCAAGATGTTTTTATCACAAACACTGAGATTAATTTCTTTGGTACTAGTCTAAAAGTAACAGATGAACTAGGTCGTAAATTTAACGTCGATCTAATTAATAAAACAGTGTCAAAAGCAAAGTAGGCACTTAACAAGGCCAGCTATGCAGGCCCCAAATATGCTTCGCAATTTTGGCCCATTCTGGCGGCGTTAGTCATCACCACGGATTTTTACTCTAATGAAATTAAAACATATTTTTTTGCTTCTAACTCTCCTGCCATTTTCTGTGCATGCTAAACAAGGCTTCACTATTTGGAGTGATTTAGTATCTCGTTCGGATTTAATAGCGCAAGTTTCAATTGAAGAGGTAATGAAAAACTCGGAGGGTTCAGGCACGTCAAAAGTAAAGATAAAAAAAATCCTCAAAGGCGACAATAAGACTGACTTTGTTCTTATTGATTGGAAAATAAGTACAATTCAATCTGCTTTATTCAACATATATAAAGATCATGTCGTTTTTCTGCAAAAAAACGAGAACGGAAAATATAGTGCAGCGGCATTGGGTAAGTCATTCTGGGAACTCGAAAAAAATTACACTAACCGAAAGCTCTATACAGATTCTAGTATGTTTTCTTTTTATTATATTGAGGAAATCCCCGAGCAATTATATGAAGAAATCGAGGTTCCAGCTACTGGCAATCGTAATTCTAGGTTGATTAAACGTATTTATTTAAACAAGCTTATAGAATATTTTACAACTAATAAAACATAACAATCTAATTAAGGTGTGACTGCTAACGCTTGGCTCAGTTTCGCTTCGCTACACAAGTTTAGCCCTGCATTATCAGTCTCTTAGTGTTGAGCTACCAAATAAATACTCTAAACATTTTTTGTCCTAATATGGTCATGCTCAACGTCTGCTCGCGCTCAATGATGGCTTTAAAATAGCTAATGGCAAAAGGCTGTCTCCTCCGTATATTTTAATTCCGTTACATAGAAGTCATCAAAATTTAGCCAAAGGCTTCTGTAACTAGAACTTCTAACATCGATAAATAATGGCTCTGCATTGGTGTTATTATTTAATCAAAATCTCATCGTGCCTGAGATTCTCATTTTGAATGGCAATCGCCAAGCCAAAACTTGCTTTGCTGAATAGACTGGCGTAACTTAACACTGGTACGATGAGTCTATAAGAATAAAAAGGTCAAACGTGACGATTAAACAAGAATCGGTGTTTATTAAACTCGCCGAAAGCCAAACTTTACATTTACGCCGTATCAGTAAGACTGATGCGAAAGGCCCTGCGGTGTTTTTTATGCATGGTGCCGTTGAAAATGGCAAAATCTTTTACACCCACAGCAATAAAGGTTTAGCGCCATTTTTAGCTGAGCATGGCTATGTTTGCTATGTGGCAGATTTACGTGGTCGTGGTGAGAGTAAACCTACGATTTCAAAGCATGCAAAGTACGGCCAAACCGAGGCTATTTTAGAAGATATCCCTGCATTTTTAGATAAAATTAAGCAGCTTGAAGGAGAGCCTGCTCGTTATTGGGTGGCGCACTCATGGGGTGGGGTGTTAATGAACAGTGTGTTTGCCCGTTTTCCTGAGTTGATTGATGATGTTAAAGCCTGCGGCTATTTTGGTTCTAAGCGTTCTTTATATAACCATCATCCGAGCAAGTATATTCAAGGTAATTTGATTTGGTATGGTTTGGCGCCATTAGTTGCCCGTAAGCATGGTTTTGTGCCGGCTAAAAAACTGAAATGGGGCAGTGATGATGAAACCCGTAAGTCACATTATCAAAGTATGCAGTGGGCTAAGCGTAAACCTTGGGTCGATACTGACGATGGCTTTGACTACGCCAACGCATTAGCTGATAAGGCACTTCCACCCATTATGCATGTGGCGGGTGTTAAAGATAAAGCCCTATGCCAGCCGATTGATATTGAAAAATTCATGGCAGAGTCTGGCATCGGCAAGCAAACGATGACCATTTATGGCCGTAAGTTTGGCCATAAGGTCGATTATGATCACATTAATATGCTTACTCACCCACAGGCGCGTTTAGATCAGTTTGTTGACTTGTTGAACTGGTTTGAGACTCACGCATAAGTGTGTGCATTGCGCTCTCGTAGCGTTTGTATTTCTCTAATGCTTTATCACTTAACGGCTGTCTTACAGCCGTTTTGCTGAGCGTTGCTACCGGTTTTTTTGACTTATAAAAATCTAAAAACTGTGTGCTGTATTCAATGTTTAAGAACTTACACAGGGCTGTTAGTGTTTGTTCGCTGTCACTGATAAGTGCTTCATAGCTTAAATCAAAAACCGCCTCTGGCATCACGTTTTGCCAATGCTCCATTAACTGCTGATACAAATCAAAATACTGTTTAAACTCTGGGAGTGAACAAAAATAAGGTTCGTTTTCAGCAAAATAGTTGCTAAAAACCGACCAAGCAATTGCATTATACTCGCGCTGCATATTAATAAACTTGGCATTAGGAAAGAGTAGGTAAATCAATCCAAGTGACTGATAGTTAGCAGGCAGCTTATTGATCATAAAGGGGCGTACAACTGGCGCTTGCTTTATTCGTTCAATATAAATATTACGGGCATTGTTAATTAGCCCTTGGTTCAGCTCTGCTAAGCAATCTGGGTAGGGGAGCTGTGTTTGTTGTTCAAGGTATGCAACAACCTGATTGCTGATACTGGCATCTTCGCCAAGGCTGGCAAAATCATCATGGCTTGCCAGCATTTGCTCTACCAGCGTTGAGCCACTTCTTGGCATGCCAATAATAAAAATGGGTGTAATTGTGCCCGTGAATGTTTTGTCTCTGGCATCAATTAGCTCTGCTGTATTTTGCTCTATGATGCGCTGATAAAATGGTACTAAGTCACGGGTGTTAAACTGCGTGAGTTTTGTTTGTAGCTTATTAGCTAGGCTAAAGTAGTTAAAAGCTTGTTCTGTATCATTTAACTGATCATAGCTTTTACCCAGGGCATAATAACACACCATTTTTAAGCGCAGATTATTGGTTAAAGTTAAAAACTGGTGTAGCTCATTTATGTAATTTTGTTCGTTGTTAAAACGCCCAAACTGCACTAACTCAAATAAAATGTACGCCTTTACAGGGTAATTTCCCATACCAAGGGCATGCTTTAAAATACCGTAGGCTTTGTCTAACTCGCCATAGGTTAAATAATGCTGAGCAAGATAGTAATGTGGCTCAGGGTTATGGCTGGCAATTGATTTTGCATATTCGAGTACGGTTAAGGCATCTTGTGGTGAATGCACGCCATTAAAAGCATCGGCAAGTGCATGGAGCGGTTCAAGCATGTGAGGTAGTCGCTCACAGGCTCTTTGTAAAAGGTAAACTGCAGCATCATAACGTTCTAAACGCAGTGCAATGCGGCCTAACCCAAATAACGCTTCGCCGTTTTCAGGATCTGAATCGAGAATGGTTTTAAAATGAAACTCAGCCTCTTTAAGCTTGTTTTCATTCAGTAGTTGATTCGCTTTTTCTAACAGCATAGTAATGGCGGGTTATTTGTTATTTTTATTTACTATAAAACGAAAAAGGCGAAATGTCTTTCGCCTTGGTTAACTATAAATATCCAGAATAAATCCGGGGTATCGACTTTCTAGGTTGATTGCTCAACCTAGAAAGCTGTTCTATTTAGAAAGTATACGTAGCTTTCACGTAATAGAAGCCGCCGTTGATACCATATGGCGACGTTTCGTAGTATTTACCACCCCAGTTATTGTTAGGGATGCCAGTACTATCTTCAAAATCAAGTTTCTCTGCTTCTTGGTCGAATAAGTTGGTCGCACCTACAGAGAAGCTAAGCTCTTCAGTTAGGAAGTAAGTCACTTCTGCATCGATCGTTACTGCCGCATCAGCTGTTTTCGCTGTTGCATCGTAATCTACGTGAACGCCTTGGTATTCGCCATAGTAGTTAACACGTGTAAATGCAGAGAAATTCTCCCACTGTTGTGCCCAGCTAAGCGTTGAACGGTGATTTGGTAAGTCATTTTCTAAACGGCTTACTTTAAACTCGCCAGTAATGTCTGTTGACTTAGTTACTTCAGTGTCGTTCCAGTTGTACGCTAAGCTGAATGTTGAGCTACCGCCTAACAAATCAGTTGAGTAGTTAGCTACAGCATCAACACCTTGCGTTGTTGTATCGAAGTCATTCGTGAAGAAGCTTACTTGTGCTAAGTTTTGTACGTTTGGTACGCCCGCCGCTTCAAGTGTGTCTTTGTCTGCTTGGCTTAACTCAATTTTATCTGATTGACTGATACGGTCATCTACTTGGATGTTGTAATAGTCAATAGTGAAGAATAAGTCGCCAAGGGTCCATACTGCACCGAATGTGTAACTTTGCGACTCTTCAGGTTGTAGCTCTGTACCACCTAATTGCACTGCAATTGGGTTTGTTGGTGGTAAAAGTGCCGAGTCAACAAGTACACCGCTGCTTAGGTTTGTTTGAACGTTACTTACATTCGCTTGACCAACAGTTGGTGCACGGAAACCAGTACTGATTGAACCACGAATGTTCAAGTCTTCAGTTAAGTGGTATTGACCAGTTAGCTTGTAGTTAGTAGTTGAACCAAATGAATCATAATCTTCATAACGTAACGCTAAGCCCATTAAAAAGTCTTCTGTGAATGGTGCTTCAACATCAACGTATGCAGCATAGTTACGGCGTGTGTATTCGCCTGCATCAGATGGTTTGAAACCAGGGAAACCATTTGAACCGATACCAAAACCTTGTTCAGTTAGTGGGCCTGCTGTGAAAGACGCTACATCACCAGATACAACAGTGAAGGTTTCTTCGTGCCATTCAAGACCACCGGCAACGTTTACATCGTAAGCTAAACCAAAGTCAAAACCTTTTGATAAATCAGCGTTAAAGTTTTTCTCTAACTGTGAGTATTTACCAGGGCTGAAATCGCGCGGGCTTTCCGGGCCTAATGATGCATTGATTGTGTCATAGATGAAGTAACGAGATTCGTTGTAACCAACTGTACCGCTTAAGTCATAGTAAGCACCCTCAAGGAAACCTGAAGTGATTTCACCTTTAGTACCAATTGTTAATGCAGTATCAGTGATGTTACCACCGAAGTTAGGTGTAAAACCGCCCGGAATCATTTCGTTAAACGCAAAACAATCTGGGTTGTTAGCTACTAGATCGATGTATCTTTGGTTATCTAAAACGTTATCATCAATCATGATATCGGTAGGACAGTTACCGCTCATATCGCCAGTTAAATCACCAACAAGCAGTGTTTCGCCGCCGTCATTTGAATAAACACCTGGGCGAGTGTGTGGGTTACGATAGTAGAAACCACCACGTACGTCACGCTCAGAGTAGTTACCAAACATGTAGAATTCAGATGAGTTGCTTAACTCAAGACCAATGTTACCAAAGATTGTAATATCATCATCAACTTCAGGTGCACCCCAAATTTGTGCTAAAGAAGATACTTCAGGTACACCTGCTGCGTTAAGTGCCGCCGCATCAGGGCGTTGTACTGAACGGCTAGTTGCATCAGCTGTTTTATATTGGAAGCTTAAGTTAGCAAAACCGCTATCGGTAAATGGTAGGCCCACGTTACCTGAAATTTGTGTTGTATCGCCATCACCTTCGTAGTATTCGCCTTGACGAATTTCGAATGAACCACCTTCAGAGGCATCTTTTAATACAAAGTTCATTACACCAGCGATTGCATCAGAGCCGTATTGTGCTGCAGCACCGTCACGAAGTACTTCTACTTGCTTTAGGGCAATACTTGGAATAACTGAGATATCAGCACCTTGAGCACCATCATTGATACCACCACCTAAGAAGGCGATAACTGATGCACGGTGACGACGTTTACCATTAACAAGTATTAATGTGCTGTCAGAAGGAAGACCACGTAAGTTAGCAGGGCGTACAAGTGACGCTGCATCACTAATTGGGTTTTGGTGAACGTTAAAAGAAGGAACTGAGCCTTTTAAAAGCTCTAGCATATCGGTGTTGCCGCCTTTATCTAGCTCTTCACCACCAATAATATCAATTGGTACAGGTGAATCACCGATTGAACGTGGCGCAGAACGAGTACCTACCACGGCAATTTTTTCTACGTTTTTGTTAACTTTCGTTTCTTCTGCTGCTTGCTCTGCAGCAACAACCGAACCCGACACAAACAGGCCAGCTGTTGTTGTCGCTAAAGCAAATTTAATTGCTTGTTGTAGCGCATTATTTTTGAATTTCATTCTGACTTCCCCAGTTAGAATATTTATGATTATGTCACCGAAGTTAAATAATAAACTTGGTGTAAATCTCTTATACAGCCTGTAAATTTATTTTGCAAATTGTTAATGTGATGTTGTTTTTGGCGTTTTTATTTGCACGTTATTATTGTTTTTTTAATTATGTGTATGAAATCAAAGGGGATAATTTATTCTAGTTTTTTCTTTTAAGTGTAAGAAAGTATATAAAATATCTAAAAATATTTTAAAAAAGGAATTTTTTGATTGGTTTTTAAGCGAAATTGGATTTGGAACGGTCTATTAGGCTTATTGCGGAATGTTGTTTAATTGCCATTGCTTTAATTTTTCTCGGTATTCATCCCAAACACATGGGCAACAACTACCACCACCACAACATTCATCTGGGGCCGGCTTTTGGGGTTTTGGCTCAGCCTGTTGTATAGGTGTGTTCATGTTTAATACTGAAAAATAATTACGAATAGAGTATTAAGAATAAAACAAAAACTAATATAAGTAAATTATGCTTTGTGAACTTCACATGCTGTGTGAAAATAACCAAATGCGATTATACAAAGTTATTCATCGAGCCCCATTCAGAGTGGCTAAAATTACCAAAAAGCGTCAGACTCTACGCTTCAAGCGCGCTATGGTAGCACTTAAAATCGCACTTGCCCAAGAAAAGCAAGAAACAAAAGAGATGCTTCATATCTATAGGCGATACACCCAAGGCCAAGCTACTAAAGAAGAATTGCATACTGCCAATGAGCAATTTTTAGATATATTAAAAGGACTCGGTTTAGGCGTATTTGCTGTATTACCTTTTGCCCCAGTGACAATTCCTTTGGTTGTAAAACTAGGTCAATGGGTTGGCGTTGATGTGCTACCTAGTTCATTCAATATCAATAAGTCGATTAAAGAGATTGATCAACAAGTAGAAAAAGAAGAAAAAGAGAAGCAAAACAAAGACTGATTAGGTTTTGCTTATCTGATTTTGCCTATACCTTTTGTATCAAGATATTGGTATGCTTAAATACCTTTTCTTTATATCGAGTCGTTTAATGAGTTCATTAATTCGCCATTCTTCTACGGGTATTCCCCTGTCATTTATTGCTAAAGCTGACCTATCAACGTGGTTCACCGAGCAGCCGCAAGCCTTACAAAATTGGCTAACAAATTGTGATTTTAAAAACAAAGGCATGGCCTTAATTGCTGATAGTGAAACCGGCTCACTTGAGCATGTGTATTGTTTAGTTAATGATTTGCAAAACTTTTGGTTAGCAGGTGACTTATCAACAAAACTGCCAGCAGGTTGTTATCAAATTCAAGGTGATGACAAGTTTGTAGAACAAGTAGCGCTGGGTTTTGTGTTAGGTGGTTACGAGTTTAGTGAATATAAAGAAAAACCATCGCCACGTGCCACACTAGCCATTAAAGATGAAAGCTTAGTTAAGCGTTTATCGCAGCATGCAAGTGCCATTAATTTAGTGCGTGATCTGGTTAATACGCCTGCTGCAGATATGATGCCGCAACACCTATCACAAGTGATGGCAGATTTAGCCGACACCTTTGATGGTGAGTTTAGCGAGTGGGTTGGTGATGAATTATTAGAGCAAAACTACCCAACAATTCATATGGTTGGTCGTGCGTCTGAGAATAAGCCTCGCTTACTTGATTTACGTTGGGGTGCAAAAGATGCTCCGCAAATTACCTTAGTCGGTAAAGGCGTGTGTTTTGATTCTGGCGGTTTAGATCTAAAACCAAGCTCAGGCATGCGTAATATGAAAAAAGACATGGGCGGTGCCGCACATGTTATTGGCCTTGCGCAGTTAATTATGGCTGCCAACCTACCAATTCGTTTACGCGTATTGGTACCTGCTGTTGAAAATGCGGTTTCTCGCAATGCATTTAGACCGGGTGATGTGATCAAAACTCGCAAAGGGATCACAGTAGAAATTGATAACACGGACGCTGAAGGTCGTTTAGTGCTGTGTGATGCACTTGCTGAAGCACAAAACGATAACCCTGATCTTATCGTTGACTTTGCTACCCTTACTGGTGCTTGTCGTGTAGCCCTAGGTACTGAATTACCGGGCTTTTTCGCAAATAACCGTGATGTTGCTAACAAATTGATGGATGCAGGCGAAAGTTGCCATGATCCTGTATGGCAACTTCCGTTATTTGATCAATACAAAGCATTATTAAAAAGTGACGTAGCTGATATTGCTAACTGTGCTTCCACTCCTTTTGGTGGTGCGATCACTGCAGCTCTTTACTTAAAAGAGTTTATTGAGCCAAGCACTCCTTGGGTTCACTTTGATGTCATGGCTTGGAACCTACGTGCATTACCGGGTCGCCCTACAGGTGGTGAGGCATTGGGTATTCGCGCTGTGTTTAATTACCTACAAGATCGCTTCCAATAATCTAGAGTTGGTAAAGCTCTAAAGGTAAATCATCGGGATCGGCAAAAAACGTAAATTGCTTCCCGGTGATTTCATCCACTCTTATTTCTTCAACCGAAATGCCTTGTTGTTCTAAATACTGTTTAGATTTTGCAATATCGGCAACTTTAAACGCCAAATGGCGTAGCCCTTGTGCCTCTGGATAGCTTGGTCTTTGTGGTGCTCCAGGAAACGAAAATAATTCTAATTGGCTACCATCAGGAAGTGCTAAATCTAACTTATATGAGTCACGTTCAGCACGGTATAGCTCATGAATAATCGGCAGTTTTAATACTTCATTATAAAAATGCTTTGATTTTTCATAGTTGCTACAAATGATTGCAGCGTGATGTATGCCTAATAATTCCATTATGTAGTCCATTTTTTGTTCATAAAAAAACGCGGACTAAGCCGCGCTTTTCTACTAAAGAGTGTCGAGGATTACTCTGCCGCTTTACATGCTGCAACAGCTGGTGCAACAAGTTCAAGGCCTGTTTTATCACATTCAGGTAAAGCTGCATCAGACACTGCAATAGGTGTCACGCGTTCGCCCCATTTAATGTAACTCGCCGCCCACGTTAAACCTGCACCAAAGGCTGCTGACATAATGTTTGAGTTTGGCTTGATAAGGCCTTGCTCAACAGCTTCACAAATTGCAATCGCAATTGTTGCAGCAGACGTATTACCGTAGTCGGCAATGTTTACCATTACTTTTTCATCAACTACTTTCAAACGTTGCTGAATAGCTTGGATAATACGTAAATTGGCTTGGTGAGGAACTAATACGTCAATGTCATCAAGCTCTAACTGTGCTTGGTTCAGTACGTCGTCACAAGCTTCACTCATACCTTTAACAGCACGCTTGAAGATCTCGCGACCTTCGAATAATAAGTTAGACGGGCCAATTGGCTCGTACTTATTTAAATCGCTACCAAAGTTTTCGATGTGCAAGATATCGCGATCTTCACTGTCACACCCGGTTTTAGTCGCAAGTAAACCAGATGGTGTATCTGAAGCTTCTAAAACAACCGCACCAGCACCATCACCGAATAATACAGCACTGTCGCGACGCGCCCAGTTGATGTACCAAGTCATGCGCTCAGCAGCAATAACGACCGCTTTTTTGATCATGCCTGCACGAATTTGTGCCGTTGCTGCTTGTAATGCATATAAAAAGCCTGAACATGCAGCGTTAGTATCCATTGCTGCTGCGCCAACCGCACCAATATTTTTCTGCACTAAAGAGGCCGTATTTGCCACCATAGTTGATGGTGTACAAGTCGCAAGAAGTACAAGATCAATGTCTTTACCATCAACACCAGCACAAGCAAGCGCTTGCTTTGCGGCAACGGTTGCTAAATCGGCAGTAGAAACATGGCTGACACGGCGAGATTTGATGCCTGTACGTGTTGTGATCCATTCATCATTGGTATCAACAATATTGCTAATTTCATCATTGCTGATGCTTGCTGGTGGTATACATTTACCCCAGCCAGTAATTTGGGCATAAGACATAATGTGTTCTCTTTATGTGGTCAGACTTGTTAAATTTTTCCGAAGTTATATCAAAATTCACTTGTTAACACTAGTTCATTGCTGCGCTATGTCGTAAATAATGGCATTTACTCAGTATTTAAGTTAAACCTAGTATAAAAAAGAGGCGATTATGAAAAAAATAAACCTAAAAATAAGCACATTATCGGTACTATCTTTATTATCTACGTTTGCGGTTAATGCACAAACCACCATCATTCATGCTGGAAAGATGCTGGTAGGCACTGATCAAGATGTCAAAGAGCAGCAAACGCTGGTTATTGAAGACAATAAAATTGCCGCAATAAAAGCTGGTTTCCTAACTAAGCAGCAATTAAATCTTAGTGATGCAGATGTTATTGATTTAAAAAATCAGATGGTATTACCGGGTCTGATTGATATGCATGTTCATGTTACCTTTGAACGAGATGTAAAACGTAACCCACACCAATGGGCCACTGAATACGAAGCCGATTACGCTCTGCGTTCTCTAAAGTACTTACAACGTACGGTTGATGCAGGTTTTACCTCTGTGCGTGACCTAGGTAGCAGTTATCAAGTTATTTTCCCATTAAAACGAGCAGTTGAACGTGGCGACATTGTTGGTCCGCGCATTTTTGCTGCAGGCGATATGATCACACCAACCGGCGGTCACGGTGATATGCATGGCTATCGTCGTGATATCACCAAAGCGACAGAAGGGGGTGGCTTGGGTGTGTGTGATGGCGCAGCCGATTGTACTCGTGCAGTGCGCGATGTAATTAAAAGTGGTGCCGATGTAATTAAAATAACCGCCACAGGTGGTGTTTTAAGTAATACAGCGGCAGGGGTTAATCAGCAATTTACTGATGAAGAACTCAGTGCCATTGTAAACACAGCCCATCATTTAGGCCGCAAAGTGACCGCTCATGCTCATGGCACAGAAGGTATAAAAGCAGCACTTAGAGCAGGTGTTGATTCAATCGAGCATGGCTCTTTTTTAGATAAAGACACGGTTAAGCTTTTTAAAAAGCAAGACGCGTATTTAGTTCCAACCTTACTCGCTGGCGCAACAGTAAAAGAAGAAGTGCTAAATAACCCAAATATGCCAAAAGCAATTGCTGATAAGGTGGAAGTAGTTGCGCCAAAAATGGAAGCATCGTTTAAATTAGCGTTAAAAAACAAGGTTAAAATAGCCTTTGGTACAGATTCAGGCGTATCTAAGCATGGTGATAATGCTAAAGAGTTTGAGTTATTAGTTAAATACGGCATGACACCAAAGCAAGCAATTAAATCAGCCACCGTTGAAGCTGCTAAACTATTAGGTCAAAGTGATAACCTCGGTGACTTGAGTGTTGGTAAACAAGCAGATATTATCAGCGTGAATATGAATGTGCTTGATAACATTAGTGAACTTAGTCAGGTTCAGTTTGTTATGAAGGGCGGTAAAGTGCTCAAACAGTAAGGGTTACTATGGGCGGTAAAATTAAAGAGACGTTATTTAATCATTTAATTGATGCAGAGCGGCAGCTTCTTGAGCCAGAGGTACGTCAATCTGCTGAAGCGCTTGATGCATTACTTGATGATGATTTTATTGAAATAGCCGCTGATGGCACGTCATTTAATAAGTTCCAAGTTTTAACCCGCCTGCCAACTGAGGTAGTACCGCAGTTTTATAATCAACATTTTAAAGGCCGAATGCTCAGTGATGATATTGCACAGCTGAGCTATCAAGCGGCCTTTAGACGTTCAGCTCGCTCAGAGTTTAACTACTCAGTTCGTATGTCACTGTGGCGTTTTAATGGTAAACAATGGCAAATGGTGTTTCATCAAGGAACGCCTTGTGCTGTTTTTACAATTTCAATGGACGATGATTAAGCTTTAAAGAGTCCGTTATGCAAACCGATCCGGCGATCAGTCGCCTACTAATTTTAAGAAGCGCCGCAATCGCCGTGCAGTTTGTTGCTGTTATTGCGGTGTATTTTCTTTTTGAATACCAAATCCCCTTACTGCCTTTACTTGCTGTAATTTGTATTGAAGCAATCTTTCAGCTTTTAAGTATATTCGCTTACCGAAATGTCACGAAAGCAAGGCCAGCAGCTGTGTTGATGCAGCTTACAGCCGACTTATTGTTTTTAACTATTTTGCTTTCATTAAGTGGTGGGGCAACCAATGCATTTGTTTCGTTATTACTGTTACCGATAATGATAGCGGCGGTGACGGTTAATGCGAAAGGGCTTGCTTACACAGCAGTGCTGGCAATCGCCGCTTATAGTTTTTTACTGATAAAAATGCCCGAACACACCATGCACCAAATGCAGATGACTCATCATTTTATTGGTATGTGGATTAACTTTGTTATCAGCGCTATCGTTATTGCCTTTGTAATTGGCACATTAAACAGCACGTTAAGAGCCAGAGAAGCTATTATTTCCAATACCCGCGAGCAACAATTAAGGCATGAGCAATTATTAACGCTTGATGGCGCTGCCGCACAAGTAACGCACCAGCTAGCAACGCCAATAGCAAATTTACAGCTGTTATTTGAAGAGTTACAAGAGCAGCAAGCTGATGATCCCATAGTGCAAGAAATGGCTAAGCCATTAGCACAATGTAAAGAGCAGCTTGCTCATTTTAGGTCACTTTCAAATGCACTAAGAACCGGTAAAACACAACAGGTAATTAGCGCTAAAACACTGCAAAACACGATTCAAGATGCGATGACTCTGCATTTTCCGGAGCAAAGCTTACAGTGGCTAAATGACGCCCCTGATTGTTCGATTTTAAGTGATGCCATGCTGTTACCGGCTATTTTAAACTTGTTGCAAAACGCCGTATCGGCAAATAACCATAATCAGCAACACAACATTGAGGCTAAGTGGCAAATCGATAAGCAAACACTTTCATTGTCGTTACGTGATTTCGGTCAAGGGTTTAGCGAGCAACAAATGGCATCATTAGGTGGTCACCTCATGCCGAGTAGCGATGGTATGGGGATGGCAGTTATGCTTTCTAATGTAACCTTAGAGCGCTTAAATGGGTCATTAACACTAAGTAATCACCCACAGCAAGGCGCGATTGCGATGGTTAGTTTAAAAATTGTATGAAACTTTTAATTATTGAAGACGATGTAAACCTAGCCAGCACCCTTGCAAGGCGCTTTACAAAACAAGGCTTTACATGTGAGCTCGCTCATAACGCTAAGCAAGCTTTACATCAAATAACCACTTTTGAGGCAAGCCATTTTCTAGTGGATTTAAAACTCGGGGATGATAACGGCCTTGCGCTAATTAAACCTTTAAGAGAACAATTTCCTTCAGCGCGTATCGTATTGCTCACGGGGTTTGCAAGTATTGCCAGTGCAGTAGAAGCGATACGTTTAGGTGCTGATGACTACTTACCAAAGCCTGTCGATTTCAATTCATTATTAAAAACAATCTTGGGTGATGTTGAAGCTGGTGCCTCATCGGTAAACCCAGAGCCAAGCCAAATAATGTCGCCAGAGCGTCTTGAGTGGGAGCATATTCAACATGTATTGCATAGCAACAATGGTAATATCTCTGAAACTGCGCGCCAACTGAATATGCACAGAAGAACCCTACAACGTAAATTGCAGAAAAAACCAGTACAACACTAAATTGATTGTTTATTAAACTTAAATAATTCTGCGGTTAATCCTAAAGTATGGTTTAGATATTAATAGGTACAAAACTCAGCCTTTTTGATTTGCTGCATTGCTGATCCTTAACTAAAGTCAAATTAACCCTGTTAGTTGTATGAGTCTGGCGTATGCATTTTTCAGAACTTAATTACTTCGCGATCTTTTTTGCTGCCCTTGCATCTTTCTTATTGGGCGCTGTGTGGTATTCACCTTGGCTTTTTAAACGTATTTGGATGGAAAGTTGTGGTTTAACTGAGCTTGACCTACAGAGTATTAACCCAGTTATGGTGTTTGGCGGCAGCTTTGTTTTATGTTGTTTAATTGCATTTAGTTTATCGTTATTTATTGGCGCAAATGTCAATGTGGGAGTAGCTGTTGGCACAGGGTTTATTATTGGCTTGTGTTGGGTTAGCTGTGCCTTAGGTATTGGCTATATTTTTGAACAACGCCCATTAAAATTGTTCTTAGTTAATGCAAGTTATTCAATATTACAGTTTTCTGTTATCGGCTTAGTTTTGGGGCTCTGGCCTTAACATGTTAAGGTAAGGTTTTATTTTAGCAATGTAGTTGTAATGGCAAAACCAAACAAAAAAGGCCCGACCAAAACAGTCGATATTTTTTGCTCACAATGTAAAACCCAATTATTTAAATACCGCAAAGGCGGAAAAGGGGCATTGGTTAAATGTTTTGTTGAGCGTATTAGCCAAGATTTTACCAATGAAACAGGTATCTGCCCTGACTGCCAACGTCAATTCGCCCGCGAAACCATGATCCGCGGCGCACCTGCTCTAAAAATTATCGGTGGTAAGGTAACGCATAAGTAGATTAGTATTTGCCACATTTTGATGTTGAATTTAAAGGAAATTATTCACGGATGAAGAAGGTATTTTTATTTTTTGCACTTGTTTTTATTAGTGCCTGTAGTGATCAAATAGAAAATAAAGAAGACTGCATATCGCGGATTGAGTTTATTTGGCTAGCTGAAAGTAACAGAGATAAAAACCGAGTCATAGTAATTTTCATGAATGCATTCGTAACGGAATATACTGAAATTTACGGTCATTCTACTCCTCCTCCTAGCTCTTCAGTGCAAGATAATTCAGAATTTATTTATCTACAATATACAGATTTCTGTGAGGATAAGTACCGAATTACAAAGCACTTAACTGATAAGATCGTTGCTACCTATCCGAACTTACCTGAATTACTTGTCAGCAATCAAAAATTTAAGCCGAGTATTAATACTATTGATGTGGATGGCCCTTACTGGAAACATAATCAAGAAGGAAAAGATTAACTTGGTTAAACATGCATTTGCTGCTTTGCTTATGGTTTTTGGCACTTTTCCCATTTTGACTTCGTGTGGAGAGGTAGCTTCTCATACAAAAATAAACATCAATGAATATGTGTTCGTAAGAGCAATAAACCCGAGCGATAACCTTTACAAATATGGCGCATTTAGACTTAAGCCTATAAAAAATGAAGCTAATGTCGTCCAATTTGATTGGATTACTGTCGAGTACCCAAACACCATATTGAAAATAGAAAGTGACACTACTCATTTAGGCAAATCATCCTTTTATGTGGCAGATGGTCTAAAGTTTGATGTTTTTTACCTTTCTTTATCTATTGCTGATCAAGCCTCTTTGTGGGTAAATGAAGTCCCTGCGGAGTTTAAAACCATGTATACCACTGAATTTTGTCAATCATCTTTGACAAAGCTAGAGCAGCTTAACCATGAAGATCTGAGTATTTGCTTTGAGTAAATATTAACTGTAATTAAAATACGGACATTTATCCTCGTTTATCCCTCATGCTCTGGTACTATTGACCGGTTTGCTGTTTCAATGAATGAAAACAACCCTCCCCATGGATTGGGCCAGTTGTATGGGTATAAACACATGAACAAAATGGATTCACGCACGTGATAGCACTTTTATTTGATATTATTGGCATGACAGGCACATTCTTAGTGGTTGGTGCTTTCTTTTTATTACAACTGAATAAAGCATCGCCAACCGGCCTTGTGTATAACATGATGAACTTAACAGGCGCGATTCTGTTACTAATTAGTCTTTGTTATAACTTTAACCTTGCTAGTTTTGTTATCGAAATTTTCTGGATAGCGGCGTCACTTATAGGTTTATATAAGTACATCAAGGCAAAGCGTACTGGTAATGTTGAAACAGCTTAATTAAGCTTAGCTCAATAAAATTAAAACCCATTTTTATCTGAAAGTGGGTTTTTTTGTATCCACTACCGAGAACTCTTCAACTAAAACTATAAAAACATTGCAAGCTTGCCAATCTTTTGTATTAATAGTGTAAACAAGGTGTTGCTTTTGCAGCATAGGCTATTAGTACAGGTATCTCGCAGCGTGAAGCTTTTAAGATGTTCAGCACTTTTTTCAATTGCAGTTGCCTCAACCATTCCACTGGTTGCAAACGCGACTGATGAGCAAGACTTATTCTCTTTAAGTTTTGAAGACTTACTTAATGTACAAGTCGATATTGCTAGTAAAACCAGCGAAACCCTGTCATCTGTTCCCTCGACAATGAGTGTATTTAGCCGTAAACAAATTCAAGCCCTTGGTGTTGATAACGCCTATGAGGTAATGAATTTTGTGCCAGGTATGCAATCTACCCGTGGCGATTGGGTTGGTGCCGTGCCTAAAGATCATGCTCGAGGTGTATACCTTGATAGCGGTAATGTACTGGTGATGATCAATGGTGAGCGTGTCAATGAATCATCATTTGGTAAAGCTTCTGTTTACATGCCTTATATACCTATTGAAGTCATTGAAAAAATAGAGTTTATTCGCGGTCCAGGATCGGCGCTCTATGGCAGTAATGCGTTTTTAGGGGTGATGAATATTGTTACCTCTAAAGAACGAAACGCACTGCAGCTTGTGGTTGGCAACAATGGTCGCTATGGGGCAACAGGGCAGTTTAATATCTCTTTAAGTGATGATAGTGCTCTCTTTGCGAGTTTTTCGTATGATCAAAAAGACGGCGAAAGCTATCCGCAGGGTGTAAAAGACCCTCTTGAAGCAATATACCTAGAAGCAGGTGTTGATTACAAAAAGCTGCAATTACGTGCTCGTTACAACGAAACATCCCTCGATGAATTTTTAAACCTTGCTGGCTATTCAACACAAAATCAACACACCAGTGATAACACCTTTGTTGGCATTAAATATAACTGGATTAATAACGATAAGTTAAAGCTGGATTCTAGTTACTCGTACACTAAACATAATATCTCAAGTGCAGGTTTAATCGCTGCTTTTGATGATATACCTGACTTTTTACTTGGCCCAGCTTGGCAAACAACCGATAGCAAATTTGAAACTGAACTGAGTTATCAATTTGATAATCAATGGCAGCTTGCCGCGGGTATAGAATACGCAGAGGCTAAACAAGTCGAAGCTGGGGTACGTACTAATTACTATGATGATGAGTCGATGTTAGTCATTATTGACCCCGCTTATTATCAGCAAGGGATTGTGACTGTGATGGACTTTCCTGAATTTGCATCACTTAAATATACCTTCGAAACATATAGCGCCTACGGGCAGTTAAAAATACCTTATTCAGATGCACTTACTTTATTTGTAGGGGCGCGCTATGACGATGTGAAAGACATCGACAGTAAACTTTCGCCTCGCCTTGCGGGCGTTTATGTAATAAACACAGAGCATACCGTAAAAGTGCAATATGGCGAATCGTTCAGAACCCCGGTTACTAATGAGCTTTTTTCAAATGATGATGTCACCGTAGGTAACCCATCACTTCGCTCTGAATCGGTCAAAACCACTGAGCTTGTTTGGCATTATCAAACCTCAGAGTTACAAGCTAATGCGGTGCTTTTTTATAATGAACTCAATGATTTTATAAATATTGAGCCAACGCAATCTAATGATGCCTTGTTTACTTTTACAAATTCATTTAATACTCAAAACAGTGGTATTGAGCTTGATGGTACTTGGCAATCAAGTAAAGAGTTCTCTGTAACAGGTACCTATACGCAATACTTTGAAGACCCAATTAATGCGAGCTTTAAGCGTTTTGCGAGCTTAGTGAGTAGTTATAATTTATCTGATAGCTGGCAAGTGAGTTTAAACCTATTGTGGCGTGATAAAGTAGAGGTAAGTTCAGTTACCGGTGCTCACTTTAAACAGTCTGCCTATAGCTTATTGGGTGGCAGCTTAAAATGGCAGTTAAACGCCAACAGTCAACTAATGCTTAAAGCAGAAAACCTGTTAGGTAAAAAATATAATGTGTTTGATCCACGAATGGACAATGGCGCTGTAGCTGGTACAACCGAAGATTTATCGTTACACTACCAGTTCAATTTCTAGTTGCGCTGCTCTCAAAGGTTTGAATGTCGTCATTAAGTAAAAAGTTAGTTATTGCAGGTGCAATGCTTTTATTGCTGCTTGTATTAGTTTTTTACGTTGGACGCGCTCACGACTATCAACAAGCAGAGCAACAAAGCCGTGTTCAAGCTACTCAGCTAAGTCATTATTTTTCAAGCGAATTAGCCCGATTTAAAACAATTCCTACCCTAGTTAGTGCCAATGATTTAGTTAAATCTTTTGTGGTTAAGCAAGGTATAGGCGAGCAGGCTGTTAATTATTATTTAGAAGATATACAACGTGCCAGTGGTGCATCAGATGTCTATTTAATGGATTTAACAGGCTCGGTGGTGGCAAGTAGTAACTGGCAAGTTGATTATACCTTTTTGGGTAGTAACTTTGCTTTTCGACCTTATTTTTATTTAGCCAAGCAAGGTGAAAAAGTAGCTTATTTTGCTTTAGGTATGCGCTCAAGTGAGCGGGGCATTTACTTTTCAGAGCCGGTTATTGATAAAGGCAAAGTTATTGCCGTTGTCACTTTAAAAGTGAATGCTAAAAAGTTTGAACAAGACCGCCAGCTACTAAATGCATCAGACAGCACCCACTTTTATATTGCACTAGAAGATAGCGTTATTGTGATGTCAGACGTTGAGGACTGGCGTTTAAAGTCACTTGAATCGCTTAACGACGAACAAATGGCTGCTTTGGTTAAGTCGCGCCGATACTTGTCTCATAAACCAAGTTTACTTAATCATAATCATAAGCCTTTAAGTGAACAAACCGCACAGCAAAACATTCAGCTTAATGACAAGCAAGCGCGCTTTATTAGCGCCACCGAAACAATAGACATTATAAACGCTAAAGCCAGTGTGCTGGTGGATGTGACTAATGTTGAGCTTGCACAAATACCTCGGCTGCTTTGGTTTAGTGTGTTTTATGCTATTGCTGTTGTGCTTATTCATATGGCGATGGTGCGCTTTGCGGGCTACAAAAAGCTCTTGTTTTCAAGACATAGCCTTGAGCAAGAAGTAATTGAACGGACCCAAGCGCTCGAAAAAGCGCAAAAAGCACTGATCCAAACAGCTAAGCTTGCAACGATAGGTCAATTAAGTGCGGGCATTAACCATGAGATCAATCAGCCCTTAAGTGCCATGAACACTTATTTAGTAAGTGCAAAGAGGCTACTTATTAAAGGCAATATTGAGCAAGCCAGCGAAAATTTAGTGTTGGTGCAATCTCTAATAGAGCGTGTTCACAAAATTGTCGCTCAGCTTAAGCATTTTAGTAAACCCGCACAAACTCAACTTAGGCAGCAAAGCTTAGCGAGCATGTTAAAAAATGCGTTAATGATCGCCAGCGCCCAGTTAAAGCAAGACGATATCGAGGTAAAAGCTGCTGATATTGACGCAAACATAACGGTGTGGGTCGACAGCGTTAAGTTTGAACAAGTCTTGGTAAATGTGATCACCAATGCCAGCCAAGCAATGAGTGAATCTGAAAAGCGCGAATTGAGTTTCGACCTCGAACTATTCGACGACCGAGTGAAGCTATCAATTCTTGATACAGGCCCAGGTATTGATCAACACGCATTAGGTAATATATTTGAGCCATTTTACAGTACAAAAACCAGCAACGGTTTAGGTTTGGGTTTATCTATTTCACGACAAATAATCGACTCATTTAACGGTCGATTATCGGCGCATAACCGCCCTGAAGGCGGCGCACAATTTATAATAACCTTACAAACAAATAAGGAACCATCATGAGTGTAGTTGCAGCGACCTGTAATCAGGTAATCGTTATTGATGACGAAGCGGTGATACGCGATTCATTAAAGCAACTCCTTGAGATTGAAGGTTATCAAGTTCAGTGTTTTAGTGAGCCTACAGCGGCACTGTCAAAATTGAGTCGTCGCTTTGAGGGAATTGTATTAAGCGACATAAACATGCCAAAAATGGACGGTTTGGCATTTTTAGAACAAGTTAAGGCATTTGATAGTGAACTGCCGGTTATTTTCCTGACTGGCTTTGCTGATGTATCTGTAGCCGTTAAAGCTATGCAACTAGGCGCTTATGATTTATTCGAAAAGCCACTGACAGAGCAATTGTTAGACTGTATCGCGCGCGCTTCAGAAAAACGTGCTTTAGTGATGGAAAACCGAGCCTTAAAAATTGCTGTAGAAAAAACCTCTGCGCCCGGTGTGCGAATTTTAGGTGAAACTGAGCAAATGCAACAAATGATGCATTTACTCAATGCAGTTATCGATACTCCCGCTGATGTTTTAATAGAGGGTGAAACAGGCACAGGTAAGGAGTTAGTTGCCCGTTACTTGCACGATCAAAGTAACAGATCAGCGGCTAATTTTGTTGCCATAAACTGCGGCGCAATCCCCGAACAGCTCATCGAAAGCGAACTCTTTGGTGCAGCCAGTGGCGCATATACAGGTGCTACGCAATCTCGCCAAGGTAAATTTGAATTTGCTAAAGGCGGTACTGTCTTTTTAGATGAAATAGAGTCAACGCCTGCAAGTTTACAAGTAAAGTTATTAAGGGTGCTTGAAGAGCGTAAAGTAACGCCTGTAGGTGATAACCACGCTATTGATTTAGACGTGCGTATAGTTGCAGCTACAAAAGTAGACTTAATGACCCTGGTCGAAGCAGGGGAGTTTAGAGCCGATTTATATTACCGCTTAAACTTAGTTAAAGTGAGTATTCCGGCATTACGAGACAGAAAGGCCGATATTCCACTGTTGTTTAAACATTTTAGCTCGATAGCGGCGACACGTTTTCATAAACCACCAGCACCTTTAAGTAGCGAAGCAAAGCAGCGACTCCTTGCCTACGATTGGCCGGGTAATGTGCGAGAGCTTAGAAATCAGGCCGAACGTGCGGTATTGCTTGGCTCTGATCTGGCCTTTGCCTCGTACAGCGATACAAACAGTGACAACGAGCTTGCTCAAGACTTAAGCCTTGCGGAGAAAATTAGTTTTTATGAGCAATCACTTATCGAAGAAGCGCTCGAGCGTAATAACGGCAGCATAAAAGAGACTATGGCTACATTACAAATTGCTCGTAAAACCCTTTATGACAAGATGACCAAGTACGGTATTAATCGTGAAATGTTCAAAGACTAAGCAACCCTTTCATATTAAACTCTTCATAATGGGTGGAACTGGTGACAGCATATTTTTAAAAATGTGTGGATATCCACCCATAAAAAACAGCTCCTTTTACGTCAATAAAGTTAATTCACTGTTATTTAACAGCTTTTTTAAAATTAACTAAGTTGGCAACCAACTTGCCTTAATAGTTAGGAACAACAATTTGAACCTAATAAGGGGCGCATAATGACAACAATATTCACTCATACAAAAACACGCGTAGCGGCGGCTGTGATTTTAGCGAGCACAGCTGGCTCAGCAATGGCAGCAGACTATGCGGTATACGGTAAAGCAGAAGTTCAAATAGCAAACACAGATACAGGCGTTATGCGTTATGCAGATGAAGGTACGCAAATAGAAGCACCTTTTTCTCGTATTGGTATTAAAGGTAGCCACAAACTAACTGAGTCACTTAAAGCAGTATTCAAATACGAAGTACAAGTAAAAGGCTTTGAGCATGACGATACCAGCGAGCCATTTTCAGCTCGTAATACTTACTTAGGCCTTGCAGGTGATTTTGGTGAAGTGGTTGTCGGTCGTAACGACACTCGTTTTAAATACTCAGAAGGTAAAGTAGACGGTTTTAACGAAACCCAAGCTGATATTGCACAGCTGATCCCAGGTCAAGACCGTATCGGTGATACCATTACCTACAGCTCTAAAACATACGGTGGCGCATCACTTGCACTAACTTATGCACCAAAAGATGACAGTAGCAACGATGAAGATGGTTTTGCGGCAACGGTTATTTATGGTGACCGTGCATTAAAATCAAAAGACTACTATGTTGCTATCAGCCATGTTGATGCACTCAATAAGTTAACAGCAAGCCGTGTGGTTGCAGCATGGAAACTTGATAACCTACAGTTAGCGGGTTTATTCCAGCGCAGCGAATCAACCGACGGTACGAAAGAAGGCAATGGCTATGCACTTAGCGCAAGCTATGCAATCGATAAATGGGTACCTAAGCTACAATATGTTAAAGACGACTCAAAAATTCGCCATGCTGAAGAAGGTAAACAATGGACAGCAGGTGTTGACTATGTTTTTGATAAACAAACCACAGCATACTTACTCTATACTGATTTAGATTTAGAACTTGAATCAGATAACAGCGTTGCAATTGGCCTTAAATACAAGTTCTAAGGAGTCGGTATGTCATTAGTAAATCAAACAAAAGATGGCTCACAGCCACGCCCATTAATGAGCACAGTAATGTTACTGCTTGGCCCATTAGTGATGTTATTAACTTGCTTAATCGATCCACCAGCGGGTATGAGTGTATCAGCACTACGTACCGCAGGCCTTGCATTTTGGATGGCTTCTTGGTGGGTAAGCGAAGTTGTGCCAATTCCTGCTACTTCATTATTGCCACTGGTTATATCACCTCTTGCTGGCATTGCAGCAATCAAAGGGGTCGCGTCACCTTATGCACACCCTTTGATCTTTTTATTCTTAGGCGGCTTTTTGATCTCAATCGCGATGGAGCGTTGGGGTTTACATAAGCGTATTGCGCTTAATACCATGCTTCGTGCTGGTACTAAGCCAAGCCTACAAATTTTAGCCATGATGTTAGTAACGGCATTTTTATCAATGTGGATGTCAAACACAGCAACCGCTGTGATGATGTTACCAATTGCTATGTCGATTACTATGTTGGTTAAACAGTCTAACCCTGAAAATGATCAATTTGGTAAAGCATTATTATTATCAATCGCTTATGGTGCAAGTATCGGCGGTATAGCAACCTTAATTGGTACCCCACCAAATGCACTTATGGCTGCGTATTTATCAGACAGCTACAAAATTGATATTGGCTTTGCTGAGTGGATGAAAGTAGGTGTACCACTTGCAACTGTTATGCTGGCTTTATGTTGGGTTTGGTTAACTAAGTTTGCTTATAAAGTAGATACAGATTGCGCCAAAGCAGCAAGTAAAGATACTAAATCGTTATTCTTGTCGCAGTTACAAGAGCTTGGTGCAATGCAGCGCGCTGAAAAAGGCGTAGCAGCCGTGTTCGTTTTAGCGGCATTATGCTGGATCTTCAGACCTGTACTTGCCGACTTATCGGGCTTAAAAATCTCTGATACGGGTATTGCTATTGCTGCAGCATTATTATTGTTCGTGTTACCGGCAAACAAAGGTGATGGTGAGCGTATTCTTGATTGGGAAAGTGCCGCTAAAGTACCGTGGGGCGTGTTGCTTCTATTCGGTGGTGGTTTAACACTGGCTGCGCAAATCAAATCATCTGGTCTTGCTGAATATATTGCTCACATGATTGAAGGGGCGAGTGCAATTCCATTGGTGTTAAGTGTTCTAGCAGTGGCAACCTTAATCACTTTCTTAACTGAGATCACCAGTAACACAGCTACAGCGGCAGGTTTCTTACCACTATTAGGCCCAGTTGCTGAGTCAGTATTTGGTACACCGCTGGTATGGGTCATTCCTGCGGCTATTGCGTGTAGCTGTGCGTTCATGATGCCAGTTGCGACACCGCCTAATGCGATAGTATTTGGCTCTGGGCAAATTCAAATGCGCGATATGATCCGCTCTGGATTTGCACTGAACATAATTGCTATTGCGATGATCACGGTAGTGACCATGACTATTGCCGCAGCGGTATTTGGTTTTTAGTTAAGCCTTTAAGTTTTCAATCTATTCCAACCAATAACAGCGCTCACTATGAGCGCTGTTTTTACATTTATAAAGTTGCTCAGATAAATATAGCTGGTTATAGTGGCTAAAATCGTTTATCAAGAGATGATGTTTTGACTGATATACACGCACAATTACAGAGTGAATTTATAAAACTCAATGACGCCTTTTTGGCCGAGCCTTATTTAGCTATTGATCAGCGTATAAAGCTTTTAAAAACGATTAAATCCCGCCTAATTGAAAATGAGCAAGCCCTTGTAGCAGCAACAAGTAAAGATTTTGGTTACCGTACCGAGTTCGATACGGTACTGGGTGACTTATTGCCAACAGTAAAGTCATTAACAGATACCATAAAGCGCTTACCTAAATGGTCACGAAACGAATCACGCAGTGTGGGTATCAGTTTATGGCCTTCATCGGCACATATTCATTACCAACCTAAAGGAGTCGTGGGTGTTATTGCGCCGTGGAATTACCCCATTCAATTAGCATTAGTACCGGCTCTTAGCGCATTAGCGGCGGGTAACCGCGTGATGTTAAAACTAAGCGAATTTACCCCACATACCAATGCTGTTATTAAGCAAATAATGGACGGTGACGTTGCTGAGCACTGTATTATTGTTGAAGGCGAAGCCGACACTGCCGCCTCTTTTTGTTATTTACCTTTTGCTCATTTGCTATTTACTGGCTCAACTTCAGTAGGGCGTAAAGTGATGCAAGCGGCCAGTAAAAACCTCACCCCAGTGACCCTTGAGTTAGGCGGTAAATCACCGGTTGTGATTCTTGATGATGTGAATATCAAAGAGGCTGCAAAAACCCTGTTATTTGGCAAGTTAAACAATGCAGGGCAAATATGTGTTGCTCCTGATTATGTGTTTGTGCCCAAAAAGCTTGAACATCAGTTAGTATTACAGCTTAGTGAGCTGTATAAAAAGCACTTTAAACAAGGTGTTGAAGGTAAGAACCTCACCTCTATTGTCTCTGATAAACAATATCAACGTTTAATTGCGACATTAAATGATGCAAAAGACAAAGGTGCTCAAGTGTTTGAGCCAATAGAAGGGCATCAAGTCGATGAACTTAAACATCGCATGGGTTTGCATATTTTAACGCAACTAAATGACGATATGCGGGTAATGCAAGAAGAGATCTTTGGCCCTTTACTGCCAATTATGAGTTATGAATCACTGCAACAGGTGATTGACACTATCAATGCCGATTCATCACCGCTTGCCTTGTATATTTTGGGTCATGACAAAGACAAAATCAGTAAGTTAAGTTCATCAATCAGAAGTGGTACATTGGCAATTAACGATGTATTGATGCAGGTAACAGCAGATCAGTTACCATTTGGTGGTATTGGTGAGTCAGGGATGGGGCACTATCATGGTATTGAGGGCTTTAAAACCTTTAGCCACGCACGAAATACCCTAGTATCAGGTAAGTTTAATCCACGTACCAGCTTATTGTTAAAGCAAAATAAGTTGCTGATCAAATTATTAAAATGGATGTACTTGCGCCGTTAAGCGCAAGTACACTGCTTGTTATAGACGCCCGTCAGGTGCGTATAAACCAGCCTGAATTTTTGCATAAATCGCGTCTGCTTTTTCTTTCGCAGCTTCAATTTCTGCAGGCATCATATTGCGCTCATCAAGCTTACGGCTATGGCTTGCATCCATGTTGCCGTTGTATTCAGCAATGGTATTCCAAATGTATGATTTTTCGAGATTCTTAGGAACACCTAAACCCTCGTAATACATCAATGCCATATTAAACTGAGCAAGAGTAAAGTTATTTGCTGCCGCTTTTTGGTACCAGCTAAGCGCTGTACGGTAATCTTGAATTACCCCTTCACCATTGGCGTACATAACCCCTAAATTAAACTGAGCTGCTGGGTGATTTTTTTGTGATGCCATTTCAAATAGTGAAATCGCTTTTTCTTTATCAAGTTTGACACCTTTACCTTCTTGATAAAGTACACCCAATGCGAACATTGAATCAGCATGTACTTTTTTTACTGCCTTCTCGTACAACTCTGCCGCTTTTTGGTAGTTGCGTTGTACACCAAAACCACCTTCGTACATTTTAGCAAGCTCATACATTGCAGGGGCATAACCTCTGTCTGCAAGGTAATTAAATTCATGAAGTGCTTCTTCAAAACGACCTTCATTCGCCGCTAATTGGGCATCTTCAAGACTGGCATTTGCTAAAGGTGACAAGATTAACGTGCTAGCGAGCAATAGTGTTTTAAAATTAGGCTTGATCATAGTCTGCCTCCAAATGTGTGTTAGGTATCAATAGCAAAGCATTGAGCTATTGATAAAATGCATTGCCAAACAGCCTCTGAGCAAAACATCACTTTTAGTTTAGCCCTAACAGCTGCAAATGCCCAATTTATAGACAGCGGCAAGCTTTGCAATTAACAAGTAGGCTTAAGATACAGATTTTACAGAAAATTTAAAGAAATAAAAAAAGCCCGTAGCGGGCTTTTTCGTGTCATATCTACCGTCACCGATATGAGCAATGTAGCAAGTAAAGTGTAACGTTTTATGTCTATGTTTGGGTCGAGGAAACAGACGACAATCAAGAGTTACGTCTTGAACTAACTTGGTTAAACAGCATCAAAGCCTTTAACAGCATGATGTTGTCGTGAGAATTGTTTAATTAACCAAGTTGTTGATAACGATTATTACTTAGGTTTAACCGTTCGTCAATACTTTAATGATAATTATTTTCATTTAATTACTGTTGCTGAATATTTGTTCTCGGTGGTATGTTTACTTTGTTTTTAACAGGATTTGAAAAAACTACAATGAAAAAGCTATCAAAGTATCTAATCGTATTTAGTTTGTTGTTCACCGTTGCTGGGTGTTCTCCTAGCTTTACTTACAATAACTTAGGTTGGTTATCAGGATTTTGGATTGATGATTATGTTGACCTCAACAGCGACCAAACTGATAAATTTAAGCATATCGTCAAAACCAGCCGCGATTGGCATCGAGAAACACAACTCCCTTTATACAAACGTGATCTTGAAAGCTTAAAGTCCATGTTAGATAAGCAAGTTGATCATAACGAACTTAAAGCACACTTCGTACAAGCAAAGCAGCATTGGCAAACGCTGGTTGATAAAATCGAGCCTGAACTTATTGATTTAGCAAACTCTCTTTCATATGAACAGCGAGTTGAATTTGTTGCTGCGCTGCAAGAAAACATTAATGATGAGTACAAAGAACACGAAGAGAAATCGCCTGAACAACATAAAAAAGAACGTTTAGAAGAAAACCTTGAAAACTACAAAGAGTGGTTCGGTACCAAGCTATCTGCACAGCAACAAACACTGATAGAAAACTCATCAAATACGCGAGTCAGTACATTTTTACTGTGGATGCAATACAAACAAAAGCGTTTAGATACATTAAAAACGCTGTTTATGCAAAAGCAAAAACCAGCAGATTTTAACCAACAACTTGCTGTTATCATTAATGATCGTTATGCCTTTATGAGCGATGAGTTAATTGCTGCCGATGATAAAAACCTTGATAACTACGTTAACTTGTTATTGGAGCTAAAGCCTACATTAACCGACAAACAGCGCCGTAACATTCACGATGAGTTTGATGAGCTTATTGAGGAAGTGGCTGACTTGATTGATGATTAGGTGTTAGTTACTAGGTGTACATGGGCGCGATGTAAAATTGCTGCTACTTAGCCAATGTACCTTTGAGAACAGTTTATGACTTGAAAACGAAAGTTAAAAAGTATTAGTTTTTCTGGTGTTTATGTAAACGTTTGCATTTTTATGCAAGTTTATTTAATAACTTGTTCCTAAATCAATTGTTTCGCGTTAAAATTAGGCAATTATAACAATAACGAGAAACCGGATGGATATTGGGGCGCTAAGAGGCACTCAAGCATTACGAAATAACGTTCTTAAATGGATGGGCTTTTGTCTTGGTGTTTTGGCTGGAATATTCGCCGTTTTCAATCTTTTTATTAATGACTTTTTTGTTCTTGGAGCATTAGAAGTCGTTTTTGCGTCATTTTGTTTTTATA
This sequence comes from Pseudoalteromonas sp. 2CM39R, assembly GCF_023161845.1. Classification (NCBI taxonomy): domain Bacteria; kingdom Pseudomonadati; phylum Pseudomonadota; class Gammaproteobacteria; order Alteromonadales; family Pseudoalteromonadaceae; genus Pseudoalteromonas; species Pseudoalteromonas sp. 2CM39R. The sequence goes on from NZ_JALNTM010000001.1 coordinate 173,606, forward strand.
TATTTTTTTATACCCGAAAACGCAATGGTCATCTTTGGCAGTCCCTCACCTTATGCGTGTTTTTAACGCTACTTATCACGTTAGGTACCTACCTTGGTAATATAAAAAGTTTGCTGTTTATTTGGACATGCTCACTACCTGTTTTATTTTATCTGTTATTAGGTAAGCAATACGGCAAAGTTTTGTCGCTTCTAGTGGCTGTAGTGCAAGGCGTTATTCTATTAACCAAGCCAAGTCTTGAGCCTCTCAATAGTGTCAACTTTTTACTCAATTTTTCATTTACATATATCTGTATTTGGGCAGTATCTCATACCTTTGAAAATAGCCGTGCACAATATGGTAAGCGGTTAGAAAACTTGGCGTTACTAGACCCTTTAACCGGAGCTGGTAACCGCTTGGCAATGACCCATTATTTTGAAGTTGAACTTAAAAACAAAAATGGCTTGTTTATTTTAATGCTCGACCTTGATTACTTTAAGAATATAAATGATCAATATGGCCATGAAGTGGGAGACCGCATTTTAATTGAAGTAACCAGTTTCTTTAGACAGCGTATTAACAGAGGCTATGTTTTTCGTATTGGTGGTGAGGAGTTTGCTATTTTCTTACCTGATAGCGACCCGCAGAGTGCATATGAATTTGCAGATATGCTGCGCGAGCAGTTATCAACGACTATCCACAACATTGATGAGGAAGCAATCAATCTGACCATTAGTATTGGTGTTGCTTGCTACATGCCAAACCAAACCCTTAAAAACTTTATTAAGCGTGCTGACGATGCGCTATACCAAGCCAAACAGCAAGGTCGAAATAGAGTGGTAACGGCTTATGAGTTAAGCCAACAAAATAAAGCAGGTTAGCGTTTTAAACTTAACCTTTGTACATAGTGTCAAAGTCAGGAATGTTTGCTTCCCATACTGGAATATCTTTGCCTATGTATTCACGCATAGCATCAAAGAACAAGCGTGTTCTTACTGGTAAGTCTCTGTGTGGGTAAACCGCATACACAGCGCTGTAATCGAGTAATTCCATATCGGTTAAAATTGGCACGAGATCGCCACGTTTAACTTCGTCATCAAGAATAAATGCCGGTGCCAGAACGTAAGCATTGCCTGAAATGGCCTTCATTAAGAGTACTTCTGCATCGTTCGCACGAAAGACACTTTTGATATTTTGTTCAATAATATCGCCATCGGCATTACGATAACGAATACCGCCAATGCGTTTACTTGGACTTGAATAGCTAGCAGCGGGTAGTTCTTTTAAGTCTTCAACATGCTTTGGCATACCGTATGTTTCAATAAACTCCGGTGAAGCCAACAGCAACATGCGGTTGCGGGCAATTTTACGAGCAATGAATGATGAGTCTTTTGGTTCGCCAACACGAAAAGCCAAATCATAGCCTTCTGATACTAAATCAATCAGCCTGTCGTCTAAACGAAGCTCTACTTCAACTTGCGGAAAACGTTTTTGAAAGTCGTTAATTACCGGCTGAATATAACGCTTACCGATAATACTTGATGAGGTAATTTTTAACGTACCACGGGGTTCTTGGTGGTAATTCTCTGCAAGTCTTACGGTATCTGATAACAAATCTCTCAGTTCAGCTGCTTTTTTTACCATTTCAGCGCCTGCGGCAGTCAACGAAAAAGATCGCGTAGTACGATTAAGTAAACGCACCCCTAATTCATCTTCAAGACGGCTAATTTGTTTTGAAATGACTGAGCGGTCTATATTTCTAGACTCAGCAGCTTTAGCAAATGAGCCTCTTTCAATCACTTCAAGCAACATCAATAAGCGGCTGGTGGTATCCATAGCAGTTCCTTAAACTTTATTGGTGCCATTCTGGCATTAATGAATTTAAAAATCTATCATTTTTATCCGCTAATTAGTTCCGTAACATTGTCTCCAATCTATTAACAGGAGAGTCGTGATGAACAAATCTATTCTTGCAGTGGCAGTGACCATTGCGAGCTTAACGCTTGCAGGATGTGGCACAGAAGCCAATCAAGGAGCGCAGCAACAGCAATTACAACCTATTGATGTAGCACAAGTGCTTGTTAAGCCGGTACAAAATTGGCACACCTATACAACGCGTTTAGAGGCTCCACAAGAAGTTGCGCTTATGCCGCGTGTTTCGGGTGTTATCGATAAAATTAACTTTAAAGAAGGTGACAGCGTTAAAGAAGGCGATTTGCTTTTCACCCTTGATGCTCGTCCATTTGCTGCCGTAGTCGATAGCTTAAAGGCACAAATCGAAAGTGCTAAGGCAGCACTTGAGCAAGCTAAAAGTGAAGCAAAACGCGCAGATCGGCTAACTGAGCGAAAAGCGATTTCAACGGAGCAAGCTGAGTCTCGTAAATCAACACTAAGACAACGCGAAGCGCAATTGTTAGCTCTACAGGCTGAGCTTACTGCCGCAGAGCTTGATTTAGCATTTACGCAAGTGCGCTCGCCAATTGATGGCGTTGTATCTCGCGCTAACATCACCAAAGGTAACAACGTTCTTGCAGGTCAAAGCGTATTAACAAGCATTGTTTCAAACCAGCAAATGTATGCTTATTTTGATATTGATGAGCGCACGTGGAATCGTTCATTTGCTGATGTCACAGCTCAAAGTGAGCAAGCTGTTGTGATGCAAAAATTGGGTCAAACCAGCTTTAACTACAGTGGAAAAATTAACTTCATTGATAACCAAATCAACGAAACTACTGGTACTCTTCGTGTACGTGCAGTGTTTGAAAACGATGAAAAACAATTACGTGCAGGTTCATTTGCTCGTATCAAGCTTGCTGCCAATAAAGTGAGCGAAAAAGTCATCGTGCCAGAACGTGCAATTGGTACTGATTTAAAGAATCGCTTTGTACTTACTGTAGGTGAAGGCAATGTTCTTGAATATAAATTAGTAACTGTGGGTGAGCGTTACGGCAGCTTACGAGCAATTACATCGGGTCTAAACGAAAATGATGTGATTGCTGTGAATGGCCCGGCGCGTGTTGGTCCTGGTATGCCTATTTCACCAAACACAGTCACTATTAATAGCGATGGAATTGCATTCACTCTTTCAAATAATCACTCAGATTTGGTTGCTAAACAGTAGGTCAAAATGAAATTTTCACACTTTTTTATCCAGCGACCCATCTTTGCAGCGATGCTGTCGCTTATATTTCTCATCGCAGGGGCAATTTCGTTATTTCAATTGCCAGTGAGTGAGTACCCAGAAGTAGTGCCACCAACTGTTGTTGTGACGGCAAGTTACCCGGGTGCAAACCCAACGGTGATAGCCGAAACGGTTGCGACGCCGCTTGAGCAAGAAATCAATGGTACAGAAAACATGTTGTATATGTTTTCGCAAGCGACCAGTGATGGCCGTATGACTTTAACAGTTACCTTTGCATTAGGGACTGATTTAGACCGTGCGCAAGTACAAGTGCAAAACCGTGTTAACAGTGCGCTTCCACGCTTACCGCAAGAAGTTCAGCGTTTAGGTGTTGTAGCTGAAAAGTCATCACCAGATTTAACCATGGTGGTGCATTTGTACTCGCCTGAAAAAACGCATGATACGACCTACTTAGCGAACTATGCTGATTTGTATATCAAAGACCAAATAGCGCGTTTAGGCGGTGTAGGTGATGTACGTTTGTTTGGTGGTGGTCAGTACTCAATGCGTGTTTGGCTTAACCCTGATGCACTCTCAGCACGTGACTTAACAGCCATGGACGTAGTAAATGCATTACGCGCGCAGAACCAACAAGTTGCTGCAGGTAGTTTAGGTACACAACCAACTTCGAAAAGTAATCAATTTCAAATTCTGATGAATGTAAAAGGGCGTTTAAGCTCACAAGAAGAATTTGAAAATGTGATCATCAAAGTAGGTGAGCAAGGTCAGCTTACACGTTTAAGTGATGTTGCACGCCTTGAATTAGGCCAAGACACTTATGCACTAAGAGCGATGTTAGATGGTCAACCAGCACTTGCTATGCCTGTTTTCCAACGCCCTGGTTCTAATGCGATAGAGCTTTCTGATCAAGTGCGTGAAACCATGAAAGTATTATCAAAAGACTTTCCGGCAGGTGTTGAATACGACATTGTTTATGACCCAACTGTATTCGTACGCGGCTCAATTGATGCTGTTATTAAAACGCTACTAGAGGCAATCGCGTTAGTGGTTATTGTTGTAGTGGTGTTCTTACAAACCTGGCGTGCATCGGTTATCCCATTGATTGCGGTACCTGTATCTTTGATTGGTACGTTTGCGGTTATGCAATGGCTTGGTGTGTCGATTAATACATTATCGCTATTCGGCTTGGTTCTTGCCATTGGTATTGTTGTTGATGATGCCATCGTGGTGGTTGAAAACGTTGAGCGTAATATCGAGCAAGGCTTATCACCACTTGAAGCAACCCGTGTCGCGATGACCGAAGTAACAGGGCCTATTATTGCCATTGCACTCGTACTGTGTGCGGTATTTATTCCTACGGCTTTCATTACGGGTTTATCTGGTCAATTTTATAAGCAATTTGCATTAACCATTACTATTTCAACGGTTATCTCAGCGTTTAACTCGTTAACACTATCGCCTGCGTTATCGGCGCTATTACTGAAAGGTCATGATGCAAAACCAGACCGTTTAACTAAGTTATTAAACCGTGTATTCGGTAACTGGTTATTTAAACCTTTTAACCGCTTGTTTGATAAAGGCGCCAATGGCTACGAAAAGCTAGTACAAAAGCTAATTCGTATGAGTGTAATTGTATTAGTCGCTTATGTTGCACTTGTTGGTGGCACAGTTAAATTGTTCGATGCTGTACCAGGTGGCTTTATTCCACAGCAAGATAAACAATATTTAGTGGCTGTTGCACAGTTACCCGATGCGGCAAGCTTAGATAGAACTCAAGAAGTCGTGCAAGAAATGGAACAAATTGCATTACAAGTACCGGGTGTTGCAAACACAGTATCGTTTCCTGGTTTATCTGTGAATGGTTTCACTAATAGCCCTAATAGCGGCATTATGTTTACTCCACTTGCACCTTTTGAAGAGCGCCAAGATCCGAGTATGTCAGCAATGGCAATTGCGGCTCAATTAAATCAAAAGTTTGCCACTATTGATGAAGCGTTTGTTGCGGTATTCCCGCCACCGCCAATTCAAGGTTTAGGGACAACAGGTGGCTTTAAACTACAAATTGAAGACCGTGCTAATAAAGGCTTTGAGGCACTCTTTAATAGCTTACAAGCAACCATTGCTAAAGCACAGCAAGATCCTGCGCTAATGGGCCTTTACTCAACCTTTAGAATTCAAGTACCACAAATGGATATCGACATTGACCGTGAGCAAGCGCTTATTCAAGGTATTCCACTTGATGAAGTATTTAATGCCTTACAAGTGTACTTAGGTTCTGTGTACGTGAATGACTTTAATTTGTTTGGTCGTACTTATCAGGTCAATGCACAAGCTGATGCAGATTACCGCCAAGATCCAGAGCAAATATTGAATCTTAAAGTGCGTAACCGCATGGGTGAGATGGTGCCATTAGGCTCTGTATTAACGGTCACGCCAACAACAGGTCCAGATCGTGTAATGCACTATAACGGTTATCCAACAGCTGAATTAAATGGTAGCCCAGCGCCAGGTTATAGCTCAGACCAAGCACAGCATGCGATTGAAGCAATCCTTGCCGATACATTACCAAATGGTATCGAGTTTGAATGGACAGAAGTAACGTATCAGCAAATATTAGCAGGTAATACCATGGTGTATGTTTTCCCACTGGTTGTATTGCTTGTGTTCATGGTACTTGCTGCGCAATACGAGAGCTTAAGATTACCACTGGCTATAATTCTGATTGTGCCTATGACGATTTTCTCGGCCTTGTTAGGTGTGTGGCTTGTTGGTGATGACAACAACATCTTCACGCAAATCGCATTAATAGTATTGGTTGCACTGGCAAGCAAAAACGCCATCTTGATGGTTGAATTTGCACGAGATCAGCATAAAACGGGTCTGTCTCACCTTGAAGCCATTATTAAAGCATGTCGCTTAAGACTTCGCCCAATTTTAATGACGTCAATTGCCTTTACAGCAGGTGTTGTACCTCTTGTTTTAGCAACTGGTGCAGGTGCAGAGATGCGTCATGCCATGGGTAACGCGGTATTCTCAGGTATGATTGGTGTAACCGTGTTTGGCTTATTGTTCACCCCGGTGTTTTATATGTTAGTAACTAAAAAATCGCAGAAGGAGCAACATGATGCATAAGCCTCTTCAAGCAATCTTTAAACACGGCAAACTAGTTAGTGCAATGCTGTTAGCCGGAGCACTGGCAGGCTGCGCACAAAGTGTCGATATGAAAGAGCAGCAAGTGAGCCTGACACAATTTGTTAGCGATACACAAATTGGTGAACAAAACGAAGGTGCAAGCGAGAATAACTGGTGGCGCCGTTTAGATTCGCCGCAGTTAAACAATTTAGTGACTGATGCATTAGCAATGAATCACGACTTAAAAACCAGTCAACTTCAACTTGATGCAGCCATTGCCCGTTTAGGTGCAGCCCGCGCGGATTATTATCCGCAGGGCAGCCTAAGCGTGGGCGCAGAGCGAAGCAGCTTAGATGGCGTTATTACTCGCCAATCAAACGCTGGTGTTAATGTTAATTGGCAGCTTGATTTGTTTGGCCGTATTACCGCGCTTGTCGATGCTGCTAATGCAGGTGCACTAAACCAAGCAGAGCAGCTAAGAGCATTACAGGTTGAAGTGGTTTCAGCCGTAGTGCAAGGCTATGTAAGCTATCAAGGTAATGTGCAAAAGCAAGCTATCATTGAGATGCAAATCGAGGCGCTCGAGCAAAGTATTGATGTGCTCAAAGCGCGAGTAGAAGAGGGGGTTGCGAATGAGCTTGATCTTAACCGTACCCTTGCGCAGTTAAAGCAGCAACAAGCGCTTATTCCTGAGCTTAGTTACATGCAATATCGCGACCTCGCAACCCTTTCGGTACTAACAGGGCGACTTGCAAGCGACATAACTTTAATAGAAGAGCCTGAGTTACTCAGCCACGAATTTAGCGTGTCGTTTAATAAAGCGAGTGAAGCAATGGCTCTCAGACCAGATATTACCAGTGCTTTATATCAGTTTAGTCAGGCTTATTCACTGAGTGTTGCCGCCTCAAAAGCGCTACTGCCAGATATTAGTTTAGCAGGGTTTGCAGGTGTGGTGAGCTTAACCAGTAATGGCTTAGAAGATACTGTGCAACAATGGCAAGTAACACCAAAAGTTGAATGGTCATTGCTCAGCTATCCTGCATTATTAGCTCAGCGTGATGCACAGCAGTTTTTAAGTGAAGCCGCTTACAGTGACTATCAGAGTAAAGTATTAAAAGCCATTAGCGATAGTGAACTTACTTTACAAAGACTAGTCAAACAGCAGCAACAGTTAAGTTATGCTGATCAGCGTTTTAATTATGCGAATAAAGCATTTGGTCAAGCTCAAGCAATGTATCAAGAAGGACAAATTCCTTACTTAGAGTTGTTAGATGCGAGACAGGATGTTTTAATAGCGCAAGAGAACGCTGTTGATTCAACAATTGCTTCATTACAGGCCAAAGTAAGTGCTTATCAAGCGTTTAATGGTCGTTGGAGCTTTGAACTAAACAACCTTTAACCCAGAGTATTCAATGTCACATATTCAACAAACTACAGATCTTCCGTCAACAATGCGCGCGCTTGCACTGCTTGAGCCAAATGACGCGATTGCGTTATCTGAGCTTTCTGTGCCAGTACCGAGCCCTGAAGGCAATGAGCTCTTGATTAAAGTTGAATATGTGGGCTTAAATCATGGTGATGCCAACTTTGCAAAACAAGGTTTTTGTAAATGGCATTACCCGCATGTATTAGGCCATGATGCTGTTGGCGTGGTTGTTCAAGCAAATAAAGGTGTATTCCCTGGTGTGGGCGCACGTGTTGTATGGCACGCCAGCCTTGGTGACCAAGGTGTGTTATCTGAATACACAACGGTACCAAACTATGCGGTATCGGTTGTGCCAGATAACGTATCACCGGCAGACGCTGCAACCTTACCTTGTTCAGGTATGACGGCATTAATTGCTCTTGATAAGTTGCAGCTAAGCGAAGGGGATTCACTGTTTATTGATGCAGGTGCAGGCGGCGTTGGCCAATTCGCTATTCAATTTGCCAAGCAACGTGGTGCAACCGTGTTTACCACTGCCAGCAAACACAATCATAAGTTACTTAAGCAATTAGGTGCTGATGTTGTATTTGATTACAAAGACCCAAAACTTGAAGATAAAATTCGCCGTGAATTAGGTCCGCAAGGTTTTGATGCGGTGCTTGATTGTATTGGTGGCGATACCACCATTCGCAATGTTGAGCTAATGCGCTTTTGTGGCCGTATTGCTTGTTTAAATGAATTACCAAAATTTGAACAAGAACTGATGTTTAGACGCGCACCCAATATTGGCATTGTATCGTTAGGCGGAGCGTGGCTTGCAAATAGCTTATGTGCGCAGCAAAAGCTAAGCTTTATGGGTAACTTATTACTCGATAATGCAGCCCGTGGCGAGATCAAACTGCCACAAATTCATGCCGTTGATTTTACCGCTGAGGCTGTTTCAGCAGCTTTAAATAAACAACTTGCAGGTGGCTTTACTGGTAAACAAGTCGTGCAAGTAAGCGGTTAATTTTGCAAACTCACTGCCCAGTCATACTGTTTGATGGTCAGTGCAATCTGTGCCATTTTTGTGTGCAGTTCATTATTCGCTTTGATAAGCAAATAACCTTTAAGTTATGCCCAATGCAAAGCGATAAAGGTGAGCGTTTATTAAAGGCTTACAAAGTTAAAGATCCACTTTCCTCAATGTTAGTAATTGATAGAAGCCAGCTATATAAACAAAGTGACGCTGTGTTATTTATCGCAACACAATTAGGTTTTCCTTTTTCTGTAGCTAAGGTGTTTAAGCTACTGCCAAAAGGTTTTCGCGATCGTATGTATGATTGGGTTGGTCGTAATCGTTATCGGTTTTTTGGCAAGCAAACACAGTGTAAGTTACTGACCGAAGAACAAAAGCAGCACTTTTTATAAACATTTAGAGTAAAGCTTGCTATTCTCGTTATTGGGAACAAATCACAATAATAAGAATATGAACATACTCTTTCTAATCTTTAGTTCGGTCTACATTGCTTTACTGCTATTACAACCAGCACTTCCTCAGTCTTTTTTGGCGCTATTTAAAGCATTACCAATCGGCTTATTGATTGTGATGGTTTTAAAAGCACGCAGTCAGTTACAAAATCGCACTTTTATCACTTTATTTTTCGCTCTTAGTTTTTCAGCACTAGGTGATGTGTTGTTAGCCATTGATACGGGGCAACTGTTTATAGGCGGTTTAGCGGCATTTTTTGTCAGCCACGCTTTTTATATCATTACCATGTTGCCAATTAAAAACTGGCGACTAGACGTTGTATTTCTTTATCTATTTTTGGCCATCATCGTTTTTTGCTTATTCTATCCAAACTTAAATGACATGCTCGTTCCGGTACTTTTCTATATGTTGGTGATTACTATAATGGCAAGCCTTACTTGGATGACGGATAAATCGAACGGCTTTTTAGTGTTAGGTGGGGCTGTGTTTGTAATATCAGACTCTATTCTTGGCCTTAACCGTTTTTATTTAGAAATAGCGCATGCAGATATCGCAATAATGATAACGTATTACATTGCACAGTTTTTCTTGGTGACAGGTTTTTTGCAAGCAACAGGTAAACATAAATAGCCGCAGTGGCTCAGTGGTGATTGCCGTGATAAAATATGCGCGTTTTAATTTTCGAGATTTTCCATGGCAAATACAGCGCACGCACTGCACATTCTTGTTAAGCACAAAGAACAAGCTGAAGACATCATCAAGCAACTTAAAAAAGGGGCTAAATTTCAGACTTTAGCTAAAAAACATTCAACCTGTCCGTCGGGTAAAAAAGGCGGCGACTTAGGTGAATTCAGACGCGGTCAAATGGTGCCACAGTTTGACAAAGTAGCTTTCAGCGGCGAAATTTTAGAGCCACATCTAGTGAAAACGCGCTTTGGTTGGCATGTAATCAAAGTGCTTTACAGAACGTAAAGTTTAAAGCCTGCCTAAAACTAATAAGACACGTCGTTAGCGCTAAATATTTATTAGTGAGTTGAAGCCTGTGGTTTTAACTCATTTTTGGACAAAAACACGTTAGAGTATTTAATCAGTAACGCCCATTTAAGGGGCTGATAATTGTTTGCTAAAATGTGTAGCGAAGCGAAACCGAGCAAACTGTTAGCAGTCCCGCTTTAAATTCTTGTTATGTTTTCTTATATGCTGTCTATCATTTCTTGAAATCTATCTTTTTCAGCATAACCTTCAATCCAGCACCAACCTGCGAATAGTGACCATAAAAACCTACTAAATGATTTTATTTCATCGTAATCGTCAGTGATGTTTTTTAACAAAACAATTTGCTTATTAAAGCGATGGAAAAATTCAAATGATTCTGGTTGATTAAACTCTATATTATTTAGAACGTAGCCTGTACTTTCTTTAAAAGCCTCAAATTCTAGTAGCATATTTTTTAAAAGTTCATGATCCATGTTATTTAAAACAACATGCCATTTATCTTGTGAATCTGTTGCTTTCAACGAGAAGTAACTTTTAAATTCTTTTTGGTCTAGTAAGGTGTCTAACAAGTCTGACGGGTAAGAAGTTTCACACGCACTTAAAAAGTGGCTAATCATTTTCTGTTTAAAGTGTTTGTATTGAATTTGGTAATTGTTCTTAATAATTTTACGTTTACGGTAGTCGGGAATAAACACGGTAAAGAAGTAAAATAAAGCACTTACAAAAAGGCCTAATGAAATGTTCAATACAATACTATTACCGATAGAAAATTGATTGAATATAGGAAATTGGCTGTTAAATAAAAATGGTTCGTCACTCGCTTTAAGCATTAAAAAAATACTTAGCACTAATATTATGAATACCAATTTAGGTATATTTTTCACCAAACCTCTCCGAAAACATAACGCCTTAATAAACGGCGAAAAATAGTAGGCTAAAATAAGCGACGGAGGAGCGCAAGCCTACTGTTTTGCGTCCACGGTTTAATTAACTTGTTAGCTATCGAAATACACTTAGGCCAAAAGGTGCAAACCTGCCACGCTGCTGACTCCGTAAGCCCATAAAGTTTCAAACGCAGAGCTTAAAAAAATACGAGTACGAGCAGTTATTGTTTTTACCATAGACACCTCCTTTTTACTGTTTTCGTTTGCCAAAGGAACTAAACGAATGGTTAAGTAACGAAGTAAAATTAATAAAAGGGCTACAGAGCCAACAATCGCTAGAGGAATTGAACCTCCACCTAATACCCCTATTGGCCTAAATGTACTTTGCTAGATGCTATCTCCTAGATAGCTAACATGTTTATAGCGAGCGAATCGCGCGTTTTTCTACTACAGCGTCGCTCGTTTTTCAGAATGACTCATTTGTAGCAAAATTCTTAACTAATTGCCATTACTACTAAAATGCTGTAGTTCTAGCTTTTGTCTCAGGACAAAAACGAGTGATTGGTTCGCTTTCCTGACTATGCAAGCAATATACTTTGACGAAATAGAAAAGCAATTTTGAATGGCCGAAGTTCGCGCTTTTTAGTAATTCGCCTAAAAACGTCTTGGGGCATAATCAAGGTAAGGCTTATGTTCTGATTTTGGCACAGAACTGTCCTTCAGCACCAACCCATTTATATCCAAAAATGGTTTTCTACGAATAAGTTTATACACGGCAAAAGTGCCCAGAGTGTTTTTTAAACGTATATGTTGTGCACATTATGACTGTGCGCTATTATTTCTGTACTGATGCACAATAGGACAGTGCAAAAATATGGCTGTAAATTTTAAGGATGAGTGGCTCGAAACATTCTATGAAGAGGATAAACGGCATCGATTAATCCCTAAGGTTATCGAGAATGCTTAAATCGTAAGCTAGAAATATTAGATGCAGCGAAGGCTGAATCTGACTTAAGAGTACCACCAGGTAACCGGTTTGAACATCTTGAAGGTAACTTGAAAGGTTGGTGTTCAATACGAGTGAACAAACAGTATCGATTGATTTTTAAGTGGGTTGATGGTGTAGCAGAAAACACCTATTTAGACCCTCATAAGTATTGAGGTAAGATTTATGCGTATAACAAAGCGTCGTCCTGTGAGTGTAGGTAAAATGCTGAAGCTAGAGTTTTTAGAGCCTATGGACATTACATCAAAAACTTTAGCTGAAGCTATGGGTGTGCATAGAAATACGGTTAGTAACTTGATCAATGGCGGTAGCTTAACAGCGCCACTTGCAATTAAACTGGCTGCTGCCTTAGGGAATACACCCGAGTTTTGGCTTAATATCCAGCACTCTGTAGATTTATGGGATACGAGAAATCGTTATCAAGAAGAAGCTAAATCTGTAAAACCTTTGTTTTCTGCTCAAGAAACTTCACTACGTACATCACAAACTATTTAAAGAAGTCTTAACGTATATTGTTAATCCACTCTACAGGTTAGGCTGTTGAGTGTTCACACCTTAATTAGTTGCTTTGTACCAAGGGACTTTGTATTTATGGACTCTTTATTATAAGGACATTTTCAATTCATGATTAAAAACATAACCATTACAAAGCAAGATTACTTAGAGTACTCCAAATTTGCGGTGAGTAGGCTGTGTAATTCAAAAAGTAAAGCAAGCTCTAGTTTTCTTAAGAATATGATCATCTGGTTTGTATTGGCTGTAACTTTTATGTCTGTGTTCCAATTAAAGACTATTCGTTTTAATGATTTTCATTGGCAATCTGCGCTGATCACAGCAATTCCTTTTTCAATATTACTTATTGTTTTTCTATACAACATTAATAAATTCAAAAGACTATCAATTCCAAATGATAATGGTTTAGTGATTGGAAAGAAAAGCTTGGAGTTTCAAGCTGACGGAATAACTGAAATAAATAATTTAGGACATTGCTTCTATAAGTGGGAAGCAGTAGAGGTAATTGAAGAACATAAAGGTAACGTGTATATCTTTGTCGATAAATTGTCAGCCTTGATCATTCCGGCAAATTCTTTTGCTAGTGAAGCTGAAAAAGACGAGTTAAAAGCTTTCGTACAGAAGTTTTTATAATTAGCTTTTCATCTGACAATATTTTGTGGCAAGTCAAGTAATGCCCAGAGCCACGCTAACACGTAGGTGTTAGCGGGCATTGTTAATTTATTGAGGAGCTAATTAGCTTTCTCGACTAACTTAATTTAGTGTGGGCTGTACATCTAAGCCATAGCCAAACATTACAGCTAATACTAATACAACCGATGCTGCGAGCATTAGTTTAATTAGTAGAGGTAAACAGAATCTAAACCAATGGCCGAAAGGTAAACCTGTCATACCAATAAATACCTACCGTAAATTATTAATTTTTGTTGATTAATACTGAATGTTAGAAGGAGAGTGAATAACTACTAAATTAAGGGGTGATAATGTATTAAAATTTAAAATTACTGTAGTAATAATTGATTTGTTTTAAAAAGTTGCTTATTAAATTTTTTGAATTTTTATCAATTTTTATTTTTAATATGGTAGGGTTCTTTAAAGTTATAATTAAAAGCTCTTAGTCATATTATAGGTAGAAGGAATTATTTTAAATGAGTCAGAGGAAATCAACCCCATCACTTCCAGATCCTTTCCCGATAGATAAATTAAGAACACTACAATTCGGAAGCGCTGATGGACATAGAGATAAAGTTGAGGAGTTTGGCATTATAGAGACATCCTCGGTAAAACAGTTCTATACAAATCAACATTCAATAATAGTAGGGGCAATAGGTACAGGTAAAAGCACTCTATTTACTCTTATAAAAAATAATGCAAAAAAAATCGAGTCATATAAAAATGATTTAATTGTACCATTGGAAGAGGCTCTATCCTTTAATGAACTTTCTGAATTCGTAAATAAACACTATGCCGGCAAGGATGAAAGTACATTGTACCAACTATTATGGAAATTTAATATTTTGTTGAAAGTATCAATTACGCTTTCAAAACAAGAGGGTTTCCCTAAAAATGATTCTGAAAAAGCAGTTAATAACTTCTTAAATGATTCAAATAGCTCAGATAAATATTCAAACATTCTTCACAAATTAAATAATATAATTTCGAATGCTAATGTAAAGTTTGAAGCAAAGGTGGGTGATAATCCAATTAGCTTTGAAGCTGGATTATCACAGAAATCTCCAAAACCAGAAAAGAAGATTAACCTGGAGGAAGTACAGAGGGCAATATCTGAGTCAATTAGTGCACGAAGTTATGACTGTGCAAGGGTTATTATAGATAAAATTGATCGATTTGTAGCAGGGACCGAATATTATATACAAAGGCAGTATATAAACGCTTTGCTTGAAGTGGATGATGATCTAGCTGCTATTAATAATATTAATTTAAAAATATTCATAAGAGCAGATTTATTTGATCGTTTAGACTTTGCAGCACTAGGATATGATAAAGTAAACGATAATGTGATAAGGCTTAAATGGAGCCATGACGAGACTTTACGATTTTTAAGTTCAAGAATTATGGTTGCGTTGACAAAAGCTAAAATCTGCCGGTCAGAAGACATTTATAAAGCTACAGATTTAAGTGAGTTTGATTTAACCTGGAGAGAGAAAATTCTTTTAAGTTCAAAAGTCCCCGAATATATTAAAAGTTTTGTTAACAAAAAAGAAAAGTCTGAGCGGGCTACCAGCTTATACGCAAAGTTTGATAAAGCAATTATAACTAAAGTCTTTCCACGTTCTACTATCCATTTTTGCTCTAACGATAATAAGTATATAGAAATGGATGTTTTTGACTTTATTAAATCGCATTTTTTAGATGGAAATGATATTTGCACTCCAAGGTATATGCTTATTTTTCTAAAGGAAGTCGTAACGAAGGTTGCCTCTTACTATGATGATAACCCTGATCAGGTCTCAGAGTTAGTCCTTATAGAGAAAGACTTTGAGTGGGATTTGTTTAAAAAGTATTGTGTTTATCAAGCATATCTTTCAGCTAAGGATATATATATAAAAAACATTGAAAAAATCGACTCAAAGTGGACTAAAAATGTAAATGTGTTTTTGGCGAAAAGAGGGAATAAAACAAAGTTCGATTACAAATGGATCAGGGCAAACATTCCAGATATTTCAGAAAATGATGCCGTTGACTTTTTATCTTTTCTACAGGTTATAGGTTTCTTGAAAATTTCAGACGCACATCAAGATGTAAAAAAAAGAGGTTATGAGTTACCAATATTGTATAAATTATCGAATACACCTAGTGAAAGTCATTTATAAGGACATTCTCAATTCATGATTAAAAACATAACCATTACAAAGCAAGATTACTTAGAGTATTCCAAATTTGCGGTGAGTAGGCTGTGTAATGCAAAAAGTAAAGCAAGCTCTAGTTTTCTTAAGAATATGATCATCTGGTTTGTATTGGCTGTAACTTTTATGTCTGTGTTCCAATTAAAGACTATTCGTTTTAATGATTTTCATTGGCAATCTGCGCTGATCACAGCAATTCCTTTTTCAATATTACTTATTGTTCTTCTATACAACATTAATAAATTCAAAAGACTATCAATTCCAAATGATAGTGGTTTAGTGATTGGAAAGAAAAGCTTAGAGTTTCAAGCTGACGGAATAACTGAAATAAATAATTTAGGACATTGCTTCTATAAGTGGGAAGCAGTAGAGGTAATTGAAGAACATAAAGGTAACGTGTATATCTTTGTCGATAAATTGTCAGCATTGATCGTTCCGGCAAATTCATTTGCTAGAGAAGCTGAGAAAGACGAGTTAAAAGCTTTCGTACAGAAGTTTTTATAATTAGCTTTTCATCTGACAATATTTTGTGGCATGTAATGCACAGAGCCACGCTAACACACAGGTGTTAGCGGGCATCATTAACTTAGGAGCCAATTAGCTCACTCAACTAACTTAATTTAGTGTGGGCTGAACATCTAAGCCATAGCCGAACATCACAGCTAATACCAATACAATCGATGCTGCGACCATTAGTTTAATTAGTAGTGGTAAACAGAATCTAAACCAATGGCCGTAAGGGACACCAGCCATGCCTAAAATGCCCATAAGTACAGCATTGGTAGGAATGATCATATTTGAAAAGCCATCACCAAATTGATAAGCAAGTACGGCAACTTGTCTTGGTACACCCACTAAATCACCTAGTGGCGCCATTAGTGGCATGGTGACATAAGCTTGCCCTGAACCAGAAGGAATAAAGGTATTAAGCAGGGTTTGAATAACCAACATGCCTATTGCAGATATTTCAGCTGATACATAAGAAAGCGGTAACGACATACCATGTACAAGGCTATGCAGGATTTGGCCGTCTTCTAAAATTAGTGCGATACCCCGTGCAACACCAATTAACACTGCGGTGGTAACAAGATCAGATACGCCTTCTATAAATTTGTTTGCTGCTTCATCAGCAGATAGTTTGCCTAAAATTGCGACAACCACACCCCACGCAATAAAAACACCACCTAGCTCGTATAAGTACCAGCCCTTCGTTGCGATGCCCCATACTGCAATTGCAAGGGTAATAATAAAGCTGCCTAAAACTAGTTTATGGCGCAGGGCAAGTGCTGGGTAACTTGTTGCTGTTTGATTTTCCAGTGGGCAAGGCACGCCAATCATCATCGATTTAGACGGATCGTTCGCTACCTTTTTGGTGTATTGCCAAACATGATGAAAACCAATGAGCACAAATGGAATAAATATAGCTAAACGTAACCATAGACCAGAGTAAACAGGAATACCTGCAATTTGCTGTGCGATTAATACCGTAAATGGGTTAAATGCCGAAACACCATAACCAATACCATAACCTGCGACTATCATACCTACGGCGGTCATTGCGTCTAAGCGCATTGCCTTACAAAGCGCTACAAGAATAATAACAAAAGGGATATATTCACCGGCGGTACCGATACTGCTTGATGCTAAGGCAAAGCAAAACACCACCATAAAGATTAATCGTTGTGGCTTTTTACCATGTCGCTCTAAAAGCCTACCAATGAGTGCATCAACAGTGCCTGTGGCACGTGCAACAGCTAATACACCGCCAACAATTAACACAAAGAAAATAACATCTTGAGCAGCAGCAAAAGCGCGAGGTATGGCTTGTAATAAATCCCATGGGGTTAGGTAATGGCGCTCAGCAACCGTTTGATAGGTGCCCGCAACAACCATTTCGCGGCCAGATTCACTCAATGTAGTAGTGAAAAAACCTTGTGGTACTAACCAGGTCGCAATAAGCGCAACAACCATCATGCCCAGCAGTAGTATCAGGGTATGTGGAACTTTAAAACGTAAACCCATTTATTCTCCGTAATTATGTTAGGTTAAATTCTTGAAATCATAACATGATAAAAGCGGATTGGTTGTCTCTAAAATGTCCACACTGTTAATAATTGTAATAACTTCGATACAAAAAAGGCCAGAAAACTGGCCTTATAAGTTAATTTAAATTTTATTTAGCTAAACCAAATGGGTCATCAATGCTATGAGCAGGCTCGGTAAACCAGCGCGGACCTTCATCTGTCATATAAAAATGATCTTCTAAGCGAATACCAAACTCATCCGGTATAACGAGCATAGGTTCGTTACTAAAACACATACCTGTTGCGAGTGGGGTAGGGGTACCACCAACTAGGTATGGCCATTCATGAATATCTAAACCAATGCCATGGCCTGTTCTATGTGGGCAGCCTGGTGTTTGATATTCTGGACCCATGCCATTTTCGGCGAGGTACTGCCTTGCAGCATCGTCTACTTTGCCACATGGCTCACCATTTTTTGCGGCAGCAAAAGCAGCAAGTTGGGCATTTTTTTCGTGCTGCCAAAACATACGCTGACGTTCGGTTGCTTCACCAAATACATAAGTACGGGTAATGTCTGAGAGGTAATCATGCACTTTACAGCCAGTATCAATCAGTACCACATCACCTTTTTTAAGGGTTTGCGGGTTTTTAACGCCATGAGGGAAAGACGACGCAACACCAAATAACACAATACAAAAATAGTTACCCGGTGCGCCGACTTTTTGGTGCGCTTTTTTAATAAAGGCTTCAACTTCAGTGGTGGTAATGCCTTCATAAAGCATACTTGCTGTTGCTTTGTGTACTTCTAAAGTCATGTCCATAGCACGTTGCATTAAAGCAAGTTCGCTAGCTGATTTATGCATGCGGCAGTGAGCTGTAACGCACTGTGCGTTAACGATGTTATAATTGCCGTTAGCTTTATTAATGCCGTCGTAGATAAAAAACTGCGCGCTATCATCAATACCAAGGGTACCATCTTTGCTAATGCCCATTTCTGTAAGAACATCTACACACAGTTGATAAGGGTTTTCGTGCTCCTGCCAACCACGAATTGGGCCATCAATCACCATAAAATCGTTTAAGCTGCCAATTTCAAAAAACGGTGCTATGTATTGCACATCACCTTTTGCAGGTAAAATAGCGCCAACTAAACGCTCACTTGCGTACCAACGCATCCCTGTAAAGTAGGCTAGGTTAGTGCCTGCATTTAAGTAAATTGCATCAATATTGTTTGCTTGCATATACGCTTGTGCTTTTGCGATACGCGCATGAAATTCGTCATTTTGAATAGGGGTTAAATCTGTTGTCATATCTGACAAAGAGTCAAGCGCCTGCTCTGGCGTTTGTGTGCCAATACCATATGTTGTCATTGTGTACTCCTTGGTTTTTTGTGCATTGTGGCTTGAGTAAACAGTTGATGCAAACTGACTGCGACTAATCGCATAATATTCGTATTTATGTTTATAACTGTTAGCATGCGCAAAAAATAAGGAGCGACAATGCAAGTTAATTACTTAAAAAGACAAGCTGAATTTAAAGCCTTGCTAGAACAACAGGGTTACAGCGCCATGTTAGTACTTGGTCATGAAAATATTCGTTACTTAAGTGGTTTTAGCGGTAATGCTGCTTATGCATTAATTACTCAAAATGAGTGTGTGTTGATCACTGATTATCGTTACCATCAACGCGCAATCGCTGAAACAACAGGATTTGAAATTGTTTGTCGAGACAGAGACAACGAAACCCTTGGCCATTGTATAAATAGACACCTTTATCCAAACAGCCATGTCGCATTTGATGCAAGCTATGTCACGGTAGCAATTTGGCAAGGTGTGGAGGATGAGCTAAGCGGCCACACTTTAACAGCGGTAAACGGTTTAATTGAAAAACTAAGACGTGTTAAAGATAGCTGGGAAGTTGCACAAATTAAAGCTGCTGCGGCCATCGCTGATGAAGCATTAGCACAAACGCTACCTTATTTTAAACCGGGTGTGACTGAGCGTGACCTTGCCTTAGAGCTTGAATTTAGAATGCAAAAGCTAGGTTCAGAAGGCATGTCGTTTGCTACTATCATGCTATTTGCGGAACGCTCAGCCCTGCCGCACGGTAACCCGTCAGATCAGGTTTTAAAGCAAGGTGACTTTGTAACCCTTGATTTTGGTGCGGTTGTAAATGGCTATCGCTCTGATATGACCCGCAGTTACATCATTGGCGAAGCGTCAGAAAAACAAACCCGTATTTATAATACTGTTCTTGATGCACAAAATGCGGCACTTGAAATGGTTAAACCGGGTATTAATTGTTTAGATTTAAATGCTATATCAAACAAGGTGATTGCTGAGGCGGGCTTTGGCGAATACGCCGGTAAAGGGCTTGGCCATGGTTTAGGGCTGTTTTTACATGAAGTGCCATTCATCAACACATTGACAGACTACAATCTTGAAGTTGGTAATGTGATCACCATTGAGCCTGGCATTTATATACCAGGCTATGGTGGTGTGCGCCTTGAAGATGACATAGTTGTCACCGAGTCTGGCTTTGAGGTGTTAACCCATGCGCCTAAGCCATTTATAATCTAATTCTTAAATTAAAGGTTATTTTTTAGCATACGCTAAGCGGGCTAAACGTTCAGTTACATGGTAACTATCAAGCCCGCTCACTGCGACTGTGTCAATGGCTTCAATATCGACAAAGCCATCTTCTTGCAAGCAAGCCTCATCTAAGTAGATATCGGTTATTTCACCTATGATCAGCTCAGTGCCATTGATGGCAAGGTGGTGGTGTTCTCTCAGCTCAAGCGCATATTTAAGCTTACTTTCTTTAACAAAAGGCGCTGTAAAGTCATTTAGGTATTCAGTACTAAGCCCTGTTGCATCAAATTCAGACTCGTCCTTGTCGTAGCGTGCCGATGTTTGATGTGCTTTGTTATAAATGTCTTTGTTCACATGGTTAATCGTGTACTGTTTAGTGGCTAATAAGTTCTCTAGGGTATGGCGAGGCACTGAATGGGGCCTAATTATCATACCCACTAAAGGGGGATGTGCCCCAAGGTGAAATACTGAACTGACAATCGCTAAATTAGTTTGGCCATTATTATCTTGTGTGCCGACTAAGTTGGCACTTTTAAACCCCGACAAACTATTAATTAGATGGGCGCGGTAGCGGTTTTCTAAATCAGCAATGGCTTGTTTTGTTAAATGCATAAATTTCCTGTTACCAGTCTATGGGTTTTCCTTGCCAGTCAAAGTAGGCAGGATTTTGTGATTGTTGTAAATAGTCAGCATCACTTATCAATGAATACAGCTGCTCGGCTACAAACTCAGGGGTAAATAGCTTTCCTTCGGGCACATTTGCTTGAAAGGGCTTTGATAATGACGTATCAGTAGTACCTGGGTGAAATAACACGCAGTGGCATTTTTTATAGCGTCTGCTAAGTTCAATTGCTGCAGATTTAAATAACATATTTAATGCCGCCTTCGAAGCCCGATAGCTATACCAACCGCCTAACTTGTTATCACTGATACTACCAACACGTGCACTAAGAGCACACACCACTGTTGAAACTTGTGGCTTTAAAAGCGTTGAGAATAACGTCACACAGCGAATTGGTAATAGAGCATTTGTCGTCATGCTATTTATAAAGTGCTGCTCAGATATTTGTTCAAGTTTACGTTCAGGCGCATTATCTGGATCATGCAATAGGCCGTTAAATATCATCAACTGGGCCAAATCATAGTTGCCACCAGCAAGTTCTTTAGCAATGCCACTTAAGCTTTGCTCTGAGTAGTCTGTAATAAAATGCTGGTGGCTTATCTCATTGCTTGATGACTTATTTAAACTTGCCTTAAATTCACCTCGACTGATGGTTACTATATGACCCGTGTTTATTTGTTTATGAAGAGTAGTGAAATAAGCATTTGCAATTTCACTGCTTGCACCGCACAAAATATAGAGTTGCATTTTTGACCTGTTCTAAAAATATTTGAAAATTTTTTCGCTCAAACTATCACCAACTAATAAAATGATAGTAGCTCTGTTTGTCTTAATCTAACTCTACAAACACATAAAAAAAGGCGGGTAAAGATTTGACCATGCAAACATTAAGGATGCCTTAATTTACGGGGATTTCACCTTTTGAATTGGTAAGTCCATTTTACCAATTGAGCTGGCTTTAACGCTTTGTAGCTGACTAAGCTGCGTATTTATTACACTTTTATGTTTATAGATTGGTTATTCTTTTTTACGAGTATGTTAGAAAATTCGATCTATTAAATTAACGCTGACAATGATATTAATAAAAGGGATCAGTGTTTAGCTGCGTTCGTGCTTGGCTAAATACTGTGCAGTAAGTACTTTCAACTTAGTTAAAGAAAGGAGTATGAGAATGAGTGAACAATACGCTGCACTTCGCGGTAATGTTAGTATGCTTGGACAAATGCTGGGTCAAACCATTAAAGATGCACAAGGACAAGCCATTTTAGATAAGGTAGAAGAGATTCGCGCTTTATCTAAATCGTCACGTAGTGGTAACGAAGCCGACAGACAAGCGCTTATCGAAGTACTACACGCTCTCACAGATGAAGAACTATTACCGGTTGCACGCTCATTTAATCATTTTTTGAATCTTGCTAATGTTGCTGAACAATTTCATACCGTATCGCGCTTTAATGATGTTGGTTTTTGCAAACTAAACCCTCTCACTCAAACATTAAAAGCGTTAGCAACAGCATCAAAGCAAGGTCAAGTTGATCCTAATCACTTGGCACAAACACTCTCAAAACTCCACATCAATTTAGTACTGACGGCTCACCCAACTGAGGTGACACGCCGTACAATGATTAATAAACACGTTGAATTAAGTGATTGTCTTGCCTCTTTAGAGCGTAAAGACAACTTACCTAGTGAACGTGCAGATTTATTAAATCGCATTGCCCAACTTATTAGCCAAGCGTGGCATACCGACGACATTCGTCGCTCACGCCCAACGCCAATTGACGAAGCTAAATGGGGTTTTGCGGTTATCGAAAATAGCTTATGGCATGCCGTACCGCGTTTCTTACGCGAGTTTGGCGAAGACGTAAAAGCAGAGCTTGATTTAGAGCTACCTATTGATTTCAGTCCAATTGAATTTACTTCTTGGATGGGCGGCGACCGTGATGGTAACCCGTTTGTAACTGCTGAAGTCACACAGCAAGTACTTGATCATGGCCGCTGGATGGCACTTGATTTGTATTCGCGTGATATCGAAACGCTAAGCAATGAGTTATCTATGTCGGATGCAAGCGATGAGCTTATTGAGCTTGCGGGCCAAGACTTTGAACCTTATCGTGCGGTACTCAAAAAATTAAAGAATCAAATTGCTGAAACTGTGACGCATTTGGGCGCTAAAATTAAGAAAAAGCGCACTGATTCTGAAGATTTAATTACTGATATCGCGCAAATTAAACACCCAATCGAAGTGTGCTATCGCTCGCTTATTAAGACCAACATGAAAGTAGTTGCCGATGGCTTGCTGCTTGATGTTCTGCGCCGTATTAATAGCTTTGGTCTGCGCCTTGCAAAACTTGATGTACGTCAGGACTCATCGCGTCATGGTGATGTTTTCTCTGAGTTAACACGTTATTTAGGTTTAGGTGATTACCATCAATGGCAAGAGGAAGACAAACAAGCGTTTTTACTTGCTGAGCTAAACTCTCGACGTCCGCTAATTCCTAAGCATTGGCAACCAAGCCCAGAAGTACAAGAAGTGCTAGATACCTTCGATGTAATTGCAGCGCAAGATGCTCAAACATTTGGCTTGTATATTATCTCGATGGCACGTACCGCATCTGATGTGCTGGCAGTACAGTTACTGCTTAAAGAAAGTGGTTGTAAATTTAACTTACCGGTTGCGCCATTATTTGAAACGTTAGACGACTTAAATAATGGTAAAGAGGTTATCGAATGTTTACTTGATAATACTTGGTACCGTGGTCATATTCAAAACCAACAAAATGTCATGATCGGCTACTCAGACTCAGCAAAAGATGCAGGCATGATGGCTGCTGGTTGGGCACAATATGAAGCTATGGATAAGCTGGTTCAATTAGCCGAAAATCGCGGTATTGAGCTTATTTTATTCCACGGCCGTGGTGGTACTGTCGGTCGCGGTGGTGCTCCAGCTGCCCAAGCACTTCGCTCACAGCCTCCAGGTTCATTAAAAGGTGGCCTACGTGTAACAGAGCAGGGTGAAATGATCCGCTTTAAGTTTGGTTTGCCTGCGGTTGCTCTGCAAAGCTTAAATATTTATGCCGGTGCTGTTCTTGAAAGTAACCTGCTGCCGCCACCAGAGCCTAAGAGCGAATGGCGTGATGTTATGGAACTTATAAGTGCAGATTCGTGTGAGCATTACCGTCAAGTTGTTCGTCATGATGAAAATTTTGTTCCTTACTTTAGAATGGCAACGCCAGAGCAAGAGCTTTCTAAACTGCCACTTGGTTCTCGCCCTGCGAAGCGTAACCCGAACGGTGGGGTAGAAAGCCTTCGTGCTATTCCATGGATTTTTGCATGGAGCCAAAACCGTTTAATGCTGCCAGCTTGGTTAGGTGCATTAACAGGTCTTAAAGCTGCGTTAGATAAATATGGCATCGAGACACTTCATGAAATGAGCTTAAAATGGCCATTCTTCCGCGCTCGTTTAGAGATGCTAGAAATGGTATTTAGTAAAGCTGATACATGGTTAAGTGCGCATTACGATGATGCATTAGTAACTGAGCAATATAAGCCATTAGGCGTGAAGTTACGTCAGGAATTGAGCGAGGCTATTGAGCTTGTTCAATCGCTTAGCCCACAAAAGAGCTTACTTGCAGACCAACCTTGGATCAAAGAGTCAATCGGGCTTCGTAACCCGTACACAGATCCACTTAACTTATTACAAGTTGAGTTACTGCGTCGTGCACGCGAAGCAGATGAAAGCTCTGCAGGTGACATTGATAATGCCTTGATGATCACTATGACAGGTATTGCTGCAGGTATGCGTAATACTGGTTAATAGCTAGTATCATCAACCAATCGAGCATCGATTGGTAGGCTAATAACAAATCGTGCGCCGTGCTTACATGACTCGGCGCCTATTTTCCCTCTTAGATTATATTTAACCGCGTTAAATACCACGTTTAAACCAAGCCCTAAATGATTACCGCCTAAATTAGTGGTGTAAAATGGCGTAAATATTTCATGAAGTATTTCGTCATTTATTCCAACGCCGTTATCTTGATAGGTAATTTCAACCACATGTGTATAGGCTTTAACTATTACTTCGACAACACCTTGATCAGAATTAACAAAGCCATGCTCGCAGGAATTAATAACTAAGGTTTTTAATACATCACTTAATATAGTCGGATAAGACGTAATAATCACCTCATCGCCATGAATTTTAAACTCAATTTTTTTACCAAGGTGTTTACTCAAAGGGGATAAACGATGATTAAGAAAGCTTGGCAGCTGTATTTTGCTCATTGGTTTATCAAGGTGAATAGACACATTGAGTGCTTTGAACTCTTCGACTATTCCGGCTAGTCGATTAATGCTACTGATCACCAGCTCTTTAGCGCTATTTGTATCGGTAATAAACTTATGAAAATGCTTGCTAGAGAGCTCTCGAGCTTTAAATTTTTCTTCTAAACCTTCCATGTAATCATCTATTAGTGAACTTGCTGTCACTATGGTGCCAATAGGGGTATTAAGTTGATGCGCCATACCGGATACCAGTGCTGTTAAAGAGGCTATTTTTTCGATTTCAATCAGATGGTCTTGTGTATCTTTTAACTGTTCTAATGCTTTAGCTAATTTTTGTTTTTGTTTGTCTATGCTGTTAATGGCGATAAATGAGCCAAATAAAATAACAACTAAACAGATGCTTACAACAATTGTGAGATCTTTAAATGCATTGGCTTTAGTAGCTTTTATTTGCTCAGCACGAGTTAGGTTAGAAATTCTAACTTCTTTTGCAGCAACATCGGCTTCTGCAAGCGCTTTTGCTAAATTGACTTTGGCTTGTCTGGTTAAAATAGCTGCGTTAATGTACGAATATTGTTTATAAGCGCTAAGTGCATTTACATAATTTTTTTGTTGCTCGTAAAGCTCAGCAGTTAATTTTGCAATCGATAACAGGGCTTCAAAATTAGTATGGCTAACAGTGTGTGTATCAACGGATGCAAGCGTTGTGAGTGCTTTATCAGTATGTCCTTGTGCTTCATACGTTTCTGCTAAGCATAAAATAATATTAAGTTGCTCATTCTCAAGCTGTTTATTTTCAATAAGCGTCGAAGCTTCGTTGAGAACCTTTTCTGAGTCTTCTAAAAAACCCTGAGAACGTAATACTTTGGCTTTTAAAACCAGGCTTGAAGCAAGGTGAGTGGTGTAGTTGTGTTGGCTTTGCAGCCCAATAGCTTCATTGATAACCTTGAGTGCATTTGAGTACTGTTTTAATCCAATTAAAGCAAGCGCTAAGTTATTGCTAGCAAATGATTCGTTGAGAGTTTGATTTTTACTGTGGGAATAATCTCGATAGTAACTGAACGAGTCGGCAGCTTCTTTATAATGGTTTAAGCGTAGCTTTACCAAAGCGATATTATTTTCGGTTTGATAAACTAAACGCTCATCTCGAGATTGTGCAAATGGCATGGCATCGCGATAGTAAGCTAAGGCTTCTTCATATAGACCTAAGCGTGCATAAATCCCACCAGAAATATTGAAATAGCCATACATAAGGTCTTTTTCATCAGATTGAGAAACCATATTCATGTACTTAACAATGGTTTCCATGGCTTGTTCTAGCTTGTCAGTCTCAAGCAAAAACCAAGCTTTATAATTAGTGACTATAATCTTTTGTTCTAGTGTTAGTTCGGTAGTTTCAATCAGCGCATTGACAAACTCAAGCCCTTCTTGAGGTGAACTGGCGTAGCTTTGCCTTATTGAGGTTCTAAGCTTTTCAAACTCTTTAATGGGCATCGCTTTAAGTGTTGTTGAAACTAATAAAATCAACAAGATAAAGCCAAATAATATATCCAATCGCGCTTTCATGACACACCAATCCATTTAAAAGTGAGCATAAAAAACGCTCACCCATTTTGCTGTCTAAATAACGCTGAATATTATAAATTTTAACTAAATATAGGTTTATCTGAAAAAGCTGATTCTATGAAAGGAAAACTCATACTTGTGTTTAAAGTAAATAAGATATGAATTTGCATAACAACTCTTTAAAGTGGATCTAATCCTAAAATCTGAATTTTACAACTGGTCATACCTATTTTATTGCTAGGTATTGACTAGAGAGGCTATATCAATAAAATAGCCCAGCTTTTGATTCAGCTACCGTTAAGCCAAATCAACCCCCACGCTTTTTTAGAGTAACTTATGCCAAACGTGTCTACTTGCATCACTTATGATGCATCGACGTCACTCGTGATGATGACGTTAAGAGGGACTGCTAGTGCACAGGATGTGATAAATTTTTACCAGATTGCCCAACAATATTCAGAATTACATGGGTCAGAGAAAATACTCGTTGATGTGTCTGAGATGACGCACAATTTTGCACCTGATGATTTATTCACCATTATGCCGGAAGTGGCAAACTCTTTGAAAGAAGCTGTTGTAGCAATTGTTGTAAGTTTTGATGGTTTTATGCACGACTTATTTATGCAAAAAGCAAAGCGCTATAACTTACAAGCTGAAAACTTTGAATGTTTTAACAAAGCAAAAAATTGGCTGGTTCGTCAATAATTGGCCGAGCTAGTCATCGCTATTTTGTTGTGTATATATGGGCTTACAAATACCGCTAATTTTTAGCTTTTATTGTGCGATTTACCTTGATGTTTACCGCCAAAACCTAGCAATTCATTACGTAACCTTTTAAACTGTTTAGCCAATTAATAATTATAATTTGTTATGACAGCAACTAGGATAGATGCAAGCAAACTAGCTCAAAATTCAGAGCCGTTTAGCTTCAATGATCAACAAAAAAATTCTCTTTTTGCCCAGCTTAAACAGCAACGTGGCATCTTATATCAATCTGATATTTCTTCTCTTTGTCAGCAGTTTCAAGTTAGCCAACTTGAGTTACTAAAAGCCTGTGTACCCGTCGCAAGTTTATTTTCTGTCGCGCCTATTTCTAAATTCTATGTGGGCGCCATTGCAGTAGGGTTAAACAAGCAAGGCGAAACAAATTTTTATTTTGGCGCAAATGTTGAGTTTTCTCATCAAGCATTGAGTTTAGTCGTTCATGCTGAGCAATCAGCCATTAATAATGCATGGCTTAATGGCGCGCAAGCAGTGTTAAAAATTGCTATAAGCGATGCACCATGTGGTTACTGCCGTCAATTTATGAATGAATTGAGCACCGCAGACTCACTTGAGATTTTATTGCCAGAGCGCGATTTTAATCTACATGAGTTATTACCTTATTCATTTGGCCCAAAAGACCTAGGCAATGAAGCCTGTTTATTTTCTAATAAGCAAAGCGATAAACAGTTTACTGAGCTTTCAATTGATGATGCTAAACTTATTCAATTGGCACTCAATGCATACGTGCCTTACACAGGTAACTTTAGTGCGGTTAAATTAACGACTTTTGATGAAGGTGACTTTTACGGAAGTTATGCTGAAAATGCTGCTTATAGCCCAAGCCTTTCGCCATTGCAAAGTGCATTGAGTCAGTTTTATCTTGCGGGCTTAACCTTTGATGATAAAACAGTTAAGTCAATAACCTTGTTAGAAACACAAGGGGCAGAAAATCAGTATAAGGTGGCTAAAAGTGTGCTGGCAAGCTTTGAAAACCCACCAGCATTTGAGCACTGTGTTGCTAAACTAGTTTAGTAATAGTTTTGCAGCTTCAATGACGACGGCGACTGATTTTTTCTCAATCTCGCCGTGGTCAACATTCGGAATTTCTTGTTTAGTACGATTTACTAATACACCTGCAACACATGCTGCGCGTAAGCCAAGGGCGGCACACATAGTAAATAGTGTTGCTGATTCCATTTCATAATTCATTACGCCTAGTTTTTGCCACTCTTCACAGCTGCCTTGGAATGAGCGAGGAACATAGCCAGAATAGGTATCGTAACGCTCTTGACCCGGGTAGAAAGTATCACTCGATGCAGTAATACCAATGTGGAAGTTAATTCCTAGTTTATCACACGCACTTACCATAGCTTGTGTTGCAAAGAAGTCAGACACAGCAGGATAGCTGAGTGGTGCGAAATGCTGGCTAGCCCCATCTAAACGAACTGAAGCTTGGCTAATTAAAATATCGCCTTCATTAATGTGTGGCTGAATTGCACCGGTTGTGCCAATACGCAAAAAGGTATCAATACCTAGCTGGGCAAGCTCTTCAACAGCAATTGATGTAGATGGGCCGCCAATACCGGTTGAACAAACTACAACGCTGTGCCCGTTTAGCTCACCTCGGTATACATGAAATTCACGGGTCTTCGCTAAGCATTCTGGGTTATCGAGAAGTGTTGAAATGCGTGCTGAGCGGTCAGGATCGCCTGGGACAATCGCAAGGGTTGCGCCGTTTAAGTCCTGACGAGTAAGCCCTAAGTGAAATACCTTTTCCATTATTAAACCTTATTTTTGTCTAAAGCGTAATACTTTAATCATATGTGTTTAAAGTACAGGACAGATGTCCTATTAGATCACCAATGTTGCAAGAATTGCACAGATAACCTAAACCTAAAGAAGTAACGATAAAAGAGGATATATTATGCCTGCTTCATCTTCTATGAGTAAACACCATGAGTTTGCACGCTGTTTAGAAAGCTCGAAAATTTCAATTGGTGCGCCTTTTCATTGGTTAGCACTTGCATTTAAAGATATCGCTAATGCGCCCATACTGAGTCTAGTCTACGGATTAGTATTTACCTTGATACCTGCGACTATCATGTATTTTGTTTATCAGTTTGATACCCACTTAGTTATATTGCCTGCAGTCGTTGGCTTTGCATTAATTGGCCCTGCTTTTGCTGCCGGACTTTACGATGTTGCATGGGAGCTTGAAAAAGGCCATAAACCTACTTTAATGCACAGCCTTAAATCAATGTTTAGAAACCCAGCAGGTGAATGGGGCTTTGCGGTGTTATTAATGGTAATTATGATTGTTTGGATGCGCTTAGCGGCACTTATTCATGCATTGTACCCGAACGTTGTTAACCCGAGTTTTGAGCAGTTATCTGCGTTTTTAACGCTCGGTAGTATCGTCGGTGGTATCTTACTGGTCACTGTATTTGCTATTTCTGCGTTTACCCCGCAAATTATGATGGAACGCAGAGTTGATATTATGACTGCGGTAATTTCTTCAATGAATGCGGTTAAAACCAATTTTGGTGCCATGGTTGTCTGGGCTGGTTTGATACTATGTTTGGTATTTGTCGGCTTTATTACAGGCACTGCTGGGTTTATTGTCATTATGCCTTTATTGAGCTACGCCAGCTGGCATGCATACATTGCCGTTATCAAAACCAAGAAACCTAGAGGCTACGAATAATGAGTATTCACTTCGCTTGAATATAAATCTATAGCGGCAATCGCCTAGGTTGCCGCAAAATTTGACTTTCTTTTCGCGCATGTTATACCTGCCAAAATACAGCGCTCTTATTTGACTAGAGCAGTTTAAATTAATCTGCAATAAAAATATAAACATTTAATATCAGTAGTTTATGGATTTAATTGAGCAAGCAATTGTTGAGTCTCAAAAATCTAAGCTAAACACAAACCTGATTGCGTAAGTTTTTTAATTACGCATGAATATGCAGATAATAATCAGCGGAGTAGAGATGAGTAACACACATAAAGCATTCCACGAAAAACTAAGTCAGTGTCTTTGTCCTCCTGGCGATGGCGTATTTACAGTTAATACAGCAAAAGAACGTAAAGATGCGCTTCGTACTAAATTATACGGCCAAACAGACAATGTTGATGTGCTTTGGAAAGAGTCACTTGAAACACTGGCTGACTCTGAGCACAAAGCGGTAATTTTAGGTATTAGCTCTGACTGTGGCGGTGGTATTTTACGTGGTGCTAACTGGGGCCCACTATTTTTACGCTCTACCTTGATTGATCAACAACCACAAGCACGTGCCTTTGATTTAGGCGATGTACGTGTGATCCCACACTTATTACATGATAAGTACCTTAACGATGCAACCATTACAAACTGTCAAAAAGCATTATATGCTGATGAAGACAGCGAATACCATGTGTCGCCTTTGTCTATCACTGAAGATGTCTGTGATGGATTTTATGCAAATTACCCAGATAAGGGTATTTTTGGTATCGGTGGCGACCATTCAATTAGCTACCCGCTAACTAAAGCTTACTTAAAAGCAAAACGTGATGCAGGTAAACGCACTGCAATCATTCACTTTGATGCTCATACAGACTTATTAGTTGAACGTTTAGGTATCGATTTATGCTTTGGTTCGTGGTGTACACATATTCTTGAGTATTTACCTGCACCACGTAACTTAATTCAATTTGGTATTCGCTCTAGTGGCAAGCCTAAGCAACACTGGGAAGACACATTTGGTGTTAAACAACATTGGGCACACGAAATTATCGAACGTGGTGCTAAAGCCGTCGCAGAAGAGGTTATTGCACAGCTAAAAGCAGATAATGTTGATGAGCTTTATGTAAGTTTTGATATTGATGCGCTTGATGAAAGCTTTGCCTCAGCAACAGGGACACCAGAAGCGGGAGGTTTAACACCTCAACATGCATTAGACATTCTAGTTGCATTGGCTGACGAATTCCCAATTACTGGAGCTGACATGATGGAAATTGCGCCATTTACCGACAGCTCATTAATCGGTCAAACAAGTTCTGAAACAACACTAAGAGAAGGCGCTAAAATCTCAGCGTTTTTAATTAATGCAATGAATAAGTAATTGACTCTATAGCGGAAACACCCAGTTTCCGCTCATTCCTTTTTACTAAATAATATTTCAATATCTGCAACTTCGAGCTATATTATTATAAAAAATAATTATAATTTATTTGGTATCGCTCATTATGCGCACAATTCTGACCCTGTCATTGCTGCTTTTTCTGCAACCTTGTTTTGCAGCAATTACTGTGGTGACCGAAAATTTCCCTAATTTCCAATACCTTGATGAAAATGGCGTTTTAACTGGCACTGTGGTTGATAAAGTTAAATCAGGTTTAGAAAAAAGTGGCGTGGCTTATGAGCTGTCAGTTAATTCTTGGTCAATTTCGTATAATGCTGCATTGCGTGATAGTAAGACCTGCATTTTTTCTATAGCAAGTCTTCCGGCACGGGAAGATAAATTTACTTGGGTAGCGAAAATTGGTGGTTTTTCGGCGTCATTCTATTCGTTTAAATCTGAGCAAGTCAAAATAGCGAGTATAGATGAAGCTAAGAAATACCGAATTGCAGTATTAAAAAATAACTATTCACATATTTACTTAAAAGAAAACGGCTTTGATGAGCGTAATCAGCTGATCTTACTTGATAGTTTTGACAACATTTATGATGTACTTAAAAGCAGACGCTCAAGTATCGATTTAGTTATCCTCAGCGATGAACAATTTAAATATGAGCGCGATAGCGACAGCACCCTCGAAGATTTAAAACCGATATTAAAACTGCCCGTTGGAACACCTCAGTTATACTTTGCCTGCAATAAAAATATTAATCCTGTGACTCTTGAAAAACTTAATAAAGGCTTTGCTGCAAACGATTAAAAATAGCACTTGTTGATTACTACAAAGTGGCTATAATCAGCTACTTTTTGTCCATTCTCGCCAAACTCTATGTAGCCTAAACGAGCAAAAAGTTGTTTGCATTCAACACTCTGAATGCGCTTAATTATTAGGAGCTACAATGAGTGATTTACTCATTATTATGATTTTAATTTTGATCAGTGCATTGTTTGCAATGAGCGAAATTGCGATTGCGGCATCTCGTAAGATCAAATTACGAGTGATGGTGGACGAAGGCAATAAAAAAGCCCAAGCAGTGCTTAGCTTGCAAGAGCAACCTGGGGCATTTTTTGCCATGATACAAATTGCCCTCAACGCAATTGCCATTTTAGGTGGTATTGTTGGTGAGCAAGCATTATCTCCTTACATAGAACAAATCTTAGGCATGATTTATCAAGGCCCGTTATTGAGTCAAATCAGCTTTTTGATTTCGTTTTTGAGTATTACCTCTTTGTTTATTCTATTTGCTGACTTATTACCTAAACGGTTAGCCATGATTATGCCAGAGGCGGTTGCGGTAAACGTGGTGTCCATTATGCGCTGGGTGACCTTTGCGCTCACTCCTTTTGTTGTTTTCTTTAATGGTATAACTAATTTGGTTTTACGCGCGTTTAAAGTACCTGCTGAGCGAGAAGATATTGTCACTACAGAAGACATCGTTGCGATGATGGATGCAGGGGCAGAGTACGGCAGTTTACAGCAGCAAGAATATGAGCTAATTGGCAATGTATTTGATTTAGAAGCACGTTTTTTATCGAGTGTAATGACTCCTCGTGATCAAATTGTGTTTTTTGATGTAAAAGCTGATGCCCAAGAAGTTGCAACCAAAATTATTGAGCACCCCCATAATCACTTTTTAGTGTGTGATGGCAGTTTAGATAAATTAATTGGCTCGGTTGAATCAAAAGATATCCTTCGCAAGGTGCTAAAAGGGCAAACCGCTGAAATCGATAAAGAATTAATAAGCCAAGATATTTTTTATCTGCCAGAAACATTGAGTCTTTCAGAGGCGCTAAATACTTTCAAAAAAGCGGCAGAGCCGTTTGCCGTAGTGGTTAATGAGTACGCGCTAATGGTAGGTATTGTTACTGTTAAAGATTTAATGAAAGGATTTATGGGCGACTTAATTAGCCACCAGGGTGAAGAGTTAATTATTCAACGTGATAACTCATCTTGGCTGGTCGATGGTTTAACACCTGTGGTTGAGCTTGCTAAGGTACTTGAAATTGAAGAGTTCCCTGAACAGTCTCATTACGAAACAGTTGCAGGGTTTTTGATCTACACCATGAAACGCCTACCTAAACGCGCCGAGTTTATAAACTATGCTGGCTATAAGTTTGAGGTTGTCGATGTTGAAGGGGTGAAAGTCGAGCAACTACTCGTTACTCGCATTTCTGAACATGTTTAGCATAGCGTTTAAGGCCGCCGATGCGGCCTTATTCAAAGGCGCCTTTAACAATTGCTTTGCCTTTGCTTACCATATGAACACCCTTTGACCAGCATTCTGTTGGCGCAAGCGTTGTTTTATTAAGTAACACAAGATCGGCATCTGCATTTTGCTTAATTACACCTTTATTTATACCCAATATCTGTGCAGGGTTTGATGTAATCGCCATTAAAGCGTGTTCAATCGAAACATTATATTTTTGCACTGCTTCTACAAACGAGCCATGCAATGTGGACTCTTTGCCTACTTCAAGGCCAAGCAGGTTAAAGCTT
Source organism: Pseudoalteromonas sp. 2CM39R (assembly GCF_023161845.1). Classification (NCBI taxonomy): domain Bacteria; kingdom Pseudomonadati; phylum Pseudomonadota; class Gammaproteobacteria; order Alteromonadales; family Pseudoalteromonadaceae; genus Pseudoalteromonas; species Pseudoalteromonas sp. 2CM39R. Next base: position 207,534 of record NZ_JALNTM010000001.1, read on the forward strand.
TTGTCAAAAATAGGGAGGCTTGCATGGCCATCAGAGCTCATGGTTAGTTTTGTTGGGTCGACTTTATTCTCTAGGCAATAAGCTAGAGCGTGTGCGGCAGAGTATTCACCATGAGCAAGGTCATACTCGGTTGTACTTGTTGTAAAGTCGATAGTGCCACCGGCTTTACAAAACTCTACCCCAGCATTAAGTAAGTCGATATTACGATTCATGTGAGTTGGGTAAAATTGTGCTAGCGAAATATCGGTTAGCTTATCAACCTCATGCAATATCGATAAATGTGTATCAACAGGGCCAACATGAATGCTGACAGTGCCTTTTTTACCACTTAACATGCCAGCCACTTTTGCCTCAGCGGCAAGCTCTGCAAGATGTTGCACAGTGGGTTGGCTACTACGATGATCCGATATAGCAACTTCTCCAACGCCAATAAACTCATCTATGTACATTAAATCGCTGGTGATAGAGCCTGTCAGTGTTTTCGCAGGTAAATGATATGAGCCCGAATGACAAAAAACGTTGAGCCCAAGCTCTTTTAGCTCTTTTGCTTTAGCAATCAAATTACTATGAGTTCGGCTACTTGAGTCAGTGCCAAGAGCTGCAATAACGGTTGTTGTACCATGCAGTGTTGCATCAGTCAGGTTCATTTCTGGTGTTCTACTTGCAAAGCCAGCTTCGCCGCCTCCGCCAGTTATATGAACGAGTGAATCTACAAACCCCGGGGCCAAAATACAATGAGTGCCATCGACCGTGGTAATCCCCTGATAGGTATCGATAGTGATTTCAGGCTGTATATCAACTATTTTTGTGCCAGCAATAAGAACATCTTGAATGCCTAAAGGTGAGGGGGCGAAAACGTCTGCGCCTTTTATAAGTGTTAACATAATTAAATCTTTTACTGATAGTTAATAAAGTGTGCGAGAAAAATAAAAGCACTGGCAAGGCCAAACAAAGCCAAAGTGAAGCGCCAAATAAAACGTGCCCATTCACTCCAATCTAATTTAACAATACCTAAACAGCCAATGAGACTAGCAGAAGTAGGAATAAAAATATTCGTTAAACCATCACCCAACTGAAATGCCAACACCACAATTTGACGCGAGATATTTAGCAAATCACCGAGCGGCGACATTAGCGGCATTGTTATGGCTGCTTGTCCTGAACCTGACGAAACAAAGAAGTTAAATACACTTTGAAATAATAGCATGCCCCAAGCAGCAATATAATCGGGCACAACTGAGATGCTGGTGGCACTATAGTACAGCAAAGTATTAAGGGTTGAAGGCGACGTTAAATCGCTTCCGCCAAGTATTAAAATAACGCCTTTTGCAAGAGCAACCAAAAGCGCTGCAGGTAGGAGCTCTTGGGCACCTTCTTTAAATGCATTTGCGCTTTCATTGGCAGTTTGTTTTTTGAATAGGCTGGCGATTACAGCACAAGCAATACCAAGACAAAAGAATTGCGCTGCTAATTCAGGAATATAATACTGCCGAGCCATCACGCCCCAAATTACCCAAATAATGCCAGCTATAAAAGTAAGTAAGATTAGTGTATCTGCGTTATCTAAATTTATTGCACTGTCTTTGTGTTGGTTAGATTGTTGTTTAGTTGCTCTGATAGAGTTGGCATAGCGAATGGTGAATACAAGGCCAAATGAAGTAAAAACAAGCCAAGCAACCATTCTGAACCCTGCGCCAGAAAAAACGGGAATTTCAGCTATAGACTGAGCTATGGCAATGCTAAACGGGTTCATCCATGAGGTGGCAAAGCCAATTTGTGTAGCAACATAGGTTGTTAATACCGTTACTTTTGCGTCATAGCCAAGTTGCTTCATAATCGGGAATAACACAATACAAAAGGCGATGGCTTCTTCACCCATGCCGAAAACCGCACCACCTAAAGAGAAAAGCACAAATAAGAGAGGAATGAATACCCACTCAATATGTTGTGTTTTATTAATGAGTGCCATTATGCCGTTATTTATCGCACCAGTTTTTAAGATAATCCCAAACGCACCGCCAGTGATTAAAATAAACGCCATTACACCAATCGCTGCGCCATACTTATGACCTGAGACTAACCCTTCAAATAAGACATTAGCTAGGCCAATTTCACCACCTTCTGCAAAAAATGCTGGCGGGGTATGATCTGAGGCTGTTTGATATTGTGATAATTCAACGCTACGGCTATCTTTTTCGGCATTAAAGACACCGGGGGTTATAAATAGGCTGGCAAAATAGGCGATAACTGCGACGCACAACAAAATGATGCTCGCATCTGGCATCGCAAACTGTTTGTTTTTCATAAAGTCACTTAAAGGTCATTCGACGTTTATAAGTTAAGCAAGATATTGTAGCCCTTGCTAACAAAGATTAATACTGAGAGTCGTTAGTTTAAGATAACGTAAGCTCAAAAGTTTGGGCGACTATTAAGCCGCCCATAACTTGCTAAAAGCGATAGCTCAAACTTAACGTATAGCGACTGCCATAAGCATTATGGTTGATAGAATCAAAACCTCGACTTGAACCATATAGTTTAGGCGGTTCTTTATCGAAGATATTATCAATACGAGCACGGATTGATAATGCATCATTGATAAAATATCCGGCAGATAAATCCCATACTAGCCAGTCATCTACATCACGTTTTAACTCATCATTAAGCTCGCCAATTTCTTCTAGCTCATCTATTTCACGGCCACGAAGCCCTTCAATATCATCCTCATAGCTACTGGTATAATTGGCACCAAGATTTATGTAATAACTCTCGGCATCCCAGTCGATAGAGAATCTGCCTACATTTTCAGGGTACCGATAAGTGCCGATTAGCTTTTCGATTGCATCTGAACCGGGTTTGTTTCGCTCAAACTCTAAATAATGTGTACCATCAAAAGCGAGTGTTAAATTGCCTTTAGCAAAAAGAAAACGATGATCGAACTTAAAGTCGATTCCCGCTAAGGTTTGTGTGCCGGTATTTTCCAGTGGAATAACATGGTCTCTAAATAGTGGCAGGAATAGCTCATCTTCTCGCGGATTAAACTCACTAATATAGTTTGTTAGGATCTCTGAAAGATTAGCGCCATCACTTTCGATATTCAGACCTGCATTATCAGTTACTTCACACAGCTGCTGCTCGTACGAAATACCTTGTTGTCCTTGAGGTACTAAGCCACAGTGACGAAGAGAAGCATCCGTGATTGCTCTATCTAGCACTGCAGTCATATTGGTATCGATGACTTGTTCATGATCAAAATGCCAATAATCGACAGTTAGATTGGTATTTACTGATGGACTCCATGCAAAGCCAATGCTGAGCGCTTCAGATTCCTCGGCTTTGAGTGTTTGATTACCAAGTTCTAGGCTGTTAACACTGACTTCTGTACCATCACCCATACAGTATAAGTCTGCAACAGCTTGATTAACTCCGCAATCAAAGCTTGATTGTGTGGTACGTAATTTTACGCCAGCTTGAGTTAATGAAGGTGCTCTAAACGACGTTGACCAAGAGCTTCTAATGATCAGAGAATCTGAAGGGCGGTAGCTTAAACCCACTTTAGGGTTAAACGTTCCACCAAAGTCATCATAATGGTCGTAACGACCAGCAACTTGCAGTTCTAGCTGCTCAGTAACTGGCATATTCAACTCTACAAATGCAGCGTACTGCGTACGATCTGCTTCTGATAAGCTCGAGCCAAAACCAAAAACATCGACTAAATAACCATTTTCAGCACGCGCTTGTGAGTCCAAAGACGGAATATCTTTTAACTCTTCTCGGCGAGCCTCAATTCCAAATGCAGCATAAATGGGTAACTCATTAAATGTAAATAAATCGCCATTAAAGTTTAAATCCCAACCATAGACTGTACTTTCACCGCTTCTGCTTGGGTTAGCCTTTGCAAGATCAAGCACGGCATCGTTATTTGCCTCCCCTTGTAAAAATGGGTTGTAGAACGGCATTAACTGACCTTGCGCGCAATTGAGCTGTGTTCCATCGTATGTAGCTAATGATCCATCAGAGCATAATTCACCAGTGATTGCAGCATGAAATTGGTAGCGGTTAAAAATTCCATCAATTGCTTCTTGTTCTGACTTAGAACGAGAAAATGTTATACCTGACTCCCAACTCCAATCACCAATGTAACCAGCTAGGCTACTGACTAAGCGAAAGTTTTTAGTTTCCACTTCAACTGTACGCGGTGAATTAAAACGTGCATCAAATGCAAAGCCATACACATCTCGACCCGCTTGAGTGGTAAATGGATCAATATAAAGCTGGTCCATTAAGTCGTTACTGCCATCAGCGTTATCATAAATGAATAGCGCATCTTCTATGATAAACGGACCATCATCATCGTTTATTTGATTAATTGGTGCAGGTGATGAATAGGCTTTTGATTTAGTTTGGCTATAGAAGAAATCGGTATGCCAATCTAAATCACCTAAGGTACTGTTAAACATAAAGCCAGTTGAAAGGCTTTCAAATGGGGTTTCTAGGTAATCATCTTGGTTAGCATAGTAAGCACAAATTTGCTCACCATACTCAGTCGTGACAAGCTCTGTTTTACAGTTTGGCGCTGGTAGTTCATTGCCATCTCGACTGCTGTAATAATAAATGTTTGGTGAATTCTCAAGTTTCGGTAAATATGAGTAACCATTCACTAGATTAGGTGTTGCGGTATAACTTCTGTCGGTCGCTTTAAAGGCATTGCGGTCGTAAATATCAGCAAATACCGTTAAGTTACTTTCACCGATATTGGTTCCATAGACTAAGTTAAGTTGCTTCTTAGCTTCGTCATGACTGTCAAAACTATTGGTGTAAGAAGTGTTTACTTCAGCTCCTTGATAGTCATCTTTGAGAATATAGTTAATAACACCAGCGACAGCATCAGCACCATAAATTGCTGATGCGCCAGTGGCTAAAATATCAATGCGCTCGATTGCAGCAAGTGGAATTGAGTTTACATCAACAAAGTTTTCAGTGCCTGCTGCGAACGAGCTAGGTGCAACACGGCGGCCATTAATGAGTGTTAATGTGGCTGAGGGACCCATACCTCTTAAGCTTGCAGCGGATTGACCCGCTGGCGTTGAGGTTGATGTACCACCACTTTCAGATGTTGAAAAGGTACCGGATCCGCCTTTGAAAACGGATAAATCTTTTAATAATTCATGAATAGTGTTCGCTCCTGAGCGCTTGATTGCATCTTGGTCAAGCACTGTAAGCGGGATGGTTCCTTCTAAATCAACCCCTTTAATTCGTGATCCTGTTACTTCTACTCGTTCAATTTTTTCTGATTGTTGGTCGTTTTGAGCATACACAGCTTGTACTGGGCACAGCACAGCACTGATTGCTACAGCAATTGATAACTGACGAAACATATTGATTTACCTTTGTCTTAAAAAACACACGGCAAAACCGTGACGTTTTGAATAATTGTTATAATTTTTTAGACAGGGCAGTGGGTTATAGACACAACTAGCCCCTCACAGGAAGTGAGGTGTGGCTACTCGTCAAACCACTCCGAAAGGTAGTGTGGAGAGTAGAAATATGTGCAAAGCGATAATGCGTTTTTCAACATAATTCCAATCCGTAAGGTCTTTTGACAAAGCTAGCAATACAGTGCTAGCTTACTCGCGTTTTTAAATGTTCCTTTTTTTTATAGCAAGCAACAAAAAGCTGCGCAAGCAATTTTCTAATATTTTTTTACAAGAGTGTAACAATATGAACATCCTTAAGGAGCAAAAGACTAAATATCAAACTTCAGCTTTTTCTTTGGTATTTGGTTTGTTTTTCGCATCATTTGGCAGCAAAGTTTATGCAAATGATCAACAGCAAACGTTGGTGTTAGTCGGCGGATCTTTGACCACCTGCTCAAGTATGAGCCCTAAAAACTGTCTTTCGAGTAAACAGATTAGTGGTAAACAGAATAATCAATTTCGATTAAATAATGATGCTTTATCTGCAATAAAGACAAATTGGCCAACCAAGAATAAAAAAAATCGTCAGCAAACGCTTAAGGTTTTAGCACAGATTGCACGTCAAAACTCAGGTGTGATCACTAAAAGTGATATTTTATGGGCATGGCGTGATTTAGATAACAAGTTACTAAACGAACTCACTGATTCAGAATACAACTTTGTCATAGACTCACTTGAAGTTGCTGTATTAAATACAGATTCGACCCGCCAAAAAGAGCAGGTTAGTACAAGTGATAATAACGAAAGCGCAGCCAATGATATTTTAGACTTTGTTGCTGCTTCATTAAAAACAACCACCGAATCACCAACAATTTTAGCGGTTACGGCTTCAAGCAGAGACCCATATGAATCAGCTGACTTTTATGAAGGGCTATTAAACTTTAAGGGAGTAGAATCAAGCTGGTTACCTTTAACACCCGCCCTAGCAAAAGCGATTACCAGTAAGCAATGTGAGAGTTTGGATTCTTTACGCACTGACTCTATGGGTGTTGTTAATCGTGAGACAATTTACCCTGATCGAATTAAGGCCGAAGAAGCGCTTTGTGATAAAGGGGTCGATCATTTAGTTAAACTGATTGAAAACGCGACGGGTATTATGTTTAACGGTGGCGATCAGAGTTTAACCAGAAAAGTACTGTTTGATGATAACGGTAAGCAATATCCTTGGACTCACGCAATTTTACAAAGACCATTACTTGTTGGCACAAGCGCAGGTACAGCGGTGCAAAGTGGTGGTGAAAATGCCTACGGCACAGTGCCGATGATTTCAAATGGTACAAGTTTAGCGGCAATGAGAGAAGGCTCGTTTGCAGTGTCTGCGCCGAGTGAGCGCTGTGAAAATGAATGCGGTGATAAGCTTTCGGCTGATAGTCTTACTTTTGAAAAACAAGGTGGGCTTGGCAGCTTTACTTACGGTGTTCTTGATACACACTTTAGCGAGCGCAACAGAACAATGCGTTTGGCAAGGTTACTGGCAGATACAGGTCAACAGCATGGCTTTGGCATTGATGAGACCACCGCCCTTGTATCAATACGAGCCGGAGAAACATCACTAATGACGGTGATTGGTAAAAGCGGTGTCGTGCATGTTAAATCTGACGCTAAAAACAACGGAGCAATCAGTTATTGGCCTGCTGGTGCAGTTATTGATGTAACAAAAGATGGTTTTACTCTAGCTAAACGAACTGTTGATAATGCACTCCCTAGTATTAAAATTCCGCCACTGCCGATGCAGCGTTTTGGCACTATATTTTCAGATGCTAAATTACGTTCGCTTGTACAAGCTATGTGCTTAACACAAGAGCAACAAGCAGTCGCTCAGCATGATGAGTTTTTATTGGATTTAAATGCCACTGACGATACTCATTATTACCGTGTAAACACTAGTAGTACAGGCTGTGCGGTAGAAAACCTAGCCTTTAAAGTTAAGACATTTTAACGATGTAAGATACTGAAAAAGTAGTGGATTATTTGTTCATTATTAGTTAGCGTAAGGCTAATAATGAACAAACCATGGAATGGAGTTATGAAATATAACGTACTACTTTTATTTATTTTTGGCTGTTTATTTGCCTATTTATCTATACCAGTCATAGGTTATGGCTTGGCTATTGCGATTCCAACCGAAGTACTTTCAGCCTTTTATGACTTGTCACCTAACTTTGCTTTATCAATGGTTGATATCGTTACTTTAGGCCTTCCTTTGTTAGCGTTACTTTTAGTATTTTTACTCATTAGTAAGTCGCTGTACCTTAAAGATAAAGCGTATTCATACTTTATATTGCTGACACCATTTTTAGCGTTGCATTTATATTTTACTGTTAACACCTTTTCTGCAAATATTGATAACACCAGTTTACTGACTAGTCTGCCTAAGTATGTATTACTAGTGCTTTTTGTGGCGCTATTCTCTACGCATAAAAAACCAAGTTTTAGTTGATATAAGTCATACGCGAAAGTTCAACATATAAGCTAATCTGTAATTAATCAGTGAACGAAGTTGGTAACACAATGAAAAAATTACTGCTATTAACAAGTGGGGGTGATTGCCCAGGGCTCAATGGGGTGATCAGAGCGGTGGTTAAAGCAGCCGAACATGATGGCAATTGGCAGGTGTATGGTAGCCGAAGAGCATATTGTGGTGTGCTTGAAAAGCCAAATGATATTATACACTTAACTAGTGAAGTTGTGGCGGGTATTCATGTTCGTGGTGGAACAATTCTCGAAACAGTTAATAAAGGAAACCCAACCGCATTTCCTGCTGAAATAGCAGGTGAACAAGTGTTTATTGACCGCTCTGATGAGTTAATCAGTATTATTAAGCAACTTGGGTTTGATGCCGTTATAAATATTGGTGGTGATGGTTCACATAGGGTATCTCAGCACTTATTTGAACATGGCTTAAATATCGTAGGCGTGCCAAAAACTATTGATAACGACTTATATGGCACTGATTACACAATTGGTTTTCAGACTGCTGTCGACACCGCCACCGAAGCCATTGATCGTTTAATACCAACAGCGCAAAGTCATAACCGAGTGATTGTGACTGAGGTAATGGGGCGCGATGCCGGATGGATTTGTTTGCATTCAGCCATTGCAGCTGGCGCTGAAGTCGCACTTATTCCAGAAATTCCTTACGATATTGAAGCGATTAAAGCCAAATTAATATCACGTTTTGATAAAGGTCACGGATTTGCCAATATTGTTATTTCAGAAGGGGCAAAACCTGTTGCTGGTGGTGTTGTTAGTAAGCAATCAAATGAACTTGGTTACGAAAACCCTGTACTAGGTGGTATTGCTGAACAGCTTGCTTCACAGATACGTGTGGCACTTGATCTTGATGTAAGAGTAACCGTATTAGGGCATATCCAACGTGGAGGCACACCTAATGCGTTTGATAGGGTGCTTGCAGCAGAGTTTGGGGTGCAAGCATTCGAACTTGTTAAGAAAGGCCAGTTTGGTTTCATCCCTGTCAGTAAAGACGGTGAAATTAAACCAATCAGTTTAAAAGAAGCAACTTCTGAATATCGCGTCATCCCTCTAGAACATTCTTTAATAGCAAGTGCCCGCGCAATGGGCATGTGTTTAGGCGAATAACCTGCGAATTGATATAACTTCAATTCGCATAACTAATAGTTTTAAAACAACTTTCTCAGTTACCTTCGTAATAATTCAATTAGCAATTTATTTATTGCACAAAATTCATGCGTTAAAGCAAGCATTTTATTTAATGTAAAGTTCTTTAAAGATGGTTGATCTGTGCCTTTTTTAGTTTAGAATGATCGTTCACTCTAAACTAAGGAACTACACATGCAGCGCTCTCGCATTCCATTTTTTGCAGTGTCAGCTTTGGCTGGTGCTGTTTTATTATCAGGCTGCGGCCAATCAGAATCGGCTCAAGGGCAAACGCAGGCAGCTCAAGCTGTTCCTGTTGGCGTTATTGAGATGCAAAGCAAACCACTTACGCTAACTAAAGAATTACCGGGTCGTGTGGCTGCTTCACGTATCGCGCAAATTCGTCCGCAGGTTAACGGTATTATTCAGTCTCGTATGTTTGTTGAAGGTGCTGAGGTTGAAAAAGGCCAAGCTTTATATCAGATTGACCCATCTACATTTGAAGCTGAAGTAGCGACTAGTAAAGCGGCTATTACTAAAGCTCAAGCAAGTATTGCAAATGCCAAGGCAAAAGCAGAACGCTATAAAGAGCTATTAAGTATCAAAGCAGTAAGCCAACAAGATTACGACGAAGCTGATGCAGCATACAAAGGTGCAAAAGCTGATTTACTAACGGCTCAAGCGCAGCTTAAAACCGCTGAAATCAATTTAAACTACAGCAAAGTGTTAGCACCAATTAGTGGCCAAATTGGTAAATCAGATGTCACTGCCGGTGCTCTTGTGAGTGCTAATCAAGCAACAGCATTAGCAACCATTACTCAATTAGACCCAATCTATGTTGATTTAACCCAGTCAAGCAGTGAACTAACACGTTTGAAAAAAGCCATTGCTGCGGGTGATCTTGATAAAGATGCCGCTTTACATTCAAAAGTTGAATTAAAGATGGAAGACGGCAGTACTTATCAACATAAAGGTACATTGCAATTCTCTGAAGTGACTGTTGATCCAAGCACAGGCTCAGTAACCTTACGTGCTGAATTTCCTAACCCTGAAAAATTACTGCTGCCAGGTATGTATGTTCGTGCAGTGATTGTTGAAGGTGTGAAAAGTGATGCGATTTTAGCACCACAACGTGGCGTAAGCAGAAACACCAAAGGTGAGCCTACTGCCATGGTTGTAGGCAAAGACAATACCGTAGAAGCACGTGTGCTTAAAACTGATCGTACTGTTGGCTCAAATTGGTTAGTGACAGATGGCCTAAACAGTGGCGATAAGTTAATTGTTGAAGGCTTACAGAAAATCCGCCCAGGTGCACCAGTCAATGCAATGCCTGCAGAAACAGCAGCTAACAGCCAGTAACGGAGAAACTTAATGTCACGATTTTTTATTGATCGGCCCATATTTGCATGGGTGCTTGCTATCGTTGTGATGCTGGCAGGTATCTTAGCAATTAGAAGTTTGCCGGTTGCGCAGTATCCATCAATTGCACCACCTGCAATTAGTATTCAAGCCACATACCCTGGTGCGTCGGCCCGTACTCTAGAAGATACGGTTACACAGGTTATTGAACAAAAAATGAAAGGGCTAGATGGCTTGCTCTACATGTCTTCAACCTCTGAGTCTAACGGCTCAGCGACGTTAACCTTAACCTTTAGTGCAGATACAGACCCGGATATCGCACAGGTTCAAGTACAAAACAAATTGTCGCTTGCAACACCGTTATTACCAGAAGAAGTACAACGTCAAGGTGTGTCGGTTGCAAAATCTGCTCGTAACTTCCTAATGGTTGTAGGCTTTGTATCTGAAGACGGCAGTATGAACAACATCGATATCGGTGATTATGTTTCATCAAACGTGCTTGATATTGTCTCGCGTGTAAACGGTGTTGGTGAAGTACAGTTGTTTGGTTCTCAATACGCAATGCGTATTTGGTTAGACCCAGCTAAATTACTAAAATACTCATTAACTCCTGCTGATATTAGTGCTGCAATCAGTGCTCAAAATGCGCAGGTTTCAGCAGGTCAACTAGGTGCATTGCCAGCGGTGAGTGGCCAGCAATTAAATGCAACGGTGACTGCACAAAGCCGCTTACAAACACCTGAGCAATTTAGAAATATCTTTGTAAAAACCAATGCTGATGGTTCAGTTGTTCGTTTAAGTGACGTTGCTGATGTTGAATTAGGTGGCGAAAACTACGGTGTTGTTGCGCGTTTCAACGGCAAACCGGCATCAGGTTTAGGTGTTAAGCTTGCCAGTGGTGCTAATGCACTTGATACAGCAGATGGCGTAAAAGCGGCCCTTGCTGAACTTGAGCCTTTCTTCCCTGAAGGTTTAACAACGGTTGTTCCTTACGATACGACGCCATTCGTATCGCTTTCGATTGAAAAAGTTGTTAGCACTCTAATCGAAGCTGTTGTGCTGGTGTTCTTGGTAATGTACTTATTCTTACAGAACTTCAGAGCAACACTTATTCCGACTATTGCAGTACCTGTTGTATTGCTTGGTACGTTTGCCATCTTGCAAGTGTTTGGCTTCTCAATTAATACCTTAACCATGTTTGCAATGGTACTTGCCATCGGTCTACTTGTAGATGATGCAATCGTCGTCGTTGAAAACGTTGAACGTGTAATGACCGAAGAGAACTTATCTCCTCTTGAGGCAACACGTAAATCAATGGATGAAATCAAAGGTGCCCTTGTTGGTATTGCGATGGTTCTGTCGGCAGTATTCGTGCCTATGGCGTTCTTCCCAGGCTCGACAGGTGTTATTTATCGCCAGTTCTCAATTACCTTGGTAACTGCGATGAGTTTATCAGTGCTTGTTGCATTGATTTTAACGCCAGCTTTATGTGCGACAATGCTAAAACCAAGTCATGTACATAACGATAAATCTTTATTTGGTCGTTTCTTCCTTGGCTTTAACCGTGGTTTTGACAGAACGAACTCGGGTACACAAGGTTTTGTATCTCGCATGATCAAGCACAGTAAACGCTACTTACTTATTTACGGTTTAATCGTGGGTGGCATGGTGTTTATTTTCTCACAATTACCATCGGCATTCTTACCAGATGAAGACCAAGGTATTTTGTTTAACCAAGTAAGCTTACCTGCCGGTGCAACAACAGAGCAAACTTTAAAGGTTGTTGAAAAGATGGAACACCACTTCTTAGAAGAACAATCAGAAGCGGTTAGGTCTATCTTCACGGTAACAGGTTTTAGCTTTGCTGGTTCTGGTCAAAATGCGGCAATCGGCTTTGTGGGTTTAAAACACTGGGATGAGCGTCAGCGTCCTGATTTAACCGTTGGTGCGGTTGCGGGTAAAGCCATGGGATATTTCTCAACGATTAAAGAAGCGTTCGTGTTTGCTTTCCCACCTCCTGCAGTTGTTGAGCTTGGTACTGCAAACGGTTTTACCTTGTTCTTACAAGATAGGGTTGGTCTAGGTCACGAAAAGCTACTAGAAGCACGTAACATGTTTTTAGGTATGGCTGCACAAAACCCGGTGTTATCAGGTGTGCGCCCGAATGGTCAAGAAGATAAACCAGAGCTCGAGCTTGATATTGATTTAGCGAAAGCCGAAGCATTAGGTCTTACTCAAGCAAATATCAATAATACGTTATCAACGGCTTGGGGTAGTAGCTATGTAAATGACTTTATTGACCGTGGTCGTGTGAAAAAAGTGTACTTACAAGGTACGCCTGAATCACGCATGGTGCCAGAAGACTTAGATGAGTGGTATGTACGTAACGCCAATGGTGACATGGTGCCATTTACAGCCTTTGCTCATTCTTATTGGACATACGGCTCACCACGTCTTGAGCGTTATAACGGCTTTTCAGCGATGGAAATCCAAGGTGCGGCTGCACCGGGCTACAGTACTGGTCAAGCGATGGCTGAAGTTGAGAAAATGGTTAAGAAGTTACCACCAGGTGTATCGTTCGAATGGACAGGTATTTCATATGAAGAACGTTTAAGTGGTGGTCAAGCGCCATTACTTTATGCACTTTCATTGTTGGTTGTATTCCTATGTTTAGCGGCGTTATATGAGAGCTGGTCAGTTCCTGCAGCGGTTATGCTCATTGTACCGCTTGGTGTATTTGGTGCGTCGGTCGCGTCATTTGTATTTAATTTATCAAACGATATTTATCTCCAAGTGGGTCTATTAACCACCATAGGTCTGGCATCAAAAAATGCCATCTTAATTGTAGAGTTTGCTATTCATAAAATGGATGAAGGTATGAAACTTGTCGATGCCGCGGTTGCAGCTATTCGTCTACGTTTACGTCCAATCTTTATGACATCAATGGCATTTGTGTGTGGTGTACTACCACTGGCAATTGCATCAAGTGCAGGCTCAGGTGCACAAAACGCACTAGGTATTGCTGTTATTGGCGGTACTCTTGCGTCATCGACCATTGTGGTAATCTTTGTGCCGCTGTTCTTTGTACTGGTGCGCCGAGTATTCCCAGGCAAAACAAAATCAACTAATGAGGAGCAGGCATAATGAAAGCTAAACTTATCTCAGTGTCTGTTGCTGCACTTATGTTATCTGCCTGTAATATGGCGCCAGATATGGAGCAACGTGAATTACCCGTTGCTCAAAACTATGATATCCAAGGAACAGCGGGCGATATAAATGCGCTCAATTGGCAGTCATTTTTCAGTAATGCGCAACTTCAACAGTTGATTGCGCTAACGCTGGAAAACAACAAAGATATTAAAACTGCTGCACTGAATGTGCAGCAGGTTAGAGCAATGTATCAGATTGAAGATTCAGCGCTTTACCCAAGCATAGATCTCAATGCATCGGGTACCCGTCAGCGTCTTCCGGCAGATTTATCTGGTACTGGTCAAGCAACTATCTCTGAAAACTATTCAGCAACTGTAGGCTTAACCGCTTACGAAATTGATCTTTGGGGCAAAGTACGCAACCAATCAGAGCAAGCATTACAAAACCTATATTCGGCTGAATACAGTTTAACTAGTGTACGTATTAGTTTGATCTCCGAATTAGTAAATGCATGGCTTAACTATGCGACGGATAAAGAGCTTTTGGCACTTGCAAACGAGACTTTAAAGTCTCAGCAGGAGTCTTTAGAGCTAACCCGTAAAACATTTGCATTAGGTGCTGCTTCTCAATTAACGCTATCGCAACTTGAAAGTACAGTAGCAACCGCTAAGGTCGATATTGCAAATTATCAGCGTTTACTTAAGCGCGATAAAAATGCCCTCGATTTTCTAGTGGGTAAAACCGTCACTGCGGATTTATTACCAAGTGAAAGTATAGATGATGTACTTAGTTTGCCTGATGTGCCAGTAGGGTTACCGTCTGAGCTATTGACTCAGCGTCCTGATATCAAAGCTGCAGAGCATGATTTATTGGCTGCCAATGCAAACATTGGTGTGGCAAAAGCGGCATTCTATCCAAGCATCAGTTTAACCGCGAATGCGGGGACAGCTTCTGCTGACTTGAGTAACCTTTTTGATTCGGGCTCAGGTACTTGGAGCTTTGTACCTTCGGTAAACTTGCCTATTTTTAATATGGGACGTAATCAAGCTAATCTCGATGTTGCAAAAGCACAGCAAGAAATGGCAATAACCAGTTACGAGCAAACCATTCAACAGGCATTTAAAGAAGTCTCTGATGCCCTTGCTGACCGTGAAGGTTATATGCATCAGCTAGATGCCCTTAATGACTTGTATCAAAGTAATGAGCTATCTTTTACTTTATCGGATGCACGTTTTCAAAAAGGCGCCGATAGCTACTTGCAAGTATTGGATGCACAACGAAATTGGTACAGTGCAGGACAACAGTTAATTTTGGGTAAGCAAGCGTATCTAGCGAGCCAAATTAATTTGTATAAAGCACTAGGTGGCGGCTGGAATGCACAAAAAACTGTGCAATAAATCAGCAAAAGCATAATTTATTTAAGGTTTTGCAGGTTCTTAGTTGTTTTGACTCTCCTCAAAGATTAAGATCCTGTAAACCTTGTTTAAATTAAAGTTAACCCTAGTCAGTAAAGCTTGGAGAAACCATGACGCAAAAAACGAAAAGACACAATGACCCTGCGCTTGCTGAGGCAAGACGTAATCAAGTGCTTTGTGCCGCAGCGGATTGTTTTCGACGTAAGGGTTATCATGGCGCGGGAATGGCCGAAATTTCTAAAACCGCGGGTATGAGTGCTGGCCATATCTACAATTACTTCGCCAGTAAAGAAGCAATTATAGAATCGATTGTTGAGCGTGATATGGAAGAAATGTTCTCAATCTTTAAAGAGTTTGCAGATAAACCCGGCGATCGTGTCACTGTATTACTAGATGGTCTAGGCAGAGGCGTTGAGCGCCATACCGATTTGAATCAAGGTGCGCTTGATTTAGAAATGCTCGCCGAAGCTGCTCGTAATGAAAAAGTGGCTAACTTATTACGAGAGTCAGATAGCCACGCTCGTGATTCTATGCGTGAATTATTAGTTGGTGAAAGAGGGCCATTACAAGGCACAGCACTTGAAGAAGTGAATGCCCGTATTGAAGTGATGTTTTCAGTAATGGGTGGCCTGTTACTGCGTAAAATGCTCAACCCAGATTTAGATATTCATGAGTTACTTAAAGCGCTACGTCCAACAATGAAAACCTTATTGTTACCATTTGAATAAAGCGCTTATTAAAAGCGCTCTATAGACCATTGGATTGCCATAATGGCAATTAGCACTGAGCCTGCTGGCATAATAGCTTTTTTGTACCAGGAGTTATTTCTAAGTAGCATTAGTAGTGGTAAACAGATTGCTAAAATAACCAGTTGACCAATCTCAACCCCTAAATTAAAGGCTAAAATACTCATTAGCTGGTATTCATTTGATAAACCAAGCTCACCTAAAACACTCGCAAACCCCATACCGTGTAATAGACCAAAACAGAATGTGATCCAGCCTAAGCGCACAATCATTGGCCAAATATTATTTATTGCAGCAAATAATACAGAAAGCGCGATACCTAATTCTACCCATCGGGTGTTTGGCGATATGATATTCATAGCAGTCGCTGTTAGGGTAATTGAGTGAGCAAGTGTAAAAGCGGTGATGATCCAAGCTGTATCAATTAGAATTTGTTTTTTAGACTCGACACGTTGCCACTCGCCTTGCTTACGAACTAACACACAGCCCAGTAATATGGCAATTAAGAACAAAATATGGTCTGTGCCCATCCAAATATGTAATATGCCTTGATGTACATATTCAATAAACGTTGTGGTGAAGCTTTGCTCTTTAAAGTTTATAACTTGTTTTGACGTATTTTGTTCAAATACACGGCTTGATTTAGCAATGGCAGCAATTGCCTGATGATGCTCATCTATATCAAACAGGGCAGTGTAATTAACTGTTATAGAACTATCAGATGGACAATCAACTTGTAGTGGCACATGGATATACGACTGATTAAAGTGGTTATCTATACTGAGTTCACCATCAAACGTGACCTTGCAGCTTTGACTTTGTTGTAACACATTAAAATGGCTATTTAGATAGTCTAATACTGCTTGCTGCTGTGATGTAATTTCATGCCATGTAATTACATTATCCTGATTTTTATCGAAGTTGAGCGCTTTATCGAGATCATTCACCGAGGCTTGCCAAGAGCCTACTAGCAATAGCTTATTGCTCGTTTGTTGTTCTAAATTAAGATAAGCGGTGCTTTGCTGGTGGGCGTGACAGATAGAGCTAAAAATTAATAGAAATAGCGTAAACAACAACGACTTTTTCATTTTTATTCCTAAGATAATACAAGGAGACGAGTCTAATACTCGAATTACCGCCTATTTTTTAAAGCGGAAATAAAAAGAGGCTGCCACTATAGCAATTACAAAGGTTTATCGACTAGGTCATCTATCTTAGAAATACTGGCTTTGCTCGTATTTATAAATTGTTTCTACGCTTTGAAAGATTAGTTAGCATTGAGTACGGCTGTATAAATAATTTCACTTGGACTACCTGATTGTGATCCGCCAATTGGCTCACGGCTTATTGCAAGTAAAGTGATATTTTGTGGTTTAAATAATGCGTTGCGGGCAATTTCTTTGCTATCTGCTTTTGGCAATAAAGCAATAGGGATGGCGCTCGGGTGGCCTTTTAAACGGATCCACAACTGGTAGTCATGATCAGTTTGTAAACTTATGCCGCTAGCAGCTTTAAGTAAAATACTGTGATCGCTTATTTCTAAATTCCAAACTGGATTATTTGCTGAGTTATAAAACGTTACTGAGTGAGTGATTTTATCACTAAACGACTCTTGCGGTTGCCAAGTAATTAATACCAACACAATACAGACTGCTGTTGCAATAGCAGCCCAAGCCTTAAATATTCCATATTTAGGTTCTTTTGCTTTTTTCTGTGTTGGTAAAAAAAGTGGGTCAATCCGTTTTGTTATTTTATCCCAAACTTGCTGATCAGGTGGGTTAGATTCAATCGCGTTTTCTAGGTTTTTTATATGTCTTTGCCATAAGGAGGTTGCGTATCGGGCTCGAGGAGAGGTGCGCATTAAGCGGCTAAATCTATCTCGGGCATGGCCATGTAAAGTGCCTAAAACATATTCTGCTGCAAGTAAATTAAGTAGCGTTTGGTCATCGTATTTCATAACGAATTAGGCTCGGGTTGATTTAAATTTTTAACGAAAGCTCTACTAAAAACCTGTGATTATTAGGCATGGCTTTTAATTTAGACTAGCAGGGAAAGAGTAGTTGGCAAATCTATGCAATTGGTTCTATGTAAATTATTGTAAGTTATTCATAAAATAGTGAAAAAATGTCCTAAACTAAAATAGTAAGCTTTTTTATAAATGCTAAGTTACTGATTTTAAATAGCCAGTAGGGGTGATTAAACGGCTTTTACTGGAGTGAAACTTGCAACGTATTATGCAATTAGAATAACAAGGAGTGATTATGTGGGCAGCATTTAGTTACTTAGCTTTAGCGATTGTATTTATAATTGCGGCTATTCGGGTAGAAACTGTTTACTTTGCGCTGTTTTTTTATTGGACGGCTTTGTCGTTACTTTTGGTTAGTGGCGCATACTTTTTTAATATCGCACGTATTTTCAGAAAACGTGAAAATGGCGTTATTCCAATCTACATTCGTTGGGCTTTTATTCCATTTTTATTGGGTGCACAACTTTATAATGCTTGGTCGAGAAAACACGACAAAGTACCGCCTTTACAACAAATCAATGAGCATTTGTTTTTAGCCTGTCGTTTATTTCCTTCAGATATAGATACCATGAAAGAAATGGGTATTACAGCTATTTTAGATGTAACCTGTGAATTTGATGGCCTTGAATGGTCTTCTACGCAAGAGAATATTCGTTATTTAAATATCCCTGTACTTGATCATAGCGTGCCAACACGCGCGCAATTACACCAAGCGATTAATTGGATTGACCACCAAGTAAAAGCAGATAGACGTGTCGTAGTGCATTGCGCACTAGGTCGTGGTCGTTCAGTATTTGTGATGGCAGCTTACCTACTTAGCCAAAATAAAGATGCCGATGTGCACCAAGTACTCGCGCAAATTAAAGAAACGCGAGAAACAGCAAATTTAAACAAGCGCCAGCTTCGTCATCTTGTTCGTCGTCATCGTAGGGGTGACTTATTAATCAAGAATAAAGCAGTTCTTATTGCTAACCCAGTTTCTGGCACAAAGCTGTGGGAAGAGAAGCGCAAGCAAATTACCTCTCGTTTATCTGAGTATTATGATTTAACTGTTTACACCACCTCAGAGCAGGTAAATGGTATTGAGTTAGCCAAAGAAGCACTTGAATTGAAGCCTGATGTAGTAATCGCCTGCGGCGGCGATGGCACAGTGACAGAAGTTGCAAGTGTACTTGTAAATACAGAGTGTAAACTGGGTATTATTCCTTTAGGCACTGCCAATGCACTCGCTCATGTGTTGATGGGTATTAAATCGAAGCTTATTCCGGTTGAGCAGGCATGTGAGCTTATTATCGAAGGTCAAGATAGCCGAATCGATACTGCAGTATGTAATGGCGAACGTATGTTATTACTTGCAGGCATTGGATTTGAACAAAAGATGATTGAAAAAGCCCATCGTGATGCTAAAAATGAGTCTGGGCAATTGGCTTATTTACAAGGGTTTTGGCAAGCATTAGGTGAACATGAAGCGCAAGACTATGTTGTTAGTATTGATAATAACGATGAGCAAACAATCAATACCACCAGTTTAATCATCGCCAACGCCGCGCCATTTACTACCTTACTTGCTCAATCTGCAGGGCAGCCAGATCATCAAGATGGTTTACTTGATGTAAATTGGCTAACACCTAGTGCCGATTCTAAAGCGAGTACCTTAAGCATTGCGGAATTAGTTTTCTCAAGCATTACGCAAACTAGTTTTGCTATTAACAGTCACCACACAAATGCTAAACGAGTGACAGTACAAGCAGAAAAAGGGTTGAGCTATGTTATTGATGGTGAGGTGAAAACCGCAGATAAACTAGAGGTAGAGATATCACCGAAATCGCTTTCGGTGATTGTAGCTGCTGAAGATTAAGTGATTACTTCTTGATGCTTTTCCATTGGAATTTGCCATCATCAGCTTGGTCATTATTGATAAATGTATCAATATATAACTGCTCTACTTTTTCTCGTGCCCAAGGGGTCTTTCGTAAAAATTTAAGGCTCGACTTTACACTTGGGTCATTTTGAAAGCAGCGTACGTCTACGTGCGCTGCCATACCTTGCCAACCAAGTTTTTCTTCAAGTTTAGTAACGATGTCGGCTAGTTTAACGCCATGTAACGGATTATTTGGTTGATTGTCCATGATAAATCTTAGGTTATTTGCAACCGCGCAATAGTACCTTATCTGTGAGTTTTAAGCTAATTGACGTGAATCGTTTTCGCTTGTTTAGGGTAAATAATCTTGCCATTAGCATTTAGTCTGAGCCAAGCCAAATCACTGTTTGAAAAATTAGGCTGTTTAGCAGTGCAAATTAACGTAATATCGCCAACGGCAATATAAGCACCTTCGGTATAGCGTTTATTTTCATACCAACACACTTTTTGATTGTTTAATGCCTCTTGACCATCAAGCACGATTAGTGGTTTTTCCTTTGCTAGTGCTTGGTTTAGAAACCCTAAAGTAAACAAAGTACTTAACAGTAAAATTTTCTTTAACAAAATACGCCTCCCGTTGGGCAGATCTGTATAACTACACTAAGCTTATGACAAGGAATAAATAATAAAAAGGTGAACACATGCAATTTGATAAAAATATGATCGACGAACTTACCCTGCTTGCAAAATTTCCTCGCAACTCTCAAATGCAGGGAATTAAAATTCATTCCGATGCCGAAAGCTCAATTAAAGATGCAGCAAAACGTCTTTATGATAAAGGTATTACAGATAGTCCTGATGGAGGCTATTTAACCGACTTAGGGCTCGATTTAATTAACCATGTGAGTGTGATTAACTCAGCGCTTAGATAACAAATAAAAAAGGCCCGAAGTGTTCGGGCCTTTTTAACTACAAATCTTAAAGATTAAACTGCATCTGGCTGATTTTGTGGTGCAGCATCAATAAAGGCATCAAGCTTATTACATTGCTCATATACAGCAGCAATTTTAGGGTACTTGGTCATATCAACTTTAAAGCGCAAGGCATTAAATACTTGCGGCACTAAGCACACATCAGCAAGCGTTGGTTTGTTGCCCACACAAAAAGTGTTCGCTTCATTAAGTAGCTTTTCGATACTCTCAAAGCCCACTTCAACCCAATGCTTATACCAGGTCGTTTTTGCTTCTTCATCAACACCAAGATCGTTAGCCAAGTACTTTAATACACGCAAATTATCGATAGGGTGGATATCGCACGCTACGGCATAACATAAATTGCGGATCTGAGCTTTTTGCCATGCATCACCAGTCAACAAAGGTGTTTCTGGGTGAGTTTCTTCTAGCCACTCTAAAATAGCCAGCGATTGCGCAAGTACACCTTGATCAGTTTCAAGTGCTGGCAATAACCCTTGTGGGTTCTTAGTTAGGTACTCGTCACTTTGTTGTTCTGATTTTAATAAATTAACCGTCACTAACTCGTGATCAATGTTCTTTAAATTAAGCGCAATGCGAACTCGGTATGCAGCTGATGAACGAAAATAGCTATAAAGTTTCATTATACGTCCTGTTTACCTGTGAAATGTTTTTTAATAGTGCGCCAACAATCTGTGTAGTTAGGCTGACGCTCTTTACCTTCAAGGGCATATTTAGTTGGTGAAATAACGTAACGCGATTCGAACATAAATGCCAAAGTGTTTTCGTAGCGTTGTGGTTCAAGCTCTGCATTTGATGCTTTTTCGAATACATCTGCTTCTGGACCATGTGGCGACATACAGTTATGTAAGCTAGAACCACCTGGTACAAAGCCATGTTCTTTGGCATCGTACACACCTTCGATTAAGCCCATAAACTCACTCATAATATTACGGTGGTAATAAGGTGGGCGGAAAGTGTTCTCAGCCACCATCCAACGTGGAGGGAAGATAGCAAAATCGATATTAGCGACACCTTCTGTACCCGATGGTGATGTTAATACAGTAAAGATTGAAGGATCTGGGTGATCGTAACTTACTGTATTCATAACATTAAATCGAGCAAGGTCATACTTGTAAGGTGCACTGTTACCCGTCCAAGCAACCACATCTAATGGCGAGTGGCCAATATCACAACGGAACATATTGCCATTGAATTTAGCAACGAGTTCGAAATCACCTTCAATATCTTCGAAAGCCGCTACAGGGTAGTGGAAGTCACGGTCATTAGCATAACCATTGGCACCCACTGGGCCGCGCTCTGGTAAAATATAGGCATGGCCATAGTTTTCACAAATATAACCACGGGCTGTATCAGTAAGTAAATCAACTGCGAACTTAATGCCACGAGGAATAACAGCAATTTCTCCTGCACGAACGGTTAGTTGCCCGCACTCGGTTCTAAGTAATAGCTCACCTTGTTGCGGCACAAATAACATTTCACCATCAGCATTATAAAAGTAACGGTGTTGCATTGATTTATTAGCGACATAAATATGAATACCAATACCTGTTTGTGCATTGGCACTACCGTTGGCAGCCATAGTGACTAAACCATCTATAAAATCAGTTGGTTGTTCTGGAATTTCAATTGGATCCCAACGTAGCATTGTCGGTGGTGTTGGCACTTCTGTAATAGGAGCGGTGCGAATAAGGCCATTATCAATTGGCGTGTAATCACCTTGTATTACTGATGGGCGAATGCGGTAAAACCAAGTACGACGGTTATCAGCACGGGGCGCTGTAAATGCCGTTGTGCTGAACTGCTCAGCATATAAATCGTATTTAACTTTTTGCGGGCTGAATTGACCGATAGGTAATGCACCGGGTAATGCTTCGGTTTCAAATTCATTACCAAAGCCTGTCATATATTGTAATTCGTTATTCATCACTAGACTCCTGAAAGGTTTTAGGTAAGATACTCTCATGTGAGACTAAATTCAAACTACATTGAATTTACTTGTGTAAATATTCTTTGACAGTAGTGCAGCCATGACGACAGATAATCAAACAACGCTCGATTTAAAACAGTTCTTACCTTATTCATTAACCAATATTGCAATACAAATGAGTGAGCAGTTTAGTGAGCTATATCAACAGCAGTTCGATTTAACCGTGCCACAATGGCGTATAATTGCGAATTTAGCGCAATATGGTGAGCGCACTGCCAAAGAATTATGTGATATGGCACAAATGGATAAATCAACGGTGTCTCGAGCAGTAAAGTCTTTACTGACCAGAAACCTTATAATAGCTAAAGAAAACCCTAAGGATAAACGCGCAAGTTTGTTATCACTATCCGTTGAGGGGAACTGTTTGCATGAGCAAATTGTGCCATTAGCAAATGAGTGGCAAGTAGGTTTAGTGAGTGACTTAGATAGCCAAGAACTTAAACAATTTATGAACACTCTTATTAAGCTTTCCAATCACTTAAATAAAAATGTGTAATTCTGTAATCAAGGCTTTATAGCAATTGATTTAGACAATCGATACGTATATGATAATGGCTATCATTTACAATTAGAAACTTGGATGTCCCCCCTATGAAATTAGCGTTAAACACCGTTAAAACACTAGGTCTTAGCCTAGTATTAGCATCTACTTTTATTGCCCAACCTGTATTGGCAAATGGCCCAATTGGTGAGCACGTTAATCATCTAAAAGAAAATTTAAAAGATTACTCAGAAGACGTTGAGTGGATGATCGGTAAAGTTGACACCATGGTTACCGATTATGAAACAAAAGGCGCAAAAGCAGTTAAAAGCGATGATTTAATTGAATACTGGGAATCAGTAAAGTTTCACAGTGCGATTGAAACGAATTATGTGCCGGTATATGCATCAATCTGGCAAGGCATTTATGGTATCAAAATGGCCATTGATGACAAAAAACCAGCAACCGAAGTACGTAAGCACCAAAAGGCCTTAAATGCTGCCTTGTGGCAGGGTCTTGGAGCTGTTAAACTTGCTGCTGACTTCCAGCAAAAAGGCTTATTAAAAGCTGTAAAAGCAACTGCTTCTGAAACAATGACGCAAAGCGCTACTATCGATGAGATCAAACATAAATTAGACCGTGTTGTTGCAAAATACGCAGAACGTTTAAGCGATGAAGCAACCCAAATTGTACACGATACTTACCTTCACTTATTCGAAGGTGTTGAAGGTACACTTATCGAAAAAGATGCGAAGTTAGTAGAAGTTCTCGAAAAAGATTTTAACGTAACCCTGCCTAAAGCTATTTCTGACAAAGGGTCTGTTGACCAAGTACGTGCAGTGGTTGTTGATATGCAAGAAAAACTAGATCGCGCTA
This sequence comes from Pseudoalteromonas sp. 2CM39R, assembly GCF_023161845.1. Taxonomy (NCBI): domain Bacteria; kingdom Pseudomonadati; phylum Pseudomonadota; class Gammaproteobacteria; order Alteromonadales; family Pseudoalteromonadaceae; genus Pseudoalteromonas; species Pseudoalteromonas sp. 2CM39R. The sequence goes on from NZ_JALNTM010000001.1 coordinate 231,522, forward strand.
AGGTGTTACTAGAAGAAGCCGAAAAAGCACGTAAGGATGTATTTTAGTGAAGCGTAGGACCTTTATTCAAGGCCTGGCTGCGTTTGGGGTGGTGGGCGCAATGCCGCTACCTCTTTCTCGTGCCTTTGCAGCCTCTGCTGCAAGCCCAATTTCAGTGAAAGACTTACCCGCCCTAGAGGGTGACTTAACCTTATATTTAGGCCGTGGTGAAGGTGGTTTGTACGAAAACGTACTGCAATCAATCCAAAAGAAAAACCCAAAACTTAATTTATCAATTCGCCGTGGCCCAACTGCTGCACTTGCCAACATGATTGTGGCTGAAGCGAAAGCGGGTGTTAAACGTGCTGATTTATTTTGGGCCGTTGACTCAGGTGCGATTGGCTTAGTAACAGACGCAGGGTTAGCTAAACCACTACCAAGTGACTTAGAAGCGCAATTACAACCTCAGTTCCGTTATCCAGGCTGGGCACCAGTGACAGGTCGTATTCGTACATTACCTTACAACACTAAGCGTTTATCAAAAGATCAGATCCCAGATAGCATAATGGCTATTGCCGATAGCGATTTATCAATTGGTTGGGCACCTGCTTATGCTTCTTTCCAATCATTTGTCACGGCAATGCGTATTCTTGAAGGTGAAGATAAAACGTCTAAATGGCTTAAGAAAGTTCAAAAACGTTCGAAAACCTATGCCGGCGAGCTTGGCGTAGTGATGGCCGTTGAACGTGGTGAAGTGGATATTGGTTTTGCAAATCATTATTACACGTTACGTCTTAAATCAGGTAAACCAGATGCAAACCTTGATCTTGCTTTTACCAATCAAGATGCCGGTTGTTTAGTTAATGCATCAGGTGTGTTATCGCTGACAGACAACCCGAACGCAATGAACTTTATGCGCTACTTACTAAGTTCAGAAGTACAAAGCTACTTAGCACGTGAAGCCTACGAAATTCCATTGATCCAAGGTATTGACCAGCCAGCTGGATTACCAGCCTTAACGGATGTGTCACCGCCGAAAATCGATTTAACTCAATTGGCAGATTTAAGGCCAACACTCGACCTTATGCGCAGTAGCGGTGTTTTATAATGCGCATACCTGCTTCTTATCCCATGGCGCTGCTTGCAGCGCTTTTGGCGTTAGTGCCAGTTTATATTCTGATCACTTTAGTCAGTGATGCGACGGCTGTTTTTGATAGTCACAATTTAAAAATTTTAGGTAACACTTTATCACTTATGGTGTTAACTGTTTTAGGCTCTATTTTAATTGGCGTGCCTCTGGCGTTTATTAGTGCCTATGTTCAACTTCCTTTTAAAAAGCTTTGGCTTGTTTTGTTTGCAGCTCCACTTGCTATTCCAAGTTATATTGGCGCGTTTACTTTATATGCAGCTTTTGGCCCCGGTGGTGAGATAAATCAGCTGTTAGGCTTTGAAACCCCGCCTATGTATGGCTTAACGGGTGCTGCTATTGTTATGACGCTATACACGTTTCCATTTGTAATGCTTACAACGCGTTCGTCTTTACTTAGTCTAGATGCCAGCATGGTAAACGCGGCTCGCACTTTAGGTATGTCGATGCCAATGAGTGTGTTTAAAGTCATATTACCGCGTGTAATAAACGGTATAGCAGCGGGCTCATTACTGGTTGCACTTTATACTCTATCAGATTTTGGTACACCGGCGATGATGCGCTTAGATACCTTTACTCGAGTAATCTATGTTGAATATAACGCCTTTGGCTTAAGTCGTGCAGCGATGTTATCCCTACAATTAATGGTGATAGTAGGCTTTTTACTGTTCATCGAATCACAAATTAAAACTGCTTCTGAGCGCCACGGTAGACCGCTGATGTTATTCCCATCTAACGGGCAAAAGTTAGCAATGTTAGTGACTTTTCTACCTGTTTTATTATTGGCTATTTGTTTACCGTTAGCCATTTTTACCCTTTGGCTTGCCCGTGATGGGGTTGCTGATTTTGATTTCAGCATTGCGTGGAACTCAGCTTATGCATCTGGTATTGCGGCTATTGTTGCTGTTGTGGTTGCTGTGCCTGTAGCTCATGCTGCCTTAAGTGGTAAAGTAGGGCGCATTATGGAACGGGTTACTTATTTCGGATTTGGTATCCCGGGTATCGTGATGGGTACTGCACTTGTTTATGGTGGCCTGCAATTACCGCTTTTATACCAAACTCTGGCATTATTAGTGATTGCCTATGTGCTGCGCTTTTTACCGCTGGCAGTTGGCTCTGTGCGTACCAGTACTGAACACTTAGACTCGAGTTTAATCAAATCTGCACGTGTATTAGGTGCCAGCCCTCGTGAAGCATTTATGCGTATTACCTTGCCTTTAACACTACGCGGTATCATTGCTGGTGCAGCCTTGGTATTTTTAGAATCAATGCGAGAGCTTGAAGCGACCTTGTTACTTGGCCCAACAGGCTTTGAAACACTATCAACTTATTTATGGCGTGTTTATGAAGCCGGTTACTTCGGTCGTGCTGCCATTCCTGGGCTCTTGTTAGTAGTGATATCAGCATGTGGCTTAGCTATAATGCTCTCAGGCGAAAAGCGCAGTCAATTAGAACATTAAGGATCAGGTTTAATGCTATCAGTTAGTAAGCTGTCTATCGATTATGGTAGCAATCGTGTGGTAAGTGAACTTAACTTATCACTTGGGGAAAGTGAGATCCTCATGCTAGTTGGTCCAACTGGCTGTGGTAAAAGTACAATTTTACAAGCGTTAGCTGGGCTTATTCCTATCAGCGAAGGCGAAATTAATTTAGGCTCATGGCGTGCAACACCCAAATTAAAAGTACCACCAGAAAAACGTAAAGTGGGTATGGTCTTTCAAGACTTTGCGTTATTTCCGCATTTAACAGTGCAGCAAAATATTTGCTTTAGATTAACCGATACCTCAAAAGCTGATCATTGGATTAAGTTACTGGGTCTTGAAGCATTTCGTGATAAAAAGCCTGCTACTTTATCGGGTGGTCAAAAGCAGCGTGTAGCACTTGCGCGTACACTAGCTCACGAACCTGACTTCGTATTACTTGATGAGCCGTTATCAAACCTTGATGCAGCTTTAAAAGACACCCTTCGTTGGGATATTCGTAATGCATTAAAAGATGCGGGTGTACCTGCTATTTGGGTAACCCATGACCAAGAAGAAGCGTTATCTGTTGGTGATCGTGTTGGTGTACTGAAAGAAGGTATTATTCAGCAAATCGATACCCCTGAACGCTGTTTTAGCTTACCAAGCAATCGCTTTGTGGCACGCTTTTTAGGTGAAGCAAGTTTTATTGCCGGTAATTGTGAAGGTGATATTGCCACCACTGATTTAGGTAATGCACCAGCGATTAGGGTTGATCATGATACTGCAAAAGTTGATGTATTACTTCGCCCTGATGATATTCACCTTATTCAAAATGCAGCTACTAGCAATGGAAAAGTGACTTGGGTTCGTTACGAAGGTGGTAGCCGTTTATGCGCGGTTAAATTAGCGTGTGATACTGTAGTGACAAGCCGAGTAAGCCATGAAGTGATGGTACGCCCAGGTGATGCAGTACATGTTTCTATTAACACAACACATCCACTTGCGGTTTACGCAGCTTAAATAAAAATATCTGTGCAGGTCTAAATGGCCTGCATTTACATATCAGTGTAGGTCGGGCTTTAGCCCGTCAACATTCAGTGTTTAAACATTTGTCGCCATAAATGACGACCTACATAACCATCTTAGATCGAGTAAATATCAGCCATCAGACCCGAGTAAAATCGGCTACCTAGCAACTTGCTAACTTTCCTCTTGAAGCTCGTAACTACTATTATTCCCGGCTAAAGCCAGTCCTTCGAAAAGATTTATCAGGTCCTAGGCTCTAGGTTTTAGGCACTAGAACGCGATGTAAAATCGCTGCTACTAGTAACTTTCTAACTTTACTCTTGAAGCTTTACTCTTTCTAACTTTCCCCTAGTAACTTTACTCTCGCAACTAGCAACTCGTTAACTTCTCTAAAACGTAAAAAGCCCGCCAGTAGGGGCGGGCTTTTGTTTTATAACAAGGTTAACTTGTTATTAGAATGTGTAACGTACACCTACACGCATTTCCCAAACTGATGCGTTGCTTTGTGTAGCAGTTTTACCATTGTTAGGGCTGAAATCAGAGTATACGTAACGACCTTGGTCATCAATTGATGTTTTGATCATACGGTGACCAACAAAGCTACCTTTCTTAAGTACGCCCCAGTCGTCGTTTAACATGTTTGTTAAGTTATCGATAACGAAGAATACTTCACCTTTGTGACCAGGCATGAAACCAGGTAACTCCTGAGTCATCTTGAAGTTAACTTTAGTGAACCAATCTGCATTTTGACGGTTACGCGCTGAAATAGTACCACGCTCAAGGCCTTGAGCAGAGATCCATTCGTTAAACTCATTAACCTCATCTGCAGTCATGTCATAAACAACGTTAGGGTCATCAACCTCAGGAATATACATTAACTGGCGGCTACGGTTAGAGTTGTAGTCACCAAATTCGCCGTCGCTGCTATTGAATGTATAGCTATACGGTAAACCTTTGTATGTTTCGCTGAATAGGTTGAAACGTGTGTTGTATCCATCGAACAACTCTGTTGTGTAACCTAATGTCATAGTAAAGCGATGTGGGATCTCGTAATCAGATGTGTGCACACCTGGATTAGTCGGATCGTATGTCGCCATGTTACCGTAGTTCGAGCTTGCTACTGAGCTTGTCATAGGGTTAACGTCAGTTGAGTCGGTGTAAGCGTATGCTAATTGTAAGCTAATACCGTTATCAAAACGTTTGCTCATCGCAGCAGAGATAACATGAGACTCACCATTGCTCCCATCAACATTGGTAAGAAGTAAATCACCATTTCGACCTTCGATACGCTCAAGAATTGGACGGCCATCAAATGTAGTATTACCAGAATCGCGAAGTGCGATATCTTGAATAATAGCTGCGTCTTTACGCTTGCTTAGTAAGTAATCTAAAGAGAATACATACTCATTTTCAGTTGTGTATGTCGCACCAATTGAGTATTTCCACTCAGACGGCATGTCGAAGTTTGGATCAACAGCGTTTACCGATGAATCACCTGCACCAATAGTGGTATTTGCAACTTCATCGTACAAGCTTTGAGGTACTTCATAACCTGGTTTGCCACCATTTACATTTGGTGTAGCGAATAGGTCTACACCATCTCTGATTGATGTACTAATGTTAGTGATACCATCATTCGAGTATGAGTTAGATAACCAAACGTTCGGGTTACCACCAGAGAATAGGCCAACACCTGCACGTACTTCTAATGCATCAGTTGCGTACCACTCAAAACCAACACGTGGTTGTAGTAGGTCAATGCCATCAAATGTTGATTGGTTGCTGAAACCATAACGGTTTGTAAAGTTTTCATTGTAATTTGGTTTGTCGTCACTTGTGTATTTGTCGTAACGTAGACCAAACGTTAATGTTGCATCTAAATCGGTGAAGCTGTATTCATCTTGCACATAGAAAGTATGCTGAGCATAAGCAAAGCTTGCAGCTGCATCAGTAGGATCATTTGTGCCAGCGGCGTTGTTATAATAAACACGGTCAGCAAAACCTGCTTCAAAATCATCTATTGAATTAAAGCGCCACTCACCTTGAGTGTGCTGGACAAATTGGTTGAATACTTCGATTTCTTCGTACTCGTAACCACCGGTGATCGTGTGCTGATCAAGGTAGTATGTTGCAGCAAATTTAGCTGTAGTTGTTTCGTAGTCTAGGTCGTTTGATTGACGAGAGTCATCTGGACCAATGTAAACGGTACCATTATCACTTGTATCAATTTGCATCTCACCGAAGCTGCTTGCTGCATCTAGTGATTGTACAGTTTTATCAACTTCTGATTTACCTAAACGAATTTCTGTTGATAAGTTATCAGACCAATCTGAGTAAAGTGAACCGATGATTGATGTGTACTCAGCGCTTTCTTCGAAGAAGTGGCTATCTAATGATAAACGTGAGTTACCAGTATCTGATTGAGAGAAAGTATTACCATCGTTATAGTTATAGATTAGGTTAGCACGGTGGTCATCGTTAATGTTCCAGTCTAACTTAACTAAGATTTTTTCATCTTCAACTGGTTGGCTTGATGGTGTGGTACCAGCGTTATAACCGTATACGTCTTGAGAAATTTGTTGAATACGAGCTAAATCTGCTGCAGAAACACTACCAGTATCAAGTGCACCGTAGTTATATTGTTTTACACCTTCAAGTTTTTCATATGAGGTAAATAAGAAAAGGTTATCTTTGATTAGTGGTAAGCCAACATTGAAGCCATAACGTTTTTCGGTGTAATCACCGTTGTCGTAGTCTTCACCTTCGATTTTGTCGCCTTTCATTGAATCATTTGTGTAATCGAAGAAAACACCACCGTGTACTTCGTTACCACCAGATTTAGAAACAGCGTTGATGTTACACGATGTGAAACCACCGTATTGAACATCAAAAGGTGCTAGCTCAACTGCCACCTGCTCGATTGAATCGAAAGAGAAAGGTGCACGGATTGTCGGATAACCGTTTGAGCTTAAACCGAAGTTATCGTTCATACGAACGCCGTCAAGCGTTAAGCTGTTAAAGCGTGGGTTACCACCACCACAGTTGATTGAACCACGGCTATCGTCAATTGTTACACGTGGGTCGATACGAACAATATCTTTTAAGTCACGGTTGATAGCTGGTTGGTTTTCTAAATCTTCAAGTGTGAACGTTGCAGCAGGGCCTGTTCCACCAGACATACGGCTGATAGGTCGACCAGTAACTACGATTTGTTCTACATCAGATTGTCTCTCTAACGTAACATTAACTGGGTAGTCAGCACCAACTTGTAGGTTGATGTTGTTGAATGTTTGATCTGCGAATACGTCAGAATCTACAACAACGCGGTAAGGACCACCTACACGTAGGCCTTTTGCTGTGAAGTAACCCGCATCGTTCGTTTCAGTTTCTTTAGTTGAACCTGAAGGTAAGTGAACGATAGTAATCTTAGTGCCTGCAGCAGGGTTGCCGCTAGGACCTTTGATTTGACCCTTGATAGCAGATGTTGTTTCATTTGCTAACGCTGCACCACTCACACCAACACATGCTGCAATAGCAAGTGATAGAGCTGTTTTGCGGAGTTGGATTTTCATTATGTTATTTCCCGTGTTAGAGGTTATGTTTCATTTATAGTTTGCTGTCAGTTGGCATCTTAAGTGCCTTTACTAACGGTTTTGCTGATTTATCAAATAGATTATTTAATAAACCTGCCAATCTTATCCCGCCTTGTTGTAGGCGAGTTTTAACAATCGGTAAGTTTTTATAGATATAACTATAACTTACGTTTGTTTCATTTTCTTTATACAGAGAGTTTGCAATATTATTTGATTCGATTAACCAATCGCTAGGAGAACTGGCAAGATAGTCCGTTATTAACGCTTGATTTGTTGTATTTATAAATTGCGCAAACTCAGTATAGGACAAATTTTCATTTTCAATGAGTTTCGTGTCCCACAAGCTATGTAAGTTGGTATCTTGACCGAAGAATGTGACAGAAATATTGTTGCCGCCACGATCTTCACCGCGACCGGCATGAAAAGGTTGATGGCTATCGCCAACAAGATGAACTAAAAAACGCAGTGCGAACTGTTTTTCACCTAGAGAAGCTTTTTGGTTTTGTAATACTGAGATTGAAAATTCCATGCCTTCGAGGATATCTGACACGGTTTCTTTGTTATGGTGGGCATGTGAGTCGTAATGAGGTTTAGCTTCACCTTCTTTAAAGTTAATATAGTGCCAACGCGAAGATTTCTTTTGCCAGAATTTTTCTGGAGCAGAACGCATTTCATCAGCCCACGTTGCTACCTGTGGTAAAGAATCACCATCAAGTAAAGGAACTAATGCTTGCTTGGTGGTGTCTGTAATGTGCTTAGATGCAATTTCACCAATAATACGGTGACCATTCTGACCCCATGCATTAGCCGGGTTACTTAACACCGCAGAAATAACTGGTGTCGATAACAGCAACATTTTTATTGTTTTTTGTAACATTGACTCAGTGTCCAAAAATGAATGTGCCCTGAAGCACGATTTCTTGATGCATATTTTCCTGAATTTAAAAGCAAATAGAAAGGACTCAATAAGATTCATAATTTCTTGTTCATATATTTTATTTATCAATAACTTAAAACATTTGGGTAAAATTACTTGTTGTAATAAGTAAGAATAATTGTTCAAATAGAGACAACGGAGCGTTGTTGGCTATTAAAATTGAATTTAAGAACAATACTAATAAAAAAATCGTCGATTGTTACATTTTTGTTTCTAGCAGTTATTTTGTTTTTTTATATCGGAATTTTGCAGGGTAAACCGGCTGTTTCTGATATCGATGCATTTATTGAAACGTCTTTCCAATGTGACACTAAATCAGAGGTTAACCTTAACGAGCTGGTGGTGTATTCATCAGGCAAAGTATTGGCTGAGGATGTCGCTAAAACTTTGTGCGCTGATGACATCATTAGTAAACAATACGGCAAGGTCACCTCTTATTGGGGTTATAAAACATCTGACACAATTGAGTTTTTAGGTAAAGGGATTGCAGATTTGATCCTGGCTAAAGAAAACTTGATTAATGCCTTTATGGCCGAGTCAACCTATAACTACCAAGCAGTTGTTGGCTTTCCTGACTACACTGCTTATTTAATTTCTAGTAAAGAAAAGCCTCGCATTGAAAAAAGCTACTTTTTAGATAAACGTATTGGTTTGCTTGATTACCCAACGAGCCGCTCTGGACACATTCTCCCTAAACAATTATTTAAAAAATTAGATATCAACCTAGAAAACCTTAATATCACTTACGCAAGTTCGCATACAGAATTAAGAGAGCTGCTTGCAAGTGGTAAGGTCGATTTAATTTCTTCTTATTGGCAAGACAGCGACCAGCAACGTTTTTCTAAAAACTACATTAAGCCTATACGCGACAATATAAGTGGTAGTCGTTGGTATTTAAAAATGCAGGATGAAAACACCGACCTTTTATGTGCAGTTCAAGCGCAGTTAACCCAATTGGCACACAATCAAAATTCTCATTACTTTAATCATGTTGAGTCTTTTTGGGAATGTGAGTCGACTCAGCAAACAATGAAAGTAGGGGATAGCAATGCTGCCAATTAGAGTAAAACTTGCTTATGGCGGAGTATTTATAAGCTGTTGCCTGGTTTTATTTGCCAGCTTTATTACAGCAAAAGCTTATAAGACAACAACTAATGATGCCCTGACTCTAGCAAAAGTTGAAAACCGCATTGCCCTAGATTTAAACCATTTAAATTTACCTGATGATTTTTTAAAGCATTCAGGTAGTAAAGATATGGTACTCAATTATATCGCGCGTCTTAATGCACAATTAGCTGACTCAGGCGTGATGGTTTACTCCATTGAGGGGATCTCTGATTATCCTGCTCGTGCAGATTTAATCACTAAGCAATTGCATGCACCACAAAAATCATTAACGGTTAGCTTTGTTGTGGCATCGTCTTTATTTGCTAAAGATGATATCGCAGTGTTTATTTTGGTGTGTTTATTTGCAGCTGCATTTACTTACTTATTATTTATAAGTGAACGCACTAAAATCCAAATTGCTAAACACGAACCAGAAGTTGCTGTTCAGGCAGAAGAAAAGCCTAAATTGATAGTCGATCTTCAAAATAAAACCTTGGCTGCTAGCTGCGCTGTTGATAAAACAGTGGCGCTTGCTAATAAGCCGCTGTGCTTTTACCTTGCATTGGTTGAGTTTTGTATTGAACATCCGGATGTAGTGCTTAATCAAAATAAAGATGTACCAGAAGAATTACTGACTTTAGCAAACAAGTATTTTTACCGGTTAGTAGAGCTTGGTCACACAATACGTAAGCGCCCAAACTTTACCAATAGTTTAGAAAAAACATTAAGTGAAATTCGGGCAGCACTTGATGAAGTTTGGCAAGAACAGTTAGAGATAAAAGAAACCTATTATCCACCTAAGGCCCATGGTGAAGGCTCCCGCTCTCGATTACATCATTACGGATTGAAAGCGATTGAGATTGCCGATATTGAAGTCATTGGGAAGTAATCTAGTTTAAAAGTAAAAAGGGAAGTCACTGACTTCCCTTTTTCTATTTAAGTAGTCTTTATTTAGGGGCGTAATCAGCCGCTTTAACAGGACTATTTTGCTCAAAGAAACGTTTTAATGCTTGTGCATCTGTATCATCTGTACTTACAAATCCTTTTTTATTGGTAAGAGTAGGGTAACCATCACCACCAGAGGCATTATAGCTGTTAATGCTCATACGATAAGTTTTAGCCATATCAAGTGGTTTACCGGCAATTTTAACATCAGATAAAGTGTCGTTATCGCGTTTAAAGCTTAACTTATAATATTGTAAGTAGGCACCTGAATCAGGTGGAAAAGAAGTAACAACCTGCAAGTAGTCATATAGCTCTTGGCCTTTAATATCAATATAGGTGATACGGTTTTTAAAAGGATGAACCTTTAAAATATCTTTATAACTTACATCGCCTGCTTGAATGCTATCGCGAATACCGCCACCGCTGATCAAACCAAAATCTGCGCCCACAGATTGCATTTGAGCAGCAATAATAACGCGTGCTAAGTTTACTTGCTCATAGCGTACTTTATTGCGGTCACCTTCAAGTTTTGCATCCACGTTACCTATTTTACCAGCAATTTGTGCTGCGCCTTTTTGCTGATAAACTGCAAGGATGTCTTGTAAGTTTTTGTTTGGTTCAATGTACTTAGCCGCTAGCTTTTTATTACCGTTTTCATCATCGATATAAATATTTACAGGAATAAGTGAGTAATTGAGCAAAGTTAATTCATCGTTTTCAAATTTGAATTCAGCTTTACCCACATATTTACCCCACTCATGGGCTTGCATGATCCAAGTACCATTTTGTTGGTCAGGCTTACACTCTTTACCTGGCATAAAGCTTTTGTCAGCAACATTGGCTTCTTTCATACACACAGGCTCTTGTGAATGACCGCCAACAATAATATCTAGCATCCCTTTTGGTAAGTTGCGCGCCATAGTCACATCACCGGGTGCATTAATACCAAAGTTAGCATCAACATAGTGACCCATATGAGTAACAGCGATGGTAATATCTGGGTTGTACTGTGCTTTGATTTTTGGTACTAAATTAGCTGTTACCGTAACAGGCCCTTTAAAGTCAAGACCACCAATATACTGTGGGTTACCTATTTTAGCGGTATCTGTTGTCGTTAAGCCAATGACAGCAATTTTAAGCCCATTCTTTTCAAAGATTTTATAGCCTTGGTAACGAGTTTCACCAGTTGTTTTATCGATGATATTGGCTGATAAAAAAGGGAAGTTTGACCATTTTTGTTGTTGATCAAGTACTGAAAGAGGATTATCAAACTCATGGTTACCAATTGCCATAGCATCATAACCAATTAACGACATACCTTTAAAATCGGGCTCCGCGTGTTGTAAGTCAGACTCTGGAATACCCGTATTGATATCGCCACCAGAAAGCAGTAAAACAGCATGACCTTGTGCTTTGGCTTCGGCTTTTAGTTGATCAATTAAAGTTTTACGAGCAGCCATGCCATATTCACCTTGTTCGTTATGCCAAAAACGACCATGGTTATCATTAGTATGAAGCAGAGTTAAATATTGGGCTGAATCAGTATTATTAGAAGAGGAGCTACATGCGGTTAGGGTAACCAGTAGCGATGTTAGTAAAAAAAAGCGCATAATTGTTTGCCTGAATAGAGCAGTAGGTTAATTATGCGCTTAGTTTAAACGACTTAAGTTTAAATTAAATGTCTTTTATAAACTTTTGTCGCTATTTTCTGTATTTAGTTGTCCTGTTGCGGCAAGTTGTCTGCGTTGTAGTTCTTGTTCTGCGTAATGAGACTTTTGATGATTATTGCCGACCATCCAATTTAAAAAACTAGCGGGTAACTTACTATAAGGCTCACCTTGGTGTAGGCCAAAATCGCATATTGCGTTCTCTTCATTCGCCATGGTTCATTCCTGTGTGTTCATTGTTGTCGTGCAGATACTAACAAACTGAGCCTATTTGATAAGACGATTTTGATTTATTCTTTAAATTTTTTATAACCATAATGAATACATGGTGTAAATTAATGTAACTAAGTTGTAATTGATTTGGCGCGTTTTGTGTAACTATTTTGTTTGCTATTTAAGCGCCTGTCTATTTTGTTTAAGCTTCTTGCAGTTTTATAATAAAAATTATCAGGAAAGATAAACAATGAAAAAACATCTACTTGCTACTGCTTTATTGGCTAGCTGTTTTACAGCCAATGCTACTATTGTTGAAATGCAGACAGATCTGGGCAGTATTACTGTTCATCTTTATGATCAACATACACCTGTTACCGTTGAAAACTTTTTAAACTATGTTGCAGATGGCAGCTACGACGGTACGGTTATCCATCGCTCAGTTGATAACTTTGTATTGCAAGGTGGTGGTTTTAAGTTTGATACTGATTTTGAGGCGATAGAAACTGCTGACGCTATTACCAATGAGCCAGAGCTGTCGAATGTTAAAGGTACCATTGCAATGGCCAAGCTTGGTGGTAATGCTAATAGTGCGACAAGTCAGTGGTTTTTCAATTTAAAAGATAACAGCGCTAACCTCGACTTACAAAATGGTGGCTTTACTGTTTTTGGTGAAGTAACTGTACAGAGTATGGATGTTTTAGAACAAATCACCTCTTTAGTTCACTGTGGAGAAATCCCAGTAGTAAATCTTAATGAAGAGCAGTGCCCAGATACAACATCTGGTTTTAGTGGTGAAAACTTATTTTACATTAACAGTGTGACTGTGATTGATGATGATCCGAATTCGTCTGCTTCTTTATCACCAAAAGAAAACACGCTAATTGATGAAGATAACTCTTCAGACAATGATGGTAGTAGCTCAGGCGGGAGTCTTGCGTGGATGCTATCTTTATTAGCTCTTGCAGGCTTTAGTCGTCGTAAATAATGTATACCCAAACTACCTCAAGATGCGAGTTTCAGTTGGAATTAAAAGCGATTTAGGCAAGGCATTGATTGCAAGTAATAGTGGTTCTATTGTTAAAATCAATAACGCAGTATAAATCGCTTTTAAACCAACCCTTTGGGCGCTTCACAGGCACTTACTCTCATCGTTGTTACTTCTTAAAAGGGGATGCCATTCTTGCAAAGTAACGCCTTGATATTAAGCTCCTGTGAAACGCTGAATTCTGCATCTTGAGGTGGCTTGGGTATATATAAGGCGCTAAAAGCGCCTTATTTCTTTGTATTGATGATTATTAGAAAATTCTCACTAAAATCAGCACCCACATTATTAGCATTATAAAGCTACTGATAACGAAACTATAATAGCGCGCCTTCAAGGTGTTTGAAGTTAAGTGTATTACGCTATGAATGATTCTTAATGCAACATAAACCCAAGCAAGGGCAACAAATACAGTACCTACAGCATTGACTTGCAGGGCTGTTAAACACGCAATAAAAAACAGCACAGGCATTTCGAATTGATTGATAAAGTTACGATCTGCTACGCGAACATTACCCCCAGCCTTTTCAAGCTCCATTGTTAAGAAATCTTTCATCTCAATGGTTTTTTGCTTTGCCGCACGAAAACGACGCTTACCCATAATGTACATGACAGTAAAAGTAAGAAAGACTTGAGTAAACATTGCTACAATTAGCCACTTTTCCATAATTCATCCTTTGTTCTTGTTATCATAATTTACATACACCGTAAGTGCTGCATTTTCACAATGTGTTACAAAGTTTTATTGTAACTAAGCTCAAAAGCATTGAATTGCGGCGCTTGAAAACACATGATAATTAAAAATTTATTCAATTTCTAATGGATACTAAATAATGAAAAAAATAATGGGACTTAGTGCAATCGCTTTTGCAGTGTTAGCTGGTTGTTCTTCTACTTCTACTACAACGCCTCCTGCTGCTAATACTAACCTTATTCCTGATTCGTTAGTTATCAGCCCAAACGACACCCGTGAGTACAAAACATTAAAACTCGATAACGAAATTGATGTAATTTTAATTTCAGACCCAAGTGCAGAAAAATCTGCAGCTGCATTGAGTGTTGGTGTAGGTTTATTGCACGACCCTATGTCGCAACAAGGCATGGCGCACTACCTAGAGCATATGCTGTTCCTTGGTACCGATCGTTACCCAGACACTAAAGGTTACAGTGATTTTATGACCAAAAATGGTGGTGCACATAATGCCTACACCTGGTTAGATATCACAAACTACATGTTTAAAGTGAACAATGATGCCTACGACGAAGCACTTGACCGCTTTGCCGATTTCTTTAAATCACCAAAGCTTTACCCTGAATACACAGACAAAGAAAAAAATGCGGTAAACGCAGAGTGGTCAATGCGCCGTGAAATGGACTTTTTTGGCCAATTTAAACTTGCCCGCAAGATGATGGGCTCACACCCTGCAAACCGCTTCTTAATTGGTAACCTTGAAACATTAGGGGATAAAGAAGGCAGCAATCTGCATAAAGAAACTGTCGCTTTTTATAACAAGTACTATTCATCGAACATTATGAAAGTGGCGATGATCTCAAATCGTCCACTGGCTGAAATGGAAGCAAAAGCTAAACAGTATTTTGCTGATATTGAAAATAAAAAAATCGAAAAACCAACGGTGACTGATCAGTTAGACTTTTCTGTTGCTGGCGGAAAGCGTGTTTACTACTCACCGAATGAAGATGTAAAGCAGCTGCAGTTAGAGTTCACAATTGCTGATAACAGTTCACAGTTTGCGGTTAAACCAAATCGTTTTGTTTCATACCTTTTAAGTAACGAAATGCAAGGCAGTCCTGCGCAAATCTTACGCGATAAAGGCTGGGTGTCACGTTTATCTGCTTCTGATGCACCAACACAATATGGTAACTACGGCAGCTTAACGGTTAATATTGAATTGACGGATGCTGGCATGCAAAACCGCGAAGAAATTGTCGCTATGGTTATGCAGTACATTGCGCTTATTAAAGAGCAGGGTGTTGATAGCAAATACTTTAATGAAATTCGTACATCGCTGACCAATGAATTTCAATTCCTCGAAAAAGGTGATGAGTTTGGTTATGTAAGTAACTTAACTGATAGCATGCAAAAGTTCCCGGTGAACAACGCAATTAATGCACCTTATTATTATGCCAAGTTTGATGCAGATGCAGTGCAAAATGTACTTTCGCAACTTAACGAAGATACGCTGCGTATTTGGTATATTTCAAAACAAGAAGAAACAGATTCACAGTTACACTTTTACGATGGTAAATACCGTATAGAAGACATCAGCGAAGCAGAAGTTGCAAGTTGGAGTAAACCGAGCGAATACGCTTTAGCATTGCCAACAGTTAACCGCTTATTACCTGAAAGCTTTGCAATTAAAACGGCTGAGTTTAAACAACAAGCACACCCTGAACTAGTATTTGATAAGCAGGGTGTTAAAGTTTGGCGCCAAGCAAGTCAGCAGTTTACTGAGCAACCTAAAGGTCTTGTTGAAGTATATATTAATACACCGGATGCCCTTGTGAATGTAAAATCACAAGTTCTTTACTCAATTTGGGCTGATCTTTATAACCTACAACAAAGTAAATTAAGCACAGAAGCCGCTGTTGCAGGTATGAGTTTAGGGCTTCAGCCAAGTAACGGCCTTGTGTTATCTCTAAGTGGTTTTACTGATAAACAAGATGTACTTTTAGCTCAGGCGCTTGAAAATCTAACGTTAGATGTGTCTGAAGAAGGTTTTGCCCAAGCTATCGATCGTTTTAAGCGTGATTTATTAAATCAGCAAAAGCAGTTCCCGTTCTATCAAGCATTCGGTGAGTACTCAAAGCTTACTCGTAGTGGTAAATTTGATACCGAAACTTTGATTGCTGCGGCAGATGCACTAACCCTTGCAGATTTCGCGGCTATTAAGCAATCAACTCTTGCTGCAAATGATTTACGCGTGTTTACGTTTGGTAATTATAACCAAAACGATGTTGAGTCTATTGCGAGTAAGTTAACCGCTATTTTACCTAAAGGTCATAAAGCGACGGACTTTGCCAGAAGCAAAGCTTGGCTACCTCAGCCTGGTGAGCGCATTGTACTGCAAAAAGATATTGATGTAGCTGATGTTGCAATCATTGATATGGTTGTACACCCAACCCCAGGTTATAAGCAAAAAGCACAGGCACAAATTTTACAAAGCCACTTTAGAACCGTAGCCTTTGATAAATTACGTACAGAAGAGCAGTTAGCTTATGCGGTTGGTGCGCTAGCGCGTCCTATCGAAGACTACTCTGCATTAGGTCTTTATATTCAAACACCGGTTAAAGGCCCTAAAGAAATGCAAGCGCGTTTTGATGAGTTCAAAAAGCAATACGCTGTTGAGCTTGATAACATGACAGAAGAAACATTTGCACAACTTAAAAATGCAACGCTTGTGTCTTTAAAAGAGCAACCTAAGAATTTAAGTGACGAAATGTCGCCTCTTATTTCTGATTGGTACCGTGAAAACTTCAACTTCGACTCTAAAGAAAAGCTTATCGCTGAAGTTGAAAAAGTAACATTGGCTGATCTGAAAGATTACTACAAGAAAACTATGCTCAATAGTGAAGCTGCGCGTTTAAATATTCAAATGCGTGGTAGTAAGTTTGCAGATAAACCATTTGCTGATCTGAAAAACCAAACAAAAGTTGAAAACTTAGAGACTTATTACAAAGGCATTAAATTCCAAAAGTAAGTTAATAGTTGATAAACAAAAGCCCAAGCAATTGTTTGGGCTTTTCTTTTTTCGAAAAGCAAACTTAGAAAAAATAACCCTGAGTATTAATTTAGCCAATAACAATTTTTATTGGGGTGATAATTACTTTACACTCATCAATAACGTCACTTTTTATTAATTAAGTAAAGGGATTATGGCATTTTCAGATACTTATAGACTCAGTAGCCATGCGGTTATCACCAATAACCAAGGTCAGGTGTTATTACTAAAAGCTGATTACGGTCAAAAAAGTTGGGGGCTACCTGGCGGATCTTTAGATAAAGGTGAAACAATTCACCAAGCGTTGCTTCGTGAATGCCAAGAAGAGCTTAACTGTGATGTAGATATCGCTTATTTAAGTGGCGTTTATTATCACACAGCATTTAACTCTCATGCGTTTATTTTTCGTGCTTATATAGCTGAGGACGCTGAGATAATGTTGAGTAATGAGCACACTGAGTATAGCTATTTCGATATTGACGAGTTATCTAAAGTACAAAAAGAGCGTGTTCTTGATTGCCTTAATTTTACCAATGATGTCGTTAGTAAGGTGTTTTAATAAATGTTAGATATATACTTACGTGCCGGGCAGCCTGATGATGCGACTTTTATCGTTGAGCTTTTAAACCAAGCAACATTTTTAGAGCACATAGGTAATAAAAATATTAATACGCCAGTACAAGCAGAGCATTATATTCAACAAACATTTATAAAAAGCCACCAGCAATTTGGCTTTGGCAGTTATATTGTTTGTTTAGCTGATGATACACCCGTTGGGATGGTGGGGCTCTTTCAGCGCGATGCGCTAGCTATCCCTGATTTAGGATTTGCCTTGTTAGCTAAGTATGAAGGTAAGGGGATCATTACATCTGCTGCTCGGTTATTGATGGCTAAAAAGTACGTATTAGAACTCGGTGTACTTGCTGCAATAACCTCGCAAACAAATATTGGTTCGCAAAAGGTGTTACAGAAACTTGGCTTTGAGTTTATAGGTGATGTCATCATTAATGATGACAATCACCCTCTAAAACTCTTATTAAAGAGCTAGCTTTGATACTTCGTTTGCAACCTGTTTGTTGACCTTCAACCATGTTGACTCAAGTGTTGCAACAAGCCCTTCGTAATCACTGTCTTGTAATGGTGTAAGTTCATTAAAGTAATTGACCGCCTTTAACTTTCGGCCAGATTCAGGGTTTGTAAAGTACAAGCGCCAAAGCCCTGCAATGTTGGCATTGCCTTTCTCATCGCCGTTAAAGTGGTGTAGCTCATACTCTAATTCATAAAAGCTTTGCTGATCTAAATCGGTTATCACCGGTAAGCCCTTTATTACCATCCAATTATCAAGCTCAGTGTAAAGCTGTTGATGTGCACTGGCGGTTAACATTAAATCGGGTGATTCGCTCCATAAATGGTAGTTAGCGGCATTGACTCGGTTGTTGTCGAGTACCATAGCAATACCGCGATTATTAAGCGCACCACGTAACTGTACGGTGTTAATTCTGAGCTGAGCTTGCGTATTATCAGCTAAGCGCTGCATTGCAAGAATTGGCTGCGAAAATTGATAATACTCAATGGTCGAGAACGAAGTTTGACTGCAGGCCGCAAGTAACAGCACTGATGCAACTGAAGCACAGAGTTTATAGTTCATTATTGTTTCCTAGGCGTTGGGTCTGCTGGTAGCTCTTTATCAAAGATCAACATATTAGGTTGCTGGTTTAAACCTCGCGTGAGTGGCTGTAGCTCTTCACTTAAACGTTTAAATTCAGATAAAGTCGTTTGTAACTGCTGGTGGAATGTTGAACCTTGCTCGTAACTTGCCATGGTTTTTTCAAATTGTTTCATGGTTTTATCGAACTGTTGCATGCTCTTAGTCATTTCTGCAAAGTTGCGATTAATATCACCCGGTAAGTCTTGCGTATCTTGCTTATTTAGTAGCTCTCTCATGTCATGAGCAAGTGCTTGGTACTCGGCAAAGGTGGTCTGCATTTGTGCCAAGCTATCTTCAATTTTAAGGTTATTTACTTTATTTAGCACATCAGAGACTTGGTCGGCTATGACTGTAATACCGCTTGATACACTCGGGAATACAGTGTACTCGGCTATTGTCTTTAATTCGGCAGGCTCTGCATTATCGTAAATATCTAAGTCAACATACACCGCACCAGTGAGTAAGTTACCTGGTTTTAAAGAGGCTCGAAGACCATTTTTGATCCAGCCATCTAAACTCGAATGCCAAAACTCTCGTGCTGCTGTACTGTCGTGATACAGGCGCCCATACTCAATTTTTATCAGGGCAGGTACTGCGGTGTTATCGGTTCTAAAGTGTGCAGGCTTACCATCTATAATAACACTTGCAGGTGCTTCAACTACACTACCGATACGCATACCTCGGTATTCGACAGGAGCGCCAGCGCGTAAGCCGCGAATTGATTGTTCAAAGTCAATTAAGTAATAGTCAAAATCATAAAAGCGTTCTTCAAGTGCGGCTTTGTAACTATTACTTAATGAAAAGCTATGGCCGTTACTGGCAACTTCACCGGGCGCTTGTTGCTCAGGAATGCCAACAGAAATACCGCCTTTGAGCAATTTACTTAATGACCCTGTATTAACATTAATACCATCTGCAGAAAGATCTATTTCGATGCCTGAGTTTACCCAAAATATAGAATTTAAAGTGATTAAGTTTTGATAAGGTTCATTGATAAAAATGCCATATTTCATCGCTTGATTCTTCCAATCAAAGGTGGCGGTTTCTATCTGGCCAATTTTGTAATCTTTAAAGTAAATACCGGTGCTCACATCAAGCACTTCTGCGTTATAACTTAACAGCGTAAAACGCCCACCTTTTACATCCTTACCAATTAAAGCTGGTTCATCTTGTAGCTCAAATCTCTCGGCCAGCTTTTTACTTTCACCCGGTGCAAATTCTAAATACACACCTGAGAGTAGGGTACTCATGCCGCTTATGCCAGTATCGTCAATTCGTGGTTTAACAACCCAAATTTTCGAATCATCTGTCAGTAAATCATCATAATGTTTATCGATTTGCGCACGCGCAATGACGCTATTTTGTTTATCTGATAAACGAACATGGTCGATTTGGCCAATCTTCACGCTACGTACTTTTATTTCTGTTTTACCAGCTACAATGCCTTCTGCATGAGGCATTTTGATGAAGATGGTAGTGCCTTTATTTGCTTGATACTGGTACAACATCCATGCGCCAATTAATAAAGCAATAACTGGAATGATCCAGATTGCAGATATATTTGGCGCTGTTTTTATTTTAGCGGTTTCGCTCATGCCAAGGTCTCTTGTTTCGCAGTACTTAAGTTATCTGGGTTGTCCCACAATAAACGTGGGTCAAACGCATGGGCTGCCAACATTTGGCAAATAACCATGGTCGTGAAAAATATTGTGCCGATGCCAGGTGTAACAGACATTAGGTTTCCTAGTTGTACTAAGGCTACTAGAATCGCTACTACAAATACATCTATCATTGACCATTTGCCAATAAATTCAGTTAATTGGTAGATACGTGTGTAGCTTTTAGTTTGCTTGTTTGCTGGCCTCATTACCATAAAGCATAAAAAACTTAATATTAGCGCTTTGGCAAGAGGCACAACCACACTGGCTAAAAAAATGATCATTGCGATTGGGTATGAACCACTATTCCATAAAATCATTACGCCACCAATAATAGTTGATGGAGTTTCATCGCCAAGGCTTGTGGTGTACATAATAGGATAGACATTGGCTGGAATATAACAGGCCACTGAGGTTAATAACCACGCTGCGGCTTTTTGCACACTAAAAGGATTACGACTGTAAGTTTTAGAGTCGCAGCGTGAACAGATTTCGGTCGCACACAATTGTCCACAAACATGGCACGCTCTTAACCCTTGATCAATAGCACGTGTGTTAGGCTGTGTTTGCTCTATGTATTCAGGTTCTTTTAATTGTTGCCATAAGGTGTGCTTATTTAATTTTGCTGTGGCTGCCACATAACAAATAACAAATGCGCTATAAGCCCAAAAGCTTACACCAAATTCAATGTCGGCCATTGACATGATTTTAACCATACTGACCATTACGCCAATTAAAAAAATCTCAGACATGATCCAAGGTTCTAACGCAAAGGTGGTTTTTAGCAGTCTTTTTCCCCATTGATACGGTAACGCTTTTAATAAGCCTAAATGCAAAGGGATTATGAGTACTAATAAAAGTAGGGGCAGACCAATAATACTGGTGTCGATGAACAAACCTAAAAAGTCGTTGTCGTAATTAAATAGAATACGAGCGGCATCGGGTAAGGTGATTGTTTGAGTAATACCACTACTGGTAAAAGACAGAAATGGGTAAAACATACTACTCAGTAGCATAACAATAGCACTTAAGCTTAGTGCGACCACCATACTATCTTGGTTAGCTTGCGATGCCGAAAGCTTTGTATTGCAATGAGGGCATATTGCCACTTGTTTTGCACTTAAGTGTGGGATCTCAATGACAAGATCGCAGCTAGGACAGGCTGTTTGCAAACTTAGGGTCTCTTAAACAAGAACTTAGTTAAGTTTGTATCAAATAGTGTATAAATTCAAATGCGCCTTTGTTTAATATAAGCTAATATTTGTACAAAGCGATTACGCTTTTTAATACATTTAATTCTTTAAGGTGAGCAGTGAAGCAATTATTTATCCTTTTAATGTTGTTTGTTAGTGTTAAAGGTGAGTGTTTATCTGAGCCAAATACGCAAAAACCCATTATTGTTGCTGCGAGCGCCTCCTTACCTCCTTATGTTTTTCAAGACACTAACAGCGGCATTCAACTTGAAATATTGAAAGCTGCTTTTAAGTCGCAAGGCATTTCTAATATCAGTATTCATTACATGTCAAATAAGCGTGCTGAGCAGCAACTTATGCAGGGCAAGGTTGATATTGCGCTGAACTTTCCACCTGTACTTACTTCACATGTATATAAGAGCGATGAACTTCTTCGCTATCAAAATGTGGCGGTTAGCCTTGCTGATAAAGATCTTAAGATTAATAGTATCTACGATTTAGCAGGTAAAAGCGTGCTTGCCTTTCAAAATGCGACTAATTTCATTGAAGCACCTTTTAAATCGGTTACTAACATTTTGCGTTCTTACGAAGAAGTGGTTAACCAAGAAGCGCAAGTTGATCACCTTATGAAAGGCTGGGTCGATGTAATTATCCTAGAGCGCCGAGTGTTTTTATATTATCTAGAAAAATACAAACAAAGCGCTGAGGTTAAACCTTTTATTGTGCATGCAATTTTTAAAGAAGCACCAAGACCTGCGTTTTTTTACAGTAAAACCTTAAAAAACACCTTTAATTTGGGTCTTGGTGAGATCATTGAGTCAGGCCAGTACCAAGCAATTATTCGCCTTGATGGTACTGAGTACGCGCAACTTTCAGAGCCTGAGTTACGCGAATAACGCGACGGTTTGGCGGCTCAGTGCAATTAGTTTTCCGCTTTCACTCCAAATACAACCATCTTCTAGTCCATAGCCATCCTTACTATGGTGTGTAACCGCTTCGTAGCCAATCCAAGCATCATGTGCAATTTTAGGCTCTTCAACAAATTCTATGTACCACGACATGCTACTTGCTGGTGCAGGTTGCTTATACATTTGTAATAAGGTTGGTGGCCATGCATCTGTTAGGGCGATGATATGGGCTTCAGTCATTTGCTCTGGCACATGTTTGAATTTCATCCAGCCACCTAAATGTGAGGTATCTGCTCCAGAGAAAGGCATATTGCCGTCTTGTAAACACAATGCCACATGCTGGAAAAATGCCGGCATGACGCCTTCCTTGTAAGGTAGAGTGAAACGCTCATCAACCGGTTTTAGCTGCATGGTCTTAGTGACATCTACACGAACATTGGACTGACGTTCAGCCCCAAAACAGGCTTGTGTAATAACACAAACATCGCCATTTTGAATCACTTTTGCTAGTACCTGCGCACTGTTTTTGCCTTCACGTAAGACTTCAACGTCGATTGAAAAGTCGCAATCAGCGATTAACGGACCAACAAAGTTAGTGCTTAAAGATAATAAGCGGCGAGAACTATCGATATGCTGACGTATAGCTTGATATAATAAAGCTGCAGATAATCCACCAAACGCTGTGCGACCTTGGCACCAGTTTTCTGGAAACTGCATTACTTTTGTTTTGTCTTTGCCTAGTTCAGCTGCCATGGCGAGTAATTGTTCAAAATGCATAATTTTCCTTAACATTTATTGTTATGGTGTTTGTTATAGCATAGCTAAAGTCATCAGACCAGTTTGTTTATCCTGCAAGTAGGCTGAGAAAACAGCGCTTTTTGTGGAAAAAACGCCCATTTCGAAAATATTTCAAAAAAAAGTAAATTTTTTTCATTTTTACAGTTGAATTCAGTTTCCTGCACCCCTATCTACTAGTCATCGAACGTTTTAACGAATTTTGAAGTTGGAGAAGATTCATGGGTAGAATTATTGGAATCGATTTAGGTACTACTAACTCTTGTGTAGCAGTACTAGACGGTGATAAAGCACGCGTTATCGAAAACGCGGAAGGCGATCGCACAACACCATCGATCATTGCATATACGCAAGACGGTGAAACACTAGTTGGTCAACCTGCAAAACGCCAAGCAGTAACTAACCCAACTAACACATTATTTGCAATCAAGCGTCTAATTGGTCGTCGTTTTGAAGACGAAGAAGTACAACGCGATATCGGTATTATGCCTTTTAGCATTGTAAAAGCTGATAACGGTGACGCATGGGTTGAAGCACGTGGTGAAAAACGCGCTGCTCCTCAAATTTCAGCAGAAGTGCTGAAAAAAATGAAGAAAACAGCAGAAGACTTCCTAGGTGAAGCGGTTACTGAAGCAGTAATCACAGTACCTGCATACTTCAATGATTCACAACGTCAAGCAACTAAAGATGCTGGTCGTATTGCTGGTCTTGAAGTTAAACGTATCATCAATGAGCCAACTGCCGCTGCACTTGCATACGGCATGGACAAAAATAAAGGTGAAAACGTTGTTGCAGTATATGACTTAGGTGGTGGTACTTTCGATATCTCTATCATCGAGATTGATGAAGTTGAAGGCGAGCACACGTTTGAAGTTCTAGCAACTAACGGTGACACTCACTTAGGTGGTGAAGACTTCGATAACCGCGTTATCAATTACTTAGTTGAAGAGTTTAAGAAAGATCAAGGTATCGACCTTAAAACTGATCCACTTGCAATGCAACGTGTTAAAGAAGCTGCTGAAAAAGCGAAGATTGAACTTTCTTCTGCACAACAAACAGAAGTTAACTTACCGTACGTGACTGCTGACGCAACTGGTCCTAAGCACATGAACGTTAAAGTTACTCGTGCAAAACTTGAGTCACTTGTTGAAGACTTAGTAACTAAGTCAATCGAGCCACTTAAGCGCGCACTAGCTGATGCTGACTTATCAGTAAGCGACGTAAATGACATCATCCTTGTTGGTGGTCAAACACGTATGCCTCTAGTACAAAAAACAGTTGCTGAGTTCTTTGGTAAAGAGCCTCGTAAAGATGTTAACCCAGATGAAGCAGTTGCAGTAGGTGCAGCGATTCAAGGTGGTGTACTAGCTGGTGACGTTAAAGACGTACTATTACTTGACGTATCTCCGTTATCACTAGGTATCGAGACTATGGGTCAAGTAATGACAGCACTAATCGAGAAAAACACGACGATTCCTACTAAGAAATCACAAGTTTTCTCAACAGCTGAAGATAACCAATCAGCGGTAACGATTCACGTACTACAAGGTGAGCGTAAGCGTGCAAGCGATAACAAATCACTAGGTCAATTTAACCTAGAAGGTATTCGCCCAGCACAACGCGGTACTCCACAAATCGAAGTAACATTCGACGTAGATGCGGACGGTATCTTACATGTATCTGCTAAAGATAAAGATACAGGTAAAGAGCAGAAGATCACAATCCAAGCTTCTTCAGGACTAAGCGATGATGAAGTAGAAAAAATGGTTCGTGATGCTGAAGCACACGCTGAAGAAGATAAGAAATTCGAAGAGCTAGTAGCGACTCGTAACCAAGCTGATGCAATGGTTCACGGTACACGTAAGCAAATCGAAGAAGCGGGTGATGCACTACCTGCAGAAGATAAAGAAGCAATCGAAGCTGCGCTTACAGAGCTAGAAGCGGCGATTAAAGGTGACAACAAAGAAGAGATTGAAGCGAAAACTCAAGCTCTTGCAGAAAAATCACAAAAGCTAATGGAAATTGCACAAGCTAAAGCACAGCAGCAACAAGGCGGTGCGGATGCAGGTGCTGAGCAATCTTCTGCAAAACAAGACGACGATGTTGTTGATGCAGAGTTCGAAGAAGTGAAAGACGACAAGTAATTGCTTGTTTCGCTTCTGCCTAACACATTAATGGCTGCTTTGTTTAGTCAATTAAGTTAGGATGAAATGATTGAGGCGCGCCAGCGATTTCGCTTGACGCGCCTTTTGCATGTATATAAACGGTAAATTGATAGGTTGCCAATCTTCTTAAATGGTTAAGACCATAATACGATTTGTATCAGCCGATTTACCTTATGCAGTGTAGCTGCAGTAAAAAGAGTAGTGTGATAGATATGTCAAAAAGCGATTATTATGAAGTTCTCGGCGTGAGCAAAGATGCTAGCGAACGAGACATAAAAAAAGCGTATAAGCGCTTAGCGATGAAATATCATCCAGACCGTACCGCAGGCGATAAAGACCTTGAGTCTAAATTCAAGGAAGTAAAAGATGCTTACGAAGTACTAACTGATCCACAAAAACGTCAAATGTATGATCAGTACGGTCACGCGGCCTTTGAACAAGGCGGTGGTGGTCATGGCGGTGGCTTCGGCGGCGGTCATGGTGATTTTGGTGATATTTTCGGTGATGTGTTTGGAGATATCTTTGGTGGTGGCGGTGGTCGTCGTCAATCACGTCAACAACGTGGTTCTGACTTACGTTACAACATGGACTTAAGCCTTGAAGAGGCTGTTCGTGGTAAAGATGTTGAAATTCAAGTTCCAACGTGGGTTAGCTGTAAGCCATGTGATGGTAGTGGTGCCAAAGCTGGTTCTAAACCAAAAACATGTACTACCTGTCATGGTGCAGGCCAAGTACAAATGCGCCAAGGTTTCTTCGCGGTTCAGCAAACGTGTCCTACGTGTCAGGGCACAGGTCAAATTATTTCAGATCCATGTGACAGCTGTCATGGTCAAGGTCGCGTAGAAAAAACTAAGACCTTATCTGTTAAGATCCCAGCGGGTGTTGATACAGGTGATCGTATTCGCTTATCAGGTGAAGGTGAAGCGGGCATGCATGGTGCGCCAGCTGGTGATTTATACGTTCAAGTGTCTGTACGTGAACACCCGATTTTCCAACGTGATGGTAATAACCTGTATTGTGAAGTGCCTATTGGCTTTACAACAGCAGCACTGGGCGGTGAAATTGAAGTTCCGACACTGGATGGCCGTGCAAAACTGAAGATCCCATCAGAAAGCCAAACGGGCAAGATGTTCCGTATGCGTGGTAAAGGCGTTAAGTCTGTACGTAGTGGCGCTCAAGGTGACTTGATCTGTAAAGTGGTTATAGAAACGCCGGTTAATCTTAATGATCGTCAACGTGAATTGCTTGAAGAACTTGAGCAAAGCATGGGTAAAGATGGCTCTAAAAACCGTCCAAAAGAAAAAGGTTTCTTTGACGGTGTGAAGAAGTTTTTCGATGACCTAACTAAGTAACTCTAGTTAAGTAACTTTAGTTAGAGAGTAAAAAAGGCGCTGATAAGCGCCTTTTTTTATACTTAAACTTTGAGTTTAATGATCTAGGAATAGGTAGTTTTGCCAACTTTTCATTCTGATCAATACTTTACGCATCACTGATACGTGCTCGAAGTGTTCTGAATAAACAGCGACTTCTGTGCTTGTTCCCTGTGGTAGGTGATATTCACTCATGTCGTCTGTGATTTTTAAAGTAACAATAGCGCGGCCTTGGCGAGCAAAAAACTCAGTGCCCATCAGTGTGCCTTGTGCTTGTACTTGTCCTTCACCAATAGCAGGTAATACATCGATTACTTCACCCGCAAAGGTTTTTCCAGGAATAGCTTTAAAGATAAAGTCTGCTTTGTAGCCTGGTTCGAGTCTTAATAGTGAATTTTGTCTAAATGCAGCGACGTAAACGGTATCTTCTTTGTGCACAAAGGTCATTACTGGGCGTAGTGGCATTGGTACTGCAATCATCCCAGGGCGCAATGTTAGTTGTGTAACATAGCCATCGGTAGGTGCATAAACGCTTGTGCTGTCTAAGTTAAATTGAGCTTGCTCTAAATTAGCGCGAGCTGCGGCAATTTTAGTTTGCTCACCGTTTATTTCTGACTCAAATGCAAGTTCTTGACGTAATTCTTCGGCCTGTGCGGCTTCGTAACTTGCCTTTGCTGCTAAGTAGACCCCTAATTTATTATCAACTTGGCCTTTTGAGTAAGCACCGCTTTTTGCGCCTTTTTCATAACGTTCGTATTCTTTCTTACTACGATCATATTCAGCTTTAGCCATTAGGGCACTGGCTTGTGCTGATTTATAGGCCGCTTCTAAACCGAGGACTGACTGTTTTGCATCTTGCAAAGCTGCAATAGCTTGATTTAGTTTGGCTCGGTATAAGGTATCGTCTAGGCGAAACAGTAAGTCTCCTTTTTTAACAGGCTGATTTGGCTTAACAGCAACTTCTTCAACGGTACCACGGACATTTGGCACAATAGGTGTTGTGACATAGGCACTGCTGGCCATATTTGAATGTGGGTGGTTATAGTTCATTAACAGGATCAAAGCGCCTATCAGTACCACACCACCAAGTACGGCGGTGGGTACTGTCCATTTATTAAGTGGGATTTTAAAAACTTTAAAGATACCAATGCACAATGCGGTATAAGTGAGTATTAATAACAAATCCATATTTTATTTCTCTTTATTATTCGATTGAGCATTTATTTGTGCTTGTAGTGCTGCCACTGTGGCTGTCAAGCTAGCTACTTTCTCTGCTAAGTCTTCCTGTTCCTTTTGGATCTGGTTAAAACCCCAACCGCGGTCATCACGCCATAATGTCGCCCAAACCCATAAAAATGGCCACAGCACGTGTAGGGTAAATAGGCTAACCCAGCCTGCATAATGGATGGCATCTTGATGAGGGTGATTACGTTTTTTGGCAATTTCGTAGGGAATATCGTGTATGGCAATAACACCATAAAATATTACTACTGTTACAAACACTAGCATGACCAGCGCAAAGTAGTCTAAAAACATGTACTTTCCTTTGTTTAACTTATAATCAATTTAATAATACGTGAAATTTCCCTAATTCCTAGTCGGTATTTTCAGATTTAGTTCAGCACAACGTAGTAGTCGGTATCAGCAAGACAACGGCATAAAGTCACATCCTCTGAAAATGTGGTGTTTTGTATTCGGCCTTTTTCTAAGCCAAGCGTATGGCATTTGCTTTGACAATCCATGTAGGCATTCCACGCGAGGTATTCGTTGCACACAAAATTCACTGCATACAATAGGGTGAGTATGATAAATAACTGTTTGGCTAGATAGAGCCCTGTGTGTCTAGACATGCTTGTTACCCTGCCCAGGATTCATTACTTTAGTGTAGTCGAATTAGGCCTATTTAGTGCGTTTTGTAGCGGTTTTTCTATTGCCTTATATTCCATGTTCACGGTATGTTTCATAAAGTGACTGCTAATTAATTAGTTATAGGAAAATCAATGACGCCGGCTATAAACTTACTGAAGAAGAAAGGTATTAGCTTTGATGTGCTCAGCTATCAGCATGAGCCTTCGCAACAACAGTTTGGCCTTGAAGCGGTTGAAAAGCTTAAGCTGCCCGCTGAACAAGTATTTAAAACCTTAGTACTTGAAGATGCTGACCAGCAGCTTTTGGTTGCTATTGTGCCAGTTAGCCAACAAGTTAACCTGAAAATGCTGGCAAAGGCGGCAAAGGTTAAAAAAGTACAGATGGCTCCACAACAAAAAGTCGAAAATACTACAGGTTATATTTTAGGTGGAGTAAGTCCGCTAGGTCAGAAAAAGCGCCTTAATACCTATGTGCATCAATCTGCAGATAGCTTTGACGTGATGTATGTTTCAGCTGGTAAGCGAGGCCTTGAGATTGCATTGGCCCCTAAGGATTTATGTAGTTTATTAAATGCTAAGCAGGCAGACTTTTAACAATGTATTTTTGGTAGGTTATGCCAGCGGGTTGTGTAATGAGGCGATAAGTACGCGCGTTTCATATGCCAACGGGTCGTTGGAGTTTCGCTGGCTATGGCAAGGGTACCCACGCCATAACGGGTGTTAATGTTGTCAAGACACTTCATCAGTTTAGGGTTATCGATAGGCGCTTGAAACAAATCAGGCTGCTGAAACATGTGGCTTGATAACTCAAGGGCACCTACACCACATTTATAAAATCGCACCCCAGGTTTATAGAGGTGCTCAAATACTTCGCTAATAGCATTGGCGAACACACAACTATCGGCGGTGGCGACACTAAACTCATAAATATAGGACTTTTTATAATAGCCATCTTGGTGAGGAGAGCTGGCCACAAACATTAATAAGCGTTGAGTGTGTGAGCCTTGCGCACGTAGTTTTCTTGCCACAATCACACAATGATTGATCAGTGCTGTTTTCAGCGCTGTGGCGTCAGTGATACGCTCCCCAAAGCTACGAGTCGAAAAAATCTCTTTTTTGTCTTGGCGTACTTCATCCCAGTCTAAACAGCTTTTACCACGTAACTCGTTCACTGTACGCTCTAAAACAATACTAAACAGGCGCTTTATTTTTCGTGGTTCTTGTTCGGCTAAATCAAAGGCCGTATTGATATTCATTGCTTTGAGTTTTTTAGCTAAGCGTCGACCAACGCCCCAAACATCTTGTACGTCCATGGCTTTTAAAATGGCTACCCGTGAAGTTTCTGAGTCAATCACTGCAACGCCATCAAAGCCGGGGAGTTTTTTCGCTGCATGATTGGCGGCTTTGGCTAGGGTTGCTGTTGGGCCAAATCCAACCCCAACAGGTAGCTTTGTTTCGCGCCATACGGTACGGCGAATATCATGGCCATAACGATGCCAATCGTGAATAAGTTTTTTGAAACCAGTAAAGTTTAAAAATGATTCATCAATAGAGTATATGTGCTGATTATCGCAAAAGCGGCCAATCACGTTCATCATCCGCTCGCTTAAATCCGCATACAGCTCATAGTTAGATGAGCGGATCACCACTTGGTTATCTTCGAGTATTTTCTTTACTTGAAAATAGGGCTGAAATTTTGGAATAGCCAGTTTTCGTGCAATAGGGCACACGGCACAAATACAGCCATCGTTGTTAGTGAGAACCACAACCGGTTTACTACGAATAGCCGGATCAAATACTTTTTCGGCGCTGGCATAAAAGGCCACCGCATCGACTAAGGCGTACATGCTAATAGCTCTTTACTACTGCGATGTAAGCGAATTGAGCGAGTGACCACGCCTTCTAATTGAAATTCATCAGATTGGCGTAGTTGCACTGCAGGGTATTTAGGTGAGGCTGATAATAACTGTGCATTGTGTTTATCTAATAGTTTACAAACAAATAAACCATTTAGATTCGCGACAATGACATCGCCATTTTTCACATCTTCGGCGCGATCAACCAGTAATAAGTCACCATCAAAAATCCCCACACCTTGCATTGATTCGCCAGAGGCAATACCAATAAATGTTGCATCAGGGTGTTTAATCAATAGCTGATCTAATGATAAGCCTAGCTCTTTGTATTGTGCTGCCGGTGATTCAAAACCACATACGCCAGCTTCGATATAAATAGGAATAACACGCATAACAAAACCACTATACTGTACGTTTGTACAGTATAGTGGTTTGTGGTTATCTTGCCAATAAGATCACGGGGTGTTGTGATTGATATTTTCGATCATGGTTGTGGCAATAGCGATAAAATCACGTACTTGCTGATCAGTTAAACCGTGGCAAAGTTTGGCATCAACCTCTTGCTCTGCAACTTCTAAACGCGAGAACAGGGCGTTACCTTGCTCAGTAAACGACAAAATTAAACAGCGTTTGTCATTTTCGTCTGCACATTTAGAGACTAGTTCAAGCTTTATAAGCTCTTTTACTAAGCGTGCTATTTGTGCTTTATCACGACCGGTTTTGGCAACAATATCATTGGCGGTACAGTGCTGTGTTTCGGCAATAATATGTAAACAGCGTACATGCAGTGCGTTAAGACCAAGCTCGTTGGCGTTAATGGCTTCTCGTACAGTGACACGGTAACTTTGTGCCAGTGTAAATAAAGCAGAAGAAAGAGAGGTTTGTGGCATGGTTCACCTAAGTTAAGCAAGTTTGCATTAGTTGACAAAGTCAATTAAAAGCGTATAGTTGACTATATCAACTATTGGGGCGTTGTGCAATTTAACCAGCTAGGAGACCAAGATGGCTAGAAAAGTTCGTCGTGCAAACGTTTTAAGTACTACACGTATTTCCCCGCATCTACAAAGAATTGTCGTTGGCTCAGACGAGTTTGCTGACTTCCCGCAAGATGCAAAAGGTGCGTACGTAAAGGTACTACTCCCGCATGCCGGTGAATCTAAGGTTGAACTTGATTTACACGCTGAGCATCCTGCATTAATGCGCTCTTACACTATTCGTGGTATTAACCCTGTTAACGGTGCAATTACCCTCGATTTTGTGGTTAACCAACATCAAGGCGTGGCAACCAACTGGGCACAAAATGCGTGTGTAGGCGACGAGGTAGGTATAGCAGGCCCAGGCCCTAAAAAACTCACTGATTTTACGCAAACACATTATTTAATGCTGGCAGATTTAACCTCTGTAAATGCAATCAATGGCTACTTACAAGCCCTGCCACAAGATGCCACTGTCGATGTCATTATTCATGTTGCTGATAAAGCCGACATCATTGAGCTTGAGCAAATTAAGGCACACAGCCAACATAGTGTTGAATGGTTAGTTACAGATGAGCCAGAAACAGATCTACTCGACCAAGTAACACGCTTATGCGCAGGTTATAACACGCAACCTATGGTGTTTATGGCATTAGAAGCAAACTTGGTGAAGGCAATTCGCCGTTTAATTACAAGCAGTTTTGAAATTGACCGTGAACACATTGTTGCATCGGCCTATTGGAAGCGTGGTATTGATGCCGATGGCCTAAAGGTGGAAAAACAGCAACAAAGCCGTGCCTAATTAGCATTTGAAAAATAGCCATTCGCTCTCATTAACTAATTATAAAGAGTTAAATTTTGGAGAGCGAATGTCAGACCTTAGCAACACACCTTTTTCATTGCTTGAATTGAGCCCAATGAAAGAGCACGAAACCGTTTCGCAAACACTAGCTAACAGTGTTACCTATGCACAAACAGCCGACAAACTGGGTTTTAATCGGTTTTGGATGGCAGAGCATCATAATATGCGCGGTATCGTGTGTGCCGCAACTTCAGTATTGATAGGTCACATCGCAGGTAAAACTCAGAATATCCGCGTAGGTGCAGGTGGGGTGATGTTACCTAACCATCCACCGCTGGTGGTTGCTGAGCAATTTGGCACCCTAGAGAGTTTATACCCCGGTCGCATTGATTTAGGTTTAGGCCGAGCACCAGGTAGTGACCCAATTACCAGCCGTGCTTTGCGCCGTGACGAACAACGCGCTGAGCATTTCAATGATGAAGTAACGGAGCTGCAAGCTTTACTTGGCCCATATAAAGGTGACTCTCCAGTACGCGCAATCCCAGGTGAAGACACTAATGTGCCAATCTGGTTACTGGGCTCAAGCCTTTATAGTGCTGGACTTGCGGCAAAAAAAGGCCTGCCATATGCATTTGCGGGTCATTTTGCGCCGCGCTTTGTTGAAGATGCCATTGCATTGTATCGCAGAGAGTTTCAACCATCAGAGGTATTAGATAAGCCATATGTCATGCTTGGCTTACCAGTTGTTGCAGCTGACACCGATGAGCAAGCACAGTTTTTAGCAACAACCGCAAAACAACGTATTTTAGCACTTATGCGCGGCAAGCCACTTTGGCTTAAAGAGCCTGTTGCAACAATGGAAGGCTTGTGGACAGCACAAGAAAAAATGCAAGTAGAAAACTTTTTAGGGCTTTCTGTTGTTGGCGGTCAAGCGAGCGTTAAGCATAAGCTGAGTATGATTAAACAAACGCTACAGGTTGATGAGTTTATTTTTACAAATGACCTGTATGAATTGAGTGACAGACAACATGCGCTGGAAATATTAGCAAGCATCATGGACTAATACGATATGGCAAATAGTGAATGCGTGTAATGAGTTTTTTATGCGCATTGCTTAAGCCCTGACACTCATTTATTAAACGGTTTTATAGATTAAATCAATTTATATAATCCGTTTTAAGGATTGAAATTAACTTTATACAATACATTTATTAACCATAACCCTAGGAAGGTGCACCGTGAAATCTCAAACAATTGCCGCAGTCGAACCACAAACAAAAACAGCATTAATCGCTGAGGGTGGTGGGCAACGAGGGATTTTTACCGCAGGTGTGCTCGATGCATGGTTAGAAAATAATTACGATCCATTCGATTTATTCATTGGCACATCGGCAGGCTCACAAAACTTAACAAGTTATTTAGCGCGTCAAAAGGGCTATGCAAAACGGTTGATCAGAGGTCTTTCTCGTCATAAACGTTTTTTCCAACTTGGCCGTGGGCTGTTTGGTAAAAGCATTGTCGACCTTGATTGGTATTTTGATAAAACCAAAGAAGTAAACCGTGCACTTGATTTTAAAACTGCAACACAAAGCTTAGGTAAACGCGAACTGTTGATCACAACCACTAACGCGGCTGACCGTAAACCGTATTATTTGAGCCCAAATGGTGAAGATACGCAGTGGTTGGCATTGTTAAAAGCATCAAGCGCATTACCCTTTTTATATAAAGACGGCGTTAATTTGACTCCTTGGTTAACAACCAAGGCAGCAAACGATGCCATTATTCAAAGCTCTAATACTGATTTAGTGCATGATATGTATTTAGATGGTGGCTTAGCTGCACCTTTACCTGTGAAAGAAGCTTATAACCGTGGTGCTCGTGATATTGTGGTTATTAGAACTGTTGATGAAAACTTTCAAGTACAATCTGAATGGGTAAATAAGTTAAAGTCACTAGTTTGCGTATCAGGTTATTGCCCTAAAACCATTGATTACTTGGTTCAACACGAACAAGCTTATCAAGAAGAACTCGATTTCATTGCCAACCCACCAAGTGATGCCCGTATCACACAAATTTTTGCAGGCAGTAAATTACGCAGTAAGCTACTGGGTAGCACAGATTCAGATCTGCGCTATGATCACAAATTAGGCTTAGCAGCAGGTCGTGCTTTTTTACAGCAGCAACTGCTAAATTAGTTGGGAGCAGGCTAAGTTAATTAATCCCATTGCCTACTTGAGATATTTGTAAATAGAGTTAAAGTGGTTAGCTATTCACTTTTTGTGATTTTTTATCTATAAGAATAATAAAGGCTTGCCATGTTTAACAGTGCTGTATCGACAATCAATGGTCTTCTTTGGGGAGAAGGCCAAATTCTTATCTATATTCTTCTGTTTGCTGGTATCTGGTTTTCGGTAAGGCTAAAAGCGATTCAATTGGTTAAGTTTCGCCATATGTTTAGCCTATTAAAGTCGAGTAGCAGCACCGATAAAAACTCAATCAGTTCGTTTCAAGCTTTATGTACAGGTCTTTCAGCACGTGTAGGTACTGGTAACCTTGCAGGGGTTGCCGTTGCAATTTCGTTAGGGGGCAGCGGGGCCATATTTTGGATGTGGGTGATTGCCATTTTGGGCATGGCCACTGGTTTTGCCGAAAGCGTACTTGGGCAAGTCTATAAAGTTAGGGATGCCAATGGCGAGTTTAGAGGCGGGCCTGCTTATTATATTCAGCAAGGCTTAGGCAGCAGAGCGCTTGCAGTGTGTTTTGCCTTTTGCTTGTTTCTTGGTTATGGCTTTACGTTTAGTGCCATGCAAACGAATACCATTACCGACGCCCTCAATTACGCATTTGAAATTCCAACTTTGTATTCAGGTATTGTGATCACTATACTGGCAGGCTCTATTATTTTAGGTGGCTTTAAAGCTATCGCTCGCTTTGCTGAACGCATTGTGCCAGTTATGGGCATTTTATTTGTACTCGCCGCCATCATTATTACTTTATTAAATATCGGTAAAGTGCCTGCGATGATTGAAGATATTTTACTTTCAGCCTTTGGCTTACAAGAGGCAGGCGCAGGGGCAATGGGCGCCGCAATTAAAAATGGTATTCAACGAGGGCTTTATTCGAATGAAGCCGGAGCGGGGAGTGTACCACATGCATCTGGCTGTGCATCACCAGTACCAAATCACCCAGTCACTCAAGGCTATATTCAAATGCTAGGGGTGTTTTTCGATACCATTGTACTGTGTAGTTGTACGGCAGTGATTATTTTATTGGCTGATATTGATATTAGCGGCGAAATGGAAGGGATCCGCTTAACTCAATCTGCGATGACAGCGCATATGGCTGCTGGTGGCATTTACTTTGTAGCAGCTGCAATTTGTTTATTCGCGTTTACTTCTGTGGTTGCAAACTATGCCTACGCAGAAAGTAACCTACATTTATTTAAACTAGATAATAAACTCGGCCGTGGAATTTACACCTGTCTATATTTATCAATGATGATTTGGGGTGCATCGGCCACCATTAAACAAGTGTGGGATCTTGCAGACATTGCTTTAGGTTTAATGACAGTGGTGAACGTTATCGCTATCATACGCTTAACGCCAACCATCTTATCTGTGACAAAAGACTACCATAGTCAACGTGAAGCAGGCCAAGAACCAAATTTTGATTCTGAAAAAGTGCAGGTTCAAGGTCAAACAGAGCAAGGGATTTGGCGCAAATAATCTAAAACAATAACGAGAAAAGTAACCATGATAGATATTTACGCAGGGCCAAGTGCTGCAAAAGTAATTCAAGAGCAAGGCCTATCTGCCGATTTGTTTAATACCTTTTTA
Organism: Pseudoalteromonas sp. 2CM39R; assembly: GCF_023161845.1. Classification (NCBI taxonomy): domain Bacteria; kingdom Pseudomonadati; phylum Pseudomonadota; class Gammaproteobacteria; order Alteromonadales; family Pseudoalteromonadaceae; genus Pseudoalteromonas; species Pseudoalteromonas sp. 2CM39R. The sequence continues at coordinate 267,517 of NZ_JALNTM010000001.1, forward strand.
GGTGCAAGCGGCGGGCCCAAGTGGTTTACATTATTTGGTTTGGATAAATATCTATTTGGTGAATTTTTTAAAGACCGTACCACACCTTTAAACTTATTAGGGTCAAGTGCTGGGGCATTTAGATCTGCCTGTTTTGCACAAAATGACCCTGTTGCTGCAATATCTCGATTAGCAAAGTCTTACTCTGAAACACGCTATTCATCGAATAAAGCAAAACCAGAAGAAATAACAACAAAAGCGCGAGAGTTATTAAGCACAGTTTTTGCTGAAAATGGTATTCAAGAAATCATTAACAACCCTATTTTTAAAGCCCACTTTATAGTTGCAAAATCGAATGGCTTTACAGCATCAGAAAACAAAGTGATGCAGTTAATGGGGTTATCTAAAAGCTACTTAGTCAATCGAATGAATAGACGCTTGTTAAGTAAGCAATATGAACGTTATGTATTTCAGCCTGCGGATAGTCAGTTATCTTTTTCCGATAATAATACTTTCAATACCCATACTATTGAGCTAAGCGAAGATAATTTAGCGGATGCATTACTTGCTTCAGGCTCTATTCCATTAGTCATGCAGGGCATTAAAAATATCAAAGGAACACCACCAGGTATGTATCGCGATGGCGGTATTATCGATTATCACTTTGACTTAAGTATTCATAATGACGGGCTTATTTTATATCCGCATTTTAATAACAGCCCTAAAGCAGGTTGGTTTGATAAGAGCCTAAAGCGCGGTGTTACCCCGAGTAACTATGAAAACGTAGTGATGATCACTCCATCAGCTGACTTTGTTGCTTCGTTACCTTATGGCAAAATCCCTGATCGTAAAGACTTTACAGAACTTGATGCTGATACACGAATTAAGTATTGGCAGCAGGTATTCAAAGAAACAGAACGGTTAGCAGAAGCATTCGATGCGGTGTGTACTAATAAGCACACACCGAAAATAAACCTAATCAAATAGTATTGTTTTCGCTACTTAAACTGATTAATCAAGGAAGTTTGCTCTGTCACTTTACTGAGGAGCGCTTCGCAAAGTTGCTGCGAAGTATGGCCAAGCTCTGTACACTCATGAGCAAAGTCTTGTGCCGAGGTTAAGTTGGTAGCAATAACTTGGCTTGCTGTAAGTTGCTCATTCATTGCATGCGCTATGATGCTATTGAGTTCACTTAGTTTGATAGACTGAGCTTTAATATGGTCTAAACTATCGCCACTTTGATTTGCAAGCTCAACACTTTTAGCCGATAAATTAAGTCCGTCTTTCATGGCAAGTTGTGCTTGTTTTGAGGCGTGTGTGAGCTGATTTAATACATTGTTTATTTCTTCTGTGGATTGCTGAGTTCGTGAGGCCAATGCACGTACTTCACCAGCAACAACGGCAAAGCCTCGGCCATGATCACCAGCACGGGCAGCTTCAATGGCCGCATTTAAAGCAAGTAAATTAGTTTGATCAGCAATGGCGTTTATCTCAGACAAAATTGCCACAATGTGTTGATTACCTTCAATTAGATTTTCTACTTGGCTACTTGCTGCTTTGAGTTTTTCATCAAGTTCACTGATTGAAGTTATCGTTTGCTTGACCGCAAGTGAGCCTTCTTCGGTTGCTTGGTTTGACTCTTCGGCTGCTTGATTAGATTGCATTGTGCTCGATGAAAGCTCATTGATTGAGGCCGTCATTTGCTCTGTGGCAACAACAATTTGCGAGACTTCATCTGTTTGTTTATTTAAAAGTTCAGTCACGTTATAACCAGACTCTGCACATTGTTGCGCGTTGTGATTAACGCCCATGGTCACATCATTAACACGGCCAACAACAGCTTTTAATTTAGCTTGTTGCATCTCAAGGGCAAGATGTAAAAAGCCAGATTGATCATTAGTCCCAGAGTAGAGGTAGGCCATTAAAGGGTTATCAAACACTTGTTTTGCTTTACTTATAAGCGCTAAATATTTTTGACGCCAAAAATACATAAGCCCATTAGCTGATGCTAAAAATAGAACTAGTAGACAATTAAAAATATCGAATCCAGAGCTAAAAACGGCAGCCAGCGAACCTAAAAAACTAATGAATAATAGGGCACTGATGTAAAGAGTGGCATCAAACTTTGCTGCAGTTGCATGAGATTTTTGATTATTGTTTATTTTAGCGTATTCAGCGGTTGCTCTTTGTACGACCTCATCACTTTGTTTTGTTCTGACTGATTGAAACTCAACGGTACGACCACTTTTATCTTTAATCGGTGTTACAAAGGCATTAACCCAATAATAATCACCATTTTTACAGCGATTTTTAACAGGCCCCATCCAAGATTGACCATTTTCTAGATGTTGCCACAAATCAGCGAAAGCCAGTTTTGGCATATCAGAGTGACGAACAAGGTTATGGGGCTTACCTACCATTTCGTCTAGTGTGAAACCAGCTATTTTGCAAAATTCATCATTGGCATAGGTAATATGACTTTGTAAATCAGTAGTTGATAGGAGGATGTCAGATTCAGAAAATTTAACTTCGGTATCGGTATTAATTCTATTTTTCACGTTAAAATCACCCAAGTACAGCTTTAAATTCAGAGAGTAAATTAGCGGAGTAAAAACAGTCTGAACCAGAAAGAGGTAGTGTTAATTTGATCACTAATGTTTATAAACAATTTAGCGGTAAATTCGTGAAAAAGAACTAGGAAAATTCAGGTTTTATGTTAAAAAAGTTAATACCTTTTAACTGATATAAGCTAGGTGGCTGGGTTAAAGGTTAGATAAAATTGTAAATTTAGTGCCATTCCCAACCTCAGAGTGACAACTGATTGTACCTTTTAGCTTCTGAACGATAAGGTTATAAACAATATTCATTCCAAGACCACTACCGCCAGCCCCACGTTTAGTCGTGTAGAAGGGTTCAAATATCTTACTCTGTACTTCATTAGTCATGCCTTTACCATTATCTTTAAAATCAACTCTAAGTTTTGAGCCTTCAAGATTTGCAGTAATCGTTATCTGACCTTCTTGAGTATCTTCAAAGCCATGTATTAAAGAGTTTAAAATAAGATTGGTGAATATATGTGCGATAACACCAGGGTCAACCTTAATCACTAAGTCATCACTACAATCAACCTGAATAGAATGATGACCCTTTTTAAGAGCAGGAGATAAACTGCTCACTAAATCAGTTAAATATTCTTTTAGATTGATTTCACGCTCTTCATCGTTACTGGAATCAACAGCGACTAGTTTAAAGTTGGCAACAAGTTCGGCAGCTCTATTTAAATTACGGTAAACAATAGAACCTGCTTGGTTAATATTCGCAATACTAGAGACAAATTCTTTACGCGTTAGAGTTTGTGCTTCAAATGCAACGCGTAGCTGCTCTATTAATTCAAGCAGATTTGAAGAGGCTGTGACACTCACACCTAAAGGAGTATTAAGTTCATGGGCAACACCTGCAACTAAGCGACCTAGTGAAGCCATTTTTTCTGATTCGACTAAATGGTTTTGCGTTTGTTTTAATTGCTTTAGTGATTTTTCTAAATCATTAGTTCGGGCAACAACCTTTTCTTCCATTTGGCTATAAAGCACTGAATTCTCGATTGATATTGCCATTTGACCAATCAATAAATTAAGCATATCAAGATGGTTTTGGCCAAAGGCATCAGTAGTGAGCTCATTCTCTAAATAGACAATGCTGTTGATTCGATTCTTGTAGATAAGTGGTAAGCATAAAATAGATTTTGGTTGATGCTTCTCAATGTAAGGGTCGTTGGTGAAAACCGAATCGACAGACACATTACCAATTAAAGCCATACTTTGTGTTCGAATCACATACCGGATAACACTGGCAGGTATATCAGTAGATTTAGAATAAGGTAAAGGTTCAAACTGGAAATTTGGCTCATTCAAAATACCAATATTTTCTACCCACCATTGTGAATTTTTCTTAAGTAACAAAGCAACTTTTGAGGCACCAGAAAACTCCATAACAATGGCAATTAATTTATTCATTAATTTATCTATAACCATTTCTTCTGAAAGTACATTAGCTGCCTGCATCATGGAATTAAGCGCAATTGAACTAGTCGACACTTCTATCGATGAATTACTGGTTAAAACAGGTATCTCATCGTTTGGTAATGATGAATTTGCCGCCTTAACATTGACTGATAAATGATTATAAATAGTCTGAGAAATTTGCTGGTGGTGTATGACATATTCAAGCTTACTTTGCTTCACTAGGTAATTTGCGAGTAACTCATTTGCTAATGCCTCAATCAGTTTGTAATCGGTTGCTTTAGCAAGCTCGATTGCTTGATGGTAAAGATCAAATACTTCATAGAAAGGTTGGTTATTCAAGCTTGCTAATTCAGCCTCTATCAATTTTAACTTATGAAGGAAATTATCTTCACAAGAGTCACTCCACGTTTTTAAGCGTTCAAACATGTGCTGAAACATGTCCTGATATTTACCAGAATCTAAATAAGTTTCTGGTTTAGCGAGCAAAACTAAACATGAATAAAAATACGCTTCAGGTGTTTTTATTTGTCCTGGCACACCCATTGGGATGATATGAATATGCTCAATAATTGCTAGAGCTTCGTCATATAGGCCAATTAAATAGAGCGCTCTGATTTTTGCATAGTAATACCAAGCTTGAATAATCGGTGAGTCTTTGGCATAAATTTGGTGTTCCTGTTCATTAAAAACATCACAGTCAAAGCTATTATGGTTATCACATTTATCCATTAAGTGCAGTAATGGTACATATGCACCTGGTATAAAAAAGCTTTTAGTTGATTCTTCATTTTTTTCTTTTAAAAAACTTAGGTACTTATTGGCTTCAGTTAAAACGTCAGTGCAGGGCAAGCCTTCTATTATTAAGTTTGAAATAATATTAACTGCTGCGTAGCTTGCGTATGTCCAATCACCAGCCTGACAACTGAATTGATAGCTTTGCCGAAAACTTTTGGTAGAAAAGGAAAGGTGATTACTCCAATGACAAATCGTTAAGCCGTACATAAAGTACACTTTGCCGCGTAACGCTAGGTTTGGGTAGTTATCAGCGATTTTTAGTGCAACTTTGCCAAATTCATCCGCTTTTTTGAATTCATTTAGCCTATTAACACAAACAAAACCATAAAGAATATAAGCAAAGGCAGATTGTTCACACCTACCATGCTCAAGACAAAGGCTACACATTTTTACTGATGCCCATTGCACAATATCCTCATCAGATAATAAATATGCGGTGATCCAAAGGCTGGTCAGAATATCGAGTAATAATAAAATTTGTTCATCTTCTAAGTCATTAGAATCATAGAGACTATCAATAGTGTACTGTGCAAGGTATGTATCTATGAGCGTAATCTCGTTAACGATTTGAGCATCTAAATTTTCTAACTCAGAAGGCGGCGTTAGATTTAATACTTTTAACGCTAGATATTGTGTATCTAGTGCTTCTTGATAGAGTCCTTGTTGGTGGAAATCATCCATTTTCACCAGCAGTACACGCGCATGATCTAAAGCTGTATGTTTGTATTTTAGTAATAGATTATAAAATTCATCGGATTCATTATATTTATTTAAAATACAATTAACTTTACATAACAACAGTAAGGTCTCAAACGTTACACTATAGTTAACTTTAAAATGTTCTACCTTTAATAATCTCTTGGCAAAGCTAAGATAATTATAAGAGGAACTATAAGCCGCTGAGTCAAACGCTTTTTTTGCGGCTAAATAATTGATTTCAATAACTTGCTTAATTTCAAGAGGGTTACATATAAGCTCTATTGCTTTATTAAATTGATTTGCTAGATCAAATAAGCTTTTATCTAGAATGTTATTGTTAAGTGCGTACTGATAAAGCAGTCTGGCAATATTAATATGAACTTGCTGACGCTCATTTTCAGGGATGAGTGAGTAGGCGGCTTGCTGCACACGGTCATGTAAAAATTTTAATTGCACATTTTCATTAACGGCTGCTTTTGAAGGAATGACATGTGAAATAGATTGCGGAGTTAATATAAGTTCTCTATCAATAGCTGGGATCAAGTTATTAATTATCTGCTGGGCTGTGTATTGGTTATCAGAAAGCGCTACCAACATATTAGTGTCGAATGTATTACTAACACTTGCAGCATACTTAAGTAAATTACAGGCTTGATTCGGTAGCTCATTAATTTTACCTGCCATAAAATCAACAACATTATCGGTGATGTTTTCTGACAAAATAGTTTCTTTATCCCAGCACCAACAATCTTTTTCTAAGTTGTGATATAAAAGACCTTTTTCATACAACTCTGTTGTAAATTGTAAAACAAAAAAGGGGTTTCCTAATGTCTTCTTCAATATGAGTTCACTTAAAGGAAGACATTCTATTTCAGGTGTATTTATTGTGTCACTGATTAGCGTATTTATTACATCTTTTGGTAGGTTATTCAAAAAAGCATGGTTTACAGGTACGTTTTTATCATTAATTTCGGTGATAAATTTAGTGAATGGGTGTTGGGAATCAACCTCATTATCTCGAAATGCTTGTATTATTAATAAATGATGTAATTGTAAATTATCAAATAAAGATGCTAATAACTCTAAAGATGCTAAGTCAGCCCATTGCATATCATCCAAAAATAAAATGAAAGGGCGGTTTCTAGTGCAAATTGCAGTCATAAGGCTTAGAAATAAACTGTGTAATAGACTTTTATCTATATTTTTTTTTGGTATATCTATATCTTTAATTTTAAGAATTAGGTTTAAGTCAGAGATTATGTTACACAAATATACTGCTTTATCGGTGAGGTGGTTGTTAAAAATATCGCGCCAAAGAATTAATTCATCATTAGGTTCTGTTAAAATGTAACGACAAAATTTATTTAAGGCATTAGTGATGGCAGAATAAGGGATATTTCTCTGATACTGATCGTACTTACCAGAACTAAAATATCCACATTCTCCAGTCATTGGTTTATAGACTTCTTTCACTAAAGCTGACTTTCCGACACCAGAATAACCTGATACTAAAAAGATTTCACAACTACCTTGGGCGACACGCTCGAAAGACTGCAATAAATCACCTATTTCTTTTTCACGACCATATAGCTTCTGCGGAATATTAAATTGCTCTGATGCTGAGAAGTTTACATTTGGTAATTCAAAATTAGTGAGTGATGGATCATTCTCAAACCGAACTGAAATTAGTTGCAAATCTTTAGCTAACCCCCAAGCTGATTGATAACGATCTTCTGCATTTTTTTGCAGTAGCTTACTAATAACATCAGCAATAACTTCGGGAATGTTTGTATTAATTTTATTAACTGGCACAACTTTTTTAGCAATATGACAGTGCACAAGTGCTAGTTGATCCTGTTCACTAAAAGGAGGTTTACTAGTTAGCATTTCATAAAAACTGGCGCCTAAAGAATAAAGATCACTGCGGCAATCTATTTTTCGATTAATACGCCCGGTTTGTTCTGGTGATAAATAAGCGAGGGTACCCTCTAAAACTCCTGGGCTAGTTAAGTTTTGTGAAGACTTCGAAAGTGAGGTCGCAATATGTAAACCAAATAACTTAAAGCTAGATAAATCATCACTAATCAAAATGTGATGGGGGTTAATATCTTTATGAATTAATTTTTTAGAGTGCAAATAATTAACCGTTTCTGCCAGATTAACAGCTAATGGCAGAAACTCATTTACTGAAATAGGGCCTTTTTGTAAAAGTTTAGAAAGAAGCTTGGCAGGAAAATATTCATAAATGATGGCTGTACAGTCATCTTCGTTAATGAAATTAATAGGTTTTAAAATATTAGGATGGTCTAATTTATCTGAAAATGCATGCTCAAGTAAAAGCTTGTTTATTGTATCTTTGTCTCTACTTACTTCTTTTAGTGATTTTATAAGAACTAAGTCACCGTTATTTAGTGACTTAGCGCTATGAAGTAAGAAGTAACCACTATTGTCGATACAATCAACTAAGCTATATCCTGGAACCGGCAAGAGAACTCCTTACTAAAAAAGAAATAAGCTACATATAGCTACTACTAATTTAGTATAGTCAAAACTTACCTATCTTCCATCTTATTTATTAAGCTGATTCATGTGTTAAATCAACAAATTACTTTATATAAAAACAACTATTTCACATAAAGGTTTATACAATCTAATCACGTAATATGAAATCACTCTGGCAGGGGGCTTCACCGGGACTTTGATCTAACTTTGTGTTAGGGCAATTCTTAGTAAAAAATAACGCTTCTTCTAGAGAGTTCATTTGGCTGCAATATTGACGGCCATCACATTCATACTCTGGCTTTTCATAATCAGATATTGTGATATCTCGATTATGGCTGTAATTTGATTTTACGGGATCAATAATTTTTGTTTGAAGCGCTTGTGTTGGTGAGATACCACCATAATTAACTGCATAATAATCCCATGCGAAATAGCCGACTATGATGATTAGAAAAAACTTCCTCATGATGAATCCTTGTTATTATTGTTTAGACTAATGTGATTCGTGAGAGGGATTGAAGCCTAAGCCTAATGGCCCAACCCGAAAGTCTTACTATAATAAGTCGAAGAAATAATATTAAGTAAAATTAGTGGCTTATGAATTAAATACGAAATTTCTGATAGCGAAGATAAATCAAAAGTTCGAAATGAATAGCACTTTTAAGTATTAAATTATTAGAAATGTGGGTTTAGAAAACTAGGTGATTACCTAAAGATAAATATAATAACTACCCATAAATTACGGTACGTAAAAATTAAGAAAAGGGCGAAAAGCCCTTTTTATTAATAAGTTAATCGCCCTGTCAAGATTGACAGTTTGACTTTATCTGAAATATAAATTTGCTGCATACTTACCATCAACATAAATATCACATTCTTTTTTTGAGCCAAACATTTGAGGTTCGAACCTACATCTAGCTCTAACTTTTGAGGTGTTATATAGACCAAGCATTTCGTCAGAAGAAATAGGAATAGAATCAATAACAGTTTCCCCATTTATGTAAACAGTAATTAATAGGCTTGGGGAAGCAGTTCCAGTAATTGTTAAGTCTTCACCAGAATCAGTTTTAAAAACTTGACGAGATGAATGATAAGCGCACGCAGTAGTAGCGATAGCTAAAATTGTTATTAATAAAAATTTATACATATCAATCCTTTGTAAATGTTAGAAAGGTAATTCTATGATATCTCGAAGGAAAAGTCACATTAGAAAGCAACCTATAAGTTATGGTACGTGAAAATTAAGAAAAGGGCGAAAAGCCCTTTTTTATTATGGAGTTAACGCCACTGTCAGTTTTGACAGTTTGGCACGGTAATAGGTAGCCATAATCACTTCTAATATCTACTTTTGCGATAAAGATCACAAATTCTGGCATTCACGATAGTCATTTTAGTAAAAATGATAAATAATTCTCTTGTAGTTCAAATGTTACATTCTAGTGAGAAAGAGGAATTGACCTATGAAATTGAGAAAAAATAGTATTCACATTAGGGTCAAAAAACCAAAATCGCTAAGTATCAAATACTTAAATAGGGTGGGTAAACCCTTATAACAAAATTGCGGTTACATAGAACAAAATGTTATTTGTAATTTGCTATAAAACCTGCATCAGGTTATAATTTTTAATATTAAAAGTTGAAAGGGGTAATCTATAGGCAAAAAAAAACGAGCTAAAAGCTCGCAATTTTAAAACAAATACATGATTCGTTTATTAAGATTTTATGTTGAAATAAAAATCTCGTCTAGACAACTGGATTTTATGATTTCTACACTTAATTGTCAAATAAATGAATTGAAATTTATTAATTAAGAGTAGAGTAGATTTATGATCGATTCTGAGATTATGAATGCTTTCTTTCTTTTAATTTCTTTCATACTGAATTCTGCCTTTTTATGCGTTGGGATTTGGCTTAAATGGCTGAAATGTAAAGAATTAAAAGCTAAAGATAAGAGTTAATTTATATGAAAGAGCCTCTTAAGGCTCTTTTTTTCAACTCCCGGTTTTTCTAGCTAATTCACCGACTATATTTAACAATTTATCTTGCAGTTCAAATAAGTACTTATCTTGTACTTTTGTTTCTGACTTTAACTTTTTATACATGGTTTCATGCTCTTTAGCTGACCATTTATAGCGATGTACAAACTGTACGTCTGATGGTTTTACTTTCCCCCAAGGCGTAGTCATTACATTGTTATGGTATGAAATACTGCATTCTGCCCACGGGCCAGTATCTGGCAAGTAACCGCGATACATTATCCAAAGTAACTTTTCAACAGGTTTACTCGCTTTGTTCGCTTTTACATATCTCCTTACTTGTCGTTCACTTACTCCGAGTTCTTTAGCTCCTTTAGCATAGTCATATCCGAATAGCGTAACGAACTGCAATTTAAAGTTGCCCATTGTGATTTACTCCTTTATTAAAAATCACAATGCACACTCGGTATCGGTGTAAGTGGTTTCGCTCCCCCCCTATTAGTATATGGGGGGAGGGGGTTTCCCTCGGCTGCTGTGCCGTCCTTAACTCAGCAAGGTTTATCAGAAGGCAATCAACTTTTTTCAAAGACAGACTAGGGAAGTGAGTGCGATTGGCTATTTCACTGAATTGATTTTCGACCATAATAAACCGTACATAAAATGGAAACGGTTTCGCGATGAAATGTGAATTTTCTGGAATGTATGACATGGCTGCGCCATCCTCCAAGAACTGGAGATACAAAGGTGAGTGGTACGTAATAATTTTGTTCATTATTACGTACCGATAGAAATATTACGTAAAAAATTACGTACCACTAAATGGCCTTTTTCATACGGCCTGTTCTAACATTTCTTGCCATAAAAGGTATATGGTCTGGGTTATCAATCAGAAACTCTATCATCTGTTTAATTTCAACTTCTGATTCGTCAGGTATCCAAAGGGTTACTTTCTTTAATCCTTTAGCTTTTTGTTTCTGCTCGTATTTTTGGTTTCTAGTCATAGTGTCACCAGTGACATACTGTGTGGTTGATTATTTTCTATCCCAAGCCGCTACGCTCAGGCTTCGCTTGGCGGCTTGGTCTATCAATTAAAATAGGGTATTTAGATCTATTGAATCATCATTAGATCCTTTTTGGCTTTCTACTTGGGAATAAGGGTTAGGCGAACAAAAAGCGCGATAAACAAAGTTAGTTTTTGATTGCCTGATAATGACATTGCAAGGGCTGAAATATTGGATACTGAAACCCATGCTCGCCAGTTCGTAAGAGTTGATACTAAACGTGCCGTATCTTTCTGTTATGAATTCGAAGATATATTCTCGATGTGTTCTTTCTGGCCGTTTCACTTCTTGAATACCTGTAACGAATATATCGGTAGCACCATAGGGCAAACCTACAGAAACAGGTTCACCATCAAGAACCTGAACAGCAGCATTACTAGTATTAGAACTAGTATCTTTTTCAGTACTGACCATACCCACTTGAGTGGTTTTTTCGATATTTTCCACAGCGCTTTCATTACTGGTGAAATACCATAACCAATACAATATACAAAGAAAGACAGCAGTAACTGGAAAGGCAAAAGCAGGACTGTATAAGAAATTCTTACCCTGTCCTTTTGTAATACCTCCGGTAGCTGTCGACTTGTAGCATTTGTGGACTTCAATCGGGATTTTTTTCCATGTAATGGTGCTGGATTTGTTTGGCGTTTTGCCGTCGAGTTTTGGGTTATGCTCGAAGATACGTGGTCGACGATTGTAATAGGGGATTGCTGAGAGTCCATCGAAATACTTATGGGCGTAGGCGTATTGGCTGACGTTTCTAATGTATTTGTGGACGCTGGTGATATCGGGCGTACAACAGATAATATCCCAGTTGTATTTTCTGTGTCGCATGTAACACTCTTTAAGTGTTTTGGGGTAAATAATGTGGCCATGTTCGTTAAATAACTCCCTGCCTAAGTCATCAACATCACCGCTTGTTAAATCATCAGGTTTGAACTTTTCTAGTTGGGTATAGTGGTATGTATACCAATGCTCGGGTATGAATTCTTTGTAATTATCAACGTGTTTGTAATTACAGGTTTCAGGTTTAAAAGTGGCTTCTGTAGGATAGACATCTTGAACTTCATCAATCAGAACTAATGCACCCGTTGGCATCCAGTGATACCAATTTCGCCATAAATTAAGACCTTCTTCATTTTGAGAAGAAAGTCTCCAAAGCTGAGCTGAGTCGGGGAAAGTTTCTTGAAGTTCAGTTTCTATTTCTTCAAGCGGCAGTATTCCTTCGATATTGGTAACAACTAAACGACCTTTTCTAAGGGCGGGTAAGACTTCAAACCATACAGCGCTGGCCGATTTGAAAGAACCTGGCGCACCGTGAAAAATTGATGCAGCCATATTACATGAACCTCATAACATAACGAGCAACTAAAGCTTGGATGACAATATTCAAACCATCAAAAAAGCGCATATCAACAAGCGCTGCTTTTACGTCTTGTGGTAATGCATTAGCTGCATTTGCTATTTTCGATGCAACTTGAAAATTTTCCAAAATAGCTTTCGATACAGACCAAGCAAGTTTCATTGCTTCTAGCTCTGCTGCAATCCTCATCAGCGTTATTTTTTCGATGATAAAAGCTAAAGCTCTTTCAAAGAAGTTTGGAACGTCATCATCAAGGAAAGTCCAAATATCAGTAAAGAAATGCCCCATCGCTTGGGCTGCACCTTCAAAGCCTTCATAGTTACCTTGCGCTGTGCCAGTATCAGTACCCGATGTTTCAGCGATAGCAAGTAACGGTAGAAATAGAACGATTAAAATAAAAGTTTTCGTTTTCATGTTAAGGCCCCAATAAAATATACAGTGCAGTTAAAGTAGATATAAGAAGAACGGCAGCAGCAATCAGTTGAAAGAAGCTGGCTAACCGTCCTAGCCCCATATCAACATCAGCCCCTTTGATGTTTACTATTCGTTCCTCATAACCACCACCAAAAGACGGAGTAACTTCAAAAAGCGACCCTGATTCAGATTTTATTTGTTGAACGTAGTCTTTTAGTTCTTGTCTTTTCTGTGTGATTTCTTCGGTTACGGTTTGTAGGTCTTGTTCGGTAAATAGTTTATTAAGACCTTTATTATTGTTTTTGCGTTTGGCCTGTATGGTAAATGGCTGTTCTTCTTCGCCATCACCGTCACCAGAACCAGAGCCGCCACCGCCGCCACCAACTGGTTTATCTAAAATTCCTTGTAAAAGTGAATTAGCTAAATCAGTGTTCAAATCTGTCATGGCTGTGTTGTAACGAATTTCACCAAGTAGCTCGTTAGATATTTGTATTTCTTCAGCTACACGGTCTAGACGATCATCATTAGAATCACTGGCAGCAATTTGATTCTTATTCATTGCGTCAAGGTTTTCATTAATCTTGTTTATGGCTGTCAGTTCATCGGGTTCGGGTTGAGGGTCTGTTTCTTCAGGCGCTGGCTTTTCTTCAGGTGGTGACGTTTTATCAACTTCTTTATCAGGTACGTTTTTACACATAACTGGTTCAGCAGAGCCATAAGATACTGGAATGTAATAACCGCCATTTTCATCCGTCTGTATTTTGCATTGAGTACCATCATCATTATTGAAACATTTTTCTGTTTGTTCACCAGTACCAAATACAAACGGGTCGTTATCTGTCGGTTTTGGGCAGTTATTAAAAGGGTCAAAAGGTTTGGCGCACATGAGTTCACCATTATCTAAATTGACAGGAATATCATAAAGGGGAAAACCTTCAGGTGGACAAGTTGGTGCTGTCTCTTTAGAACCAAAATAACCATATACACCTCTTGAGGTGGCGGTATCTGAATAATGATTTTTAAAAGCAACAACAATTCTGTAAAAAGGGCCAGTGTCAGTTTGCATGTGAACTTCAACAGTAGAACCGAAAACAAGGCCGGGTCTTGATTGTTCAACAATCGCTTCTATTAGTTCTTGGCACATACCTACATTACCCCCTGAACTAATTTCTTTTGATAAATCCATACATGAACCAATGTATTCATAACTTGGATTCATAAGGTCATTCATATCAGGTTCGTCAGCATGAGAGACAGATACAAAAAAAGCGCTAGTAAGCGCTAATAGAAATATTAGAATTCGCATCGTTGCGCCTTAATTGAAAAGGGCGGTTTTACCCGCCATTGTTAACTGGTTCTTACACCACTGGAGAAGCCTTCGACAAAGCACCACACCAGAAATGACGCAAGGCCAATTGAAGTAACCACAATTAGTTACGTAGTTTTGAAACAATCATACCGATAGCAAAACCGATAGCAGCAACAGTAATTACACCCGTTACGATAGCGGTGTAGTTAGTAGTGCCATCTGCAACAGCAGCATCAATTGCAGCGGTATGGTCAGCAGCAAATGCAGAAGCTGAGCCAAGTGCAGACGTTACTAAAAGACCTGCTTTAGCGCGTTTTGTAGCTAAAATGTTCATTACGTTTTTCATGTTGATATCCTTAATATTTAAAGTTTTCCCATTGTTCGGACAACACGGCCTATGCAATGGGCAGTTATAAAGGCGACTAGTGCCGCCGAGTTAATAAGGCCAAAAGTAGCCAAGTCAAAAGCAAACAATTCATTAAGAACGTTTACTAAATTTTGTTGTTGGAGTTGTTCAAACTCCGCTTGTGTAACCATCACAAAATCACAAACACCCGTTACGGCTTTTAGTGTTTGGTCTGGTTGGATAGCGACACATTGAGCCATGATTAGCTAACCAGTTTTACATCTGAAACGATGTTACGAGACATGTTTTCAGGGTCAGGCTCTAGGGTTAAATCCACCTCGCAAATACCTTGCTCTTCGGTGATTTTCTTAAACTTGTTATAAAGCGTTTGGTCTTCACGCATGCTTAATGACTTAGGCTCAAAGCCACATTTTTGAATATTGTGGTCACCTTGAATAAAGTCTTTTTCAGGTACTAAGTAACTGATAGATGAAAACGAATAGGGCTTAGCAGCACCTGATTTGCTTGATACACCGCGACCCATCGCGGCAGATAATAAGATTACTTTCATGGGGCTAACTCCATTTGATTGGGTGGTGATATACAGGCCTGATTAATAGAGTCGGGGATATCCCACGGATTAAGGCCTTTGGTTAATTGATTAATGATTTCGCTGTCCGGTAGTTCTTTAACGTGACGTAAGAAATTGAGGTACTTGCCGTAAGACTGTGCGCAGTAGCGTTCTAGCCTTTCAGCAACAAAAATTCCACTTACTTTTGGTTTACGTGTAGTGGTTTTAATCTCAAGACGTTTAGCGCTAACAAACTCAAAAGCAGGGTATGCAGCAGCAAACACGGCATCGGTATTGAGAAGTGCATCCAAGGAGATAACACGGTCAATAGACCTAAGCTCAAGCTCAGCACGCACCCAATTAGGTTGAGATTCACTTTGCATTTGCTTGCCTTTTTCATAGATACGCGCCATTTTTCCATTTTTGCGACTTCCTACGTAAAGGGTGTTTCCGCCATTGGCTACGCAGTCATAACGCTTTTGCCAGCCGTGTTTTTTCTTCCATAAAGCTTGTTGCTCATTAGATAATTTTTGCAGTTCGCCAGTCTGAATCCATGAGAAAGAGGGCGCTTGGTTCGTTTTACAAAAGCCGCCTTCTTCTAGATTTTGGAAGTAATTTAGAACGGATTTTTCGCCGTCATAGTCATCGTAAGCAATATCCAAACGGGTGATTTTTACGTTCGGCATTTTCTTAAGCATGGCGTGAAGTTTTGGAATATCGAGGCCCGCACAACCTGCGCCAGAGAATGAAATCATCACGCCACCATTGTTAGCACCCCAAGCAACTACGCCTGAATTTACATCATGACGGTAAAGGGTTGCTGACTTTTCATAGGTGAACATGCCGCCTGAGTTATGACGATAAGACCAGCTTAAATCATCCGATGTTAAGCGGTCGGCAGCCGTAGCAACCTCAGTATTTAGAAGGTGCATAAACTTAGTAATATCACCTTCAATCAATGAGTTAAGTGTTTTGTAACGTTTGGTTTTGCGTACAACGTTTTTGAAAAAGTGCGCCCGTTCTTCACTTGGGATAGCATCAACAGAGCCGTAATTACGGTAACGAGGATTGTTTTCGAACAGCTGGTCATAGTAATAATCAGAGTCATAAACAACCGATTCGTTAACTTCAACGTCTAAATCATCAGTGGCTTGTTGGTCGAATAATTCAGCACAAAGCATTGCGTTATAGGCTTCTTTGTAGGAGGCAAAGTCACCTTTACCAAACGCAATTTTGGCATCAAAGCGAAGACGGGCAATTTCGTCAGGGCAAAAAACAACGGTTAAATAGTCGATTTTGGTTAACTGTTTAGAAGTCTGGGTCATAGTCAAATGCTCCAGAGTCGAACAGTTCTTGCCAGTTTGAATCATCAACATCGATGATTTCGAAAGGTTCTCCGCTTGCATAGTCTATGCAAAAAGCCATAGCTTCAGCGCGTGAGGAATACATAAGCGGGTGTTCAATTTTATTGAAACCTAACGCGTATTCCTCAATGCCAGCTATGTATTGGAGATAGAATTTCAAACCGGATTCCTTGTTATAATAAATCTTTCATTATTGAACGCTGTGAGTCTAGCTTTCAGTTGTGAAAGATGTCAACTTTTTATTTTTCAAAAATGAAAGTTATAATTAAGAAAGTGAGGAGAACGCTATGAATTTTAGTTACGAACTAATTGAAAAGTATAAACTTTCCAAAGGCTATACTCAGGATAAACAAGTTATTGCGGATTTTTCAGAATTTACATCTGGGAATATGTCACAAATCAAGAAAGGCAACCGTCATTTAACTGCGAACCAGTGCATTGCTATGGCTAATGCAATTGGAATGGATCAGAAAGAAGCATTACTAAAACTTGCTATCGAAAAATCAAAATCGAAGGAAGAAGGTAAGATTTGGTCTGATATTGTAAAAAAGATTAGCGCTGCGTGTATTGCGGGAATCCTTGCAGCTGCGAGTCTAACTGGTCAAGTAGCGACCCCGCCTTTGCGGTATCGTAGATAGCCCATAAATTACGTTATGTTAAATCGGGTAAAATAATTAAAAGTGGGAGTTAGGTTGCTAACTAGCCCACTTTTAGAAGGGTTTTAAATAGCTTAATTTAGCTCAGAATCTACCCAAAACTTAGTGCCTTTAAGTACCGCTTGTAACGCAAGGCCATTTTCGGTTAAAGAATAAACGGTTACTTGGTCTGCAATTGCTTCGGCAACTAAAGCGCCACCTTTATCTTCATATTTAGCTGCTGCATCTGCATTACCTCCGAATGCCCAACCATGTTCAATAAAGCGATTTACCGCTGCTTGGTTATGAAAAACCATCACAACATTAAAGTCTTTAACACCTAAACCTAAGCCTAAACCTGCTTCACCCATATTCATGTAAGTTGATTTACCGGTTAGATTATTTTTAACAACACCATAACCACCGCCAAAACTGGCTAAAACAACATTTACATTGGCATTATCAAAAACCGCATAACCAGCAGAGTTAGCAATTTGTTGTTTAACATCAGGTTTTTGCGAGTAAAGCTCACTTAATGTATTGTTTTTCATGCTTTGTACTAAAGCACGTTTTTCATCGGGAGATGCACTTCCTGTTGTAGCACAACCGGTTAAAATTGTAGTTATTAAAACTAAACTAATAGCGATAAACTTTTTCATACATATTCCTTGAATATTAGTATGGCAATCTAATTAATGTTGCAAATACTAAAGATATATTAAGTCCAATACTAGACAGTATCGGACTTTATGGTAATCTTATAACTAGTTATTTTACAAGATATTACATCATTATGCTCGTTGCTCTCGTTGATACACTTAAACAACTGCGTTACCAAATTGCCCATCTTGAAGATGATACTCTTGCAACAGAATATCCAGAACTTGATAACTTTATACATTATGTTGGATTGACTGTTGCTGAATCAAAAAATGACTTAGCTTTTCTTTATCAATTTTTATATGTGTATGGCCGAAAATCTGAAGCTACCTTTAATCGATTTCGAAATGAGCTTGAGCGGTTCTGTTTATGGTCATGGTTAGTTGCTGAGAAATCAGTTTTTGATCTAAAACGTGAAGATATTGAAGCCTATGTTGATTTTATGGTTGAACCTGATTCGGCCTGGTTATCAAACTCAGTGCAATGGCGTTATAAAGATGAACAAGGCATAAGACGACTCAATACAAATTGGCGCCCTTTCATAAAAAAAGAAAATATAGCTAGCCAACAAACACTCGCCGCTATGTTTACAGCACTCAATGTTTTTTATAAGTTTGGAATTTTAGAAGAAAAAACCTTTGCTAACTTTGTACCGGTTGTTAAAAAGAATAGCCCTTACTTAGTTGTGCAATCGCAAATTAAAATCCCCGATACACTTAGTGATATTCAATGGGAGTATGTATTTGGCGTTACTCGAGATTTATGTGAGCAACAACCTGATTTAGAAAGAAATTTGTTTACTCTCGCTTGCTTAAAAGGATTGTATCTACGAATTTCTGAGTTATCCGAGCGCCCTCAGTGGTCGCCGGTTATGTCACATTTTTGGCAAGATAATGATGGTTTTTGGTTTTTAAGAATTATGGGTAAAGGTAACAAATTACGTGATGTTACCTTAAGTGAAGATTTTATATCATATCTAAAACGTTATAGGCTTTACCGTGGTTTACCTGCCCTGCCCCGCGTTGATGAAGCTGAGCCATTAGTCCATAAAATTCGTGGCAAAGGTGGAATGACTGTTCGTCAAATTCGTCGTTTGGTACAACAAAGTTTTGACTTAGCAAAACAGTCTCTTTTACAAGACGGCTTTAAAGATGATGCTGAACAACTCGAAGCGGCGACTGCTCACTGGTTAAGACATACCGGTGCAACACACGATGCTCAAACAAGACCGCTAAAACATTTATCTGAAGATTTAGGTCATGCAAAAATCGCTACGACAGATCAAATTTATATTCAAACAAATATAAAAGAACGCGCAAAGTCTGGAATAAAAAGGAAAGTTTAATGGAATATACAATACTGGCATTAGTTGGCTTAGCTCTTTTATTTTACTCGCTGACAATTCGTCAGCTAGAACGAACAGAAATTACTGGGCCGATGTTTTTTGTGTTGGTCGGAATTGCAATGTCTTACTTTTTGCCGAGTGAGTTTAAGTTAGGCGAAGCCGGTCTCAGCGACATTTTACCTTTGGTAGAATTAACCTTGAGTATTTTTTTATTTACCGATGCAGCCAAATCAAAACTCCCCGTATTAAAACATAGTTATCAGTACCCTAGCCTGCTACTTTTTGTGGCTTTGCCGATGACACTAATGTTAGGTGTTGCCGGTGGGTTGTTTTTCTTTTCGGAGTTATCACTATTTCAATCTGCCTTGATCGCGATTATTTTAACACCAACGGATGCTGCGCTTAGCAAAGGAATTTTAGAATGTACATCGGTACCAGAAAAAGTTCGGGAAGGGATAAATACTGAAAGTGGTTTAAACGATGGCCTTTGTGTTCCCATTTTTTTAGTTTTACTTTTATTAGTTCAAAACCCAGAAAGTGCTGTAACGACAATTGATACTTTACTTGTTTTCGCAAGAGAGTTAGGTGTTGCACTGGTTATTGCAGGCGTGTCGATGGCAGTATTTATTCCACTTTTAAAAATAGCATTAGCACGTCATTATTTTGCAAATAATAGCAGCCCATTTTTATTGATTGGTTTAGTCATGGCCATTTTCTCTTTAACACAAAACTTTCATGGCAGTGGTTTTATAGCTGTTTTTGTCGCGGGACTTTTATTTGATTACTTAGCACCTAAGAAAATACGTTCAACATTAGTTAAAGACTCGGAGCATATCGCCGAATTTGTTGCGCTACTAATTTGGTGTTTATTCGGTTTTGTATGTGGTCACTTAATTGTGAATGATATTACCTGGCCAATTGTTTTTTATGCGTTATTAAGTGTGACGATTTTTAGAATTGTGCCGGTACTACTTTCACTTATGTATACTAATCTAAATTTCAAAGACAAGTTTACTTTTGCCTGGTTTGGTCCAAGAGGTTTGGCGTCAATCGTTTTCACTTTAATGGTGATGGATACAGCAATTGCAAACAAAGAACAAATTGCCACAGTAACTTTAACAACCATTTTATTTAGTGTTTTCATTCATGGCATGAGTACTAAGCCAATCGCAAAAAGTTACCAAAAATAAAGGCGCGTTAAGCGCCTTTATTATGTTCAAAAAAATTAAAGTAACTCTGCAATTAATTGCAGTGGGTGCTTTGGTTTAAATTTTTCATAGCGTTTCACTTGGCTACGACAAGAAAACCCAGTTGCTAAAACAGTTTCAGGCTCATTATCAGAAATAATTGGTTGCCAACTCATTTCATAAAGAGCCCGTGAATTTTCTTGGTTTTGCTTTTCGTGGCCGTACGTACCTGCCATACCACAACAACCCGTACTGGTAGTTTCAAGCTGTAAATTTAGATCTGCAAAAATGGTTTGCCAAACTTTAGAAGCATTCGGCATTGCTGTTGTTTCAGTACAATGACTTAACAATTTAAATTGCGAATTCGTTGTAGTGGTAAGAGTCACTTGTTTAAAGTTTTGCGTTTGAAGCCATTCATGAGCTAATTCAACTTTAAAGTCACCACGCTCATCTTTTAATATTGAGACATACTCATCTCTGTAACACATAACTAAAGATGCATCGAGCCCAACTAAAGGAGCGTTGATTTCACTCAGTGAATTTAAAAACTCAGCTGCATTTTTTGCTGTTGTTTTAAATTCATTTAAAAAACCTTTTACATGCTGAGCTTTACCATTTGGTTTGAACGGTAATAGCATTGGTATTTTGCCTAGCGCTTTAATCACTTTAATAAAGCTTTCTACTAATTCAGCTTCGTAAAAACTAGTGAATGGGTCTTGAACTATTAGTACATACTCGGCTTGTTGTTCTTTTGAAAGCGAATTAAGTAATTCAAAATTAAATTGCTGATCTTTAGAAATACGTTTAGAAAGTTGCGGTACGCTTAAGCTTGGCGTATCAACATAACCAATTGTATTTTTAATTAAACCTGAAACAAGTTTTGTATTTACAATTGGATTTACCACTTTAGCAAACTTTGCCATCACCGGCGCAGTTTGCTCGATACCTGCTACTAAGTAATCTTTAGCAGGACGAGCGTAATAACTGTGGTAGAAATTTAAAAAGCGTGAACGAAATGTCGGTACATCAACTTTTATTGGGCATGCAGTAGTACATGCTTTACAAGCTAAACATTCGTCCATTGATTCTTTAACTTCGTGAGAGAAATCATAAACACCTTTTTTCTTATCGCGACTATGTTGATAGCGTTCCCACCAAGTGATTACTTCACCATTAACTAATTCTTTTTCGACATTGAGTAAATCAATATTTTCGGACTCTTGAAGTCGTAACCATTCGCGCATTAAACTCGCGCGACCTTTAGGTGAATAACGGCGGTCACCTGTTACTTTATAAGATGGACACATTGGTGATTTTTCATCGTAGTTAAAACACAGACCATTACCGTTACAGGTCATCGCGTTATTAAATTCTGTTTTAACATCGATAGAAATTTTTTTATCGAACCAGGCACGCTTTTGATCGTCAACAGAAACAAGTGAGTCTTTACTTTCAATTGGTGTACAGATTTTACCTGGGTTTACCCTGTTATTTGGATCAAATGCCGCTTTGATTTTTCGAAGTTGTGTAAATAAATGCTCGCCGAAAAATTCAGGGCCATATTCACTTCGATACCCTTTGCCGTGTTCACCCCACATCAAGCCGCCATATTTGGCAGTAAGTTTAACGACTTCATCTGAAATAAGACGAAGTAATTTTTCTTGCTCAGGGTCACACATATCGAGTGCAGGTCGTACGTGTAAAACACCAGCATCAACATGGCCAAACATACCATATTGAAGGTTGTGGTTATCGAGAAGTTCACGAAACTCGACTATAAAATCTGCTAAGTTTTCTGGTGGTACTGCAGTATCTTCAGCAAAAGCTAACGGCTTTTGACTGCCTTTTACATTACCTAAAAGACCAACTGACTTTTTACGCATTGCATAAATTTTTAAAATATCAGCTTTGTCATTTGTTAACTGATAACCGATCACCCCATTAGTTTGCTTTGCAACACATTCATCGAGTAGCTTACAAAGAGTGTCTACTTTATCTTTAATATCTTCAGGTGAAACTGCATTAAACTCAACCATGTTGAGTCCCTGCATATCTTTGTTTTCAACATCGGTTATTAAGTCCGATACTGAATGCCAAATGATATCTTCTCGAGCAAGGTTAAGTACTTTGCTATCGACTGTTTCTACAGAAGTTGCATTTGCTGAAACTAGAAATGGTGAATGACGAAGTGCAGAATCAAAGCTATCGTATTTAATATTTATTAATGTCTTAAATTCAGCAATGGGCGTAATATTTAGTTTTGCTTCAGTTACAATACCTAATGAACCTTCAGAACCCGTAATTAATCGGCTCATATCAAAGGTTTGTAAATCATCAGAAAAAATATGTTCTAAATCGTAGCCGGTAAGAAAACGGTTTAAGCGTGGGAATTTTTCTAAAATAGCGTCTCGATTCTCAAGGCCAATATCAAGAACTGTTTTATATAACTTACCTACTGTCGTGTTTTGTTCAGCAATTACTTTTGCTTTTTCAATAGGCATAGGGGTTGTGGACATTTCAGTGCCATCAACAAGATAAATTGTCAGGCCTAAAACGTGATCACTTGTTTTGCCATAAACCAAAGAGCCTTGACCTGATGCATCTGTATTTATCATTCCACCGATTGTTGCACGGTTACTTGTTGATAAATCGGGCGCAAAGAAAAAACCATAAGGACGCAAAAAGTCGTTTAATTGGTCTTTTATAACACCCGTTTGCACGCGCACCCAGTTTTCTTCAACATTTATTTCTAAGATTTCACGCATGTAGCGAGATAAATCAACAACTATACCTGGGGTTAGCGATTGTCCATTAGTACCTGTACCACCTCCGCGTGGACCAAAAGTCAGTGATAAAAATGGATCACGTGAAGCAATTTGCATAGCAAGTTGTATGTCTTTTGCTGACTTTGGAAAGATGACACCTTGAGGTACCTGTTGGTAAACGCTGTTATCGGTCGATAAACTTAAACGTGTAGAAAAGCTTGCATCGGTATCACCACTAAAACCTTGTTTTTGTATTGTATTTAAGTAATTAGAAACGAGTTCTGTGGCGGCTTGTTGTTGACTTATTGTTGCTATCATGACGGTGATAAATTAAGGCATTTTGCAAATTATATCATGCTAATAGCTAAGATAAATTGAAGATTTTACAGTTTGTAACACTCTTTTTATCGATTTCGGGGGCAATACTTTTATACTGTGTATTAAAGCAGCAAATGAGATAGTCAGATGAAAAAAATTGCATTAATCAGTTTAGGTGCCTTGTGCATGTTATTGGGTTTAGTTTTTGTCATTATTCCCGGACCGTCGCTGATCTTCTTTATTGCGGGACTTTTCTGTTTATCTTTTTATTATCCTAAAGCGCGTCATTATTTAACCTTGTGCCAAAAGGCTCTGACTAAGTCATGTGCTTATATCGATAAAAAACTTGCTCGCTGATTTAAAGGGCGTGTTGACCTTTTATGATTGATTTTGCAGCAGTGTGTTTGGTATTTAGGCAAGGCAGAGCCTGTGTAGTGTGGTTTTTTCACATAAATAGGCGATAACGCAGCATCAATGCCAAACACGCGTTGCCCTTCGGGTTCTTTCTAGGGGCGATTAACTCTTTGTTGCTCGATTTTTACTTAGCCCACTTGGTTACAAATCTCGCGCCGCGATTAAATCGCCCCTAGAGTGAACAAAGTCTAATCTACAAAGGGCAACACGCCCTTCGAAGTAACAAAAATGCCAGCTAAGTGCTGGCATTTTTTATATCAGAATCTTTATTTTAATTAAATAAAGTACTTAGTCGGCTAATTTCTTAGCAAGATATAACCAAGTTTCTAATACTGTATCTGGGTTCAGAGAAACAGAATCAATGCCCTGCTCAACTAACCAAGCTGCAAAGTCTTCATGATCTGAAGGACCTTGACCACAAATACCTACGTATTTGCCTTTTGCTTTAGCAGTTTGAATAGCCATTGATAATAGTTTTTTGATTGCAGGGTTACGCTCATCAAATAGATGCGCAATTAAACCTGAGTCACGGTCAAGACCTAATGTTAACTGAGTTAAGTCGTTTGAACCGATAGAGAAACCATCAAAATATTCTAAGAACTCATCTGCAAGTAACGCGTTTGATGGTAATTCACACATCATGATTACTTTCAGACCATTTTCGCCACGTTTAAGGCCATGTTCTTCAAGTAATTCAATAACGCGCTTACCTTCTTCAAGCGTACGAACAAATGGGATCATGATTTCAATATTAGTCATACCCATTTCGTTGCGAACACGTTTAATCGCTTCACACTCTAACGCGAAACAGTCACGGAAATCTTCAGAGATATAACGTGCTGCACCACGGAAACCAATCATTGGGTTTTCTTCTTCCGGCTCATATTGCTGGCCGCCAACAAGGTTTGCATATTCGTTTGACTTAAAGTCAGACATACGAACAATGACACGTTCAGGTGCAAACGCACAACCTAGTGTAGCAATACCTTCAACAAGCTTAGAAATATAGAATTCTACAGGTGATTCATAACCTGCCATCATTTCTGAGATTTCAGCTTTTAGCTCGTCAGATTGAGCATCAAAGTTAAGAAGTGCTTTAGGGTGAACACCAATCATACGGTTGATTACGAATTCAACACGCGCAAGGCCAACACCTGCATGAGGTAAGCGTGCAAAGTCAAATGCACGATCAGGGTTACCTACGTTCATCATAACTTTCATTGGTAATTCTGGCATTTCATCAACACGTGAAGTAAGTACTTCGTAATCCAAAATACCTTCGTAGATATAACCTGTATCACCTTCGGCACACGAAACAGTTACATCGTGGCCTGCTTTAATTAAATCAGTTGCATTACCACAACCAACAACTGCAGGAATACCTAATTCTCGAGCAATGATTGCCGCGTGACATGTACGACCGCCACGGTTTGTAACAATCGCAGCGGCACGTTTCATGATTGGCTCCCAGTCTGGGTCAGTCATGTCAGTAACTAGAATGTCACCTTGTTGTACTTTGTCCATTTCATCAATTGAATCGAGTACGCGTACTGTACCTGAACCAATCTTGTGACCAATTGCACGGCCTTCAGCAACAACTGTGCTTGTACCATTTAATTGGAAACGCTCCATAACGTTAGCGTCTTCGTTTGAACGAACTGTTTCTGGACGTGCTTGAACGATGTAAAGTTTACCGTCGTTGCCGTCTTTTGCCCACTCGATGTCCATTGGACGACCGTAGTGCTTTTCGATGATCACAGCTTGCTTTGCAAGTTCTTGAACTTCAGCATCTGTGATTGAGAATTTGTTTGAAAGTGACGAATCTACGTCAACAATTTCAACTTGCTTACCATGTGATTCATCCGCAGAGTAAATCATTTGGATTGCTTTTGAACCAATATTACGGCGAACTACTGAAGGCTTACCGTTAGCAAGTGTTGGTTTATGAACATAAAATTCATCTGGGTTTACAGCACCCTGCACAACCATTTCACCAAGACCATAGCTTGAAGTGACAAATACAACATCTTCAAAGCCAGATTCAGTATCAATACTGAACATAACACCTGAAGCTGCTTTATCTGAACGAACCATGCGTTGGATACCAGCTGAAAGTGCAACACCACGATGGTCATAACCTTGGTGAACACGGTAAGAAATAGCGCGGTCATTAAATAGTGAGGCAAACACGTGTTTGATTGCAGTCATTACTGAATCAATACCACGTACGTTTAAAAACGTTTCTTGTTGTCCTGCGAATGAAGCGTCTGGCATGTCTTCTGCTGTAGCAGATGAGCGAACTGCAAATGAAACATCTTGTGATGCGTCGCCGTGTAGTTGGCTATATGCGTCGCGGATGGCTTGGTCTAGGTTTGGTTGGAATGGTGTATCGATAATCCATTGGCGGATTTCGGCACCGACTTTAGCGAGTGTATTTACATCATCCACATCCAATGTGTCTAAAATATCGTGGATTTTTGAGTTTAAACCAGATTGCTCTAGGAACTCATTGAATGCTTCAGCGGTTGTAGCGAAACCACCTGGCACTTGAACACCAGCGTTAGCTAGGTTTGAGATCATTTCACCTAGTGAAGCGTTTTTACCGCCAACACGAGGAACATCTTGCATACCAAGCTCTTGATACCAGAGAACGTATTCTTGCACGGATCTTTCTCCATAAACAAATTGTAGTACTAACTGTGAGAGTTAAGAAAGAAAACCTTCTAAAAAGGTCGTAGTCATTCTACACTGGCAACAGACCTCACGTAAACCGTGAAGCCCCTATTTTGCAGATAAAGGTAATAAAAAGGTTAAATATGAGAACTGCATTTTATATCTCTGATGGAACAGCAATCACCTCTGAAGTCTTTGGTCATGCGACCTTATCTATGTTTCCTGTTGAGTTTAATCACAAAACAATTCCTTTTGTTGAAACAGAAAAAAAAGCGAATGAAGTTAAAAACTTAATTAATTCAACGGCGCAACGTGATGGGGAACAGCCACTCGTGTTCTTCACTTTTGTTAACCACGAGCTAAGTGAAATTATTAAATCGTCTTGCGCGGTGTGTTATGACTTTTTATCACAATACAGTGATAAAATTTCACAAGAGTTAAAAGTTGCGCCAGTACCGAAGGTTCATAGAACGCATTCGATGCACGAGAAAAGTTATGATTTTCGTATTGATGCGGTTAACTATGCGTTGACCAATGATGATGGCGCTAACATTAAAAACTACTCTGAAGCCGACATTATTTTAGTGGGTGTTAGCCGAAGCGGTAAAACACCTACTAGTTTATACCTGGCATTACAATATGGCATTAAAGCAGCCAATTACCCGCTAACAGAAGATGATTTAGAAAGAGGCACTTTGCCTGAGTGTTTAAAAGCTTACAAACATAAACTTTTTGGTTTAACGATTGACCCTGTTCGCCTTGCCGATATTCGCCAGCGTCGTATGGCAAATTCAAAATACGCGTCTTTAAAACAGTGTCGTATTGAAGTTCGTGAAGTTGAAATGCTATATAAAAAGCAGAAGATTCAATTTTTAAATTCAACTCATCATTCAGTAGAAGAAATTTCTGCAAAGATTATATCTGATACTGGACTTGAAAGACGTAAGTACTAACTTATTTTAGTATCGGACATTAAAAAAGGCTGCTATGTGCAGCCTTTTTTGGATAACTTAATGTTATTTACGTGCGTCTTTTAATAAGTCAGCAACTAAGAAACCTAGTTCTAAAACTTGATCCGCATTTAAGCGTGGATCGCACTGTGTGCGGTAGCGTTGTGCTAAATCTTCATCAGATAATCCATACGCACCACCAGTACATTCAGTAACGTGTTGGCCTGTCATTTCAAGGTGAACACCACCTGGATATGAACCTTCAGCTTTGTGTACTGCGAAGAACTGGCTAATTTCACGAAGAATATTATTAAAGCTACGTGTTTTATAACCTGAGCTCGCTTTCTCAGTATTACCATGCATTGGATCTGAGCTCCAAATAACTTTACGACCTTCTTGTTGTACTTTACGTACTAGTGCCGGTAGTTTCTCTGGCAGTACATCAGCGCCCATTCGTGTAATTAACGTTAAGCGACCTGGAATGTTATCTGGGTTAACTGCATCAATAAGTTTGATTAGCTCATCTGGGTCCATACCTGGGCCAACTTTCACACCAATTGGATTTTTAATGCCTTTAAAGAATTCGATGTGTGCATGATCAAGTTGACGTGTACGTTCACCAATCCAAACAAAGTGTGCAGAACAATCGTACCAATCACCTGATAAGTGGTCACGGCGTGTTAGAGCTTCTTCATAGCCTAATAATAACGCTTCGTGTGATGTAAATAAGTCTGTTTCTTTTAAGCTCGGCGCAACGGTTGAGTCGATACCACACACTTCCATAAATTCAAGCGCATCTTGAATTCTGTCAGCTAGCTGTTGGTATTTCTCTTTAAGTGGATTTGCAGCAACGAAGCCCATGTTCCAGCGATTTACTTGATGTAAATCGGCTAAACCACCTTGCGCGAATGCGCGTAATAAATTTAGCGTTGCAGCACTGTGATGATATGCCGTCATCAAACGCTGTGGATCAGGTACACGGGCTTGCTCTGTGAATTCAAAATTATTGATGATATCACCACGGTACGAAGGTAATGAAACACCGTCGATTGTTTCATAATCTGATGAGCGTGGCTTAGCGTATTGACCTGCCATACGCGCAATTTTAACTACAGGGCATTTACCACCATAAGTTAAAACAACGGCCATTTGTAAAAGTGTTTTAAATGTATCGCGGATATTTGCGGCATTAAAGTCACTAAATGACTCTGCACAATCACCACCCTGTAATAAGAAGGCTCTACCTTCACATACAGCTTCTAATTGTTTGTATAAGCTACGCGTCTCTTCAGCAAATACTAAAGGTGGTGCGCTTTTTAATTGCCCTTCAACTGATTTAAGGGCTTCTTGATCTGGGTACTCTGGCTGCTGAAGTATCGGCAGTTTTCTCCAGCTGTCTGGGTTCCACGATTGCATGTTCTTTCCTCATTCTTAACATAGACCGTTAACGAAAACTAACTTATTGCACGTACTAAGTTCAAGGACAATATTCAGCTATTTACGATTATTTCGTTATTTGATAAGTGGTTTCGATATTAACAATTAGGGTTCCAACATTTTATTGTTTCAAACCAGTTAGTTACACTTTTTTGTTCACCTTATTCGTTGCCTCGTAATATAAGAACACATCTTACCTAACTAAAGCCTTACTGTAACCTCAGCTTTACATGCTTAAATATACTTTTTCAGTTCTACATTGATCAAATTAAAAACTTGTACTAATAGCATGTTAAGGAACACATCATACTTAATCGGAATCATTAGTAAGGTCAACATTACTAGAAAAATAAACTTCAAAAGACCAAAGGATAGGGTTACAATAAAACCAACAATAAGTAAGATGTGTTCCTATGAGTACAAAGTTAGAAATACGCAGTCAGTTTGATTTAGTAAGTGAGTTAACTCATTTGCTTTGTGAAGAATTAAAGGAAGTTGGTTTTCATAAGGCATCATATTATCAATTACCAGATATCGATATAAACGACGAAAAGAAAGTCCCTTCTTCAATTAGTGTACAACAAATTGAAGGCGATGATGCTCATAAGTTAATTCTAAATTCATTTGGTGATTTTTATAAAAAGACAGGATTAAGCAGTCGAGTGTTAAAAAGACATCCTGGTTTATTAGTTTTAAAAGATGTCGATAAGCAACATTTCATTGCAAGGATAAATCAGTTAAATAAAGCCAAAGCTGATTTTAAAAATAGTGTAATAGCTATCGATAATAATGATGCGCGATTTGAAGCGGTTCACAATGCTGTGCCTAATCTCATTACACTTGCTGCATATCGTAAGATCCACTTTGAAACTGAATCGCCCTACTCTGTTCGTTTTACTTGGATGCATAAACACGCAACTAAAACGCTAACTAAAAAAATGGCCTTAGCAATGCTCGATAAATCGGCTAGTTATTCTAATCCAAGAATGATCGACCAACACTCTTGGCAAGCGCTAGTTGCACAAGAGCAAAGTCGTGTTGCAAGTTTAGGTGATAAAGAAAAATTACGAATTCGTAGACCAACAAGAGTTAGTCCACAAGTTAATGTAAGGTATACAGCTCAAAACCGATATCATGTTAGTGCTGCTTTACCTTTTATTTTGATAAACCCAGAACCAGATGTAAAACTTGGTACATTATCTGATTATCAAAAACCAGAAAGTCATCCTCGAAAAAGAGAATATGATTTCTTAGTTGATAGACTTTACTTAGAACAAGTAACAGATTGATTATGTTAAAAAGGCCACATATGTGGCCTTTCCTTTATAGTTAGCAGTCTTTAAAATTTAGTCTTCTACTATTTCTTCAATTTTATCTTCATCGATTAAAACAGCATTTTCAACAATGCGCTTACCACCTTGAATTTCGATTCGTTTGTTATGCTTATTAAGCGTAAGAATCTCATCACAAAATTGATCAGATGGATGCATCTCATATGTGTAATCAATAATATTACCCGTTTTGTCATCTTTGACATTGGTAATGTTATATTCAGAGATTGCACCTTTCTCAATTAAGTCTTTCATTGTCGTAGTCATATCACGACGCAAAGCTTTTAATTTATTCTCGGTAATTTCGTCTGTTGAATAAATAGAGCCATATTTTTCCATAATCGATAATAGTCGGAAATGGTAGGTCTTACCCGGTGCCGCATAACGCCATAAATGATATAAACGAAGCATCATCCAACGAGATAAACCACGTTTTAATTCTTGAGCACTATTAAAGTAGTAACCTTTGTATTCAAGGTTATCGATCATGTTATGAACGAAGGCATTCAAACAAGCTACACATTTTACGTTACCACCCTGACCTTTTTTGCCGCTAAAATGAAGTGACGATAAAAAGTTCATGTTCGATTCGTAAAATGAGTCATCAATATCAGAGTTACGAGTATCTGTTGCTGAATATTTAAAAGAAAGCTTAGAACCTTGTAATGCTTCTAATGATTCTTTGATTTGCGGATAAGGCATCGACTGGCCAACAGCTTTCAGCTCTTGTGCTAATTCATTCATTGAAAAAACAACTGCGTATTGAATACCAGACTTAAAATTGATTTTTACAATTTTTCCTTTAGAGGCTAAACGAATTAAGGCACGTTCGACCTTTTCTTCACGATCAGATGGCCAAACAAGATATTCAACATCTTCACCATCTTTTCTTGTGCTTACTACTGCAGGTGTAATTTTGATTTCACCATCATAAAGAATGCCGTCTACTTTTTCAGAGATTTTTCGTGTAACGATGGTTTTCTTTGGTGCTTCTTCAACAGGAAGCTTCTTATGACCAGAACGGACAAATCGTCCCCATAAATCATAATGATTAAATGTATTTGAGTAAGCTCTCAAACCATGTGCAGCATTTTCAATTGAAACACGCACATCTTTGTTGTCTGTAAATAGTGCAAGACTTTCATTATCTATTGCACTTTCCACCCCGTGGATCTGCCCGCGTAATGTATCGGGTAAGTTATCTACCGAGATGTTGACCTTTCGGCTCATTGTTCTTATTTCCAATTTTTCTTCGACAGTTAATAACAACACATAAAACTTCAAAAGTTAAATGTTTAAGTTAGTATAAACTTGATCCGATCATAATTTATTTCTTTGGATCAGTTTTATACTAACTGTTTCGTAATTGCTGATTTTCAGATCAGATTTTTACTAAGTTATAGTTGATAGGTCGCAATTTTACTAACTCAGTTCAAATTATGTCCTGTTAATCACCTTTTTAAAGTGATTTAACACGACATAAATCGCTTTTTTAAAACTCCATGTGGATAAACAGCTCTTAAGTTATAATAGATCTGATCTGTACCAACTATAGATCAGATCCATACCAACTTATTGTGCATTTTAGTCATGCTCTCGGTGCATAACTTTATAATTTAGTTAGTAAAAAGTTGATCTACACCACTATTTTTGTGAGTAAAACAGTGGTTAAACTGTGCATAAGTCGAAAGCTCATTTTTTGCTTAGTAATTGGCTGATCTGCGAGTCATTAAAGATCTGATCTTAACTAAGTAAAAACACGATCTGGCTTTTTAGTAAATATTCAATGAAATCAGTCATATATTTCACTATTTTAGCATCTTAACCTTATATACCTATATACTTAACCGATATTAAACTTACTTATTTATACTTAGCATCAGTAAAGTTACAAATTTTTATTAAATGTCTTATAAATAAAAGGTATGTCGTCTTAAATACTTGTTTACAGCAATTTGAATGGACATTATACTTAAAGCATAACTTTGAGGAAGAAAGTATGTCTATCAATAATAATGCGCTAGCCACTTATAGGTTACTAAAAGCGACAGCAGAAGTTGCTGAAAAATCGCTAGAAGGACGTATTCAACATTATCGTGCCCATTTAAAGTCTGAAGAAAAAGAACTTCGTACTTATACGCAAAAAGCAGCCGCTGACTTATTAGGCTGTAATAATCGTACCTTAAAACGACGTCATGATAATGGTGACTTTGATGCACTTGATATCAAACGTGGTGCAAATGGCCACTACGCTTATACCTTAGTAAATATCTTTGCTATGGCTGATATCATGGATATTAAACCTGATCACCGTACAGTTGATGATAAATTACAAGTTATCGTTATTAACTCCTTAAAAGGTGGTTGTGGTAAAACTACCAGCATGGTTAACATTGCCGCTGCACTTGCTACTACCAATATTAAACGATACAGAATTGGTATTATTGACCTTGATCCACAAGGTTCTTCATCAAGCTTTTTCCCACCAAGTGAGCCAGACCCAATTACTGTGGGCGATTTAATGCGTGACTGTATTGAGCTTGATGAAAACGAAACCTGGGATGAGTTAGTATCGAACTCTTTCTTACCTACCCATATACCTAATATTCGTATTTTGCCTTCTGGTATGGATGATTTTTACTTCGAGCATGAAACAGCAACTTTATTAAAAGATAGCTCTAGTTACGATAAAACACGTCACTATCATAAATTGCTCGAAAAAGTTATTGAACCGGTAAAAGATCAATTTGATATTATTCTAATTGATACAGCTCCATCACTTAACTTTATGTTTTATAATGCATTAATGGCCTCTACGTCGATGCTTATCCCTGTTCATCCTGAAGCTGTAGACTTTGATGCAAACAATAAATACTTAAAGCGATTAGGCGAGATTTACCATACAGTTGCTGCCCTTGGCCACCAAGGTTGGGATTTCATGCAATTCTTAGTAACTAACTATGTTAAAGGGAACCACTCACAGCGCGACATCGTTAAAGATGTTCGTAGTGCATTTGGTCGTCAAGTAATGAGTTACCCAATCAATCATAGCTCGGCAATTACCGCCAGCTCATCTTCTTTTAATACCATTTTTGATCAAAAAACGTCAGATAGCTTAGCTAGTCGTGAGTCACTACTTCGTGCGCAAGAAAATATCAAAGATGTAGTTGATGAACTTGAAATGCTGATCCGTTCTAATTGGCAGTCAACTCAATCGTCTCTAAATACAGCTAAGTAAGGTAATTAATAAAAATGGCTAAAAAACGTAAAAACGATACCAGCTTAGACCCTTTTTCAACGTCTATCGAAAGCAGTAGTTTAGATGCTTTGCTAGAGCAAGCTTCAGCTGGTGATGTTATCAGTATGCCTGCTCCAAGCGATCCTACACGTCAAATTACTTTGGTGTGTAAGGTTATTCCAAGCTCAGAAATTGAAGCTAGAACAAAGGTCTATGGTAAAAACCGCCGTGTACAATCATTACTAAATGAAAAGTCAGTTGCCGATATCCTTCCTGCAATTGCCGAAGACGGCCGTAACCAGCACCCTGCCCTATGTTGGGATAAAGGTGATGAAATGCTTGTATTAGCAGGTTCTCGTCGTCGTAAAGCATGTATCTTAAGTAACTCTGATTACTTAGTTTTAAGCTCTGAAGATTTCACAGATCAAGATGCTAAAATTCTTGCTGTATCATCTGATCAATACATTGCCCCAAGTCTATGGGAGCTTGGTCAAGCATATCAACAGACCCGTGATGAGCTTATTGCTGAGGGTAAAAAAGGCTCTTATCGTGAGATTGCGGCAATTGAAGGTGTATCACACACTGCGATTGCTGATGCTATCAAAGCGTATGAGAATCTACCTTCTGAGGTTTTAAGCCTTTACCCTACAGCGAATCATGTTGGCCGTGAAGTAGCTAAAAAGCTTATTAGTGCCAAAGAGCGTGACGAGCAGCTGTTTACCAAGCTTGTAAATGACGCAAGTAGTGATAGCGAAATAGCGCAAATCAGCAGCGATGATAAACGTGCTCTTGCAATTACCAAGCTACTAACTGCTGAGCCAGCAGCGCCAAGCCGTCGTGAAGCCCTTATTGATAGTGAGTTTGTGAGCGTACAGCGTAATATCAAAAGCGGTGATTTATCTGTGAAAATCGATAATAAAGTGATGACAGACAAACGCTTAGAGCAGCTAACCAAGCTATTAAATAGCTTTAATTAGTTAGTAAAAGAATGATCTCTCACGCTTTTACTGTTAGTAAAAGCGTGATCTCCCCTTCCCTTTCGTTAGTAAAATAGTGATCTATTACCAGTAAAATTGGTACTTATTACACTTTCAGATCAATTTTTTACCAACTAATAACCCCTTTACAGGGTTTTTCGTTTCATAATTAGATTGCTTAGTAAAAAATTGATCTGTAAAGCCCCTGCCTTGTTATTAACCTGTTTATATCTTGTGCGATTGTTGTTTGTTAAATGCTCAGTATGTCAGTTTTCAGCTTTGATTTTATTTTAAAGCAGATTTTTACCAAGTTATCAGCTCCAACCAGTCCAATATTGCTCAATAGTGCTTTAGCTCTGGGCCGATAGATCATATACTGGCAGAATTATTTTTTGTTTTTACTGCCAAAAGCGTTATGTCTGCTAACTTATCCAAAAATGACTTATTAGCTATCTTTGAAGAAATCAAACAAGAGCAAGAAACTCAGTTTCCTCTGTCTGAGCGCTTCATCAAACAGCTATTTAAGCCGCATGTGTTAAGTAAAGCAAAAGAGTATCACCAGAACGGCCAAATCAACTGGTTAGAACATAACAGTGATTTTAGCGTTATTGATGCATCTATGTTTGGTAACGAAGGAAATACCTTTACTCAGCATATTGAGATCAGTAAATTACCAAGTGGTTTTTCGGTCGATTCGCATTGTACTTGTGGTTCTAAAACTAAATGCCGTCATATTGCAGCTGTGCTCCTAAAACTCAAAATTGAACATTCAGGTGACTACGGCGAAGACTACATCATTAACGATTGGTTTAGTGAGCTAAAAACCCTTAAGCAAGTTACTAATGACAATGCCAAACAGGTTCTATTATTTGTTCTTGATGTAGAGAAATCTGTTGTAACCCTTACTCCTAAAATAGCTAATTATGACGCTGAGCATAACTATACTCTTGGTCGTAACCTTACCGAGCAGCAATTAAATAGTTTTGTAACCCCTACTGATTTATTAGAATCTGACTTTCGGTTATATAGCTGGATCCGTTCTCAAAATGCCCTTGGAAAACTTGAGCTTAAAGGTCAGTGGGGCTTTGCAGCACTACAGCAATTAATTGCCACCCAGCGTTTGTTTTTAGGCCGTTCGCGCCAAGCAATTAAAGCTGACAGTATGCAAGCGTTAGAGTTTGATTGGAAACAAAACAAAGACTTAACGTCATTGAGCATGACGCTTGCTGGGCAAGATAATTGGTTATTGTTAAAAACAACACCCCCTACTTACCTTGACCCTGAGAAGCTAAAAGTAGGCCGAATTCGTACTCCGTTAACGGCTGATGAAATAGCGTTACTTGCCAATATGCCTGCTATTCACACAGAGAACTTTGATCGCGTTTATCAAAAGCTGAATGATAATTTTGGTGAAGGTGTGATCCCTCATGCATTTAAGGAAAGTAAAAAAAGCTTAGCTCGAACTGTATTCCCTGTCATCAGTATTAATAATGACGAGGGCACAATTCGCTTATCATTGCAGTTTAATTATCAAAACTCTTTGTATGATTTAAGCCAGGCGCCAGCTGATATATTAAACCAGTCATTAGAAAACACCGTTGTAAATGAATTAACTAACCTTGGCTTTGAATTATGTAAAGGGGCTTTACAAACTGAGTTTATCTTTAATAAACAATCAGTTATTCATGAGCACTGGTTAAAGTTTGAAATAATTCCAAACTTATTAAAACGCGGTTGGAAAATTAATGATGAGTTAGCAGTCGGCAAAGTCCTTAAACAACTTTCACTGCAAGTTGAGCGTGGTAAAGGTCATCAGATAGTTAGTAAAATCGTGATCTCTGGTGTTAAAACTCAACAATTGTTTGTTACTGATAACAATACTTATCAATCGCTTAATCGACAAAGTGAGCGCTTTTATTACTTTACTGTAGGAAAACGCTTTGCTGTGGTTGAAAAGGCCGCGATGATGCAGCTTAATGATTATCGTGAACGTTTTGAGCATATTAAAACCCGTGACGAAATCTTAATGCCTTTGTCGTTTTTGCCTAAGCTCATCGAGCAAAAAGCAATTAAGGTTAATATTGTTGACGATGCTCTAGATGCTTATCTATCGGAATTAAATAGCTCACAACAGCTTATTAAAAAGTCCGATATTCAAGGCTTAAACCAGGGTGTGCAATTGCGTGAGTATCAACAGCACGGTGTTGATTGGCTTAACTTTTTAAAACGTCACCAGCTTGGTGGTATTTTGGCTGATGACATGGGGCTAGGTAAAACCCTACAAGTTATTGCCTTTTTAGCTAATGCCAAGCAATCACCACAAGCAGGCCCCACGCTAATTGTTTGCCCAACCAGCTTGGTTGGTAACTGGCAAAGTGAAATTAATAAATTTGCGAGTAACTTAAAAATTACCACCGTCTTCGGTGCTGCGCGCAGCGACCAATTACAACAGTTGTCGCAAGCAGATTGTATTTTAACAACTTATCCTCTATTGAAGCGTGATATTGCCTTTTATTCGCCGCTGTATTTTGAAAACATCATTCTTGATGAAGCGCAATATATTAAAAACGACGCTGCGCAGGTTTCACGCTTGGTTAAGCGCCTTAATGCTGACTTTAAGCTCTGCTTAAGCGGCACGCCTATCGAAAATAACTTATTTGAGCTTAAATCTTTGCTCGACTTTGCAATGCCTTCCTTACTTGGTTCGCAAGCACATTTTAAGAGCTATTTTCAAACGCCTATTGAGCGTGATAACGACGTTGCCCGAGCTGATGAACTTAAGTCGTTGATCATGCCATTTATCTTGCGTCGTACTAAAGCACAGGTAACGCAAGAGCTCCCAGAGAAGACAGAGCTAGTTAAAGAGTTTGAATTTGAGAGCAAACAAAAGGAAATTTACACCGGTATAACTGAATCTTTAGAACAGAAATTAGTCGACCTATTTGCACAGCAAGGTGTACAAAAAAGTAAGCTAGCCTTTTTAGATGCATTATTAAAGCTCAGACAAATCTGCTGTCATCCAAAATTGATCGACCCTAGTTCACAGGCTGGCAGCGCTAAACTTGAATGGTTATCTAAGCATTTGCCTATCATGCTTAGCGAAGGTCGTAAGGTGATTATATTCAGTCAATTCACCATGGCACTTGATGTCATAGCAGAGCGATTAAATGAATTAGGCATCAGTTTTAGTTTGCTTACTGGGCAAACAAGACACCGCGACCGTGTTATCGAAGAGTTTACTCAAGGTGATACATCCGTATTCTTAATTAGCCTTAAAGCCGGTGGTACAGGGCTAAACCTAACTCAAGCCGATACTGTGATTCATTTTGATCCTTGGTGGAACCCTGCTGTTGAGAAACAAGCGACAGATCGTGCCTACCGTATTGGCCAAACTAACCCTGTGTTTGTTTATAAATTGATTATGGCTAACTCAATTGAACAAAAAGTATTTAAAATGCAGCAGCATAAGCAAGCTCTTGTTGATGCATTATTTACAGAAAAATCAATGAGTTTTACTCAATTTGATGAAGAGCAAATGCTTGCTCTGATAAAAAATTAAATTTTTTTAAAGTTTTTTTGAACTAATCAAATTTTGGGGCGTCTATTATTATGCTTGTTGTTAAATTGCAGTTTACATAAGCATTATGTTGATTTCCCATTTGGTTACTAAATTTTAGTAATGTTAGAGCCAGCTCACTTTGAGCTGGCTTTTTTTATGCCTAAACCCCCTACTCTGCTGAGCACTAATTCGTTATGATGATGTGTCTTTAAGTTATTGAGTTTTCGTTATGATTACAGAGCTGATTGCACAGATTAATTGGCAAAGTGTAGTGCTTGGTGCTGCTGTAGGTGCTGTTGCAAGTGGCGTTATTTTTGCCTTACAAAAAAGTCGCTTAAAAAATCAGTTAACCGAACTGCAAAATAGTCAGCAAATCCAGCAAAATCATTTAGAACAAAAGCAGCTGCAACTTGAACAAAGCCAACTTACGCTTTCGCAGTTACAGCAAGATTACGCTGAACAACGTGATGAGTCTCAACACTTTAAAACCCGCTTTGTAGAACAAGAAAAGCAAGCACAACAATACAACCAGTTTTGGCGTCAAGTTGAAGCTGAGCTTGCTGATACTAAAGCTGCACTTAATCAGCGTGATGTTGATTTAAGTACCTTAAGAAGCACTATAGAACAAAAAGAACTGCATTTTAAAGAGCAGCTTAGTCATATCAAAGAAAGCAAAGAGCAACTCAAAAAAGAGTTTGAAAACCTCGCTAATCAAATCCTTGAAGAAAAATCGCAACGGTTTAAAACCTTAAACCAAGAGAGTATTGAGCAACTTTTAAAACCGGTTCAGGGTGAGCTAAAAGGCTTTCGCGATAAGATGGAATTGATCCACGTGGAAGATCTAAAGCAGCGTGCAGCACTAAAAACGGAGTTATTGCATTTACAGGCTAAAAGCCAAGCTATCACCGAACAAGCTGATAGGCTGAGCACCGCATTACAAGGGCAAAAGAAAACCCAAGGTAATTGGGGGGAGTTAATGCTTGAAAATGTACTAGACAGCGCAGGGCTGCGTGCTGGAGTAGATTATCAGCGAGAAGTATCGTTTAACACCGAAGATGGCCGTTTGCGCCCAGATGTTGTGGTGTATTTACCTCAGCAACGTCATTTAGTTATCGATGCTAAAACTTCTTTAAACGCGTATACGCGCTATGTAAATGCCGATACAGAGCTTGAGGCGCAGCAAGCGCTT
Source organism: Pseudoalteromonas sp. 2CM39R (assembly GCF_023161845.1). Taxonomy (NCBI): domain Bacteria; kingdom Pseudomonadati; phylum Pseudomonadota; class Gammaproteobacteria; order Alteromonadales; family Pseudoalteromonadaceae; genus Pseudoalteromonas; species Pseudoalteromonas sp. 2CM39R. The sequence continues at coordinate 306,596 of NZ_JALNTM010000001.1, forward strand.
AAAGAGCATGTCACTGCGGTGCAATCACGTATAAACGAGTTAGCAAGCAAAGCCTATGACAGACTACCCGGTATTAACTCACCTGAAGTGGTGATCATGTTTGTACCAATAGAGTCTGCATTTGTTGAAGCGCTTAAGTACCAGAGTGATATTTATCAGCAAGCAATCGAAAAAAATATCTTAGTTGCAACTCCAACGACCTTATTGACTAGCTTGAACATCGTAAAACAATTGTGGCGTTTTGAAGAGCAAACTAAATACTCAAAAGAGCTTGCCGCCCGTGCTGAGCGTTTTTACAACAAGCTCAATGGTTTCCTAACCAGTATGGAAGGGGTTGGCAAGCAATTAGACCGCGCCAAAGAAAGCTATGATAAAGCGTTTTCTCAGCTGTACCGCGGTAAAGGAAACTTAATTAAGCAGGCGTCTGAGTTCAAAGAGTTGGGGGTTTCTGTGCAAAAAGAGTTACCCGCGGAAACTGTTGAAAAAGCCCAATTAGAGTTAGATTAATATGCAGGTTTTAAAGCGCATCGGGTTTGTTGTTTTGGCATATGTATGTTTTGCAAGTACTGTCAAAGCTGCAAATTATGATTACGACAGCCAACTTAATAAAGCGTTACACGCTAATAAACTCGTTGCAATTGGTGATGTTCATGGCAGCAAGCATGTTGTTACTAGGCTTATTAAATACTTAGATGAGCCTAGTAACTGGCAGCAGCTTGATGATCTTGTCGTTGAGTTTGGTAATGCGCGGTATCTAGATTTAGCTGATCAATACTTGTTGAGCAAACAGAATATAAGCATTGATGACGTAAGGCACATTTGGCGCGACACCTTGTATTTTATGGCATGGCAATATGATGTTTATGAGCAATTAGTTTTAAGGTTAAAACAGCTTAATAGCACCCGTGAACATAAAGTTCGTCTTGTCCTTGCTGAGCCTGCAATGAACTGGCAAACCCTCTCTAAAGAGGATTGGCAAAAGCTAGAGCGTAGCCGTGAAACTGGCTATTTAGAGGCTATAAATCAGCATGTTGTCGCTAAGCAGCGCCGTGCAATCTTACTCTTTGGTGCATTTCACACGTTTAAAAAGCCGGTAGTTATAAGCAATCAAGCTTCGCCTTTTAGTTCTGTTATTGCATTACTTGAGCAGCAAAAACTGGGCTCCACATACACGGTTTGGCCTGCGATGAAAAACGATGGTATTGCATCATCATACCCTGCGGACAGCTTGCTCCCTTTATCGGCTAATAGTTCGTTGAATAAGCCGTTAGCATCAATGTCTAAGCGCTTTGCGACAAATAATAATGTAAGCCTTGCGGATGTTGCAAATGCCTATTATGTGCTAAAAAACACTGACAGAAACGCGCCACTAAGTGATGCGGCTTTAAATGATCTGGCGTGGCATAAAGAGTTAAAACGTCGTGCTGAAATAGTGTCACCAAGAAGTGCTAAACAAATCCACTCTTGGCTTAGCCAACATAACTAATAAAAAGCCAACGTCATGTTGGCTTTTTATTAGTTAATAAGTTCTGCTGAAACAATATCGTTGAGCATCAAAAAGTGGTTAAGTACAGACTCTTCAAGTTCGAATACCTGCGCTAGTTTTTCGCCACTTGCTGACATCCCTGTTTGCGCACCAGCAAACTCAATATGCAACCCTAAACGCTTCAGGGTTTGAGCGTCGTAACTATAAATAGCAGAATCACGTTTTTCTGTAATACCAGGCATCATACCTATGATAGTAACCGCCTGTTCAACATTAATGATATCGAAGAATTGTCGCTCTGCGGCTTGCCATTTTGCTATATAGCTAGCGACCTCAGGTGGTTGCTCCATGGGCACGTATAATGGCTGTAATGAGCCCCCATGCCAGCCAATAACGGCTTGCTCTTCAACGAGGACATGTGGGCTTGCGGTAAGTACATAGTTGGCACAAGACGATGCACAAAGCTCGTGTACCACAACATCGAGTTGATATTCATGAACCAAGCCACCTAAATGTAAACCCGCCATTACATCACCACCTTGGCTATTAATAACCAAGGTGTTGATTTGTTGAGCGCTACTTACTAATAACTGTTCGAACTTTTCAACATTTTGCTTTGATGTTTCGCCCTGAAAATAAATAGTGCCCGGCGATACTTCACTAATTTCAGCAACGCTTTGCTGTGTTGTTTTACAACCAACCAGCAGCACGCTCAATAATAATAAAAAACGCATTAACAATGCCTTGAAGTTTTGTTTGTATACAGTGCGCAATTTAATAATATGTCATTAACGAACTGCAAAAATGGCATAGTACGTTTTTTTACTTGAGAAATAAATCCACATAATAGGAACAATTGTATGAATATTGGAATTTACATCTATGATGATGCCGAAGTACTCGATTTCTCAGGTCCGTTTGAGGTGTTTAGTACTGCTAAGCGCCTAGCGAATAATGATTGGCAAGTGAGTTTAATTGCCGAAAGTGATAGTCCTGTACTTGCCCGCGGTGGTTATAGTGTAAACCCCCATTACAGCATTGCTGACTGCCCTTCCCTTGATCTCCTTGTTGTGGTTGGTGGCGACCATACACGAGAGCTAGAAAAAGCAAAGGTTATTACTTGGTTAAAACACACAGCCACTAACACCAAGCGTGTTGCGAGTGTTTGTACGGGGGCATTTTTGCTTGCTAAAACTGGGCTTTTGAACGGTAAAAATGTCACGACTCATTGGCAAGATCAACCTGAGCTGGCTGCTTTGTTTTCTGATCTCAATGTGATTGCAGATACTCGTTGGGTCACCGATGGTAAGTTTACCAGCTCTGGGGGAATTTCTGCTGGCATTGATATGAGCCTAGCGTTAGTCGCTGAGTTTATTAGTTACGAGCACGCCCTACTTACTGCTAAACAGATGGAATATCAATGGCAGACGTTATAATTGTTCAGCAATATAGTCGGTTATAAACTGTTTTAAACAGACAGCCTTTTTACTCAGTAAACGTGCGCTTGGCCAGATAGCATAAATGTCGCGGTTTTCCCCTCGCCAGTGTGGCAGTACTTGAACTAACTGCTGAGATTTTAATTCATCTATAACTTCAAACCGAGGTAACAAAGCAATACCTTGCTCATCACAAACTAAGTATTTTACAAATCCAGTATCGTTAAAAGTAGTAGCAAATCGGCACATGTGAGTATAAGTTGCATTCGTTTGTGTATTGGTTAGCTGCCACTTACTTCTCAACGTGGTACCAATTAACCTATGCTGTTTTAAATCAGTTGGCTCTTCTATGGTAGGTGCCGAATCAAGGTATGCTTTTGTGCTTACAAATAAGGTATCAACACTGCCTAACTTTTTTTGATGGAGCATAGAGTCAGCCTGCGGCCCGACTCTTATTGCTATATCAGCTTGGCTTTTACTCAGCTCTTCAAGTTTATTATTAAGCAATAGCTCAAGTTGAATATCAGGGTACTGTTTAGTGAACGCGAGCCACATCGGCTTTAAGAAACCATGACTAATATTCAGAGGTGCTAAAACTTTAAGCTTTCCTGACAATTGTGCTTTTTGCTCATTAAGTTGGCGGTGAGTTTGTTCAAATTGCTCAATTAATTCAACATAACTTTGAAAATACACCTCCCCTGCTTGCGTTAACGTGCATTGCCTTGCTGAGCGATTTAAAAGCTGCTCGCCTAGGCGTTGCTCAAGCCGTTGCAAGCGTCTCGATACAGTTGCGGTAGGCAACGACAAGCTCTCAGCCGCATTACTTAGGCCGCCTTGTTTAACAATCTGTATGAATAGGGCAATATCGTCAATCATATTCTCATTTATGCAATCATAGTTTGTTTATCTTGCTATTTTTAGCATTTTTGCAATTAGATATCATGTCTTTTATTAAATCATTTAAGAGCATCTAATTATGAGTGTTAATGATATTTATGTGATAACTTTTGTAGGCATAGCGGCGACTTTGTTCATTGATCTTTATGCTTTTCTGCTGGCTAAAGTGTTTAAGATACCGTCATTAAACTTTTGTTTAGTTGGCCGTTGGGGCTTGGGTTTATTAGATGGAAAGTTTAAGCACCTGAATATAGCAACTAGTCCAGTTAAGCAGTTTGAGTGCGTGTTTGGCTGGTGTTTACACTACTTTATTGGTGTTTTATTTTCGTTTCTATTTATATTATTGGTCGGTATTGCTTGGCTTGAACAGCCCACCTTAATCGCTGCATGTATATTTGGATTAGCTAGCGTATCTATGCCATTTTTTGTTATGCAGCCCGCTTTAGGGATGGGGATAATGGCTACGAAAACAGCAAACCCACTTCAAGCCCGCTTAAAAAGTGCTGTAACTCACCTACTTTTTGGTGTCGGAATATATTTATCAGCTCAATTCATTCAATTTATTTAGGAGTATGTAATGGACGCAAAGCATTGGCATCAACGTTGGGAAAATAACGAAATTGGTTTTCATGAAGGAGACGTTAACCGTTATCTAGATCAGTATTTTACTAACTTGAATTTGCAGCAAGGCTATACTGTTTTTGTACCACTGTGCGGAAAAACTCACGACATTCATTATTTGCTAGCGCAAGGTATGCGTGTTGTTGGGGCTGAGCTTAGTGAGATTGCCATTAAGCAGTTATTTGATGAGTTAAAGCTAGAACCCGAAATTAGCCAACACGGCGAACTATTACGTTACCAAGGCGCAAATCTAACCGTTTGGGTGGGTGATATTTTTGCACTTACTGCAGCTGATCTTGGCCCTATCAACGCAGTTTATGACCGTGCCGCTTTAGTTGCGCTACCAAAGCCCATGCGCATTCGCTATACCCAGCATTTACTTGAATTAACTAATAGAGCTAAACAGTTAGTGGTGGTCTTTGAGTATCAGCAAAGTGAGTTTTCGGGTCCGCCGTTTAGTGTGGTCGCCGATGAACTACATCAGCACTACGATGCTTTTTATCAACTAACATTACTGTGCAAAGAACCTCTCGAAGGTGGCTTAAAAGGGCAAGTCCCTGCTATGAACGTAGCTTGGCATTTAATACCAATCCGCAATAATACTTAATCATTTTGAGGGATTAAACCTGTCGCTACCTGCGTTAAAAATTTCTGATTTAGAACAACTAAATAACGAAATTTTTGCCTTGTTATCAACGAGGTTTTATTGCCTCAAAATAGACCACTTTATTAAGCGAATTGGTATAAGTTAGTGCTTACAAACTCATAATGTGTAAATTCACACCTTAGTTGTGCGTTTTTGTGGCTAGTTATTGTACCTCTGTGCGTGCACTATAGAGATAAGCGTATTTAAGGAGTACATTTATGCAAAAGCCACGCGTTTTCTTTGTTTCACATGGCGGCGGCCCTATGCCTTTACTTGGCGATCCAAGTCATGCCGATATGGTTACTTGTTTGCAGTCTATTGCAGCAAAAATTAAAAAGCCATCTGCTATTTTGATGGTGAGTGCACACTGGGAAGCGAACCCTATTAGCATCACTTCGAGCGCTGCTCCTGAGCTAATTTATGATTACTATGGTTTTCCTGAGCCTGCTTACAGTATTGAGTACCCAAGCCCAGGTGAACCAGCCCTTGCCGAAAAAGTACATCAGGTATTGGCAAAAGCTAATATCGATAGCGCATTAAACCCATCTCGTGGCTTTGATCACGGTATGTATGTGCCTTTGAAAATTATGTATCCAGAAGCAGATATACCTTGTGTGCAATTGTCGTTACATCCAAGCCTTGAGCCAAGCTTACACCTAGCGATAGGTGAGGCTTTACAACAACTTGATTACGATAATTTATTGATCATTGGTTCTGGCTTTACTTTTCATAATATGCGCGCATTTTTCACCCCTGAAACCGCTGAAATTAAAGCGCAAAATATGGCTTTTGAGCAATGGTTAGTTGATGTATGTGGCAATACTGAGCTGAGTGAGCAGCAGCGTCAAGCTAAGCTATTAGAATGGCAAATGGCCCCTGCGGCGCGTTTTAGCCATCCTCGAGAAGAGCACTTATTGCCGTTACATGTTTGCTATGGTGCGGCGATGCGCCCTTGTAGTGATATCTACGAACTACGTATTGCTAACAAGCAAGCCAGTATGTTCTTGTGGGACGATTAAGTTTAAGTTCAACCCCCTTGATAACACGATAAAAGCTCAGATTTTATTCATCTAATTTGGTACGCTAGGTAAGTTAAAACCTAGGAACAACAAAATGAATTTAATAAAAACATCAACCCTTGCGTTTGCTGTGGTTGCAGGTTTAGGTTTGCAGGCATGCTCAACTACAGAGCAAGCTAGCACCCCATCAGCAACAGTGAACGCAACGGCTAATCCGCTCTCGCTTGAACAAATTTATAAAGAAAAAGACTTTAAAGCTGAGCGTAGCACCTATTTTACGTGGCTCGATGATGGTACTGGCTATACGGTACTCGAAGAGCGCGAAAGCGATAAAAATACCCAAGACGACAAAGCTAAAGACGATGAGCACGGCGTAAAAGGCAATGATATTGTGTTTTATAACGCCGATGGAACGGGTCGTAAGGTACTTGTTAGCTACGAAAAATTAATCCCAAAAGGTGATAAAGAGCCACTCACCGTTGAAAGCTATCAATGGTCTAAAGATGGTAAATGGCTGATGGTTTTTACCAATGGCGAGCAAGTGTGGCGCTCACGTAGCCGTGGTGATTTTTGGCTTTTAAACCTCGAAACTGATTCGCTATATCAGTTAGGTGGCGAAAACATCGAAGCGAAAAAGCTAATGTTTGCTAAGTTCTCACCAGATAGCTCAAAAGTAGCATACGTGCGTGATAACAACATCTACATGGAAAAAGTGGGCAGTAAGGCTGTGACTGCTTTAACCACTGACGGTAACGACACTATCGTTAATGGTAATTTTGACTGGGTATATGAAGAAGAATTTACCATTCGTGATGGTTTCCGCTGGAGTCCAGACAACAAATCAATTGCCTATTGGCAACTTGATACCAGTGGCGTGAAATATTTCACCATGATCAATAACACCGACGATCTCTACCCTACCCTTAAAGAATTCCCGTATCCAAAAGCCGGCGAGATGAACTCTGCGGTTAAAGTAGGTGTGGTCAGTCTTAGCGACAAGAAAACTCGCTGGGCTGAACTAGGTGGCGATAATCGCGATCGTTATATTCCACGTATTAGTTGGGCAGGCACAGGTGAATCTTTGATGATCCAAGATCTTAACCGTCCGCAAAGCCATAACAAGGTTTGGTTATTCGACTGGCAAAAACAACAGCTGACTAAAATACTTGAAGATAAAGACGATGCCTTTATTGAGTGGTTTTATAAAGCTAATTGGTCTAAAGACGGTAAGTTCTTTATTTGGCACAGTGAGCGTGATGGCTGGCGTCATTTGTACCGTGTATCTCGCGATGGCAAAACGGTTGTTGATTTAACACCGGGCGAGTACGACATCATTGATATGTTAGCGCTCAACGAAGATAAAAACGTTATGTACTTTACTGCATCACCGGATGATCCAGGTCAGCGTTATTTATTCCGTACCTCGCTTGATGGCAGCTCTAAACCGGTGCGCGTAACGCCTGAGTCATTTGATGGTTCAAACAGCTATTACATGTCTAAAGACACCTCTTGGGCAATGCATACCTTCTCTAAATTTGGCACCCCACCAATGAAAGAGATCATCAAAGTAAGCGATCACAGCAATGTGAAAACCTTAGTTGAGAACAAAGCATTAAAAGAGAAATTAGCGACTGAGCAGTTACCGACTCACGAGTTCTTTACGGTTAATGCGCGCGATGGTATTGAGCTTGATGGCTACATCATGTTCCCAGCAAATATGGATAAAAGTAAAAAATACCCAATCGTTTTCTATGTTTACGGTGAGCCGTGGGGCTCAACAGTACAAGACCGCTGGGAAGGTAACAGTTACTTATACAAGTCGTATCTAACTCAGCAAGGCTTTATTGTTGCCTCTGTTGATAACCGCGGTACGCGCGCACCAAAGGGCAGAGATTGGCGTAAATCTATCTATAAAAAAATAGGCTCTATTACCGTGCGTGACCAAGTTGACGCCCTTGATGCAATGGCAAAACGTTGGGATGTCATTGATACCGACCGTGTTGGTGTATGGGGTCACTCAGGTGGTGGTAGTTCAACGCTTAATTTGTTATTCCGCCATGGTGATAAATATAAAGTTGGTATTGCCTCAGCCCCTGTGCCAGATATTCGCTTGTACGATACTATCTACCAAGAGCGCTATGCAGGTAACCCAAATACCGATCCTGAAAGTTATGACAACACGTCTCCAATCACCTTTGCAAAAGATCTGCAAGGTAAGTTGCTACTGATCCACGGTACCGGAGATGATAACGTTCACTACCAAGGCTCAGAGCGTTTAATTAACGAATTAGTTAAGCACAATAAACAGTTCGAGTTTTTCTCTTACCCGAACCGTTCTCACAGCCTACGAGAAGGTAAAGGCACTACCCTGCACTATCACACTATGATGGCTAACTTCTTCGAAAAGCATTTACTTAACAAGTAAATATGCTTTATTAAAAAATACCGCAGCTTAGACATTATGCTGCGGTTTTTTCATACAAACTGTAAACCCCCGTTACAGATAATAAGCATTTTAATCAGAATTCTGTTTCTTCTTAGCTAACTCTCTATTATTGTTATGATGTTCTGCAAGTTCATACCAAAATTTATCTAGCCCTTTTTTTGATTCTAAGGAAATATAAAATCGTTTATTGCACCAACTGACTCGAGGATAGATGTGCTTAAATTGTTCAAGATCAAATTTAGCCCAATTATCAGCATGTCGAATATAAGGAATATCAGTTACCCAAAACCTTAAATCTCCAGAGCTGATTCTGATAATCGAAGAAATGATCTCCCCATACATTGTCCATAGTCTTCGATAACACCGACATATTTCTCCTCTAGAATATTTTTGCTTATCTTTACTGTAAGCAACTAAGTGCTCAAGATTAAAAATATCTAGAAATATAAACGTATAAGCAGAAAGAATGTCATTTGTTCCTTCAAACCCTGCTCTTAATTTTAATAACTTACGGTAATATTTAGGATGAAAGTCAGATTTCAGTGAACCAAGAAACTGACGAGCTGACTTCCAAGAGCCGTCAGTTTCTTTTGAATTTTGAACGAAAGAGTCTAAATCAACTTCCAATTCAATAATTAGCTCGGACAATTTCTCATTTAATGCCCACGACTGCTTATATCTTTCGATAATCATAGTATTCTTTGTTTTTATAGCTTCTACAAGTATGGTTAACTCATGTTGCCCTTTTGCTCCAGCAAATTTAGTAAGGCTATCTAAGCCCCATTTTAAGAGTGATTCATACATAATATGGCTCTTATATTTCCATTTTGAAAATAGGTTTTAACTCAAAAAGCAGTATATAACTATGCGCTAAAACGTGAGTTAAGGGGGTTATGTATTTATTACTATTTAAACGTAGCACTCATTAGAGTGAATGAGCTTTAAACAGAGTAATAAGAGTACATTTATTCGTTTTTGATAAATTTTATAAAGCTCAGTAATGACGAAAAGCAAACTTACAAATAGGTGTTAAACCAATTAACTAACTCTGCTTCTAGTTGCTCTTTATGGTTCATTAAAAAGTGGTCATCACCTTCATACACTATAAGTTTATGGGGGATATGATGCTTATCTAGCGCTTTGGCAAATTGAATTGAGTTATCGACCGATACTCGTTTATCGTCACTGCCATGAATAAGTAATATGGGCACTTTAGGTGAGAGCTGATCAACCCAGTTCATCACAGAGCGTGCTTCAAGCTCTGCTTGTTTGTTCTCTTTATAATTGGGGATACGACGCACATACACGTTTTTTTCCATGTTAGGTCTAAACGTAAGCTCTTTGACTAAATCAGTCGCCCCCGCAATGGTTGCAATGGCTTTTATCTTGTTTGTGTGTTGCATCGCAAGGTGGGTTTGCATGCCGCCTCGGCTCGCTCCTAACATGCCAATTCGACTTTCATCTGCACTTGCTATGTGAGGAATAAAATCAATAAGCGCAAGTACGTCGTTAACATCTTTGCCACCAAATTCATCTAAGTCATCATTTTTTGTTAGTGTTCCGCGGTACTGACTGCCGATAACCACAAAGCCTTGCTCTGCTAAAGGAAATAAATTGCGCATCATTGCTGCAAAATAAACACTGCCAAAATTACCGTTACCGCCGCGGTTATAAATTAACACAGGTAGCTTATTCTTGATGACTTTAGGTTTGATGATATAACCAAGCACCTCAACATCATCGACCTGATATTTAAAATTATGGCAGGTTAAATTTGTTTTAAAGTTATCGAACATATCTTGTGGAAAGGTTTCTTCAAAGGCTTTAATGCGCTTTAAGTATGCTTCTTCGTTTTTAGCTTTGCGTTTATTCTTTTGCGCAATAAATTGATGCCACGAATCATAGTCAGCAAAGATACCTGTGAAGCAGTCTGTTTCTTTTGTTACGTGTTCATCATCGATAATTTTTGCTGCGCTAGTAGAAAAAACAGCGAGAGATAAGCAGGTAGATAAGAGTAATTTATACACAACAACATCCTTATTGGTGACTAAAAGTTACTAATACACAGTAACTTAAATGATGGTTATTTGTATATAACTACTTTTTTACGTATCAAAACTTTTATATTATGAAAGTTAACTTATTGAATTGGAAGTCATAATGAGCAATAAACCGCCGCATATATTAGAGTCTCTGCCTAAGCGTTACACCTTGTGGGGGTTATTATGCCTATCCTTGGTATTCGCTATATTTGTAATTATATGGTCTCGAGCTCCTGAATACCGGCCTTTGGTACAAGATATGCGCTTAGTCAATGCCGTCAAGATAGTTGATGTACTGGACGTTGAAGAGATACCTTACAAGGCTGATATTAAAAATCATATTTTGTACGTTGATGTTCTTCATTCAGACCAAGCAAGGCTAGCACTTGCTAAAGTAGGTTTCGTCTTTGATTATCCAAATAAAGATACATTTAGTTCAATACCACAAGCATGTGCCTTACTTGAATCACAAGAAGCAAAGGAAAATAGGCCTATTCATCAAACTGAATGGTTTCTCCGATTAGTTCGCATGACAATGGCCTCGATAGTACTTATTACTTTAATCTTGGTAGTTGTACGACCCATTTTAAAGAATCTTATTCTTGAAGATAACAACAAGGATTAATATACCTTTTAGCAAATAAAAAGCCGCAATAAGCGGCTTTATCTGTAATGGGGCTTTACACTAAAAATAGGGTTTGGCGTTATTCAACTGAAATGAATACTTCAACTTCTTCACTACTTTTATAGAACTCATAGTCAGTTTTATATGCTCGAATATGCGGGCACTGTTCATTACTAAAGTACTGCCAAACTTGGCCCCAAACATCGATAACGGTTTGTGGCATTGCGCCTTTGCCGCTAAAGCGAAGGTAGTTACCTGTAGCGAGTGTAGTTTGTTCTACCTCTGATGACGTGACTTGCATGTCAGTACATGCAAATACATCAAACTCTCCTGTGACATCAGATTCATAATGAGTATACACGCCATAAACTTGGCTAGATGGCGTTAAATTTGGCGCTATGTCTGTGTAAAATTGCTGCCATAAGCCAGCGATTTTAGCGCCTTCACCACTCATTTCTTTCATATTGCTGGTGCGAACTTTGAGGCCAAATAAAGTCGTTGGGTTGTCTATATTTATTTTCGTTACTTGCTGATCCATTGCATTTTTCCGTGCTTATTTTGTTCCCAGTAAAATACCAGAGCATGTGTACTTTAACCTAGCCTTTTTAATTATTTATTTTTAAAAGACTATATTTTGTCAACGGCCTTTACAGCTTAAAAAACAGTCATGGCATCCTTATCTGCATCAGGTTAAGATGGGTAAAATAACAACAAAATCAGCGGGTGTTTAATGAATAAAATCAATGCGCTTATCTACTTTTTAGCCTTTAGTAGCGGCTTTTGCATTATGGGAATTGAGCTTTTAGGCGGGCGAATTTTAGCGCCATACTTTGGTAGCAGTGTGCATATATGGGGCAGTATTATCACTGTATTTATGTTGAGCTTATCTTTCGGCTATTTACTTGGCGGTAAGCTCTCAACCCGCAATCCTTCGTTAACTAAATATGGTCTCATTTTCTTTGTAGCGAGTATTATGGTGGTGCCAATAGTATTGTTTGCTGAGCCAATTATGACCTTTATTTTCACCCATGTTGAAGACAGTCGTTACGGCTCGTTGCTGGCATCAACGGCGTTGTTTTTTATTCCTACAACAATACTCGGCATGATCTCACCTTACTCAGTGCGATTATTGGTTACCGATCATGAAAAAAGTGGTCAGGTTGCCGGTGGTTTGTATTTTGTGAGCACCCTAGGAAGCGCCCTTGGCACGATTATTACCTCTTTTTATATGGTGCTAGCGTTCGATGTTAACGACATCATTAAAACCTTTGCTGCGGTATTAGGCGCGCTTGGTTTGCTTGCAATTGCTGTTAGTCAATTAAAAACGAAGGAGCGTGCTGTATGTTTAGAGTCTTAATGGTTTGTTTGATCATGACATTGCCTTTTAGCAGCTTAGCCGAAGTAATCCATAAAGAGCGCTCGCTTTATCGCAATATTTTAGTGGAGAAGACTGGCGATTTACTGTGTTTAAAATTTAACGAAAAAACCCGTAAAAGTACGCAAAGTTGTATGTATAAGAGTGAGCCTAAAAAGCTGGTGTTTAATTACACCAAAATGACGTTTGCAAGCTTACTATTTATTGATAACCCTAAAAATGTACTGATCATAGGTTTAGGGGGAGGTTCACTCTCAAATACCATTCATGAGCTTTACCCTAGCGCTCATATCGAAAATGTCGAAATTGACCCAGCGGTAATAAAAGTTGCCCGTGATTATTTTAGCTTTGTAGAAACTGATAACGTAACGTCTAAGGTGCAAGATGGCCGAATTTTTATTAAACGTGCCGCACTTAAAAAACAAAAGTACGATTGGATTATTCTTGATGCCTTTAACGGCGATTATATCCCTGAGCACCTCCTCACTAAGGAGTTTTTTGCGGAAGTAAAAAGTGTTTTGGCTGATGGTGGAATTGTCGCTGCAAATACTTTTTCATCGAGTAAATTGTACCAGCATGAGTCGGCAACTTACTTCGATGTGTTTGGTGACTTTGTTAATGTTGTGACCGATGAAAACTCTAATCGCATTATTTTAGCTGGCTTCGAGACTATGCCTAGCCAGCAACAGTTAGCCGAACGCGTCAACAAACTCGCAAATAAGTTAACCCCTTACGATGTTGATTTGCAGTTACTCAGCGAGCATTTGTTTTATACTAAGGGTAATCAAGATTGGCCAGCGGATACCAAGGTGCTCACTGACCAATATTCACCAGCGAATTTATTAAATTACCAATGATCAAATACGCCTTAATAGCCTTTCTTTTAATTACGAGCTCTGCTGCTATGGCAGAGCACCCTTCACCCCCACCTTTAGCAGCAAGTCAGCAGCAGTTGTCTAAACTATTGAATCAATACAAAGGGCAAGTCGTGTTACTCGATTTCTGGGCGTCTTGGTGCAGCCCGTGTCGACGCTCGTTTCCTTGGTTTATAGCTATGCAGAGCAAGTATCAACAGCAAGGGCTTAAAGTAATTGCTGTAAACATTGATGTTGAGCGCAGTGATGCAGATGCATTTTTAGCTGAGTTTGCAGTGAACTTTAATATTATTTACGACCCAGATGCTGTTATTGGCAGACAATATCAACTTAAAGGGATGCCGAGCAGCTTTTTAATCGATAAAGAAGGCGTAGTACGGTTCCAACACACAGGCTTTGTAGCTGATAAATTAGACCTCTATGAAAACCATATCAAAGAGTTAATTGCTAAATAGTGTTATCTATCAGATAACTTTTGCAGTTGTTCGCTTTTATCGAACACAGCTATCTATTTTATTAATTGCACTAATATTTACTTAGCATGCTAACTATATTAAAATAGTTAGCATGCTAAGTAAATGGAGCGCATCATGTCTTCCACTCCCCCTTTTCACGAAACTCTTGATTTAACATTATGCGGCAGTATGGGCCGTGTGCATCGTTTATGTCGCGATGCTGTCACTTTGGCGGTTGAGCCTTTGGGTCTTACTCAATCTCGCTGGACTGCGATGATGCACTTGTTTCATCTAAACCAAGGTTGTACGCAACAAGAGTTGGCAAATAGCTTAGGCATTGAAATGCCTTCACTAACTCGCACTATTAAGCAGCTTGAGCAACAAGAGATTATTGCTCGTAAAGCTGATGCTGAAGATAAACGCAGTAAACGTCTGTACTTCACTGAACAAGGTCTACAATTGTTAGACACATTGCAGGTGATTATTGCTGATGTGAAACAGCATCTTTATGCTGATTTAACCACTGAGCAACTCGATACCATGGCGCATGGTTTAATTCAGATGGAGCAAAACGCCCGTCAGTGTATCCGTCATTATTCAGGAGATAAGTAACGTCATGACACCAGATCAAAAGTTTGCCCGTTACGTAAAAATCTCTTTAGCGGGCTTTATTGTTTTATTTTTATATTTTGTGATTGCTGATCTGTATATGCCAGTTACACCGCAGGCCCGTGTGTATCACCCTGTGGTGCAAGTGACCCCGCAGGTAAGTGGTCGCGTAACCGACGTATTAGTGACCAATAATCAAGCTGTCGAAAAACAGCAAGCCTTGTTTAAGATTAACGATGAGCCTTTTGAGCTTGCCGTGCAACAAGCTGAACTTGCATATGATGATGCAAAACTACAAAACCAACGTTTAGATAGCAGTGTGAAAGCAATAGAAGCACAGTTAGCGGCTGCTCAAGCTAAGCTACATGAGCAAACGTTGCTGTTTGAACGCGGTGAGTCGCTATTGAAAAAGCGTTCTATTTCAGAGCAAGAGTACGAAACTATAAATGCGAACTATCAATCAAGCAAAGCCAATGTGGCTGCAATTGAAGCCCAGCTTAGCGAGGCTAAATTAGCGCGCGGTAAAATAGGGGATGACAATTTAGCGCTTCGTCATGCTCAAAACCAGCTTGAACAAGCGAAACTAAACCTGTCGTACACCACAGTGACAGCCGATACCGACGGTAAAACAGCAAACTTACAGGTAACACCAGGTACCTATGCTAATAAGGGCCAACCGTTAATGGCTATAGTTGCTAATAAAGCTGATTTAGTGGCTGATTTTCGTGAAAAGTCTTTAGTTCACGTACAAGTTGGTAGCACTGCAAAAGTCAGCTTTGATGCGCTACCGGGCAAAGTATTTACAGGCAAAATTGTTAGTTTTGAAGCGGGTGTGAGTGATGGCCAGCTTAATGCTAACGGTTTACTCAGTGCCACTGAAAGCAGCAACCGTTGGGTACGAGATGCACAGCGTCAACGTATCCATATTCAGCTAGATGAACACCAGATGCTGGCAAAATTTCCAAGTGGTGCGCGTGCAACTGTGCAACTTTTGCCTGACTCTAGCATTGGCAGCTGGTTTGCAAGCATGCAAATTCGCTTCATTAGTGTTCTGCACTTTATTTACTAAGGCTGGGTGAGTTATGTCAGTATTGCAACTCGATGGTAATGGCTTACGCCAAGCGCTACGCATTGCTACGGGCTCAGCATTAGGGTTTTCACTGGCAAAATTGATGAACTGGCCGAATGGCATCTTTTTCACTGTTTACCCTATGTTATTGCTCGGTTTAGTGCCTGTGCTTAACATGCATATTATTCGTCAGTTTTACGCAGGCGCTGTGTTCAGTGCGCTATTCGTATTGGTTGTACAAGGGTTGTTTGCACACTTGCCTGTTGTAATGACAATGATGAGCTTTATAGCCTTTGCCTTTTTGTTCTATCAAATGAGCCGTGGTGCTAACTTTTTATTTGGTGCCACAACAGTGGTGAGCTTGTCGATTCAATTGCATTTTTCGACCTACACCGGCGGTGGTATCAGTATTTATCCGCTGATCATTAGTAACGCTGTTGCAGTTGTCGTAACTGTGCTGTTTTCGATGCTAATGCATGGTTTATTCCCTGATGTTGCACCGCGCCAAGGTCGGGTAATGCCAGAGAAAGCAAAAGAAAGTGTGCGCCATGAAGTATTACTTTGTTCAACCGTAGCGACCTTATCATTTGTTGTATTTCAGGTATTTGATTTACAAGATTCTATCTCTGCTCAAGCGGCCTCGGTACTGATATTGTTTTCGTTGTGCTGGAAAGCGGCGGGTATGGCTGCATGGCAACGCGCGATAGGCACCTTAATCGGTTGTAACTTAGCGTTAGTGGCACAGTTATTTTTGTATAACCATACAGATATTTTGATATTTCCTGCGTTAATTCTGTGGATTTTGACCTTTATCTTTAGTCGTTATCACATAATTGGTGGCGGTATTCCGGGTGTTGGCTTTGGTATTATCACGACATTTGGTATTTTGTTTGGCCAGTCATTAGGGCCGGGGCAAGATCTGGTTTACAGCGCGCTCTATCGTTTTTCGTCGGTGTCTGTGGCCATACTATTGAGCTTATGTGCGGTGTACATAATGCATCACATCTTAAATAGCTTTGAAATGACAAGGCATCACACGTTTGATTAAAGATTAAAAAGGGAGTTAATCAGAACTCCCTTTTTTATTGTTATTTGGTTCGAAAATTGTAGGTAGAGACTTTAGTAAATCGTCTTGTTTTTTTACAACACTCTGTACACAGGTTTTTGAGGCGACATCTGCAACCCAAGCGCCCCATTGTGAACTGCCAGGCTCTTCTCCTGGGGTTGCCCACCATCTGGCTTTATAAAGAATTTCGTTATAACAGGTTTCACTACCTTGCGGATACGCGCTTCCGGCTTGCCATGAATCTACAGCAAAACTCGACATAGGCAAAGCTGACAGCGTTATCATTGCAGCGGCAACAATGCGTGATTTCTGGCCCATACCCGGCTCCTTAATTAGCAGTGAAATTGTATTACCATTATAGACGCGGCAGGATTAACCATCAATTAACTTTGTTAACAAGTTACACTTCTTTACAGTTCTGCTTATTTTTGACACGATCTTCTGATGTGAAAGTTAGAATTTTACATTTTTTCTTAATGCTTTTGTTTGTCCTCTTTTTGTTTTAGAGTCCATGCGCTTTCTCTGAGAACTTTTACTTGGTTTTGTTGCTCTTCGTTTCTTTTGTATTTGTGTTGCATTAATGATTAATTCTTTCAAACGATTAAGCGCATCTTCTTTGTTCATTTCTTGCGTGCGATGACTTTGCGACTTTATGACAATAACGCCCTCTTTGGTAATTCGAGAATCACTTAAATTAAGTAAACGTTGTTTGTAAAAGTCAGGTAACTTTGAGCGATTAATATCAAAACGAAGATGAATAGCTGTAGCTACTTTATTGACGTTCTGCCCGCCTGCGCCTTGCGAGCGGATCGCACTAAAGTCGAGTTCCCATTCATCAATTGTGACGGTATTAGAAATAATTAACATCAGGTTCAGTTAGCTATGGTAAAAAAGGCATTGTAACATTTGTAATTGGCTAAACATAATAGCTCGACTATTTGCGCCAGTTGCTAACCATTTTGAAAGAAAGGAGATCACGATGAAAGCACTACTTATTTCTATGAGCCTACTTGCGATGAGTTTTTCTAGCTTCGCAGAAGATATTTCTGAAAATCAGCTACAGCGTTACATTAAAGCCCTTCCTGCAGTCGTTAATTGGTCACAAAGCCAATCTGAGTTAGATACTGTAAACCTTGGTGGTATGCTAGGTAGTTCTGATGGTGTTGACAGTTCGTCAGTTATGGATGCGCTGGGTCACATCAAAGAGCATGAGCTTTATACTGAGTTCGAAGCCCTTACCAAACAATATGGTTTCACGCCAGAGCAGTTAGTTACTGTTGGCTCAGAGGTATCAATGGCGTATTTAGAAAACCTTAAAGCGGGTATGTCAGAAGAGAACAAGCAACGTGTAAACCAAGCAATGAGTGGTTTACAAAGCCTTACGGCATCATCATCTGATGCGGGTACTCGTTCAATGGCAGGTGCTTTAGAAGGTGTTAAAGCAAGTACTGCAACAGCAGATGTTAGCGAAAGTAACGTCAACTTAGTTAAGCAGTATATGCCGCAGTTAAAAGAACTGTTCGCAATGTTGCAGTAACAGCACTATCAAATAAAGAAAGCGGCGAGTGAGCCGCTTTTTTTATGCTTACTTGAATACCATAGGGTTTTTTAGATGCTGCTTTTGTTGTGCAGTTGGTAAAAATCCAGTTTGTACAAACTCATTAAGGCTTGGGTGACGTTCAAAGTACAAAATATCTAGGGCAAAACGATTCATACCGTACAAGCCCCGATGGATCATATTTGCCGAAAATATGAGTAAGTCACCTTTTTTGAGTGCTACACTTTTACCACGAGTTAGTGAGTCACTATTTCGAGCGCCCTGTTGCTCTAATCTAACTGTTAACTCTTCATCAGAATCCCAGTTTTTATGACTACCCGGTATTAGTTCTATTCCCGGTTCATCTTCAAAAGCAACACGGCAATGTAACACTTCAGGGCCGCTAAGAGCGGCCTTTTGCGAATCAAGCTCTAAGTGATACTGCATATCGCGATGCCAATAATTTGCTTGTTTAGGGTTGTAAGGGTTAAAGAATAGTTGAGTATTCATAAACTGGGGCTCAGCAACAATGCCCTTAACCTGTTTCAATAGTGTGTTGGCGCTGACAAACTCAAAAAGAGTAAACTTTTCCTCAGCACTTAAACATGCAGCGCCAGTTAATCCTGAGCTATTAATACCTCTAGATTGGTAAAAAGATTGGTTTTCTTGCAACCAGTGTTGATGAAATTTATCGAGAATTGGCCTTACCTTGCTAAGCTCACTCTCTGTGTAAAGGCCCTTTACATGGTAGTAGCCGTTTTCAGCAAAAAAGTTATTTTCCATTTTTTACCTTGCTAAAATTGCACGTATTTTACTACTAAGCTCAGGCAATACTTGTTGCTCAAACCACGGATTTTTCTTTAGCCAGATATTATTGCGAGGGCTTGGGTGAGGAAGTGGCAAGTAATTCGGCCAATATTCACGCCACGATTTTACTAACTCAGTTAAGGGCAGCTGTTTAGTGTGGGGTAAATGATATGCCTGCGCGTACTTACCTAAGATAATAGTGAGCTCAATATTATTGAGCTGCGCTAAGAGTTTTTCTCGCCATGCAATTGCGCACTCTTTTCTTGGCGGTAAATCACCCGACTTCCCTTTTCCTGGGTAACAAAAACCCATTGGCAGAATGGCAAAATTGCGCTCATCGTAAAACTCATCACTCGTTACACCAAGCCAAGAGCGAAGCCTTTGCCCGCTTGCATCATTAAAAGGTTTGCCACTTTCATGCACTTTAATTCCTGGTGCTTGACCAGCAATTAAAATGCGAGCCTGCGGATTAAATTGAATAACGGGCCGCGCTCCGAGTGGTAAATGAGGCTCGCAGATCACGCATTTACTAACTTGTTCTAATAATGATTGAGTACTCATGAGTTAGTAAAAATATGATCTATGCTTGCTTTGACCAAACTGCTAACTCATTACCACTTGGCTCTGTGAAGTGAAAACGACAGCCTCCAGGAAAATCAAACAAGGGCTTAATAATTGTGCCTCCGTGTTTTTCTACCTGTGCTTGAGTTTCTTTAATATTATTTGAATAAAGCACCAGTAGCGCGCCGCCATTATTGGTTAAGCTAGTTAATGGGGCTTGATAAAAACCGCCATCAAGGCCCGCTGATTCAGCGCTAAAGGCCGTGTATTCAGGGCCATAGTCGGTAAATTGCCATTTAAAAACCTGATGAAAAAATGCCTTTGTTGCGGCTAAATCTTTAGCAGCAAATTCAACATAATTTAAGCTATGGTGGTTCGACATGGTGTGCTCCTAATTTAAACTATTCTCAAGCGCCATAGCGCAATGAAGTGCTGTACTATCAAGTAATGGAACAGACGTGTCTGCTTGTTGAACTAACAGCGCTATTTCGGTGCAACCAAGAATAATGGCTTCAGCACCTTGCTGAGTTAGATCATCAATAATGGTTAAATACTCAGCTTTAGATTCTGGGCTGATGATGCCTTTACATAGTTCATCATAAATCACTCGATGCACTGTTTCACGCCCCTGTGCATCAGGAATTAACACGTCTATGGCGAATTTATCAGCTAGGCGTTGCTTGTAAAAGTCTTGTTCCATAGTGAACTGGGTGCCCAACAAAGCCACTTTTTTAAAGTTATGTTGGATCAGGTTTTCACCAACTGCATCTGCAATGTGTAACAAAGGAATTGCAACCGCAGCTTGTACTTGCTCAGCGAGTTTATGCATGGTGTTGGTACAAATTAATAAATAATCCGCGCCCGCGGCTTCAACTTGCTTAGCGGCCTTAATGAGTATCTCAGCCATCTGTGGCCAATCTTGTTGCTGTTGAAGCACAGCTATTTCGGCAAAATCGAGGCTAACGAGTACTATCTTGGCACTATGCAGTCCCCCAAGTTTGTTTTTAACACCTTGATTTAAAAGCTGGTAGTAACTTTGTGTAGACTCCCAACTCATGCCACCGATTAAGCCTATTGTTTTCATTGCAGCTCCCTTTTTATTTACTTAACACCATATGATATTGCACAGAACAAAGCTAGCAGATCATTATTTTACTAACAGATCGATTTAGTTGGTTGTGTTTCATTATTTAATACGTGCATGCAAATGATAACTACTATCTTTTCTGTTTGTCGGCGATATAATACGGGGTTTTCTTCTCGTGTTATTTTTTTAAGGGATTATCATGCATTCTCAATCATTAGATGCAGTGACTACCAATCGCCCTAAAAATGCAGCTAAAAAGCGCTCTGTGAGCCTATCTTATCGTGTTGCTGTGTTTTTGCGTTTCGTTGCAGCCATCATTGGTGGTTACGCCTTTACCAGTGTGCTTATTTCATTACTAGCTGTGTTATTACCACTTAATAAACTCGACAGCGTGCTGTTAACCACGACTCTATCGGTATTTTTTTACTGTTGTGTGTTTATTTGGGTGTTTGCAGTTAAGTCTTTAAAGACTGTTTGGATCACTATTTTACTAACAACTGGTGGGCAATTGCTGGCCCTTTCATTGATTAAGGATTGGTTATGAAAGAGAGCTTTTTCCGCTCAATGACTTGGCTTCATACCTGGGTTGGCTTGCTGGTATGCTGGTTACTGTTCTTAATCTTTTTTGCTGGCACCATCAGCTTTTTTAAAGATGAAATCACTATTTGGGCCAAGCCTGAAACGCACCATGTGCAGCATCAAGCACAACGGGTTCAGTCTCAAGCCGAGCAAATTAATTATGTGTTTGCGCAATTACAGCAACAGGCACCTAATTCATTATCTTGGCGGATAAACTTACCTGAGCCACGTAACCCTGTTTTAAGCTATGGGTTTGCTGAGCCTAAACAGCCAGGCCAGCGCCGAGCACCTTTCAACTATACGCATCTAGACCCTAATACCTTAGAGCAAATACCCGAACCTCGGGAAACCAAGGGAGGTAACTTTTTCTATCGCTTGCACTTTGATTTACATTACATAGATGTATTTACTGCACGGATAATTGTTTGTTTAGCCTCATTGTTTATGTTGGTAGCGCTTATAACAGGCATAGTGATCCACAAACGTATTTTTAAAGATATGTTTAGCTTTAGAGCAAACAAAGGCAGCCGAAGCTGGCTCGATGCACACAATGTTTCGTCAGTGCTGGCACTGCCATTTCATATCATGATCACTTACACAGGGATTATCACGCTGATATTTATGCTGTTCCCCTACCCTGCCGAGACTGTATATGAAAATGGCTTAAGGCAAATGTTTGAAGAGGCATTGCCGATTAACAAACGTGCCAAGCCCAGTGAAGAGCAGCGCCCTATGGTGGCAATCAAAGATGTGTTAGATCAGATTTATACTAAGTCACCGAATGCCGACATTAGCTACGTGTTTGTTAGAAATGCCAATACAGCGACCTCACAAATAGTGGTTTATTTGGCAACTGGCAAAGAGGTTGTAGATAACGGACCACGCTACTTATTCGATGGCGTAACAGGTGAGCTTGAAGCGAGTTCTGGCGAAGATTGGAGCGCTTCGGCGCAGTTTTATGACTCAATGACAGCATTACATAGTGGTCGTTTAGCCGAGCCATTGCTGCGTTGGTTGTATTTTTTCTGCGGCGTAGCTGGCTGTGCCATGATAGCTACAGGCTGCATCATGTGGGCAAAACGCTTACGCGAAAGGCTCAAAGCCGACCAAAAACCAAGCTTTGGTTTAAAGCTTGTTGAAAGTCTTAATTTAATAACTTTAATGGGCTTACCGCTAGCAACTTCAGCGTTCTTCATTGCTAATCGTTTATTGCCTATAGAGTTAGCTGGGCGTGCCGATGAAGAAATATTCGTGTTTTTCTTAACTTGGCTTGCGGTTGCACTTTCGGCTGTGAGTAGTATAGAAAAACGTCACTGGCGCTATAATGCATGGCTCAATGCCATAGCTTGCTTTTTAGTGCCCGTGGTAAATGCACTGACAACAGATGGTAATTGGATCACGTATTTACTAACTCAGCAGTGGGCTTTATTCGGTATTGATAGTGCATTTATTTGTGCTGGGCTGCTGTTTTTACTACAAAGCAAAAAAATACCTAGCCATAAAACCGCTACAAATAAGGCTAAATTAAATAAAAACAAGCTGTTAAAGGAGCAACAAGGATGATGGAGTTACTGCAATTTAGTCTGTGCTTTTTAGGGTTTAATTGTTTTGCTCTTGCAAAATTCAATCATTTCCGTGATGTATTTAAAAAGAAATTAACCGAAAAACAGCGAAGTAGCTTTTTATTCAGCGGCTGGATCAGTATTTTACTAAGTTTAGTGCTTTGCGTGCTGTCAGATGCTGGGTACGGCGCATTGCTATTTTGCGGTTATATGGCTTTAAGTGTACTTATACTTATGATTTTATACAGTTTTACTGTTTCATGGGTAAAGCATGTCAGTGTATTAACTATGTCTGTTTTGCTGTTGAGTGGCTTTTCGGTGATGATTTTGTAGTCTAGTTAGTAAAAAACTGATCTGATGCCAATTTGCAATAATGCTTAATTGAGCAAATAGTAAAAAAAATGGGTAGGCAATGCCTACCCAAGCAGGGGATTAAATTGGGGGATCACATGTTGTTTCAAATTAACGACGCTAAGTTTGACTAGTATCCATTACAGTTGTGTTGCACATTCGTGATAATTTAAAGACAGTTGTAAAGCCCCTTTACAAGCTTTCATGGTCAACATAAATAAGCTCGTCTGTTTTAAAACCATATTGTTTTGCTGTGTTTATAAAATCCTGCATTTGCTGTTCTGTAACGTTAGGAGTGCGCGACAAAAACCATAAATACTCTTTGTTATAGCCAGTAATATAAGCGTATTGATAGTCTTGCTTATCTAATTCAAACACTACATATGAGCTATAGAATGGCCCAAAGAATGATACCTCTAGGTGACCTATGTCTTGTTGCTCTGCAAACTTCGCTTTACCTTCAGCTTGCTGCCATTCTTTATCTTCAGCGCTGTAACCTTTATTGATAACTTTTACACTGCCATCTGGGTTAATAGAGTATTCGGCGGTAATGCCCTCAAGGCCGCGTTCAAATGAATGATCTAAACGTGCAATTTCGTACCAGGTCCCTGTGTATTTGTTTAACTCAAAATTATCGACGGGTTTGATGTTGTCTGGCACGCCTGTACACGCAGATAAAATGGCTGTGATACATAAAACCCCGATTAACTTTAATGATGTTTGCACGTTTTTACTCCCTTTAAAAATTAAACAAATTAATACGTTAATAGCACTAATTTAGTTCAATTACGGTAAACTATTAATGTCTAAAATTAAAGATTGAGAACAGCATGAAGATTTGGGTTGATGCAGACGCCTGCCCCGTCGTTATTAAAGAAATATTATTTCGTGCCGCCGAGCGCACGCAGACCTTTACCACATTAGTGGCGAACCATGCGATGCGAGTACCCGCTTCAAAGTATATTAGCCGTTTACAGGTATCTTCTGGTTTTGATATTGCCGACAACGAAATCGTTAAACGTATTGAGCCGAATGATTTGGTGATCACTGGTGATATTCCTTTAGCAGCTGAAGTTATCGAAAAAGGCGCACAAGCGCTTAATCCGC
This sequence comes from Pseudoalteromonas sp. 2CM39R, assembly GCF_023161845.1. NCBI lineage: Bacteria > Pseudomonadati > Pseudomonadota > Gammaproteobacteria > Alteromonadales > Pseudoalteromonadaceae > Pseudoalteromonas > Pseudoalteromonas sp. 2CM39R. The sequence goes on from NZ_JALNTM010000001.1 coordinate 330,854, forward strand.
GCGGTGAGTTATATACGACCGAAAATATTCGCTCACGTTTAAACGTTCGTGATTTTATGGAAACAATGCGCTCAAGTGGCGTTGAAATGGCCGGTGGCCCACCGCCTTTAAGCCAAGCAGACCGCCAAAACTTTGCAAATAACCTAGATCGAATCCTCGCTAAAAAGTCATGAGTATCGATAATAGTGGGCCACTGCAAGGTTTTGGTGATGAAGCCTTTAAAGTCGCTGTTTATTTAGAAAAGCGCCCGCCGATGCCTGCTTGGCAACAACTTGACCATTTAAATGCAATGCAACCCGGCCAAATAAACGAAATAAACCAAGCATGTGGCAATGGTTGGCGCAAAGTTTTTAACGTGTATGGCAAGGTACTGTTTGCACTACCAAGTGAATATTATGATTTTGCTAAAAGAGCAGCTGATTGGCAGAGCTTTCGCGATGAACAACTACTGCAAGCAAACAGCGAAACGGCATTACTGTTTAGCCCACCGATATTAGGCAAACCCAAGCAATTACATATAATTGCTGGGCGAACCCATGCTAAACGGCTTATTAATGAAGGGCTTTTGCATTGCCAGCTAACTTGGCTTGATGATGAATTTGCTATTAGTAAATTTGATAGAGTGATTGTCTGCCCCTATTTTGATTACCGCCAGTTGAGCAATATTAAAATTGCGCGACTTAGCCAGCTAGTTGCAGATATTTTTTCTTAGTTTCTGGTTTATTGCGTTATTGAGTTAGCAAACTAAGCTTTAAATACTGTAAAACTTAATAGTAAACTAGATGAAAATATTGGTCGTTGACGATATGCCACTTATGCGCCATGTGTTGATAAACATGTTGCGCAGGCTTGATTATAACGATATAACGGAGGCGACTGATGGTGCTCAAGCGTTTGATTTACTCGAAAAACACAGCTTTGATCTGGTGATTACTGATTTGCATATGCCGAAAATGGATGGCAAATGTTTGCTTAATCATATTCGCGAAAACCCGCTCCTAAGTGATTTACCCGTATTAATGGTAACCTGCGAAGACAGTAAGCAAACGGTCAATGAGATGATCACAGCAAAAGTGAACGGTTTTATCATTAAGCCTTTTTGTTTAAATACACTGCAAAAGCAGTTAAGTCGAATTGTTAAACCAGAATAACCAGCTAAAACTGGAGTTAAGAGCGATGTTTAAGCATTTAACAATAGTGAGTTTATTCACAGCAAGTACTGCAGTGGCGAGTGCTGAACAATTGACTTTGTATACAGAAGTGTTCCCTCCCTATAACTTTGTGCAGCACAACCAGCTTACCGGTATTAACACCAAAATCATGGAATCTTTGTGTGAAAGAGCCAAGTTGAGCTGTACGTTTAGTGTATTGCCTTGGAAGCGCGCAATGTCACTAACACTTGCCCAACCCAATGCTGGAATTTACTCTACTTCGCGTACCGCAAAGCGAGAAACTCAATTTTATTGGGTTGGCCCTTTGGTATCTGGGCATTCATGTTTATACCGTTTAAATAACCGTAACGGCATTAAAGTAACGAGTACACAATCGTTGCAAAACTACACCATTGGCGTATCTCGTGGTGATGTTTATCAAACCGTTCTTGCTGATTTTAACCTTGCTGAAGGCCAGCAATTTTTAACTTACTCAAAAAAGTTTGAAGAGTTAAAAATGTTTAAGCAAGGTAAGCATGACTTGCTGATTGGCTCCTCTCTCACTCTGTCATCACAGTTGATGAATGTAGGTATGAGCCCAGACCAAGTCACGCCGGTATTTGAGTTAAAGCACCCTGCCTTAGTGGGTAATTACTTAGCACTTAACAAAAACACATCGCCAGAGTTGATCACTAAGCTGCAACACGCCCTCGATACCATGAAGGAAGAAAACCTAATTGACCCTCTTGTTGATCAGTTTGTAGCAGAGGATATGCACTCTCACGGAGAAACATTGACAGTTGCACAGCAGTGCTTAAATGGTTCTGCTATTTACTAAGTTGGAGTGGTTTTGGGTAATTTAGCCGCTGTTTTTCTTATATTTGAAGTCAATCGTGATTTTTCGCGCTAGAACGCAAAGCCATTGCCTGATCTTTAATTGCTTTTTATAGTGATAAAAATAACAAAAAAGGCAAAAAATTATGAAACCAACTCCACTATTTAAAAGCTTAGTGCTAGCAGTATGCTTAGGCGCAACAGGCGCCTCTCAAGCTTACGATCGAATCACTGGCCATAACTTTGCTAGTCGTTCTGAAGTCATCGCACAATCAGGTATGGTTGCAACATCACAGCCGTTAGCTACGCAAGTGGGCTTACAAGTATTAAAAGACGGTGGTAATGCCATTGATGCAGCTATTGCGGCAAATGCAGTGCTTGGTCTGGTTGAACCGACTGGGTGTGGAATTGGTGGCGATTTATTTGCCATTGTTTGGGATAACAAAAGCAAGCAACTTTACGGTTTAAATGCCTCTGGCCGTTCACCACAAAGCTTGTCTTTTGATACTTTAAAAGCACAAGGTGACTACATTCCTGCTTATGGGCCTTTGCCTGTGTCGGTACCTGGTGCTGTAGATGGTTGGTTTGAGTTACATAAAAAGTTTGGCAAAACACCAATGAAAGCCTTACTCCAACCTGCTATCGACTACGCTGAAAATGGCTTCCCTGTGTCTGAACTGATTGCCTATTATATGCAAAAAAGTGTGGCTGCTCGTGGTAAATACCCAGGCTTTAAAGATGTTTATATGCCTGATGGGGCAATGCCTGAAAAAGGAGAAATCTTTAAGAACCCTGCCCTTGCAAACACCTATCGCAAAATTGCCAAAGGCGGCCGCGATGCCTTTTACAAAGGCGATATTGCTAAAGAAATTGGTCGCTATATGAAAGAAAACGGCGGCTACTTATCGTATGAAGATTTAGCTGCCCACCATAGTGAATGGGTTAAGCCTGTGAGCGCCGATTATAGAGGATATACGCTTTGGGAATTGCCACCAAATGGCCAAGGTATTGCTGCACAGCAAATTCTGAATATTCTTGAAGGTTACGATATCAAAGCAATGGGTTTTGATAGCCCTGAATACGTACACACCTTTGTTGAAGCGAAAAAGCTCGCGTTTGCAGATCGTGCAAAGTATTACGCTGACCCAGCATTTAACACCATTCCCGTACAAACACTTATTTCGCAGCAATATGCTGATCAAAGACGTAAACTGATAGATCCTAACAAAGCCGCAAAACGTGACCACGCAGGCCCAGTAGAAGGTGATACCATTTATATGACCACCGCCGACAAAGACGGCAACATGGTTTCGCTTATTCAAAGTAATTACCGTGGCATGGGTTCAGGTATGACACCTGCAAAATTAGGCTTTGTATTGCAAAACCGTGGCGAAATGTTCGCCCTTAAAAAAGGCCACATGAACCAATATGAGCCAGGCAAACGACCGTTTCATACAATCATTCCTGCGTTTGTCACCAAAGATGGCAAGCCATATATGAGTTATGGCGTAATGGGCGGTGCCACACAGCCACAAATGCACGCTCAAATACTTATCAACATGATTGATTTTGGCATGAACCTACAAGAAGCCGGTGATGCACCGCGTATTCTGCACACAGGTTCTTCGCAGCCAACCGGTGAGATTATGGAAGACGGCGGTTTTGTTAGCTTAGAGTCAGGTTTTTCAATGGAAACCCGCCGTGAGTTAATGAAAAAAGGCCACACTTTACAAGACGCGGTTGGCCCATACGGTGGTTATCAAGCAATATTGAAAGACCCGAAAACCGGCGTTTATTACGGCGCATCAGAAACCCGCAAAGACGGACAGGCCGCGGGGTATTAGGCTCTCGGAATTTAAAAGAGCTGTCAGCTCGTAGGTTGGGTAGAGCGCAGCGAAACCCAACAAACTTAGGTAAAGTTAGCGAGTTATAAGGGGAAAGAGTAAAGGCGCTTTAAGCTGTAAGTCATAAGCTTTAAGTCGTTGATGCCTACTCGCTGCTGAGATGGATTAGTTACCGTAGGCGTGAAATTAATTTTGCGCGATGGTTCATGGCTCGCTAATTCCCAACCACATCCCCTGCAAATATGATGAAAATGAGCGTTGAGCCATTTTTCTGAATATCTTTAGTACCGATAAAAATCTATCGTTCGTAGGTTGGGTAGAGCGCAGCGAAACCCAACAAGTTGGCGAGTTTCAAGAGTAAAGTTAGCGAGCCTTGATGTAGCAGCGATCTTACATCGCTTAGGCGTGAAATTTATTTCACGCGATGGTTCATGGTTCGGTAACTCCCAACCACATACCCTGCAAATATGATAAAAATCAGCGCTGAGCCGTTTTTCTGAATATCTTTAGTACCGATAAAAAATTTATAGTTAGCAATGCATTACGTTATTTGTTAATAATAGAATTATTAAATATATGAGCGTGATACCGGAAGAAAGATGTGCGATGCGCGCGCTATTAAAGTCACATAGGAATCGCAGTGAAGTCTGAAATTGAAGCATGGATTAAGCAGATAAGTGATCGTCCCGAGGTTAAGGCAATAAACATAGGATTGTTTCAAGCTGGAAGTGTTTATCAAGCATATTTGATCGGTTCTTTTGAATACGATCCAGAAGATGATGATTGGGCATGTAGTGAAGATTATGTACCAGAATATAGGTATCTTGAGCTACCCGGTACAAGCGAACTTGGTTGGGAAACTTTATTAGATTTAGTTTCAAAGTCCATTTCTGAAATTATTGCTGACAACGCTGATAACATTCTTAATCATGTTCCTGTTGTTACTGTCGGGTTTGATGATGGAAATCTGATCAGGATTAAGTGACTTATAACAAACGTATGAATTCGTTACCTTCGGCCACTCGGACAAAAACACGGCGCTGCCTCGCAATTATAGCGCAGCACCTTCTCCTTTTATGGGGGAGTAGACATACTCTATGATTCAGGTTAATAAAAATAGAATCGAGATAAATGGAAATATTGTTGAATTGCCATACTCAATTTTGGAAGCCAAGGAATTAGACCAGAGCATTTTAGTTATTTTCGACTACATGGAGTTTTCCCAAAATTCCGTAGCACAAAATTTCCAATGTATAAATCTAGATGGCTCTGTTTTATGGGTAGCAGAAAACCCCACAACTCAGAGTTCAGATGCTTATGTTAACTTTACAAGTATAGATCTAAACGGTAATCAGGTTGTCGTAAATAATTTTGCAGGCTATACATGCACAATAGATCTAGCTGATGGTAAGTTACTAAAAGGTGTGTTTTCAAAGTAGCGCCTAACAAGTAACTAAGAAGAGCTCAAACGCTTGACTTGCGCTCGTTTGTCACTAATTTTAGCCCATATTTTCACCCGCAAATTGGGTGTTACATGCAAAGGATATTCATGCTCAGATTCTTAGTTTTAAGTTCTCTTTTAGTAACCTCAATTTATTCCACAGGGGTTCAAGCTGACTGCGATATCTCTGGTATTTGGAAACATTCAACTAAGCCAGCAAAATTGCTAGTCGACTTAAGTAAAGGCGAAATCTCTGTTCATTCTCATGATAACAATGCTAAAGCAGTCGGGTTAGTAGTTTTAAAAGGCCTTAAGTCTGGTTTAACTTCAGTAAATTGGGATGCAAAAATGTATAGTGCAACTCAAGATTCATTTGTCGATGTTCAAATAATATCTGAAGGTTGTAATCAACTAAGTGTTAACTTTAACGGTGAGGAGGTTTTAGCGCTTGCCAGATAAAAGTATGTTCAAAAAGTTAATGCAACGTGTTGAGACTAAACTAGCTATTAAAAACTCAATTAGCGTAAAAGTTAAAATTACGTATAAGATCATAGCTTCATTACTTTTTTGCGTTGCTTGCCTAACTTACGAAGATAATTCTATCGTATTCATTGCTTCAATAGTTGGGTTAATTGGAGTATGGATTTACATCCAAATACTTTATTACTTATTCACAGATAAAGATTAAAGTGCATATAAAAGCTTATTAATTAATGGATGTCTAAAGCTTGGTTGGCGCTCATTCTTAGCTAATTATAGCCAAGGATTTTGTGCTGCTTAACACGGCGTTATATATCAGGAAGAATAGTTTCCCAATTTTACTTATGCTGTTTATGTGTCAGGAGTTGTTGATTGCTAGAGTTTATTTCTGAAATTGGGAGCAGTTTTAAGTGGGTCTACCGTGGCTGGCTATATTTTCTATCGTCGTCATATCAGCAAAGAGTTCTCATTGAGTATTCAAAGCGTGGCGCAGTATGGAAGGTTTTTGACATTATTATGAGTGTCGTGTTTATGGGCTTAGAAATACTTCTAGTTTTGTATTTAACTAGGCAACTTTAGGCATTGTCATATAACAAACCACTTAAGCCGCTTGCAGGTTCGTTGGGGCAGTAACACATGGGGAGTGTCACTTCTCTCCGCATTTTAGCCAATCTTAATCTGCCCTCGATGCGGCGTTATCTCGATATAAATTTTACGCGAAACTCACCTAATACAAGCGACTTTTTAAAACGTACATGTTCAGAATTGAGTTGCTTGAATCAAGGCGAAAGCTGTTATTTAAGGCAAGATAAAGTTAGCAAGTTCAAAGAGTAAAGTTAGAGCCATCACGCGAAATAAATTTCACGCTTACGTGTTGTAGCTTTACTCTTTCCCCTTGAGTCTCGCTAACTTGTTGGGTTTCGCTCTGCTCTACACAATCTACAAAACATCACGCGAAATAAATGTCACGCCTACGTGATGTAACTTTACTCTTTCCACTTGTAGCTCGCTAACTTGTTGGTTTCAATATGAAAGCTGACAGCTCTAGTTACTCCTAACTCCCAACCACATACCCTGCAAAACCAAGCACTTTAAAATACTGTTTTGGGGTGCTGAAGCGGGTTTCATTCATTAACTCTGAAAAACGAATTCGGTCTAATGGGTAAAACTCGTGCTCTAGGTTGTGGCGCATGCGTTCTACGCCGACCTCGGTTAAACCTAACTGCGTACAAAGCTGTAGTTGAGATTCGCGCTCAAAAGCGGTTTCAGGGCGCATTAAATCGGCAATATATAAGTTGCTCGATTTTTTAAGTTTGCTGTGAATCGCTTTTAACAGCGTTTTTTTATCGCCATTATCTTTAACAAAGTGCATTACCAGTAAACACAGTGCAGCGTCACATTGAGTGTCGATGTCGTTGATATCACCGCAGTGTACTGTTACGCGATCGCTGATGTTATGCTGACCAAACTGTTGCTCGGCAATATCGAGCATGTCTTGTGAAATGTCTTGAGCAATAAATTGCCAGTTTGGTTTTAGCGCCGCTAATTCGATGATTTCTTTACCAGTTCCGGCACCAACCACTAAAATGCACGCATCATCGTTCAGCGTGGTTGCTAATTGGGCTGCGGTTGCTTGATGTAATAGCTCATAACCTGGAACTAGGCGCAAAATACGTTCGTCGTAGTGATTTGCTTCTTCGTGATTAAAAGTTGGCATGCTAATCCTTTAAATAACTGAGATGGTCGAATAACCACCTGGTTTTTTCGCTACATGCACTTGCGTGGCTACGCGTTCGGTCATTTCTGATACATGAGAAATAACCCCTACTTTGCGGCCTTGTGCTTGTAGTGAATCAAGAGCATCCATCGCGATGCTTAACGTTTCACTGTCCAACGTACCAAACCCTTCGTCGATAAACAAAGAGTTTATCTGTACTTTATTCGACGACAACGAAGCAAGCCCAAGCGCTAGTGCTAACGATACTAAAAATGACTCACCCCCCGATAATGTATTAACAGAGCGCTGCTCATCGGCCATGTCTTTATCGATAATTGCGATATCGAGCGTTTGCCCTATGGCTGTTAATTTGTAACGTTTATTTAGTGTCTGTAAGTGACTATTCGCGTAGTGCAGCAGTATTTTTAAAGTTTGTGTTTGCGCTAAATTACGCATGGTTTTGCCGCTGGCATCCCCGAGCACCTTATTGAGTAAATGCCAGTGCTCATAGCTTTTTTGCTGTTCAACCAATTGCTTTTGTTTATCAGCCAGCGCTTGGCTATTTTGTTGATGGGTTTTAAGCTCCGTCGCAACTTGTAATAGTGCATTATTCGCTTTTTCTTGCTGCTCTGTGGCTTGATTAAGCTGTAATTGCAGCTCATCTTCAGCGAGAGCTGGCTTTTCTTTTTGGTGCTGAGCCAGCGCCTGCTGTCGCTGTTTTAAAAGAGCCTCAGCGTCTTTTAAGCTGCTCTCGGCGGTGTGGTAATCTGCCAAAGTTTGTTTAATTTCAGCGGGGTTTATCGTTAATAGCTCACTAACTGCTTGCTCATCCAAGCTTGGGTGCTGCGCTTTAAAATCGTTAAACCACAGGCTAAATCGCTCATTAAGCGCTGCTTGCTCAGCGGTGAGCTCTTTTTCACGTTCTTCAATATTGGCGATTTGAATGGCTTGTTCGTCACGCGCCTTCACCGCATTACTATGGTTTGTCTGGGCAAGTTGCAGTGCCTGCTGCGCTGAATCTATCGCCTTTTCAAGCTCTGCTATAAACTCATCTACCGATATCGCCGCGTTACTAAATAAGCCCTCGCGCTTTGATTGTATCTGCGTTAATTCGTTTTGAGTTTGGCTTAGTTGCTCGTTGCACTGAGTTAAGGAGGTATGTGCTTCGTTTAGCTGCGGCGTTATATGTGCAAGGTGCTGCTCAATGGCTTTTAAGCTAGTTTTAAGCTCATCCGCCTTTTGCAGCGAAGCTTGATAAGCCTCAACGTGCTCTGCAATGTTCTCTAAAGAAATGCTTTGTGTATTGAGTGCCTGCCACCAAGGTGCACTGGTGAACTGTTGATTCAGTGTCGTATAGAGTTGCTGATGCTCATCATTGAGCTCGTTTAAACGTGTTTGCTGATTATTCAGCTGTTGCTGTAATTCGTTTAACTGCTGCTCTTTGCTATGTAGCGCTTGCCCTTGCTGATTATACTCAGTTTGCTTAGCCGCAAGCGTGTTTTGCAGCTGTTGTTGCTGCTCGAGGGTTTTGTAGTATTGCTGTTTTTGCAAGCTTAGCTGTTGCTGACGCTCGTTTAACTGATCTTCGGTTAAATCATTTAGCTCAGTACGATTAGCCGCCATGGTTTCTTTGAGGCTTTGTTGTTGCGCACTCAGATCAGAGATTTGCCCGCTTAACGAGCTTATCTGTTGGCTGCATGCCGCCAGCTCATTACTTTTAGCTTGCTGTAATGCTTGCTGAGCTTTTAAGTGCTGTTTGGCGTTAGTTAACTGGTTGGTAAAGTCGTTAATAAGTTGACTAAATTGCTCGTTTACCATTTCTTCATGCATAAACGGGTGCTCTTTTGAGCCACATACTGCACAAGGCTCCCCTGCCTTTAAAGTGGCGCGTAACTGGCTAACCCCTTCACTGGCTCTTAACTGCACTTGCTGTAAGTTTTGCTCACAAAACGAAACCTGCTGCTGTGCTTGCTCTGCACCTTGCTGCGCATCTTTTAATGCTGTTTGTAGTTGCTGCTCAGTTTGGCTTAATGTGTTTAGCTGGGTTTGCCAATTTTTTAACTGCTGATGATTAGTTTGCCATACTTGGCGCTTTTCAATCAGGTGTTTAATCGCCTCAAGCCCCGCATCAATATCCGCCATTGATTGGGTGTTTAAACTCGATTTAAAGGCGGTATCTTGATCAACTAAGCGCTTAATTTCTTGCTCAAGGGTCTGAAACAGGGTTTTGCACTGCTGCGCGGCTGTTTGCTGTTCATCAATTTTAGGTTGAAGAGCTTTTACGTTTTGCTGTGATTGGCTAATTGTGTGCTGTTGCTGGCTAAAGCGGCTTAACTCACTTTTAAAGAATGACCAGTCTTTTGCTAATGGTTGCCATTGTGCATGCGTTTCTAAATAGCTATTTATTTGTGCTTGTTGATCGAGCTGTTTTTGCTGCTCTGCTTTATGGCTATTTAGTGTATTAGTCAGCTCTTGATGATGGTGTTTCGATTTATCAGCTTGTACTTTTTGCGCCGCTGCTTGCTGGTTTAATACGGCAAGTTGCTTATCTAACTCTCGGGCCTGGCTGATAATAGGCTGCGCGTCTTTTTGTGCTTGCTTTGCTTGGTTTAGTTGTGCGGTTTGCTTCTCAAGCATTTGCTCAGCGTCTTTGATCAGTGTTTCATGATCAACGTTTAAAAGCTGCTCACGGTTTTTGATAAGCTGCCCATGTTGAGCTGTAATCGAAGTGACGCGTTCGCGGTTATCTCTTATTTCTAAGCATTGCTGAGCTTGTTTCGCTTCAGTGGCTTTTTCAGCAAGCGCGTGCATTTGTTGCTGTAACTCTTGCTTTGCTTGCTCTGCCTGGTTTAGCTGTTGTTGCTGCTGAGATGCTTGCTTGTACCACCCTTGGTACTGTTCAAATTTCTTTATTTGTTTTTGTAACTCAGCGAGTTTGGCCTCAAGCGCTTTTTGTTCTGCTTGTTTAGTTTCGACCTCTTCAGAGCTTAAAACTTGATAATTACTTAAACTTAACTTTAACTGCTCTAATATCTGCAATTGCTCATCGTGGCGCTTATAGATTCGCTTACCAATAAGGCTAAATTTATCGGTGCCAGTTAAGCATTCAAGTAGTTGCGCACGCTCATCTCCGGTTGCTTTTAAAAACGCAGCAAATTCATGTTGCGCAAGCAACACAGCGCGTGAGAACTGCTCAAAGCTCAAACCAATAATACGCTCGATTTCTTTACCTGCAGCACTCCTATCAGCGATTAGGGTTTCATCAGGTAATGAGTGCAGGCTATGTTGTGCAGGTTGTAACTTGCCATCGGCTTTATTACGCGCTCGGCTAAAGCTTAACCTTGCTCGGTACTGTTGTTTATCTTGGCCAATGAAGTCAACTTCGGCATAGCCCTGCCCTGCCCCGCGGCGTAATAAGTTTCGCGAGTCATTAAGTTTGATATTGTCGCCGTTAAAGTCAATTTTATTGCCTGTATCGCCGCGTAATCTTGCTGTTTTGTTATAAAGTGCTAAGCAAATGGCATCGAGTAATGTGCTTTTACCGGCGCCAGTATCACCGGTGATGGCAAACAAGCCTGCTTCTTTTAAAGGTGAAGCGCTAAAGTCGACTTCGGCGTCTAAGATAGAGGCTAGTTGATGAACACGAATCGCTAAAATTTTCATAGTAGGTCCTCTGCATTCAATTCATCGATCACTTGGCTTAGTAAGCTTTCTAATTCTTTTGGCACCGCCTGGCCTGCCATATCTTTATTGTTTGCAAACGCTTGCTCTAAAAGTGAATGTGGGTTTAGCGCTTCAATTTGCGAGACATCTTCAAATAGAGTTTGTTCATCGTCTTGCTGGTTGCTTTGTTGTCGCACCCTTTCAATACCACAAAACTTAACCTGCTTACCTTCAAGGGCTTGTTCTATTTGTTCTCTGAAAGTGGTGTCAGTGTCATGGGCGCTCAATTTAACCCGTAGGTATGGCGCTAAATCTTCATCCGTTAAATCGAGTTGTTTTATAAGCTCACAGAGTTCGTTCAGTGGCACACAGTCTTTTTCTGGTAGCAACATGACTTTACAAAAGCTAGGAATGTAAAGGGGGGTTACAGATGTACCTGAGTCACTAAGTTCGACTAACACAACTTGATGCTGATAGCGTCTTTCAGAAAATGACATCGGCATTGGCGTGCCGCTGTAGCGAATGGTCTCTTTCTTCGCGACGGTCTGAGCTTTATGAAGATGCCCTAGCGCAACATAATCAGGTTGATCAGTAAATATGCTTGCCGATATCGCATCTTCACCACCAATGACTAAATTGCGTTCAGAATCAGATGAAATGTCTCCACCTTTTGCATGCAGGTGGCCCATAGCAATTAATGGCGCGTTTGGTAATTCGCCTGCTGCTTGCAATGCATCTTTGTAGGCTAGGGCAACTGCTTGGTTGTAACTTAACGGTTGCTCTTGTTGGCGGTTATAACTGCTTAAATCACTGCTACGTAAAAATGGCATAGCAACAACATTCGCATCGCCATTTTTTGTACTGATTGGCAGTGCTACTTCATGAGGAGCGTTGCTATCAAAGCGGCCAACAACATGGGTATCAAACTGAGCCAATAAAGGTTTTGCTGCCATAATACGATTTGCTGAATCGTGGTTACCAGCAATAATCACTATGTGTAAGTCAGGGCAATGCTGCTTAGTGGTTTTAATAAATTGGTAGAGTTGGTTTTCTGCGCTGGCAGGTGGCGTTGCCGTATGATAAATGTCACCCGCAACCAGTAGTAAGTCGATCTGTTCTGACACAAGCGTATCGGTTAACCAAGCTAGAAATGCTTGATGCTCATCGAATCGGGAATGCTCGTAGAATTGTTGGCCTAAATGCCAATCAGATGTATGAAGGACTTTCATTAAACGCTCTTATTATTTATTAAGAGCGTCAATATACCTAAGCTGAGCCAAGATGCCCAGCCTGGTTTGTTAACTTAAGCTATACCAAGCAAAAACCACCATAGGCAATGCTAACAATGCCATTATCATAGGTACTTTAAGCGCTTTGGTTTGCTTAGCTTGTAAAATCTTAAGGGCATTTGTTTCATTACATGCCGCTACTTTGTCGATATAAAAATACCCTGAATCTAGGTACTGTTTACAATTTTGTTCGTCCGCTGGAATTGCAATTAGTTCTTGTTGTTTTTTTAGGATATAGAAATCCATACGCTCACCGAATTCTATGCTGATTACCAAACATTTTGGGGTTTAAAATGCATGCTTAGCAGACCCCAAAATCAAAAAAGTGGGCGATTTTAAATACAAATGGCAGTAAATTTCAATAGCAAATGTCGCAAAATTTAATTTATTGCAAAAATAATTGCAATTAAGGATAAAATTACCAGTGCAGTCGGGTAAATTAGCCACTTTTTAGACCCATTTACACTAGGGTTCGTGCGAGATAATGCATCTGACTCATCACAAGCTGCAATCACTTCGACAAATTCAAATCCGCGTTCTTTGTACTCGTTTAGAATTGATTCTTGAGCAGGAATGGCTGCTAAACGAGAGTCTTTTTTTACAATATAAAACTTCATCTAATCACCCTTTCATCATTAACTAGAATTTCAGTCGATTACCTTCTTTTTAACTGTAATACTTTGGGATGAATTAGTGCTGAACTAAAATTAACCAGTGTTTTGTAAAGGGGGTTTACAAGTTGATTTTTTAGTATTTAAAACCTGAATTTTATAGTGATTACTAAAGTATGGATATTAACTGATAAAAACCGCACTTTATCGTTATAATGTTGCATCTTTGTTTGCAGTTTGCGATCCTTTGTAAATGCATAAATCACAGGAATAACAATGAAAAAAGTAATCCTTACTTTCGGGGCTTTGGTATTGCCTTTAGCAGTATCTTCAGCTGTCATGGCATCATCTGTTGAGCAAACGAAAGGCTCATTCGTTGACAAATTTCGTCAGCTAGACGAAGCACTCCCAACTCCAAATGTTTACCGCAGTGCCGCTGGGGCACCCGCTGAAAATTATTGGCAACAGCAAGTAAACTACGACATCGATGTAAAGCTTGATGAAAAGAAACGCCGCTTAACAGCAAGCCAAACTATCGAATACAAAAATAACTCTCCGCACACGCTAAAGTACCTTTGGTTACAACTAGACCAAAATATCTTTAAATCTGACTCAATTGCTGAAATGACATCTACTTTCAATGGTAAAACATTGCAAGGTGACCCTCAGCCAAAATCAACTAAATTGAGCCTAGGTCAGTTACGTCGTCAGCAATTCATGGCCGACAACGAGCTGGGTTATCAAATCGCCAATGTTAAAGACGAAGACGGAAAAGAGCTTAAAGTTACTGTAGTAGATACCTTAATGCGTATCGACTTAAACGAGCCGCTTAAACCGGGTAAAGACGTTGAGTTCAGCATGGACTTCGCCTTTAACATTGTTGAAGAAGACGCTGTTGGCGCGCGTTCAGGCTATGAACACTTTGAAGAAGATGGTAACGATATTTTCTTATTAGCGCAGTGGTTCCCTCGTCTTGCTGCATACACTGATTATGAAGCCTGGACTAACAAAGCCTTCTTAGGTAGAGGTGAGTTTACGCTTGAGTTTGGTGATTATGATGTAGAAATTACAGTGCCTGCTGACCACATTGTATCGGCAACGGGGCAACTTGATAACGCTCGCAGTGTTTTAACCAGGACACAGCGTAAGCGTCTTGAACAAGCTGAAGATGCTAAGCGCCCTGTTTTCATCGTGACTGAAGAAGAAGCGTTAGAAAACGAGAAAGAAGGCACAGACAAAACAAAAACATGGCACTTCAAAGCAGAAAACGTACGTGACTTTGCGTGGGCTTCTTCACGTAAATTTATGTGGGATGCAAAAGGCTATCATCAAGGTGGTAAAGATCAGCCGTTAGTGATGGCGATGTCTTTCTACCCGAAAGAAGGTGGCGACCTGTGGAAGAAGTACTCTACAGAAGCGGTAGTTCATACAATGGAAGTGTATTCGCGCTTTTCGTTTGACTACCCTTACCCTGTGGCTCAGTCTGTAAATGGCCCTGTAGGTGGTATGGAATATCCAATGATCACTTTCAATGGTCCACGTACTGACCTACAAGACGACGGTACACGTACTTACTCACAAGCAGAAAAACGTTTCTTAATCGGCGTTGTTATCCACGAAGTAGGTCACATTTACTTCCCTATGGTGGTTAACTCTGATGAACGTCAATGGACGTGGATGGATGAAGGCCTCAACAGCTTCTTAGATGGCGTTGCTGGTCGTGAATGGGACCACACAATTCCTTGGGGTGTTGAACCTCGTGATATCGTTGCATACATGAAGTCTGAAAACCAAGTGCCTGTTATGACTCAGTCAGACAGCGTATTACGTTTAGGCCCTAATGCTTATACTAAGCCTGCTGCTGCACTTAACATTTTACGTGAAGTGATCCTTGGTCGTGAGTTATTCGACTTTGCATTCAAAGAATATGCACAGCGTTGGAAGTACAAGCGCCCTACTCCTGCAGATTTCTTCCGCACTATGGAAGAAGCGTCAGGTGTTGACCTTGATTGGTTCTGGCGTGGTTGGTTCTACACTACAGATCACGTTGATATCTCGTTAGACAAGGTTTACCAACTTCGTTTAGATACCAAAAACCCTGATATCGACTTTAATCGTTTACGTGATATCGAAGCTGACAAGCCAATGCCGTTATTCGTAAAACGTAATAAAGAAGAAGGCAAAAAGCTGTGGGTTGAAGAAAACCCAGACGTAACAGACTTCTACGACGAAAACGACCGCTTCACAGTAACTAACAAAGAGCGCAACGCGTATAACAAATTCCTTAAAGGTTTAGAGCCTTGGGAGCGTAAAACGTTTGAGCGTGCAATCAAAGAAGATAAAAACTACTACGTACTTGAGTTCTCAAACTTAGGTGGCTTAGTCATGCCTATCTTATTAGAGCTTACTTATGAAGATGGTACGAAAGAAGAGCAGTACATTCCAGCTGAAATCTGGCGTCGTAACCACAAGCATGTACAAAAGCTAATTGTTACAGAAAAAGGTAAAAACCTAGTGTCTGTAACAGTCGATCCACGCTGGGAAACAGCGGATGTTGATGTAGAAAACAACAACTACCCGCGTCGTATTATTCCATCACGCATTGAAGTGTACAAACGTGAGAAGAGTAAAGCGAAAGTTAGCCGCGATATCATGCAAGATATTAAAACTGAGCTGAAAAAAGACGACGAAAAAGATGCTGAGGAGCAACAATAATGCGCTTTTCAGCCATTATTTTTGCTTTATTACTGAGTGCGCCAAGCATGGCGCACCAGTTAAAAGCGTCTGTGACTACCGTGTTATTTAACAAGCGCACTAACAACATAGAGCTGATGCATCGTTTTTATTTACATGATACAGAACACGCCGTTGAACATTTGTTTGACGGCAATGCTGATATCTTAAGTAATAAAGAAGATCAAAAGCGTTTTGCTGATTATGTTGAGTCACATATTGCTCTACAAACTTTAGGTGGCAAACCACTTGAGCTTAAAGATGTGGGTGCGCAAGTTGATGGTAAATTCTTTTGGGTTTATCAAGAAGTCACGATACCTGAGGGAATTCATGGCATTCGTATGAGCAACGGAGCACTTCGTGACCTATGGCCAGCACAAGTGAATATGGTAAACATTGAAGGCAAAGGAAAGGTAAAAACATTGACCTTTAGCCAAGATGATACCTGGCTTGAGGCAAGGTTTGAGTCGGTCAATCCAGAGTAATTCCAATCCAAAAGGATTAAAAAAGTTCCTTTTTTAATCCTTTGATCCTTTAATTAACCCATTTCGTAAACTATCTTATTAATGGGCTTCAAAATTTTCCCAATTCTCATATACAGGGATTTATATGACTATCCATGACAACAATATCCGTGGTGTAATCTTTGACTTAGATGGTACTTTGGTTTCATCAGAGTTGGATTTTTCGCTTATCAAAGCGCAGGTGGGCTGTCCTGTTGAGAATGACTTACTTGCTTACATTGCATCATTACCTTCGCCTTACATGCGTGAAGAGGCGATGAACATAGTTCATCAGCATGAACTCATAGATGCACAACACGCTCATTTATTGCCAGGTGTTGCTGATGCAATTACTAGGCTTAAAGAAAATAACATCCCGATGGCGATTGTAACTCGTAACTACGACCGTGCAGCTGCTATTAAATTAAAGAATAACCCCTTACCAATAGAAACTGTGCTGACTCGCTCTGATGCGCCAGCTAAGCCTGATCCAAGTGCTTTAAATGCGATTGCGACATTATGGGAACTTGATCAATCAGAGTTACTTTATGTTGGCGATTACTTATTTGATATTCAGGCTGCGCATAATGCCAATATGCGTGCTTGCTTGTACGCGCCAGATGAAATTCCTGAGTATGCTAATCAAGCCGATTATGTAATGCATCATTTTTCAGAACTACCTACTTTGGTTGACTCATTCCAAGAGAATAAGGTGTTATGTTAAATAGCCTTGTTTTTAATTTTTCCTGAGATTAATTGTTAGTTTTTTATTTTTCAAAATGTCCTAGTACTAGCCCAAGCCGTCATGAGTTGCTAAAATATCGGCAATTATCAAATGTATTCATAGAGGCATAAGATGGGCAGAGCATTTGAAGTCCGCAAAAACGCCATGGCTAAAACAGCCAATGCAAAAACTAAAGTAAATTCTAAGTACGGAAAAGAAATCTACGTTGTTGCTAAAAATGGCGAACCAGATCCAGAAGTTAACCAAGCGCTAAAACGTATTATTGAGCGTGCAAAAAAAGACCAAGTTCCAGCACACGTAATCGATAATGCAATCAAAAAAGCCGCCGGTGGAGCAGGGGAAGACTATTCTCCTGCACGTTACGAAGGTTATGGCCCTGGTAACTGTATGGTAATTGTAGACTGTTTAACTGATAACCCTAACCGTACTATTAAAGATGTACGTTTACCGTTTACAAAAACAGATTCAAAAATTGGCACACCGGGTTGCGTTGCGCATATGTTCGATCACTTAGCTGTTTTAGGCTTTGAAGGTGATGACGACGAAGTTGTACTTGAAGCGCTAATGATGGCTGATGTAGACGTAACTGATGTAGAAGTAGAAGATGGCAAAGTGTCAGTTTTCGCTCCACATACTGAGTACTACAAAGCAAAAACTGCTCTTGAAGAAGCATTTGAAGGTATTAACTTTGAAGTAGACGAAATCACGTTTGTTCCACAAGTTCATACTGACATCACTGATCCAGATGATATCGCAAACTTTGAAAAGTTTATTTCTATGCTTGATGACTGTGATGACGTGCAAAACGTTTATCACAATGCGATTGTCAAAAACTAATTTTTAAAAAATTAGTACGTAAAAAGGGGCATTTGGTAACAAATGCCCCTTTTTTAATAGATTTTTATTATGTCATGAATGGTGGCTATTCACTGTCGTTATGATTTCAGTTGATATAAGTCAAAAAAAAAGCAGCCCTTGGGCTGCTATGAACGACACATGAAACTCGAAGGGGAGTTGTGTAGTGGCTAATTTAACGACTTATACTTAATACGGAACGCATGCAATAATGGTTCAGTATAGCCACTAGGTTGTTTAACTCCCTCTAATACAAGGGCTAGCGCCGCTTGATAAGCAACACTTTGTGCTAAGGTTTCGGTTGAATCAGCCATATTTTTGTAGGCCGGATCCCCTTCATTTTGTCCATCAACAACTTTCGCCATGCGTGCCATGGTTTTTCTAATTTGCTCTTCAGAACAAACACCATGATACAGCCAGTTGGCCATGTGCTGGCTTGAAATACGCAGTGTGGCACGGTCTTCCATTAAACCGACATGGTTGATGTCTGGTACTTTTGAGCAACCAATACCTTGGTCAATCCAACGCACAACATAACCTAAAATACCCTGTGCGTTGTTATCAAGTTCGGCTTGAATATCTTCTTTGCTTAAGCTGCTGGCATCTTTCATAAGTGGCGGAGTGAGTAAGCTGGTAAGGCTTGCTTCTTTGCGGTCCATAAGCGCTTTTTGACAAGCAAATACATCAATGTCGTGATAATGCATAGCATGCAGTGTTGCTGCAGTAGGAGAGGGCACCCACGCGGTATTTGCACCACTTTTAGGGTGACCACTTTTTTGTTCCATCATTAACGCCATTTTATCTGGCATTGGCCACATACCCTTACCAATCTGTGCTTTACCACTAAGGCCAGTTGCAAGACCAATATCTACGTTGCGGTCTTCGTATGCGCTGATCCAAGGCTCAAGTTTAATAGCGCCTTTTGGCAGTACTACACCTGCTTGCATTGAAGTATGAATTTCGTCACCGGTGCGGTCTAAGAAGCCGGTATTGATGAATACAACACGCTTTTTAGCTTCGAAAATACAGGCTTTTAAGTTAGCTGAAGTACGACGTTCTTCATCCATAATACCCATTTTAATGGTGTTTGCTGGTAAGCCTAACAGCTGCTCCACACGCGTAAATAGAGTATTTGTAAATGCCACTTCTTCTGGGCCATGCATTTTTGGTTTAACAATATTAATGCTATTAGCTGTTGAATTTTTAAGGCTGCTTGTACCTTTTAAGTCATGAAGTGCTGCAGTGCTGGTGATAATGGCATCCATAATGCCCTCAAACACGTCATTGCCTTCACTATCTTTGATAGCTGGGTTAGTCATTAAGTGGCCAACATTACGCACAAACATCATGCTACGGCCTTTTAGCGTGATTGTTTCACCACTTAAAGCTTGGTATTGGCGGTCTTGTGCTAAACGGCGTTCAATAGTTTTACCGCCTTTGTTAAATGCTTCTACAAGGTTTCCTTGCATTAAACCAAGCCAGTTTTGATAAACGTTTACTTTGTCTTCGGCATCAACGGCAGCAACAGAATCTTCACAGTCCATAATTGTTGTGAGGGCTGCTTCAAGTAGTACATCTTTAAGACCTGCTTTATCTGCTTGCCCGATTGGGTGATGATGGTCAATTTGCAGTTCTACATGTAAGCCATTATTTTTCAATAAGATAGCGCTTGGGTTTTGCGCTTCACCTTGGTAGCCAATAAGTTGTTCAGGGTTTGCTAAACGAACCTGACTACTGTCACGTAATGTGATTAAAAGCTCATTATTTACCACCGAATAGCTGGTGCTTTCGATGTGTGAGCCATTTGCTAAAGGCAATGCTTTATCGAGGAACTGGCGGGCATAAGCCATCACTTTAAAGCCACGTACAGGGTTGTATGTAGAGCCTTTCTCAGCGCCGTCGTCTTCACTTAACACATCAGTGCCGTATAGCGCATCATACAAAGAGCCCCAGCGTGCATTTGCTGCATTTAAGGCAAAGCGTGCATTGCTTACTGGCACAACAAGCTGCGGCCCTGCAGTGCTTGCGATTTCAGGCTCTACTTGGTCTGTTTCTATGCTGAAGCTAGCTGGCTCAGGAACGAGGTAGCCAATGTCTTCAAGGAATGCTTGATAGTTAGTTGCATCCCATACCGGCTGCTGCTTGTGGTAGTCATCAATCTTAGCTTGTAGTTGTTCGCGTTTTTCTAAAAGTGCACGATTGATTGGCGTTAGTTCATTGACGATATCAGCAAAACCTTGCCAAAAGGTGTCTGTGCTAATGCCTGTTCCAGGTAAAAGTTGCTGTTCAACAAACTGTGCAAGTTGTTGATCAACGCTTAAACCGTTAAGTGAGAGAGTGGTCATAATAATGTCCTTTAAACGAGCTTAATTTGATCATTCATGGTTCAACCATATCGTAAAAAAGGCTAATAAGCAGGCTATTTGCCATTCACTAAAGATATAGTGGCAATAACAACTATAAATTTACTAAATCCAAAAAATCCGCCTAATGTTGAATTAAGCGCTACGAAGCAAACGCCAAGTAGCCACTCTCACTAACAAAAAATAGATAACCCGTTCGAAGGATTTTTATTATGACAACATATCAACGCGAAACCGATAACCTAGCTACTTTATGTCAAACACAAGGCAAAACGTGGCAGTCAATCAACCCTGAATACGCAAGCCGTATGCGCTTACAAAACCGTTTTCGTACGGGTCTAGACATTGCTCAATACACTGCAGATATTATGCGTGCAGACATGGCTGCTTATGATGCTGACCACAGCCAATACACACAATCATTAGGTTGTTGGCATGGTTTCACTGCACAGCAAATGATGATGGCAATTAAACGTCATAACAAAACAACTAAACGCAGCTATGTATACCTAAGTGGCTGGATGGTTGCGGCACTTCGCTCTGAGTTTGGCCCATTACCAGACCAAAGTATGCATGAAAAAACATCTGTTCCAGCGCTAATCGAAGAAATCTACACTTTCTTAAAGCAAGCTGATGCACGTGAACTTGACCACCTTTACAAAGACCTAGACGAAGCGAAAGCAAACGGTGGTGACGTTCAAGCAGCATTAGATAAAATCGACAACTTTGAAAGCCATGTTGTGCCAATTATTGCTGATATCGATGCGGGTTTTGGTAACGAAGAAGCAACTTACCTACTTGCTAAAAAGATGATTGAAGCGGGTGCATGTGCTATCCAAATCGAGAACCAAGTATCTGACGCAAAACAATGTGGTCACCAAGCTGGTAAAGTAACTGTACCGCATGAAGATTTCCTAGCAAAAATTAACGCTGTTCGTTACGCATTCTTAGAGCTTGGTATTGATAACGGTATTATCGTTGCTCGTACTGACTCATTAGGTGCAAGCCTTACTCAAAAAGTGCCAGTATCTAAAACACCTGGCGACCTTGCTAGCCAATACACGTCATTCCTTGAAACCACACCAGTAAACAGTGTAGATGACTTAAATGAAGGCGACACAGCAATGAAGCTGAATGGTCAGCTTTGCAAACCAACACGTTTAGATAATGGTTTATACCAGTTCCGTGAAGGCACAGAGAAAGACCGCGTAGTTCTTGATTGTGTAACAAGCTTGCAATCAGGCGCAGACTTACTGTGGATTGAAACAGAAAAGCCAAACGTTAAACAAATCGCTGAGCTTGTAAACCGCGTTAAAGAGCAAGTACCAAATGCTAAGCTGGTATACAACAACTCACCGTCGTTCAACTGGACACTTAAATTCCGTGAGCAAGTATATGCTGAGTGGCAAGAACAAGGTAAAGACCTATCTGCTTACCCAAGCATCGATGACAATAAAGCATTAATGGCGCCAGAAATGGATGACACTGAGCTTGCAGCGGCAGCAGACGTACTTGTACAAAACTTCCAAAAAGATGGTGCACGTGAAGCGGGTATCTTCCACCACCTAATAACGCTACCAACTTACCATACAGCGGCGCTAAGCACTGATATTCTATCAGAAGGCTATTTCGGCGACCTAGGCATGCTAGCGTATGTTCGCGACGTACAACGTCAAGAAATCCGCCGTGAGCAAGCATCAGTGAAACACCAAGACCTAGCAGGTTCTAACATTGGTGATACTCATAAAGAGTACTTCTCTGGTGAAAATGCACTTAAAGCCGGTGGTGAAGCAAATACCATGAACCAGTTCTAACCAAGTTGTAATTTCCTTTATAGCTATTCAATAATGTTGTTAGGGGCCTTCGGGCCCTTTTTCACATTTTAGCCGTCAGCTACCAGACACGCATCTCTCACCTCTCACCTCTCACCTCTCACCTCGCGTCTCGTATCTCTCACCTCGCGTCTCGTATCTCGCACCTCGCATCTCTCACCTCGCACCTTGTATCTCGCATCTCGGATCACTCTTTAACTAAGTCTTGGATCAGCCATTTACTAGCTTTATAAAAATACAGATCACGTATTTACCAGCCTAAGAATTTTAGATCAGGATTTAACTACCTCCGCCTTATGAGCCTTAATTTAGGGCTTATTGTCTGATTACAGCCTCTAGAGTGGCTAAAATTAGGTCATTTAAACGGCAATTTAGGACTGTTTTGTAGAATCTTGCGATTTACAAACCGATTTTTTATTAACTCACCCAAGCTATAAACCGATTTTTTACCAACTCAACATCCTTACAAACCAAAATTTTACTAACTGAAGCTAGGTTTTTAGCGGCACAAACCGATTTTTTACTAACTCAAGTTACTGATTTTGGCTATAAACCGATTTTTTACTAACTGCTTTTGGATTAATGTCCGATATTTGAAAAATGTATGTAAGGAGTTACTCACATTTTGACTGTAAAGGGGGTTTACAGGGGAGGAGTTAGCGAGGGGAAAGTTAGAAAGAGTAAAGTTAGAAAGAGTAAAGTTAGAAAGAGTAAAGTTAGAAAGGGGAAAGTTAGAAAGGGGAAAGTTAGAAAGGGGAAAGTTAGAAAGGGGAAAGTTAGAAAGGGGAAAGTTAGAAAGTAGCAGCGGGTTTACCACGCGTTATAGTTTTACTAAATGACGCGGCATAAAGCCGCTGCTACAGGTAAGTGTGAAACTATTTTATGTTTTGTGTATGGCGCGGCATAAAGCCGCACCTAAACTATTGCTCGCAACTCGCAACTCGCAACTCGCAACTCGCAACTCGCAACTCGCAACTCGCAACTACTCACTATGCTTATCAAACCACCATTGAATATAGGCGACTTTGGTCATCAGGTTTGATGGGCGAGCGGTAATACCATGTGAAGCGTTAGGAATACGCACCATCGCTGTATCAACGCCTTGTAGCTTTAATGCTTGGTAAAATTGCTCGGTTTCAGAAATCGGCGTACGATAGTCTGATTCACCGGTTAATAGCATAGTTGGTGTTTTTACATTGCCCACATAGCTAATTGGAGAGCGCTTCATATAATGCTCAATATTGTCCCATGGTTTACCTGGGAACCAATAGTCAGCAAAGAAAGGGTAGAAGTCAGCAGTTAGTACAAAGCTGATCCAATTGATGACAGGTTTAGCAACAACAGCTGCTGCAAAGCGGTCTGTATGACCCACAATCCATGCAGTTAAAACACCGCCACCTGAACCGCCGGTAACAAACAATTTACTCTCATCAATAAAGCCCTTATTGATGACAGCATCAACACCTGTCATTAAGTCATCAAAGTCATTACTTGGGTAGTTATGATGAATTGTTTGCGCAAATTCTTTGCCGTATGAGTCACTGCCGCGCGGGTTCATATAAAGTACAACATTACCTTTGGCTGCGTATAATTGTACTTCAGGGCTAAAGTGAGGACCATAGTTTGCAACAGGACCGCCGTGGATCTCTAAAACAAGTGGGTACTTTTTGTTTTTATCAAAACCCGGTGGGTAAGCAATCCAACCTTGAATAGCCAAACCGTCGTGGCTTGATTTAACCCAAATTTCTTCAACCTTAGCCAGCTCTTTGTCACCCAGCGCATCTTCGTTTAATTGCGTTAAACGTGCGGTTTTACCGCGCTTAATTAATGCTACATCAGCTGGACGCTGGGTATCTGCGAGTGTGAATGCAACTTCACCATCTTCGCTCACATCAAAGTCACCACCTGAATATGGGCGCCCAAAGGCAACACTACCAATCTGTGAGGTAATCACTTTATGTTTACCACTACGTGGCTGGTAAGCTAAGTGTGTTTTGCCTTCGCTATCGTAGCTAAAATAAAGGCCTCTGCCGCTATCATCCCATTTTATATCTTCGACACTACGGTCTAAATCAGCAGTGAGTACTGAGGTTTTACCTGATTTTAAATCAAGTAAATAAATGTTGCTGTTTTCATAGTTAGTCTTTTTGTCGTCATAGCCTGTGTATGCCAGGTAACGACCATTTGGAGAGACTTTAGGACGTGAATCTGGGCCTTTACGATCTGTTATTTGGGCAATTGCACGATCCGCTAAGCTAAGTTTATAGATTTCAGATTCAGTTGGGTGTAATTCATTATCTTCATAACGATTAGCCGAAAAATAAAACGCATCGCCTTGTTCGTTAAAGCTAATAGCACCACCATGATCAAAATCACCAGAGCTCAATTGACGAGCATTGCCGCCCGTTGCACTGATGATAAAAAAGTGACGATAACCTTTTTCAGAGTAGCCACCGCCATCGGCACGGTAATATGTATCGTCAATATATTTAGCTGGCTCTGCCCACTTAGCGCCATCAGGCTTACCCGGTAAAGACACTGGGCTTGCTGATTTTGCTGGCACAAACTGGCTGAACACCAATTGTTTGCCATCTGGCGTCCAAGTTAATCCGCCAGGGCTTTGTGTAAGGTTACTAATCTTTGCTACGTTACCGGTTTTTAACCATTTTACATAGATTTGGCTGCTACCATCTCGGGTAGAAATAAACGCTAAACGAGTTTCATCTGGTGACAATACCGGAGAGTAATCCATATGCACGCCAGACGTTAGCGGTAGCATGGTTTTACCATCTGGGTTTACTGACCAAATATTGCTGACTTTACGGTCGCTTTTGATATCCATGCGATTGCGCACAAAGTAAATTGTATCGCCATTTTTTGTCATTTCTATTTGGTTGGCATATTCAAGATCAAAAACATTTTCAAGTTGAAAGGTATTGCTAGCTCCTGCATGGCTGTAAAAGCTAGCTGCTGCAAGCAGTGCTAAAGACGTTTTAAACTTCATTTTATTTCCTTGTTAGTGAGCAGTAATTAGGGCGTGTTAACCTGTTATAAAGTAACAACCATCAGAAATATAGTCCATTGCGATGAATGGAGAAATCAATAGACAGATGGTCATTTCCCTTTTATGTTGAGTACAGACACTTTTAAACGTAAGGAGCACACAATGATAGGTTACATCATGTTAGGCACTAACAACCTAGCTAAAGCAGTAAAGTATTACGATGAATTGTTCGCCACTCTAAACGCCGAGCGCTTTTTAGAAACTGACCGCTTTGTCGCATGGAGCACTGGCCAAGATAAGCCCGGTTTTGCGGTTACCAAACCTTATAACGATGAAAAAGCTACTGTAGGTAACGGCACTATGATTGCTCTAGCAGTCGAAACCCCAGCCCAAGCAGATGCCTTTTATAAAAAGGCCATAGAATTAGGTGGCACTGACGAAGGCGCTCCCGGCCCACGCGAAATGCCCGGCTTTTATGCGGGATACTTTAGAGACCTAGACGGTAATAAACTTAATGTGTTTTGTTTTACGCATGGGTAAAGAAAGTTAGCAAGGGGAAAGTTAGAAAGAGTAAAGTTAGAAAGAGTAAAGTTAGAAAGAGTAAAGTTAGAAAGAGTAAAGTTAGAAAGAGTAAAGTGAATAGGCGCTAGGCTCTAGGAAACAGGGCCTAGCTTATGTAGCTTTATGCCGCGTAACTCTTAACTTTACTTTGGCTCTATGCTTACATGGCGTGCCAGTAACATCGTGTAATATCTGGCAACTTCTATTCTACATTCAGTAAGCCAAGTCCTTTATTCGATATTTTAAACTCGATACCTGAAGAGCTGGGGCCGTATATAATGGGCTAGAAACAAATAGCAGAGCACTGGGATATATATCATGTGTTTATTAACAAAGAGGTGGGTTGATGTATAAGCAGAGTGATATCAAATCATTAAGTTGGCAAGAGCATGTTATTCAGAGAAGCAATTTGTATTTTGGTACTAATGGACCTTGTCCAAAAGTTATTTCTGCAAATATAGCAGAGGGTGCATTAATTTTAGGGGCTGAATCAGTTGAAATAAAGAAAGTTGCTAAGTTTTGGTGCATTTGTGCAAATTTTGATTGGCTAAACGCTAAAAATGAAAATGGTGTTTATGGGGCTAAGATATTTAATCAATTTTGCCCATTCCAGGAGGCTGGTTCAAATTCTATTCGTTTTGAATGTATGGCATTTTTATTTTCTAAAACACTGATCTTTTTAAGTAAAAATGATGTAACGTTAATTAAAGGGACTGAGGATGATTTAGAACTTTTTACTAATACTTTAAGTCAGCTAAAATATAACGAAGTAGTCATTGCTTTTGAGTTTTCACCTGATTAGAGAAACATCAAAAAAATCGACTGTTAATTGTGAATCTGTTTCAAACACTAACTAGAACAATAGATCTCATGGTAAGCAAAGCGAACTTTTTAGAAAACGCGCTAAAGCACGACCTACAACTCGCAAAAAGTCGCGCGAAGTAAATTTCACGCCTACAAAAACTGATGGCTGACGGCTGAAAGCTGACAGCTAGTTCCCCTACCAACTTCCGCTTATTTTCATTACACTGCCTCTATACAAAATAATTATAAAAATAGAGAATAATCATGACGTCGAAACTGCTTAAACCTCTTTCTTGTGCATTTGCACTGAGCCTTGTGGGCTGTGGTGGAGGTGAGGTGTTTACTGCCCCTGCTAGTAGTGAGTTTGCCCATGGCAATGAGCTACTAAGTGCCACGGCGCTAACCGAGGATGCTAGTCACGCGTTAGTGGCAACCCAATCTGAGGTGTGCGTTTGGGATAATCAGTTAAAAGCGCGTTTGTACGATTGTATAACAGGGCAGGGCGCTGAACATGTTGAGCTTGCGGGCTTTAGCGCTAACAAATCTCGTTTTTTCATTTCAAATCGATTATCGGTGACTTTATACGATACTCGCACTGGGCGTAGTATTGGTACTTGGCTTACCGGGCAAGAAATCGCTAGAGACATCGCTATTTCAGCCGTAGGCGATACGTTGGTTATCGCTTATCGTAGCGGCAAGGCTGAGGTAATAAATACTCGCACAGGTGATACTAAGCGTTTTGATATTCATCGCTTAGATATTAATAGCGTGGCGTTATCGGCTGATGGTCAGTGGGCGTTTACTGGCTCAAGCGACAAGTACGTTAAGCTTTGGTCAACAAGTGATGGTAGCACTCGCTTTGAAGAGCGTTTAGCGACCAGAGTGAATCACGTTACTCTAAATAAAACAGCAAGCTTGGGCTTTGCAATTGACTCGGTAGATGATCGTGTATTTTTTGATTTAGCCAATAAAAAAGAGCTGTCAGAAGTGGCCTCATACTCTAACTTTATTGAATTCACTGCATCGCAATTTATCAATCAAGATAAATGGCTATTAACGGGATCACCAAAAATGAAGATGCGTTTATATCGCGTTGCAGATGGTGAATTAATCGCTGAATACGAAGCTAAACAACAGCGCCAACGTACGTCAGTACTAAGTGTGGCGTACGATGGTAAGCAACTATATTCAGAAACCAGTGACGGCCTATTGCAAGCTTGGCCTTATAAAGCAAATAAAAGCTAAAACAAAAACGCCTACTCTGAGTAGGCGTTTGTTTTTGAGTACGATTAAATTAGTAATCAAACTTATGCTTGGTAAACAAGCTTTGCACTTGTTGCCAAACTGCACCAGGCTTACCATCGCCAACTAACTTGCCATTTACCTTTACAACTGGGCCAACTTCTTTAGTGGCGCTGGTGATCCATACTTCGTCGGCATCAAGTAACTCATCTTTACTAATAATGCGCTCTTGCACTTTAAAGTCACTGTAACTGTGAAGAATATTGAGGATTAACCAGCGGGTGATCCCCGGTAAAATTTGGTTATCAAGTGGTGGCGTACTGATCACACCATCTTTTACAATAAATACATTACTTGAACTAGCTTCGGTAATTTCTTCTAAGCGGTTAAATAGAATGGTTTCTTTGTTACCCGCTGCTGCGCCATGTTGATAATGGATCACGTTGCCAAGCAGTGCCGTTGATTTAATATGGCAACGTTGCCAGCGACGGTCTTGCTCAAGCGATACAGTGTAAGTTGTTGCATTGTCGATATCGCCTTTTGGCTCTGCTGGAATTTCAAAAGCAAACGCGAATACGGTCGGGGTAATATTAGTTGGGTAACCGTGAGCACGTTTAGTGTCGGCGCCGCGGCTAACGTGCAAATAAATCCCTAGGTTGTCACCTTGGTTTTTCTCGCATAAATCATTACAGATTTTACGCCATGTATCGGCACTGTAATCGAGCTTAATTTCAAGTTCGTTTAAACCGTTATTCATACGCTCAATATGTGCGCCAAAGCCAAGCATTTTGCCTTGGTATGATGGGATCACTTCATAGATGCCATCGCCAAATAAGAAGCCGCGATCCATTGGTGAAATCTTTGCTTCATCAGCGCCAAGGTATTCACCGTTTAGGTATACCGTGCCCATTGTTAAACCTCATTCTCTGTCGTAAAGCCGCCAATTTGGCGAAGCCGAGTTATTAATTGTTGACCATGCATTGCATGCAGGCCGTCTTCGGTGAGCTCATTTTTATGGGTGACGCCATCGACACTACCGCGCTCACTTAGGTAATGTAAAATGTTGAGTGGCTCAATATCAGCCAGCAAATCTGTGTTGTGCCAGCGACTTAAAAAGGCAATGAGCCCGTATGCTGCCCAGTTAGATACATCGGCGAGTAACAGCTCATCACAGGTTGTTAAACAAGGAGTGATGTTTAGCGCTTGCATGTGCTGTGCAAGGTTACCCATGCCTATTTCGTTACCGCCATCACCAATCGCTATGGTGGGGCAGGGTGCTTCTGTCACAAAAAAATCAAAGCAGCCACAATGCTCCGAAATATCAATACCGCGCATATTATAATAACGCTGATGCTCGTTAAGCCCCGGGCGTTCTATTGATAAAACACAATCAGGCTTTAGCTGCGCAAGGGCTTTAATACTAAAAGTGTGCGCATTATCAATGCTATTAATTGGTAACTCAAAACAGTTAAAGTCATTTTTCAAGGCACTGTAAAGGGGGTTGCCAGTAACCAAAATGGGCTGTTTACCAAGCTTTTCGAGTACCTTGTAAAGTGCAATTGCACCAACCGGACCATCAGTCTCGAAAGTATTGTTAACCGCAAAGCCAGTACCTATCAACACAGTGCCTTGTGCTTTATAAAGGTGTTTTGCCGCACGTAAATACGTCCCCGTTAGTTGTTTTGCGTATAAATGCTGCATACCACGTGGGTTTTGTTCAACCATCATGGTTTCAATTTGTTGGCTGAGCGCTGCGTCGCTTAAACTTGCTGACATAGTGCTTTGATCTCTTGAATGAGCGCAATACCTGCTTCATTATCGCCATGAACACATAGACTATCGGCATTAAGTGCCAGTTGCTGACCACTTCGCGTTGTCACTGTGCCATGTGCAACTAACTGTTTTACCTGTGCCATTAGCGCCGGTTTGTCGTGTACACTGCCGGCTAAAGAGCGCGCAACAAGTTTACCTTCGTCTGTGTATTGACGGTCGGCAAATGCTTCTAAAATCAGTTCTAGTTCAAGCTCTTTTGCTTGTACTTTGTGTTTGGCTGCTTGGTTGGTAGCTAAAATCATCAACTTTAATGGCTTTGCATAACTAGCCACTGCGCGCATAACAATATTCAGCGTTTGCTCGTCACTCATCATATCGTTATACAATGCGCCATGTGGCTTAACGTATTCGAGCGTTAAACCATGTACTGCAGCCATACCATCAATTGCAGCAATTTGATAATGCAGGCAATTAGTCAGCTCTTTTTCGCTCATAGCCATTGAGCGGCGACCAAAGCCTTGCTTATCTGGGTAACTTGGATGTGCGCCAACCATTACTTTGTGTTGCTTGGCGAGGGCTAGGGTGTTTGCCATCACATCGGCATCGCCAGCATGAAAGCCACAAGCAATATTTGCCATATCAATATGTGGCATAACTTGCTCGTCTAAGCCCATTTTCCACATGCCAAAGCTTTCGCCAAGGTCACAGTTTAGTTTCATCGTCATTTATAACGCTGCCATTTTACTATTTGGAATATCGGTGATCAGCATATGCCCTGGGCTATGCGTGATACAAAAATCAGGTGCCGCGTTGGCAATTGCAACTTGTGGAGTCACACCACAGGCCCAAAATACGGGCACTTCGCCTTCTTTAATGGTCACCGCATCACCAAACTCAGGTTTGTTGATATCTTTAATGCCAATTGCTGCAGGGTCACCAAAATGCACTGGCGCACCATGTACACTTGGAAAACGACTGCAAATTTGGATCGCACGAATGGCATCGGCAGGTTTCATTGGGCGCATGCTTACAACCATATTGGCGTGAAAAATCCCCGCACTTTGGCAAGCCATATTGGTTACATACATTGGCACATTTTTTTGTTCGCTGATGTTTCTGATCTCAAGACCCGCAGCAATTAGTGCTTCTTCAAATGAGAACGAGCAACCAATTAAAAAGGTGACTAAATCGTCGCGCCAATGATTCGTAATATCGGTAAGCTCTTCAACCATTTGACCTTGTTTAAAGACGCGGTAACGGGGTAAGTCGCTACGAATATCAATGTCTTCACCAACAGTTGGCATATCGGTAACGCCCGGTATACGGCTAGTTGCAATGATTGGGCAAGCTTTCGGGTTTGCTTGGCTAAACTGCAAAAAATCAAACGCGTATTGTTTAGGTAAAATCACTAAATTAGCTTGCACAAAGCCCGGTGCAAAGCCCGATGTATTGCCCGTGTAGTCACCCTCGCGTACCATTTTACGAATAGCCGCTGGAGTGGTTAAAGATGCATTTTTTTGCATGTGACTCTCCTTGAAATTAACACTTGCCCATTGTTGCTACAATAACACTCAGTTCAGGTCATTAATAGTAACGGGCAGCTGTCCTTTAGCAGGGGCTTTCCCTAGTAAAACGTTTGCCAGCGCTGTAAAAGCAGGACCAGCAATCTTTTCATCTGTATCTACATCTATATTGTAAGCATAGGTGGCAAGTACAGCATCGCCAAATTTTCCAAATTGGGCAATATCGTAAGGGGCGCGTAAGCTGACAAATACGGTCTTTTTATGGGCTAATTTTGCTTGTTTTAACAATGATTCTAATGCCGCTGATTGATCGGCTTTAGCAATTGCAAACTCAGGGTTATCAGCTAAATCATCCATCCCGCCGACTTCAACAGCACTTTGTTTTGGTGACGCATTAGCGGCAATGATAATGTCGGCTTCGTTAATTTCTTTTAATGTTGCAAGCGGCTCATAGCCTTGCAAACTTGTGCAGCTAAAGCTGATTAGCTTATCGGTGTTATCAATTAACGCCTGCTGCAAAGCATAGCATTTGCGGGTATCTGGCATAATAATATGCACTTTGCTGCCCGATTTAATGTTAAGCGGTAGGGTGTTTTTCTCGTTTTTCACTTCGGTGATAGCTGCCAATGCTAATTCAGCTTCTACTTTTCGATGGCTTTGATCACCCAGTAAAAGCTGCGCTTTTTTGATGGCTGCTTCGTCATCAAGTGAAGAGCTGAGTTTAAACTTTTCTTTAAGTTTTAAAATGCGTGTTGCAGAAGCATTCATTTCGTTGGCATTTAACGTGCCGCGATGTACTTCTTGCTCTAATCGCTCAATCAGAGCTTCAAGTACAGCTAAGTCTTTAGGGCTTCTGATTTCGATTGGCATCAGGGCAATATCAACACCCGCTGCAAAGGTATTTATTACCGCTTCAATTGGTTCAAAAAAGTGGCTGATCCCCGCCATATCGAGAGCATCTGTGATCACCACACCTTGATAACCGAGTTCGTCCCGTAATAAGTCGGTGATGATTTTGCGCGACATCGTTGCAGGTTTGATCATGGTTTTGCCTTCTTTACTGACAAACGTGCTGTCATCAAGGGCAGGGTATTGGATATGGGCAGTCATGATCATACCCGGTTGTTGGTTTTTAATAATTTCTTTAAAAGGGGGGAGATCTTGCTGCCAAATGGTTTCTTTATCATGCATTACTTTTGGCAGGCCTGTGTGGCTATCTACATTAGTATCGCCATGCCCCGGAAAGTGCTTTAACGATGAAATAACGCCGTTGTTTTCAAACCCTGCCACTTGGGCACCACCCAGTTTTGCAACCAATTGCGGATCTTCACCGTAAGAACGCACGTTAATAACTGGGTTATCTGGGTTCATGTTTACATCAACCGTGGGTGCATAGTTAACATTTACACCCAGTGCTAATAGCTCGTCGGCAATAATGCGGGCAGATTCAGTTGCGAAGTGGGTACCATGTTCTTTATAGGTTGCGCCAATCGACATGTTACCGGTAAACGACGTACCAACATCACGAGGAATTCGGGCAACTCGGCCACCTTCTTGGTCTATCGAAATAAACAGCGGTAAGCCTAACTCTGACTTAGCAGCGGCTTTTTGTAGGTCATTATTAAGTTTGATCACTTGCGGCACGGTATCGATATTTTCTGCAAATAAAATCACCCCACCAATGCTATGTTTAGTGATGATATTTGCTAAATCGGCCGGCAGCTCTGTCACCGGTGTACGGCATTTTTGTTCACCTGGGTCTTGCTCGCAGTAATAACGTAGGTCAAGCATGAGCTTTTGCCCTAACTGTTGTTTTAAAGTTAATGCAGACTCAGCAAATGATGATTGTAATGGCATGAAACATCCTAATCCGATAACCAGTGACGATAGTGCAAACTTATTTAACACAGCAAGCTCCAAAGCAAAACGCTTATTTAGTTTTTAGAATAAATTATTCTTGATGTTAATGGGTTTTTAAATATAAATACAGTATTTTTTTGCTACCCTAGCGGTTTTTGAGTCCGACTGCAAAAAGCTAAGTTAGATCACCAAATAGGGCTAATAGGCTTAAATAACCAAACCTTTATACTTATTAAAAGCGTGGCAAGTTGATAATTTATCAATTTAATGGGTCGCTTTTTAGTACAATTTAAAGTAATAATATATTCCATAATCATCAGCGTAAATATGACAAGCCTGGGGGCGAGATGGCTTTAACTCGATTACACGCATTTAAACAGCAAATTAAACCTTTTTTACCAGAGTCAGCATTAATAGAAGATTACTCGCGCCGTTATGCGTACGGAACAGACGCCAGCTTTTATCGATTAATCCCTGAGTTAATTGTATTAGTGAGCAACCAAAATCAAGCAAGGAAAGTGATCATTGCTGCCAACGAGCAACACGTACCCATCACATTTCGCGCCGCTGGAACGAGTTTATCTGGGCAAGCAATTACCGACTCTGTATTGGTTTTACTTTGCGATAGTTGGAGCAAGTTTGAGATAATTGATGACGCTGAAGCAATACGCTTACAACCGGCAATCATCGGTGCTCGAGTAAATCAAGTATTAGCCCCGTTTGGTAAAAAAATTGGCCCTGATCCCGCTTCAATTAATAGCTGTAAAATAGCGGGGATGGCGGCAAATAATTCATCGGGCATGTGTTGTGGAGTGGTGCAAAACAGCTACCACACAGTAAAAGATATGACCCTCATTTTTGCCGATGGCACTGTGCTTAATACGGCTGATAGCCAAAGCTGCAATGCCTTTTTGCAAAGTCATAGCCCTTGGGTTGATGAGCTAATGAGCTTGGTTGATAGCGTAAAGCAAAACCCCGATTTGAGTGAGCGTATCGCTCATAAATACCGTTTAAAAAATACCACAGGCTATGGTCTAAATGCACTGCTGGATTTTTCTGATCCAATCGAAATCATTAAGCACCTCATTATTGGCTCTGAGGGTACGTTAGCTTTTATCGCCGATATCACCTACCACACCGTGGTTGAGCATAAGTACAAACACACAGGTTTCTTTATTTTTGACGATATCAGTAAGGTGTGTGAGCTGGTACAAAGGCTGAGTGGACTTGATGTTGCTGCTGTTGAGCTACTAGATAAACGTGCTCTGATGTCGGTGTCTGAACACGCTATAATGCCAAAAGAAGTGGCCAGCTACCCAGAACAATCAGCCGCACTGTTAATTGAGTTAAGAGCTGAAAATGCACATGATCTCGATGCGCTCACTAACATCACCGAGCAACTTCTTGCTGAGTTTAAACAAAGCCAACTGACAGCGATTGAGTTTTCAGCAGACAGCGCCCGTAATGCGGCACTTTGGAATATCCGTAAAGGCACGTTTCCTGCTGTTGGTGCGGTGCGCGAAACTGGCACTACTGTGATAATAGAAGATGTTGCCTTTGCCCTTGATAAATTAGCTGATGGCGTGAATGCGCTGCATCAATTATTTATTAAATATGGTTATGATGAAGCCATTATTTTTGGCCATGCCCTTGCCGGAAATCTACACTTTGTATTCACCCAAGCTTTTGATACACCAGAGCAAGTAAGCCGATACGAACAATTTATGGCTGATGTGGCGAACTTAGTGGCGGTTGAACTAAAAGGGTCATTAAAAGCTGAGCATGGCACTGGGCGTAACATGGCGCCGTTTGTTGCCACCGAATGGGGAGACGATGGCTTTGCAGTGATGGTTGCGCTTAAAGCTTTATTCGATAAACAAAATATTCTTAACCCTGGAGTTATTATTAATCACGACAAAAATGCTCACACTCAGCATTTAAAAGTCATGCCAAAAAGTGATGATATTATCGATACCTGTATTGAATGTGGCTTTTGCGAAGTTGTTTGCCCATCAAAAGGGCTTACCTTAACACCGAGGCAGCGTATTACTTTATGGCGACACCGCACAGAGCTGCACAATCAATTACTTACAACCGAAGATGTAGCAAGCAAACAAAAGTTAAATCAAAAGCTCAGTGTTATCGAGGCTGACTTTAAATACTTAGGTATTGATTCGTGCGCGGCAACGGGTCTTTGTGGTCTTAAATGCCCAGTGGGAATAAACACAGGCGAATTTATAAAATCACTCAGAGCAGAACAAGCTTCTTCTAGCAAGGTTGCGCGATCATTATCACGCTTTGCAGGCAAGCATTTTGCGGTTGTTGCTACGGGGGCACGGTTTGGTTTAACCGTGATGCAGGTGCTCGAAAAAGCAATCGGCAGCAGTAACCTAAGAAGCCTGAGTAAACCTGCTAATAAGTTGCTTGGTACACCGCTTTATTACTCGGCGTGGCCTAGAGCCGAGCAGCCAATTAATAGAAAGCTTCAACAACCCCAACAAGCGAAAAAGTTGGTGTATATGCCAAGCTGTGCAAGCCGGATTTTTGCGGCCGATAAACGTGCTGATGATAAGCGCCCACTGCTAGATGTTATCTATTCTCTCGCTGCCAAAGCAGGCTATGAAGTGATACTTCCGACACAAGCAGATTCACTTTGCTGCGGTATGCCATTTGCTAGTAAAGGCTTTAATAAAGAGTCTAAAAACAAAAGTGAGCAGTTACTTACTGAACTCGAGGCGCTTTCAAATAATGGCCAATATCCCATCGTTTTTGATGCCAGCCCTTGTGCACTTACTACTCTAAATGCTGCGCAAAATACGGCACTCAAAATTTATGAAAGTGCCGATTTTGCAGCCCAGCATTTACTGCCTAATTTGCAAGTAACGCCCGTGAATGAGCCGGTGATGCTCCATGTTACTTGTAGTTCTAAGCGATTAGGTAAAGAGCAAAGCCTAGTATCACTTGCCAAGGCATGTAGTAATGAGGTGATTATTCCAGCTGATATTGAGTGCTGTGGTTTTGCCGGTGATAAGGGCTTTAACTTACCAGAACTCAATAGCAACGCGTTAAAAACCCTTAAACAACAAGTACCAAAAAACTGTAATCGCGGCGTGTCTAATAGCCGCAGTTGCGAAATTGGTTTAACTGAGCACAGTGGCATTAGTTATCAATCAATTTTGTATCTGCTCGATAAACAAAGCCATGCAATATAACAGGGCTTAATTGCTAATTAGATGAGCCAGTTACTGACTGGCTCATCTAATTTAAAGCTTACACTTTCCAAAAAATGCCTTTGCGGTAGCAGCTGTACATCACACCATAAGACACCACTAAAAACAGCAGTGAAAAGCTAAAAGAAGCGAGGTAATCATTGCTGAACACTAATTGTATTAGGCCATAAATACTGCCTTTTAAACTGCTATCGCCAAGCGGGATCATAATTAGTAGCCGTGCAAACACGCCTGCAAACATAAAAAATAATATCGCATTCGCACCAAATACAATAAACGGAGCGCTCCAGCTGCGCAGCTTATAAATATCTAAAATAGCACTGCACAGAGCATAGAAAATCGCTGCCAGCCCTGAGCTGAGTAGCACATAGCTCGGCGTCCATAAGGCTTTATTGATAGGCGTTATTGGTGTAATCGCATAGCCGGCAATAACGGCAAATGTGCCCAGTAAGATAAGTGTACGTGCTTGTTTTTTAAGGTTGGGTTGCTTAGTTAAATAAACCGCAGCCAACATGCCGCTAAGCGCACTTGCAATGGCAGGAAGAGTTGAGAATAGCCCTTCAGGATCAAATGGCAGTGGCTTAGCATTGGCATAATACAGGTGATGACTACCAAGTACGGCATTATCTATAAAGGCGCTTAAGTTATTGCCACGTAACCATAAGCCACTCACTACCTCGCCGTTTGGCAAGGTATACAGGATATAAAGCATGGCAGCGCCATATAATAATAAAAGAGCGATGCAAGTAATGGCTATTTTCTTAGGCGATAAATAGAGATAACAACATAGAGCGACTAAATACACCAAACCGATACGTTGCAGCACACCCAACACACGCAGCTGCAATAACTTGTCATCAAGCCAGCTAAAAGAAGGGTCTCGAAAGTTGTAATAAAACAAGGCTAAAAACCAGCCGAGGGCAATGAGTTTTATGGTGCGAATAACACCCGCTTTTAGTATTTGCTGATCACTGACCCTTTTAGCACGCAAGCTATTTACTGAAAGCGTGATAGACATGCCGACGATAAAAATAAAAAACGGAAAAATTAAGTCGGTGGGCGTCCAACCATGCCACTGTGCATGTTTCAAGGGCCAATACATCGCTCCCCAACTACCCGGGTTATTCACTAATATCATGGCAGTAATAGTCAAGCCCCGCATGACATCTAACGCCATGAGGCGATGTGAAGGGAGTTTGTTGATGATTTCAGCACAGTGTTGACGCATAGGAAAACTTTATTGTTGTTTTATTTTTACAGTGTAATAAATTATTACATCAAAGCAAGCTGCTTTTTAAACAGTATAAATAGTATTTGTAAGCTGTTCTTTTAACAGTACTAAGCTTTATAGTTTATTAAATTCAACATGTTAAATAACGAGGGTTGTTGGTAAATGGCTTTGATACCGTTCATGTTTAACGAGTGCTTAGTAGCTGAAGTTATTAAACAGAGTTACTTTAATTAATTAGAGTAATTGCACTCATTTGTTTGCGCTAAATCAAATTATGACAAAAGTTTTATAGAGGTACACAGAACATCTTGCTAGTATAAAGGTATTAGATGTTCCCGATATGGACTTTGGGCCCCATGTGTGAGAAGTATCGTGCTTAATAGTCTTAGTCGTGGTTTAAACCTACGCCGCTTAATTTTAGTGTTAGCGTTTTCAGCAACGCTTATAACCTTTCTAAATAGTTATTACTCGAGCTACCAAGTTCAAAAGCAACAACTAATAGATAAAACTCTTAATAATCATAAAGCATACGCCGCTAAGTTGGTGTCAGCGACCGATAACTTTTTACTTAATGCTCAGCAACAGCTTGCTTATGTTGGAAAAATTCTTGAAGACGATTTTCATAATCAAGGCTTAATTAATGCTGAGGCAGACAGACTAAGGCTACAAACTAATAGTTTTAATTCGACCATTATTGTTAATGCTCAGGGCGATATTCTAGGCGTTTCTCCAAAGTCATTGAAACTACAAAATCGTAAAGTAGATAGCTTTGGCACTAAAGCCGCTTTATCGTATCGCACCCCAATGATCAGCGAGCCGTATATTTCGATGGCGGGCAATTTACTGATCTTTATATCGCAGCCTTTATTTGACAAACAAAGTAATTTTATTGGTTATGTAGGCGGCACCTTATACTTAAAACGTACCAGTATTTTAAATGAACTGCTGCAAGTTCATTACTATCAAGACGGCTCTTATTTGTATGTGGTTGATGAAAATCATCGCTTACTGTATCACCCCGATAAAAGCCGCATTGGTGAGCAAGTATTTGATAACCAAGTAATTGAAGAAGTACTAAAAGGAAACGCTGGCACACAGCTTGTTACCAACAGCAAAGGCATTGGTATGCTCGCAGGCTACGCACCTATGACGGTCGCTTCTTGGGGGGTCGTTACTCAACGCCCACTCGAAAGCACGCTTGCTCCGCTTGATAATTTAATGTGGCAAGTGTTTGTAAAAACCGCCCCAATAGGTGTACTCACATTTATATTTATTTGGGTGTTAGCACGTTTAATTGCTCAGCCTTTAAGGCAGTTAGCCGAAACTGCCAATACTTTAGATCGCCCTTCAACGTCACTTGAACTGACACAAATTCGCTCATGGTACTTTGAAAGTAATGAACTCAGAAAAGCCATGTTGAAAGGGGTCGGGCTATTACAAAGTAAAATAGGGCTATTACGCCAAGAAGCGCAAACTGATCCCCTCACTTGCCTGCATAATCGCCGCAGCCTCGATATACAAATTAGCCATTTGATAGCTCAACGTTGCCCTTTTGCTGTATTGGCTATCGATATCGATCATTTTAAACGGGTGAACGATGAGTTTGGTCATGACATTGGTGATGTAGTACTTCAGTCGTTAGCTAAAATTTTGTTAGATGTTACTCGTGATAGTGATGTGGTTGCTCGTACCGGTGGTGAAGAATTCATTGTGATCATGCCTAGAGTTGAGGCAAAACGTGCGTATCAACTGGCTGAGCGTTTGCGTATGCGGGTGTCAGAAAGCTACATTGACCCGGTTGGCTGTATTAATGTATCGATTGGTATTTCGGGCTGGCCAATTGAGCAATTAAGCATTGATGAAGTATTTAAGCTTGCTGACCAAGCTTTATACCAAGCTAAAAAAACCGGTCGTAACCGCTCAGTTGTCGATGCCACATATAGCCAAGATCTTGCTCCAGTTTCTGAGCCTTCAATCTTGGAATAAGTTATTTAATGTGCAATAGTGGATGCTATTAAGTTATTTATGGAAAATCAAAATGGCATTCACTTTGTTGGCTCGTTTAACTAAATCTACTTCTATATTAGGTATTGCGCTTATGAGTGCAAGTACTGCTTATGCCAACCCAAGCGATGATAAACACAGCGAATTTGTAGATGTAGGTGCTTTGCTACCGAATGCCGTGTTAGATATCCGTTATTTTGGTCATCATAACTTTGTTGGCAAACCAGTTGATGGTTACAACGCACCTAAATGTTTATTGCACAGCAGTGCTGCAAGCGCGCTTAAAAATGTGCAAATAGCAGCGCAAACCCAAGGTCTGAGCTTAAAAATATTTGATTGTTATCGCCCGCAGCGCGCCGTTGATCACTTTGTGCGTTGGGTTAACGATTTAGAAGATACCCGCACTAAAGCTGAGTTTTATCCAAACTTAGGCAAAGACCAGCTGCTTGGTGATTACATTGCCGCTAAATCGGGTCACAGCCGTGGTTCAACGATTGATTTAACGTTAGTTGATGCAAAAGGCAAAGAGCTCGATATGGGCTCACCGTTTGATATGTTCGACACTCTTTCTAACACCGACGACCCGCGCATTAGTGCAGAACAAAAAGCCAATCGATACAAATTAAAAAGCCTGATGACAGAGGCCGGTTTCGCTCCTTATTCAATGGAGTGGTGGCATTTTACCTACCAACCGCAAGCATATCCCGCCACCTATTTTGATTTTGTGGTGGAGTAGTAAGTTAGCGAGTTACGAGGGGAAAGGGGAAAGAGTAAAGTTAGCGAGGTACGAGATGCGAGGTAGCAGCGATTTTACATCGCGTCCTAGAACCTAGAGCCTAGCCCCCCCAGAACCTGATGACGCGGGATAAACCCGCTGCTACAGGCTGACAGCTTCTTCACGTTGGGTTTCGCTGCGCTCTACCCAACCTACATCACCTCTTTTATCGGCGAATAATCAACTTTAATTTCAACAATATCGACATTGGCATTTTGTTTAAAAGCGTTTTGCACTTTTAATAAATCAGTGTCTTTTTCTGCAAGGTAGCGGTAGCTTTTGTTGGTCATTTTTTTCAGCGTATATTGGCTGCTAAGCGCTACTGGTAAGCTGTTTTCTTTTAGCGTTAAGTAAATTGCACCCGTTGCGATGCCGCGCTCTTGCATTGCGTGGTTAAAGACTTCTGTGCCCTTGGTTAAAGTAGGCGCATCAAAGGTAATTTTTTCGCCATTATTACTAAAAGCGTTCGTCGATTTTTGCTTGTTGATTTCGACTGCTTTTTTAACATCTTTAACTGAAAGTTGTTCTTTTTGTGAACTGGTTGTTGGCTGCTGTGTTGTATTTTGCTCGCTTATTTCATTTTTTTGACAGCCTGATACTAGTACTAATGCTAGTGTAAGTGCTTGTATCTTAATTGTTTGGTTCATTATGTTCCTGCTTGTTTGTTACTTTTGTTTACAATTAATTCTGTTTTTTGATTGCCATATTGGGTACATTGGCCGCGGTTATGATTGTTAACCGAAAATAAAAATATAACAATAGGGAACGTAAGGAATGTCTCAATTTAAAGTAACAGCAGTTGCTACCATGGTAACGGCTATCTTGGCATCATCTCAAGTACAGGCAAGTGAACAAACTCGCTTTTATAATGCTTCAAGCGTTAGCTCTCAAGTACAATTTAATCCTCAAGTATCTCAGCAACGTGCATTGGCTGAGCGTCGCACTGTATCGGGTCACAAATCTATTTTCGATGCGCAATTAGGTAAAGCTACTTTCCTATGGAATGCAGTAGGTCAAGCTAAGCCTGATATGGCAATGGTGCTTCCTGAGCAACGTAATGCTTACGCTGCAGATTTTTATTTAAATGCCTTAACAGGTGTTAGCACAGCTAAAAAAGGTGTATCAAGCGCTGTATTAGCAGATTTATCTGAGCAAAAGCTTGGCTCAATCACAGCTAAATACAAGCAAAAAGTTCATGATATTGAAGTATTCAACCGTGAATACAACCTGATCATGGATAAAGAATATAACCTAGTTGCAGGTTCTGGTTATTTCGCTAACACAAGTTCAAATGCAACGCAGTCGTTCGCGCCACTTGCTGAGTTTGTTGGTGCTGAGCAAAGCATTAAACGTGCGATTAAAGAACTTGCTGATATCAATGTGTCGTTAACTAAATCAACTGAGCAAGGTGACTATGTTAAGTACACTGTGTCTAACCAAAGTGGTGACAAAGTTGTATTAGGTCAGCCACGTGCTAAGAAAGTATTCTTTGAAGTAGCGGGTGAGCTGCAATCTGCATACTATGTTGAAGTAGAAGTTGCTGATAAAAACAGCCTAGAAAGCGATTACTTCAGCTATGTTATTGGCGCGCAAAACAGCAAAGTTTATTTCAAGAAAGACTTAAAAGCACACGCGGCAGACTTTAACTACCGTGTATGGGCTGACGAAGATGGTTATCCGTGGGAAGGTCCACACGGTGACGTGATCCCAGCTGATGGCCCAGATCAAATTGATGAAACTGAAATCCTAGATGCACCACTTGTAAGCTTGTCTTACTACAAAAAATTAAGCACGATGGATCCGTGGCTTGCTGATGACGCTACAACAACATCAGGTAACAACGTATTTGCTTATGCTGATGTAATTGCACCTCAAGGTTACACTGAAGGTGACTTCACTGCTGAAACTACATCAGATTACACATTCGATTACCCTTACCAAGTTGATCAAGTAGCAAACAGCTACGACAACCGTAAAGCGGCGATCGTTAATTTGTTCTACATGAACAACTTCTTACACGATTTCTTCTATGACCATGGTTTTGACGAAACATCAAATGTTGCTCAAGTATCTAACTACGGCCGTGGTGGTGTAGAAGGCGACCCAATCGAAGCACAAGCGCAAGATAATAGCGGTTTAAATAACGCTAATATGGCAACACCTGCTGACGGT
Organism: Pseudoalteromonas sp. 2CM39R; assembly: GCF_023161845.1. NCBI lineage: Bacteria > Pseudomonadati > Pseudomonadota > Gammaproteobacteria > Alteromonadales > Pseudoalteromonadaceae > Pseudoalteromonas > Pseudoalteromonas sp. 2CM39R. The sequence continues at coordinate 373,094 of NZ_JALNTM010000001.1, forward strand.
GCAAGCCCACGCATGCAAATGTACTTATACAACTCGAAAGATGCGAAAGTGGGTGTAGACTTTGGTGTGGTTGTAACATCAGATGAAACAATTGGTCTACTTGAGTCTTCTAAAGTATCTGGCTTTGGTCAAATGCAATTTGCTGATATCGCAGGCGAAGTTGTTCGTTTAGTTGACGGCAATGATGTAGATTCTGGTAGCGTAACAGACGGCTGTGAACCTGCAACAAATGCAGCAGAACTAGCTGGCAAAATTGCGCTAGTCGATCGTGGTTCTTGTAACTTCACAGCAAAAGTACTACACGCTCAAGAAGCGGGTGCAATTGGTGCTATCGTTGTAAACAATAACCCAGATACAGATGAGCCAGCGCCAATGGGCGGTGAAGACGATGCAGTTATCATTCCTAACATGGGTCTGAACTATGCTGACGGTCACGCACTTTACGATGGTATCGCTGCAGGCGACACTGTTACTGTTAATATGTTCAACAAAGCAACGTTAAAAGACGGTACGCTAGATAACGGTATTATTGCTCACGAATGGGGTCACTATATCAGTAACCGTTTAGTGGGTAACTCATCAGGTCTTATCAACTTCCAAGGCCGTGCGATGGGCGAAGGTTGGGGTGATTTCCACTCACTAATGTTCATTGCTAAAGCTGATGACATTAACATCCCAGGTAACGACAAGTTCCAAAAAGCTTACGGTAGCGGTACATTCGTAGAAGATTTCTACTATGGTATTCGTCGTGTTCCATATTCAACAAATATGGAAGTAAACCCGCTGTCTTTCCGCCACATTACTGAAAATGAAGGTGCTGATGTAGGTATTGCTCCAACTAATGTTGGTTCACCACACGCAGCAGGTGAAATTTGGGCAACTATGCTTTGGGAAAGCTATGTAGCACTTATCAACGAGCACGGCTTTGAAGAAGCTCAAAACCGTATGGCTAACTACTTAGTTGCTGGTTACAAGCTAACTCCAGTTGCTCCGCTATACACAGAAGCACGTGATGCTATCTTGGCTGCAGCTTACGCAGTTGACCCAGAAGATTACAAACTAATCTTAGGTGCATTTGCTAAGCGTGGTATGGGCTTAGGTGCTAAAGCGCCAGAGCGTTTCAGCGAAGATTTAACCGGTGTTGTTGAATCAGACAAAATGAAACTTGCTAGCTTCACATTCAAAGATGTGGCAATGGATCCAAACTACAACGGTGCAGAGCTAGGTTATTGTTCAAACGATAACGTGCTAGACAAAGGTGAAACAGGCACGTTAACAGTTAGCATCATGAACACAGGTAGTGAAGTACTAACTGGTACTCAAGCACAGTTAACGGTTGTTAGTGGTCACGATGTAACGTTCGAAAATGATGGTTTAATCACTTTTGACGATACAACTCCTTACGCTTCACAAACAAGCGCACCTATCACGTTTACACTAAATGATGCAGGCACTGCTGATACACTTGAAATCGAAGTGTCATTCCCAGAGCTTTCTGCAGATGACGAGATTGTTGAAGCAGCAAGCGATACAGTATCTTACCTTGTGAACATGGACTTTGAAGATAAAGCACCAGTTAGCTCACAAACTGCTGACGATATGGAAGTAGCAGGCGCTTCATTACGTGACTGGAAAGAAAACGTAATGACAGGTGATGACTTAGCTGTTGGCACACAAAGCATGGCAACTGGCGGTAATGTTAACTTCTTCAACAGCTTTGGCTTCGGTCTTGGCGAGCAAACCATGTACCTAAACAACAATGACTTCCAGTCAGATGTTGCGGTTGAATCAAGAGAGTTTGATATCGGTTTTGCTGGTGATTTTGAAGTTTCATTCTGGCACTTCTACCTAATCGAAAACGAATGGGATGGTGGTGTTGTAGAGATCAGCGTAAACGGTGGTAACTGGGTAGATGTTACTGAAATGGGCGGTACATTTGATGTTGGTTACGATGGCCCGCTAATCGAAAACGATGCGCAAGCACTACAAGATCGCGATACCTTCACAGGTAACAATGTTGATGGTAGCGGTGTTTATGGTAACTACGAAACAATTCGTTTCGGTACTGAACTAAACGGTAACCGTGCAAAATTACGTTTCCGTATGTCATCAGACAGCGCAGTACGTGAGTTCGGCTGGTGGATTGATAACGTAACTGTTAGCAATGTAACGTCACCAATCTTCTCAAACGTGATTGCTGGTGATGCATTAGCATGTGATAACGCACTACCATTACTTTCTGTATCGGGTGATGAGTCTGTTTCTGAGTCTGCTTCAGGCACATTAACTGCAACAGCGTCAGACCGTAACAGTGATGACACGCTAAGCTACACGTGGACGCAACTAAGCGGCACAACAGCAACACTTACTGGTGCTGATACTGCAACTCTAGGTTTCACGCCAGGTGCTATCTCAAGCGATGACGAGTTAGTATTTGAAGTAACAGTAAGCGATGGTACAGACTCTGTATCAGAGCAGTTCACTGTTGCCGTAACTAACGAAGCTGAGCCAGTAGAAGAGAAGAAAGTAACTAAATCTAGCAACGGTAGCTTTGGTTTCTTAACACTACTACTTGCACCACTAGCGCTTATCGGCCGTCGCCGTAAACGTAAATAAGACTTTTAAATAGTGATAACAAAGCCCTTACAGCTCGCTGTAAGGGCTTTTTTGGTTTTAAGTTAGTGAGGGAAAGTTAGCGAGTTTCGAGGTGCGAGATACGAGATGCGAGATACGAGGTAGCAGCGATTTTACATCGCGTCCTAGAGCCTAGAACCTAGAACCAAGAGCCTTTTTGTAGGCGTGAAACTTGTTTCGCGCGTCTGACCGCTGATAGCTGAAGGCTGGCAGCTCCTTCGCGTTGGGTTTCGCTGCGCTCTACCCAACCTACGTGAAGAGTCAACAGGTTGAATGCTGTGGGGTTATAAACACTCGATAACCCCACAATTCGGCTTAGCGCTTTCCGCTTAAAGCTATTGAACCGTTGCTTTTAGGCCGCGGCGTTTTAATAGCGCTGAGGTGTCTGGCTCTTGACCACGGAATGCTTTGTACGATTCCATTAGGTCACGCGAGTTACCAACTTCTAAAATTTCTTTGCGGTATTTATCACCCATTTGGCGAGTTAAACCACCTTGCTCTTGAACATAAGCAAAGGCGTCTGCCGCTAAAATTTCACTCCACATGTAAGCGTAGTAACCCGCTGAGTAACCGCCGCCCATTGAGTGTGAGAAGAAGGCTGACTTATAACGAGGTGGTACAAATGGTACATCAACACCATGTTTAGCAAGCGCTTGTTGCTCAAACTTTTCAATGTCTTGTAATGGTGCGTCAGCAGAAAGTGAATGCCATTCCATATCAAGTAGTGCAGCTGCAACGTACTCTAGGGTATCAAAACCTTGGTTGAAGCTACGTGATTGAATTACTTTTTTCAGTAGCTCATCAGGAATTGGCTCGCCAGTTTTATGGTGTTTTGCATAGTTAGCGATAACTTCAGGGTACATTGCCCAATCTTCTTCAAAAGTTGATGGGAACTCAACGAAGTCACGTGATACTGAGGTGCCAGATAGAGTCGGGTACTTCACGTTTGAGAACATGCCGTGTAAGCCATGACCTAGCTCGTGGAAAATCGTTGTTGCTTCATCATAACTGATAAGCGTAGGTTCGCCATTCGCGCCTTTTTGAATATTCATAACGTTTACGACAACTGGCTTTTGTTCTTTAAGGCCAGATTGTTTAACGAATGAGCTCATCCATGCACCGCCACGTTTGCCTTCACGAGCGAAGTAGTCAGCAAAGAAAATGGCTAAGCTTTTACCATTTTCATCAAACAACTCATAGGCTTTTACATCAGGGTGGTAAACCGGAATATCGTTACGTGGTTTAAAGGTGATGCCGTATAAACGGTTCATGGTGAAGAATACGCCGTCTTCTAAAACTCGGTTGAACTCGAAGTATTCTTTCACTGCATTTTCGTCAAGGTTGTATTTATCTTTACGTACTTGTTCTGCGTAGAATAACCAATCCCATGGCTGTAATTTGAATTGCTCACCTGACTCATCAATCTTAGCTTGAATAGCCGCCGCTTCTGCGTTGACGTTCTGCATTAATGCCGGGATCATGCTTGCAAACATATCAAATACAGCTTGTGGTTTTTTCGCCATTTGCGACTCTAAACCAAAATCAGCCCAGCTGTCGTAACCTAATAGTTTCGCTTTTTGAGCACGTAACTGAGCAAGTTCTGCCACGATATCACGGTTACTATTTTCGCCCGATAATGCACGCTCAGCCGATGCACGCCATACTTTTTCACGTAAATCACGGTTTTTCAGTGTTGCCAGAATAGGCTGACGCGTGGTGTTTGTGATCTTAATTAGGTATTTACCAGGGTGACCTGCTTCTGCTGCGGCATTGGCAAGCTGCTCAATTTGACCTGCTGGTAAGCCCTCAAGCTCTGCTTTGTCATCCACTAAAACAACATTTGTTTTAGTAAGCGCTAATAAGTTTTGTGAGAACTGAGTTGTTAAGCTCGAGTGCTTTGTATTGATATCACGAATTTGTTGTTTTTGCTCTGCACTTAATTTTGCACCAGCACGCACAAAACGTTTGTAGTAAACGTCTAATAAACGCTTTTCTTCAGCAGTTAAGGCAAGGCTGTCAGCTTCGCTGTGAATAGCCGCTACTTTCTCAAAAAGTGCTTTATTTAAGAAAATGTTGTCGCTATGAGCCGCTAGTTTTGGCGCTAACTCTTTTTGTAATTCACGACGTGCCGGGTTTGAATCCGTACCCGCTAAGTTATAAAAAATACTGCGTGTGCGTGTTAATAGCTCACCACTTTTCTCGAGCGCAACAATCGTATTAGCAAAATCAGGCTTTGCTGGGTTGTTGATGATAGCTTGCACTTCAGTCATTTGCTCAGACATGCCTTTATTAAATGCCGGCATGAAATGTTCATCTTTAATCGCTCTGAAATCAGGCGTTTCGTATTGTAATACGCTTTTCACAAACAGTGGGTTAGCTTGCTCATTTGCAGCAACAGGTGCTGATTGCTCTGATTTAGGCGTTGATGTTGTTGTTTGCGGTTCTGAACAGGCTGTAAGTAACAGCGCAGAACTGATCGCGGTTGCGATTAGGTGTTTCATAGTTTTTCTCTTGTCATTTTTAAAATTAAATTGTGTCGATATAACCTTGCACATACGTTTTATAAGCTCTTGATTTTGCATAGCGGTTAAAACGGATTACAAAAAGATGCTAAAAAAGCACTTATATGAGGCAGGTATCACCATGTGATCAATGAACCCAGCATACTGTGTCTTATTACAATTGACCTCATACGTTGCGATAAGGTGATTATTGGCTGAGATAAGCCGTTAAAATTCTCTAAGATCGGAAAGCCACTTATAACTCAACAGCTTAAATAGCCCGACCAAATTGATCTTTTTGACTCATAACAGTGTCCAAATAAAAACTTTATGGTATGTTATATTGTAACAACTTGGTCTGCAATCAATCTTGCCATGGAGTGCATTTTTTTACGATAAGTTGCAAGTGTTGCTGAATAAGCAAGGAGTCATATGGCTATCATAATTAAACATGCCTGCGTTGTTAATGAAGGACAGCGCGAAATAAATGATGTACGAATTGTTGGCAATCGAATCGCTGAAATTGCCAAAGATATCAGTGCCAAGGCCAATGATGAGGTAATTGATGCAAGCGGTCTGTTGCTATTACCAGGCATGATCGACGATCAAGCTCATTTTAGAGAGCCTGGCCTTACCCACAAAGGCACGATCGCCAGTGAATCCGCCGCCGCAGTTGCAGGTGGCATTACAAGCTTTATGGAAATGCCTAATGTCTCACCTTCGACTACCACGGCAAAAGCACTTGCTGATAAATACGCGATAGCAGCGCAAACGAGCGCTGCGAATTATGCGTTTTACTTTGGCGCGACCCCAGACAACCTCGATGAAATTAAGGCTCTTGATGCCAAAAAGGTATGTGGTGTTAAAGTGTTTATGGGGGCATCAACAGGCGATTTACTGGTTGAACACCCGCATGCTCTAGAGGCAATTTTTCGGGAAAGCCCAGTAGTCATTGCCACCCATTGCGAGCAAGGGGAGGTTATTCAACAAAACCAGCGCCGTATAGAAAAACGTTATGGCGAGTTACAAATAGAGCATCACCCGTTAATTCGTGATGAGTTGGCGTGTTATGCATCTTCATCGTATGCCGTATCGCTGGCAAAACGCTATGGCTCGCAGCTGCATGTTTTACACCTTACAACAGCAAAAGAGCTAGAACTATTTAGCAACGCACCCATAGAGCAAAAGCACATAACCGCCGAAGCTTGCGTGCATCATTTGTGGTTTAACCAAGATGATTACGCAAGCTATGGCAATCAAATTAAATGTAACCCCGCCATAAAATCAGAGCAAGATCGCCAAGCGCTACTCGCAGCAGTGCGTGATGGTCGCATTGATATTATTGCCACCGATCATGCCCCTCATACTTGGCAAGAAAAGCAGCAACAATACAGCGCTGCACCAGCTGGCCTCCCTTTAGTCGAACATGCATTACTCTCGTTACTGGAGCAGGTAAAACATGGTGCGTTGAGCCTTGAGCAAGTTGTTGAAAAAACAGCGCATAACGTGGCAAAGCGATTTGCTATCGAAGAGCGAGGGTTTATCAGAGAAGGTTACTTTGCAGATTTAGTTCTGGTTGACCCAAACGCAGAAAAGCACGTCGAGCACACAAACACACATTATTTATGCCAATGGACGCCATTTAATGGCACCACTTTTTCAAACCAAATCACACATACCTTTGTTAATGGTGAGTGTGTCTTTGATGGGCAGCACGTAACCCCGCACAAACAGGCCGCTATGGCCTTAACATTCAATCGTTAAAAGAAGTTGATATGCAATTACCCGATATTACCTCGCACTCTAATGTAGATTTTCAGTCGCCTTTAAAATGGGTTGGTATGGAAAAAATAGCATTGCCTTTGAAGCTTGCACAAACTCATGTTGATGTGCACCTAAATGCCAAAGCTGATGTGTTCGTTAGCCTTGATAGCAATGCTAAAGGCATTCATATGTCGCGTCTTTATTTACTACTTAATCAGCTATTGGCTAAACAAAGTTTAACGACTCAGCGTGTTAACGAGTTTATGGAAGCCGTTTTAGCATCACAAAAAGGCTTAAGTAAAGGCGCAAAACTGGTGCTGCATTTTGATTTACCCGAGCTAAAACCAGCGCTACTTAGCGACAATGCAGGTTACAATGCTTACCCTGTCGTTTTAACTATTACAAAGCAGCAAACGCTTGCCATTAATTTAAAAGTTGATATTGCCTACAGTAGTACGTGCCCGTGTTCAGCTGCATTATCAAGGCAGCTTTTGAGCGAAGCGGTCGATAAGCAATTTAGCGATGCGAATATAGATAAAGCATCTTTACTCAGTTGGCTTGCAAGTGAACAAGGCTCTATTGCAACCCCTCATAGCCAGCGCTCTTACGCGTATATTGATGTCACTTTTAGTAGTGAGAAGTTGCCAGATATTGGCGGCTTTATCACAGTATGTGAACAAGCCATAGGCACACCAGTACAAACCGCCGTTAAGCGTGAAGATGAACAAGCATTTGCCGCCCTTAACGCAAAAAACTTACTGTTTTGCGAAGATGCAGCAAGGCGATTGAAGCAGTGCTTCGAAACCATGCCGAGTATTGCTGATTACCAGTTTAAGGTTGAACACCAAGAAAGCTTACATGGCCACAATGCCGTGGTTCATGAATCTAAATATTAAGCTCATAAGTCTAAGTATTAGGCCATGAACCTAAAATGGTTTACAAATTTTGACATTAGCGGTCGCAAAATATTGCTATTCATTTTCACAATGATAATGATACGAGCGCTAAAAATGATAAACATAATAATATAAAGGACGACTATGCGTTTTAAATTTATTGCTGCTGCAGTGGGTCTCGCTGTAGCAAATGTTGCTGTTGCCGACGAAGGCATGTGGCAACCTCACCAGCTACCAGAGCTTGAATCAGTGTTAAAAGCGAAAGGCTTGAGCATTGATGTAGAGTCAATTTCAAAATTAACAGAGTTCCCGATGAATGCGGTAATTAGCCTTGGTGGCTGTACAGCTTCGTTTGTTTCACCAAAAGGCTTAGTTGTCACAAATCATCACTGTGCCTATGGTTCGATTCAATATAACTCGACTACCGAAAACAATATTTTAGAAAATGGCTTTTTAGCTAAAACAACCGGCGAAGAAGTCCCTGCTGCGCCGGGTTCTCGTGTTTTTGTAACAGAGCAAGTAACTGACGTTACAGATAAAGTAAATAAAGGGACTGAAAAGTTAACCGGTAAAGCACGTTTTGATGCTATTCAAGCAAATGAAAAAGCACTTGTTAGTGAGTGTGAGCAAGACAAGAGCTACCGCTGTAATGTGTATACTTTCCACGGTGGTCTAGAGTATTACCTTATTAAATCGCTAGAAATTAAAGATGTACGTTTAGCGTATGCACCTGCTATGGGCGTAGGTAAATACGGCGGTGATATCGATAACTGGATGTGGCCGCGCCACACAGGTGATTTCTCGTTCTATCGCGCGTATGTTGGCAAAGATGGCAAGCCAGCTGAATATTCAGAAGATAACGTGCCGTACCAAAGTGATGCGTTTTTAAAAGTAAGCGCTAAAGGCGTTCAAGAAGGCGATTTTGTGATGGTTACCGGTTATCCGGGCAGCACAAACCGTTACCGTATTTCGCCTGAAGTTGATTACGTGTTTAACACAGCTTACCCATTAGCGCGTAAATATAACTCTAAATATGTCTCGTTAATTGAAGAAAATGCGCCTGAGGGTTCAGAGGCACGTATCGCTTATGAAAGCACGATTGCGGGCTACAACAACTACATTAAAAACTATGGCTCAATGATTGAGAGTTTCAATAAAGGGTCAATGTATAGCCGTAAGCAACAATTCGAAAAAGATCTCACTGCGTGGATCAATGAAGATAGTAAGCGCAAAGCTAAATACGGACATGTACTTGCTGATTTATCTTCGCTAGTTGCGCAGTCGCAAGAGCATAACCAGCGCGACCGCATGTTAGGCTACGTACATCGCTCACAAATGATCTCAACTGCTCGACGTTTATACCGTTTAGCTTACGAAAAACAAAAGCCAGATGCTGAGCGCGAAAGCGGTTATCAAGAGCGTGATATGCCACGTATCGAGTCTCGTTTAAAAAGCATGAGCCGTCGTTATGATGAAGCCGTAGATAAAGCTATTTTACTGTACTTTATTGAGCAATATGCTGCATTACCTAAAGGCGAGCGAGTTGCAGAGGTTGATAAAGCACTGGGTCTTACAAACGGTTTTGATAAACAAAAACAGCAAGCCTTGCTTGATGACATGTATGCTAAATCGGTTCTTGCAGATGAAAGCAAACGTTTATGGATGGCAGATCTTGACCTTGCTCAGTTAAAGCAAAGTAGCGATCCATTTATTCAGTATGCGCATGCAATCTTTGCGGTCACAAAAGATATTGAAGATGCTAAAAAAGAACTGGCTGGTAAACAGCAAGCTGCTCGCCCTGCATTAATGGAAGCAATCATCGCTTATAACAAGGCACTTAATAAGCCAGTTTATGCTGATGCTAACAGCACCCTGCGTGTAACTTACGGTACGGTAGGCGGCTATTCACCGCAAGATGGCTTAGTGGCAACCCCCTTTACATCTTTAGAAGGACTACTTGCTAAAAACACCGGCATTGAACCATTCAACTCACCAGAGAAACAAAACGAGTTAATTAAGCAAAAGCTTTATGGTGATTACACCGGCGGTATGAATACGGTTCCGGTTAACTTTTTATCTAATGTAGATACCACAGGTGGTAACTCAGGTTCACCAACGTTAAACGGTAATGCTGAGCTAGTTGGTTTGTTATTTGATGGTGTTTACGAAAGCATTATTGGTGATTGGGATTACGATGAAAATTTAAATCGCTCAATTCACGTTGATTCACGATATATGCTGTGGGTGATGGATAAAGTTGATAATGCTCAAAACCTACTTAAAGAGATGACTATCGTTAAGTAATCTAAGTTTAACGTTAATTTAAGCTTTAAAATGCCAGTCTAACAGACTGGCATTTTTGTTTTTAATGAAAATAAAATCATTTGATTTCATAAGGTTGAAAAATATTTATAAAAATTAATTTTTCTTAAGTTTTATTTAAGTTTCGCTCGATAAATTTTACACATAGCCTAAGTGGAGCGAACAATTATGCTTTCAGTTCAACAATCACATCAAACTCAAGTTCAAGAGCCTGCCTTTGTTTGCACGCGTGAAGGAGGTCAACACCGTGACCGCCTTGAGCGTAATATTAAGCAAGGTTTTGCTGCAGCCTATGACGCGAAAATTTCGCAGTTCATGCCGCTTCTTTGTGAGCTTAATGTTGATGATGAAGTATGTACGTTAGGTCTTCGCTCTGCATCACAACCTTTGTTTATTGAACAATACCTCCCTGCGTCTATTGAACACTTTGTTTGTGCCAAGCGTGAGCACATTTTTGAGCTCGGTAATTTATGCTCAACGCATCGAAAAGCCACCTTGGCACATTTTGTTTTAATGAACGAAGCGCTCTATCAAGTAGGAGCAAAATATTTAGTGTTTTGTGCAACCCGTAAAGTGAGAGCGCTATTAAAAATGCTGGGTGTGAATTGCAAAGAAATCGGCGTTGCCAATGCACAAGCACTACAAGATCCAGCAAGCTGGGGTAGCTATTACGACAATCAACCAACCATTTGTGTGGTTGACCTAAACGAAGCACATCAGCGTGTACTAAACACCCCAGTTTTATTCAATATCAAACAGCAGTGTTTGCAGTCATCGCGTGAGCTTGCTGTATTTTTGGAGGTGTTATGAGTTGGTTGACACAATTACCACATAAAGATAGCGATACCTTAATGGTTTGCCACAAAAGCGATGGTGTGCGCTCACTAACTAAACAAGAATTTACTGAACAAGTAACTCGTTTACTGCCTACTTTGGCAGAATTTGATGCCCAAGGTGTGGCTTATCAATTAGATAACACACCTGCTTGGTGTGTATTAGAAGCTGCGCTTAGCGAACTTAAAAGAGTGGCAATTCCGCTACCAACGTTTTTTACGGCTCAGCAAGTTGCGTTTGGTTTGCAAAATAGCGGAGCAGGGCTATTTGTATGTGACCGCGCTTATGAAGGTGAGCATGCAAAATTAGTGGCGTTAGTCGATGTTTCTAAGCATTACCCTTTGTACGTTTATCAGTTGAGCAATACAAAGCCAATTTCTTATTTTGCTAACACGCAAAAGATTACCTTTACGTCGGGCTCAACGGGCACACCAAAAGGCGTGTGTTTATCGCTTGAGAGTCAATTGCAAGTAGCAACATCACTTTATCAAAGTATTGATTTAGAAAAACCAAACCATTTGTGTTTACTGCCGCTACCGGTTTTGCTTGAGAATTTAGCCGGTGTTTATGCGCCGCTGTTAGCTGGTGGCACGGTTAATTTAGTGCCTTTAGCTGAACTTGGTTTTTCTGGTGCACAGTTACTTGAGCCACACAAATTAATAGCCACAATTGAGCGCACTGAGCCAAATACCCTTATTTTAGTGCCTGAACTACTGACTTGCTTAGTGGCTTTCGCAAAGCAAGGTTGGCAAGCACCTAAAAGCTTAAAGTTTATTGCAGTAGGTGGTGCTGTTGTAAGCCAAGCGCTTATTAAGCAAGCCCGTGAGTTCGGTTTACCGGTTTATCAAGGCTATGGTTTGTCTGAATCGTCATCGGTAGTGAGCTTAAACACTCGCGACGATGATGACATCGACACCGCAGGGCGAGTACTTAAGCACATTCAATACAAAATTGAAAATGGTCAGCTTTATATCAAAGGTTCATTGTTTTTGGGGTACTTAGGTCAAGCTGCACAGAATGCTGACGATTGGTATGCAACTGGCGATCTCGTTACTGAGCAAGCAGGTCGCTTGGTTATACAAGGCCGTTTGAAAAACCAACTTATCACCAGCTTTGGTCGCAATATCAGTGCCGAGTGGCCAGAGTCGTTATTGCTTAGCCACAGCCAAGTACAACAAGCGGTAGTGATTGGCGAAGGCCAGGCATTTTTAGCCGCGCTTATCTATGCAAACCAAGCGATGAGTGACACTGAACTTGCTGCCCATATTACGGCACAAAACGCGCAACTCCCTGAATACGCACAGATTAAAAAATGGCACCGAATGGCAGAGCCTATGAGCCACACGCAAGGCTTATTAACTAGCAATAATCGCCCAAAACGCGATGTTATCAATCAATTTTTTGCTGCAGAGATTTCTGCACTTTATCAAGAGGCGACGAGCATGAGTCAATTTTTCAATACATTACAAGCCGAAACACAAACAGAGCGCGACTACCTTTTAGCAGCGCCGATTATTGGCCGCGTTTTTAAAGGCGAAGTAAGCCTGAGTGAATATGCATCGTTCTTAACGCAAGCTTATCACCATGTTAAACACACAGTGCCATTACTGATGGCTGTCGGGGCAAAGCTAAGTGATAAACAAGAGTGGTTGCGCGAAGCTGTTGCAGAATACATCGAAGAAGAATTAGGTCATCAAGAATGGGTACTAAACGATATTGCAGCCTGTGGTTTTGATAAAGAGTTAGTGCGTCATTCTCGTCCACAGTTTTCGACCGAATTAATGGTGTCGTATGCCTACGATGTAATTAATCGCGGAAACCCATTAGCATTCTTTGGCATGGTTCATGTGCTTGAAGGTACCTCGATTGCATTAGCCGATAATGCAGCAGGGCGAATTCGTGAGGCTGTAGGTCTACCGAAAAAGGCATTTTCATACCTTACTTCTCACGGTGCACTGGATATTGAACACGTTAAGTTCTTCGAATCACTGATGAACAAAATAGACAATAAAGACGACCAGCAAGCCATCATTCATGCCGCTAAATGTTTTTACAAACTATACGGCAATATTTTTCGTGACCTCGATATCGAGCCTTTCTTTAGCGAAGCTGACTTGGAGCAAAGCGCATGAGTAGCCCGGTGTGTGTGCTAACCGGTGCAACAGGGGGCATTGGCCGTGCTATTGCCCTTCGTCTTGCAAAAGAAGGTTGGCGTTTATTACTTGTTGGTCGAAATGTGAAGCAACTTGCTGCACTGCAATTGGAATGTGGCAATGATGCTGAGTATTTTCAGGCTGACCTAAGTAACAGCGAATCTCGCGATGACCTAGCTAAGTTTGCTCAGCAAATTGGCGGTGCAAGGCTACTTGTAAATAACGCAGGCGTTAATGTAATGCAGGGGTTTAGTGAAATTAGCGAGCAGCAAATTGATCACCTGTTAAATATTAATCTGCATGTGCCTATTAAATTGTGTCAGCTGTTTTTACCACAAGTGACCCGCAATAAAGGCACGATTGTCAATATTGGTTCATCGTTTGGCAGCATTGGTTATCCGTATCAAACCTTGTATTGCGCTAGCAAGTTTGGCTTAAGAGGAATGACCGAAGCTCTTGCCAGAGAGCTCAGCCACAGCGATGTGAAAGTATTGTATTTAGCGCCTCGTGCGACTGACACCGCAATTAACTCGCCACAAGTGCGCGCGATGAACAAAGAGCTGGGTAACACTATGGATCCGCCAGAAAAAGTGGCTGATGCATTAATAGATTTAATTAAATCAAAAAAACGTCGTCGTTTTATTGGTTTTCCAGAAACATTATTTGCCCGTATTAACGGCGCATTTCCATCACTCGTTGATAACGCAATAGCAAAACAACTTCCTAAAATTAAAAGTTTTTTTGCCAACTAAATTGATCAAGGTGAATGATTATGACTAAACTAAATTTAAAAGCCCTAATGATGTTAGGTGTTATCATGGCTGCGCCTGCAAAAGCCGACTTTAATAGCGATTTAAGTTCGGTGCAAAAACAGTGGGCAGTGGTTAATTACGAATTAGTTGACGATGCGCAGTTAGATGCATTCGAAAAGTTAGCGAGCGAAACCGCAGAGTTTACCAAAGCGAACGACCAGCAAGCAGCCAGCCATATTTGGTATGGTATTGTGCTATCGAGCTATGCGGGGGCGAAAGGAGGCTTGGGCGCGCTAGGCCTTGCAAAAGATGCTAAAGCGCAATTTGAAAAAGCGCTAAGCCTAGATCCAAAAGCACTTGAAGGCTCTGCATATACTAGCCTTGCAACCTTATACGGTAAAGTACCGGGTTGGCCAATTGGTTTTGGTGATGACGATGAAGCGAAAAAGCTGTTTAAGCAAGCGCTTGAGCTAAACCCGCGTGGTATCGATAGCAACTATTTATATGCGTCATTCTTGTATGACGAGCGCAAATATAAATCAGCTAAAGAGTTTTTATTGGTTGCACAGCAAGCGCCAGCGCGTCCTGAAAGACCAAAAGCAGATCTTTACCGCCAGCAAGAAATTACTAAATTATTGGCTAAGGTAGAGAAAAAAATAAAGAGATAAACTATGCATTTATTGCTCGTTGAAGATGACCACTTAGTGGCAGAAGGCCTATGTCGTTCTTTACGTCAACAAGGATATAGTGTTGAACATAGTTCTACTGTTCAATCAGCAATGCAGTGGCTGCAAAGTGACGAAATTGAGCTGGTAGTCCTTGATTTAGGGCTACCAGACGGTGACGGCATCGATATTCTAAAGCACATCAAAAAGCATCGTAAAAATATACCCGTGGTGATCTTAACAGCCAGGGGAAGTATTGATGATAAAGTCATGGGGCTAGATTTAGGCGCTGATGACTACCTAGCAAAGCCCTTTGATCCCGCAGAATTATTTGCCCGTCTTCGGGTTGCCAGTAGGCGTTTGACCCAAGCACAAACCAGCACTTTAAAAGTTGGTGATGTTGAAATGGACACCGCCGCTTTTACCGTGAGCTTTCAAGGTGAGCCAGTAAACTTGCCGCGCAAAGAGTTTATGCTCCTTAAAGCCTTGTTAGAAAACCAAGGCCGCGTGCAATCAAAACAACAGTTAGAAAGTAAACTGTATGAATGGGGCGAAGAGGTGGGGTCTAATACCATCGAAGTACACATTCATCACTTGCGTAAAAAATTCCCAAAAGAGTTTATTAAAACCTTACGCGGCATCGGTTATGTGGTGGGTAAACGCTAGTGTCAATTCGTAAAAGGCTGACTTTACTCATTTTGTCTATGGTGATCTTAACCTGCTTTTTGGCTTTTACTAAAGGTTATCGTGAAAGCATGAATCAGGCTGAAGCACTGCTCGATAACGAGTTGGTAACGCTTGCTCATGTGTTGATTGAGCAGCCTCTCAGTAAAGGTACCCCAGCTTATAGTAGTGATTTACCGCAGCTATTATTTCAGGTCTGGGTTGATGACAGCTTGGCCTCAAGCTCAAAGTCATTGCAGCATAACCCTAGCAATCAAAGTCAGTGGCAAACTGGGTTTAGTGTTGAGAACTTGGCTGGGCAACGAGTAAAAGTGTACCGTTTAAGCGAAGGCAATAAGCGGGTGCTTATTGCAGAGCCTTTGAGTAAACGTGTGGCACTCACCGAAACCGTGATTCTATCGGCTATGACGCCGCTGCTTTGGAGTGTGCCCATTCTTGCACTCCTTATTAGTGTGTTTGTAAAACAAGGGCTTGCGCCACTAACTCGGTTATCTAATCAACTAAAACATCGTCAAGCAAATGACTTTACAGCTATTCCTTGGCAAACACCCGAGCAAGAAATAAAACCCGTAATTAGCCGCTTAAATGACCTATTTAAACGGGTTGAAAGTGCTTATTTACGAGAGCGCTTTTTTGCCTCCGATGCAGCCCATGAACTGCGCACGCCGCTCAGTAGTTTAAAAATCAATGTACATAACCTACAGGCCCAAGGTGTTGAAAGTGTTGAACTAGATGCGATGGAACAAGGTGTAGATAAACTAAGTAATATCGTTGAGCAGATGTTGATTTTGGGTCGTACTTATCCAGAACAATGGCAGGCGCAATTTAGCGCGGTATCGGTGCTAGAAATTAGCCAGCAGGTTGCCTCACAGCTTTATGATCGTATTGACGAAAAAGAACACACTATCAGCATTGAAGGTGATGATTTTATCATCGCCGGTGACGAATTCACCTTACTCACCTTATTTGGCAACTTACTTAGTAACGCCATAAAATATACTCCAGCGTCGGGAGAAATTTGTATTACCTTGAAAGCCGAAAATGATCGTTTTATTTGGCAAATAGACGACTCAGGCCCCGGTATTGATGAAGCTCAAAAGCAGCGTATTTTTAATCGCTTTTACCGTGTGGGTGGCGATAAACATCCATCAGGTGAGCAAGGAGCAGGTCTTGGTATGGCCATTGTTGAACACATAGTGTCGATTTATAACGCCGATATTGCCTTAGCTGACAGTCACCTTGGTGGCTTGCGGGTGAGTGTTTCCTTCATGCGAGGAGATGTCAGTGAATAAATGGATTTTGGCGCTTTCTATGTTGCTACTATGCATGCCGTCTTGGCTAGTCTATGCCAAAGAGTACAAGCTGATCTTAAAAGACCATTTGTTTTATCCTGCAGAAATAAAAGTACCTGCCAATAAAAAGCTGCGGCTTTTGATCGAAAACCAAGATGACACCCCAGAAGAGTTCGATAGCTTTGACTTAAATCGCGAAAAAGTGCTCTACCCAGGTCGCACGAGCGTCATTTATATTGGGCCGCTCAGCCCTGGCCGGTATGACTTTTTTGGTGAATTTTCGCCTAATACAGCGCGAGGGACAGTCGTGGCTACGGAGGAAAAAGATGCTGATAACTAGTTTGTTAATGAGCATTAATCAGCTTTTGCCTGTGGTGATTTTAGCTGTGCTTTTGAGCTTGATTGTGCCTTTAAGTCAGCGCCAACTGGGCGTATATGCAGTGATTGGTACGCTACTGAGCTTAGTGTTTGTGCAAGGCGCTGCTTGGCTGAGCCAGTTATTTGACCATCGGGGTTTAGAGTTCATGCAAATGTTGCTGTGTATTGTCATTTTTATCGCTGCGTTAATTAGCTGTCAGCAACGAAGCATGGCAGCTGCTGTGGCTTTGATTGCGACCATGACGTTGTATTTAAGTCATTACATGATCTATTTAGTCAGTTTTTGGCATAGCAGGGATACCGCAGAGCCATTGCTACTGGGTACATTTTTAGGTGTTGGCATTTGTATTAGCTTTGGCGTGTTACTGTTCTTTTTGCTTGAGAGTATTACCAAGCGCGTGGGCGTGCAGCCATTGATTGTGTTACTTGCCTTAAATGCAACGGCAAAGCTATTGATATTTATTGATTTAGCAAGTCAGATCGATTTACTCGATGTGACCTCAAATTATTTAGATTGGCGCGGGTTTTTAGTTGAAAACTCAGAGCTTGGGCGCGTATTAAAAGCCTTAGTAGGTTATGAAGCCACGCCAAGCAAAACCGCACTTTGGGTGTATATCATTGCTACGTTGGGGTTTATCGCCTTAGCCCACGTTTTAAAAATTAAAAAGACCAAGGAGCCAGTATGCGGTTCTTAAAAGTTAGCTTAACTTGTTTGCTTTTAGCAAGCATCAGCCAAGTCGCTCATGCTGATGGCATGGTGGTTGATAAAGTGTACCACCCTTATGTATTGCCTTTTGAGCGCGAAGTTGAGTGGCGTTTAGTGTCTAGGCAAACAGATAGCGGTAATGTGCTTGCACAGCGTGCAGGCTTTGGTGGTGCAATTAACGACACCATGAGCTTAGAGGGCTACTTGGTTGGCGAGCGCGATGATAACGGTGACTTTGGTTTATCTTCGTATGAAGTGGAGTTACGTTGGCAATTGGTCGAGCAAGGTCGCTTGTGGGCCGATTGGGGAGCGTTATTTGAGCTTGAAAAACAACACACACTCGATGCATACGAAGCAACAAGCGGCTTTTTATGGGAAAAAGAATTTGGTCGTACAAGCCTGACAATGAACGCTTTTTTAGTTTATGAATGGGGGGCTGATATTGAAAACGAGTGGGAAAGTGAGTTTCGCTTGCAGTACCGTTACCGCTATCGTTCGGCCTTTCAACCATCAATCGAATTATACGCCGGTGAGGACTTTATTGGAGTGGGTCCAGGCTTTACTGGCTTACACAGATTTAGCCCCAAACGTCAGCTAAAATGGGAAGCGGGTTTTATTAGTGAGCTTAGCCAATCAGGCAAAGATCATAGCTTTCGCTTGGCTTTAGAGTTTGAATTTTAATGTCGATAGTGTTTGACTTATCAAACTAACTCTATATAGTGGGCACCAGCTAGAAAGAAAGCGTGTAATTAATAAATCTTTATTTCGTTGTTGTATAAGTAATACTTGTAGTACCGTCCTGAAGTTTTTAAGTACCATCTCATTTTTTGCTACACCCGCCCACTAGGGCATGTTTAATTTTTTATATCAGGAATAATACTATGTCTAACATCGTATCAGGTACAGTTAAGTGGTTTAACGAATCTAAAGGTTTTGGTTTCATCGAGCAAGAAAATGGTCCAGACGTTTTCGCTCACTTCAGTGCTATCAAAAGCGAAGGTTTCAAAACTTTAGCTGAAGGCCAACGTGTAGAGTTCACTCTTTCACAAGGTCAAAAAGGTCCTCAAGCGGATAACATCACTCCGTTATAATTTTTACTTTTAGTAAAAGTTAAGAAGAAGCAAGCTACGGCTTGCTTTTTTTATGCCTAAAAATTGACTGAGCTAGTGAATATTTCTATATTTAATGCAGCTATGTCATTAGAGTGTATTAATTATCTTAAAATATTTGTTGTTAGCATGCCTAAGCTTTGCACCTGTAGTATTGGCAAAAGATAGTGTCACCATCTACACCGAGCAATTTCCGCCGTATAACTTCTCAAATAAAGGGCACTTAGAAGGCATTAATCTAAAGTTTGTTAAAGCAATGTGCGTTGATGCAAACATTGAATGCCAATTCGAGCTCTTACCTTGGTCTAGGGCATATCATTTAGCCCAGCAAAAGCAACTATCAGGTTTGGTCTCTACGGCACGTATTCCCGACCGCGAAGAGTTATTCAAGTGGGTTGGCCCAATGGCTTCCTCTCGTAACTTTTTTTATCGCTTACAATCAAATGACCGTATTAATCCAATCGATTTATCGCAAGTAAAAGATCATAGCTTATGTGTTGTCAGAGATAGCATTTACGAAAAGTTTGTAGAAAGCATTGGCTTTGAAGGTGATAAAAATCTTCTTAAAGTAAGCCACTATTACGAGTGTATTAACTTATTTTTCAAAAATAAAGTCGAGCTGATCATTGGTTCTGAGCTGTCGTTTAAATACCAATTAATGCAGTATGGTCACCAAGGTAGAGAAGTGGTCAAGTTAGTTGAATTGCCTCTTAATGGCACTGCAGGTAATTTTCTAGCACTTAATAAGACGCTACCTAATGAGTTAGTTGCTCGACTGCAAGCAAGTTATGACAAGCTGAGTAAGCAGGGTCTGTTAGAGACTTATATTGAGCAATATAAGGCGAATTAAGGTCGTTGTGCTAGCATCATTACCGCATTGTATCTTGGTGTCATTATCACCTCATTAAACGCTGCTTTTAAGGCATCGATATAACGTTGGTCGGTATTAATATTTGCTGCGAGATAACCTTTCATGGTTAAAAAGTCGATTGCATGAGCAAAGCTGAAACGAGCTTCATCCAGTGCTAATTGCTCAGCCATGGCCGCAATATAGTTCTTATCATCAATGATTAAATCAACCTTGCCCGACATCAACAGGTGATACGACTTATTAATATCAGAGGTATATACCACAGTATAACCACGTTCTGTTAGGCGCTGCGCTGCTAGGTCATGACGTTGTACCGCTATCTTATATTGCTTGGCTTGCTCATTTGAAGTGATGTTTATATCGCTGCGAGAGCTCAACTTAACAAAGCCCATTTGGTAGGTTGCCACTTCACCAATCCAATGAAAGTGTTTTTCACGTTCAGCAGTTTTCGCCATACTATAAATAAAGATATTCGGTTTCTTCAGTGCCATATTGTAAGCACGGGCCCAAGGGTAAAGCTCTATATTCGTGTTCAAATTAGCTTTAGCAAAAATTGCTTTCACAAGCTCGGTGCTCTCACCGGCAACTTGGTTATTAAGTAAGGTTTGGTTAGGAGGCGACAGTTCAGTCACAACGGTTAAGGTCGGCTTACTCAGTGCTGGCCAACTAAAGAAAAGAATTAGCAAATAAAGTCGTAAATAGTTCATTTATGTACTTAAAAGGACTTAGTAATTAAATCTTAGCACATAAAACGATAAAAGGGCCTTGCGGCCCTTGGTGAAGTATCGTTCAAGTCAGATAGACCTTTAACCCCTTAAAGTCCTATCCTATTGTTTTGCAACTACGGCTCATCTCATTAAGTTTCTAAGCTAGCGAGAGGAAAAAACCTGCAATTGCTGCACTCATGAGGTTAGCCATAGATCCTGCTAACACTGCTCTGAGCCCTAAGCGTGCGATATCCTTTCGCCGACTAGGCGCCATACCGCCTAATCCACCTAGTAAAATTGCTATCGATGATAAGTTAGCAAACCCACATAACGCGAATGTGACAATCGCTTGTGTGTGCGCACTTAACGTATCGCGATAATTAATAAAGTCGAGGTAAGCAACGAATTCGTTAACTACAACCTTCTGACCTATAAAACTGCCTGCGATTACAGCTTCGTTCCAAGGTACACCTAATAACCATGCAACTGGAGCGAATACGTAACCTAAAATTTCTTGTAGCGTTAATGTTGGATGATCAAACCAACCACCAATACCGCCTAATAACCCATTTAGAAGTGCAATAAGTGCTACGAAAGCAAGTAACATCGCACCTACGTTTAGTGCTAGTTGCATACCGTTTGCGGCACCTGATGCGGCTGCATCAATTACGTTAACCGGTTTTTCTTCTTGTACGTCTAAATCAGCTAAATCTTCTTTCGGTGTTTCGGTCTCTGGCACAATCATTTTTGCCATTAAGAAACCACCTGGTGCTGCCATAAAGCTGGCTGCAATTAAGTATTTAAGCTCTACACCAATTGTTACGTAACCTGCCATAACAGAACCTGCTACGGTAGCAAGGCCACCTACCATTACCGCAAATAGCTCTGACTTAGTCATGCTGGCGATAAATGGTTTAACAATCAATGGTGCTTCTGTTTGGCCAACGAAAATATTGGCGGTTGCAGAAAGCGATTCAGGGCGCGAGGTTTTCAATAGCTTTTGTAAGCCACCGCCTAGAATCTTGATTATCCAATCCATCACCCCGATGTGATACAACACAGCAACAAGTGCTGAGAAGAACACGATAACGGGCAATACTTGTATCGCAAAAATAAACCCTAGGGTATCTTGCGATGCCAGTGAGCCAAATAAGAAGCTAATCCCGTCATTGGCATAACCAATAACTGATGATACGCCTCGTGACATACTTGCCAGTACGTTTTTGCCCACCTCAAAGAACAAGACAAAGCCACCAATTAACACTTGTAGTAAAAAGGCGATGCCGACAGTTCTTAAATTAATTGCTTTACGGTTCGTAGAAGCCGCAAAAGCAATGCCTAGTAGCACAACAATGCCTACTAAGCTCATAAATGTTGTCATACTGACTGTTTCCCGTTGTTATTGTTGCAGTAAATATTTTATTTTACTTTTAATTATATCAATGGCAACGCGATTCATACCGCCGCGTGTGACTACGAGATCAGCTTTGTGCTTTGATGGCTCAATAAACTGATAAAACATAGGTCGCACTGTCGCTTGATATTGATCAACAACGGACTGTAATGTTCTGCCACGCTGCTCCATATCTCGTTGCATACGGCGCATAAGGCAGATATCTAACGGTGTATCAATGAACACCTTAATATCAAATTCTTTTCGAAGTGCCGGATCACTCAGTAGCAAAATACCTTCAACGATAAGTACTTTTGCAGGTGCTACTCGACGCTTTTCATCGCTACGGGTATGCATTGCATAGTCATAAGTTGGTACGTCTACTGATTTTCCAGCGCGCAATTGAAGTAAGTGCTCATGCAAAAGCTCATGCTCGAAAGCATCAGGATGGTCGTAATTGGTTTGCGTTCGATGGTCAAACGGCAAATGCGACTGGTCTTTGTAATAAGCATCTTCTTCGATCACTGCGATCGCGCCCGGTTCAAGCTCATTGACTAATTCGTTATAAATTGTCTTGCTAAAAAGAGACTTGCCCGACGCAGATGCGCCAGCAATAGCTATAATTGTTCGTGTCACTAAAGTTCTCGCCCACACAGAAGGAAACATTGTTAGGTAGATCACAATAGCAAAAAAGACACGATTAATCTCTTTTGCTTCGCTTAGAGATGCAAATTTATAATGTTTCTGTTTTATGAAACAGGACTTATGTCCTGTACCAAAAATTCGAAGAGCATATAAAGTATTCACATATTGATAACGAGGTACCCATGGCAAGAGCACTCATCTTAATGGCAGATAGCCTAGGAATTGGCGCAGCACCTGACGCAGAGAAGTTTGGTGACGTAGGCGCAAATACCTTTGCTCATTTACTTAAAGCCTATGCAGAAGAAACTGGTGAGCACTTATCGCTCCCTAATCTTACCCGTTTAGGTTTAGCAGATGCATGCGAAGCCGCAGGTAAAGAACCTTGTTTAGTTAGTGACCGCCAAGCACCTATTGGCGCATGGGGTTACGCTAAAGAGTTATCAAGTGGTAAAGACACGCCTTCAGGGCACTGGGAAATGGCCGGTGTACCTGTGTTATTTGATTGGGGTTACTTCCCTAATACACAGCCGTGTTTTCCACAAGAATTTGTTGATGAGCTAATTGCTCGCGCAGGTATTCCTGGCATTTTAGGTAACTGCTATGCCTCAGGAACAACCATTTTAGAACAGCTAGGTGAAGAACACATGCAAACCGGTATGCCGATTTGCTACACCTCAGTTGATAGCGTGTTTCAAATAGCCGCGCACGAAGAATCATTTGGACTGGAGAAACTTTATCAGGTTTGCGAAATCGCACGGGCGCTGCTTGATGAAATGAACATAGGAAGAGTGATTGCGCGGCCATTTTTGGGTTCAAGCCGTGACGATTTTGCCCGTACAGGCAATCGTCGTGACTATTCGGTGCTGCCACCGTCGCCAACCTTGCTTGATAAATTATCTCAAGACGGCGGTGAAGTGATCAGTATTGGTAAAATTGCCGATATCTATGCGCATCAAGGCATCACCCAAAAACACAAAGCACCAGGGCTAATGAACTTACTTGAGAAAACCTCAGAAGTAATTGCAAGCGCACCTGACCATAGTTTGATTTTTACAAACTTAGTTGATTTTGATGAAAAGTACGGTCATCGCCGTAATGCAGTTGGCTACGCTAAAGCATTAAAAGAGTTTGATGATTATCTACCGACTATCTTAAATCAGCTAAATAGTGATGATGTATTAATTATCACGGCCGATCACGGATGTGATCCAACAGCAGCAGGCACTGACCATACACGTGAATACGTGCCAGTACTTGCATACCAACCGGGAATGACAAACACCCCGCTTGGAGAACGAGCTAGTTTTGCAGACATAGGTCAAACCCTTGCCCAGTGGTTTAATCTTCCTGCACTTGAATACGGTGATAGTTTTAACGACAAGCTATTAGCGAACAAAAAAGGAAACCAATAATGAGTACTCCTCATATCAGCGCCAATGTAGGCGAATTTGCAGAAACGGTATTAATGCCGGGTGATCCGCTTCGCGCTCAATACATTGCTGAAAACTTTTTAGATGACGCAAAACAAGTAACAGGCGTTCGTAATATGTATGGTTTTACCGGTACCTACAAAGGTAAACCAGTGAGTATTATGGGCTCTGGGATGGGTATTCCATCAATGTCAATTTATGCCCGTGAATTGATCGTTAGTTACGGCGTTAAAAATCTAATCCGTATTGGTACCTGTGGCGGTATTGGTAGCGATATCAAAATCCGTGACGTTATTTTTGCACAAGGTGCAAGCACAGATTCAAACGTAAACCGTGCGCGCGTACGTGGTTACGACTTTGCCGCAATTGCTGATTTTGGTTTATTACTTAACGGCGTAAACGCAGCAAAAGAATTAGGCATTGAAGCGAAAGTAGGTAATGTATTTACAACAGATACATTCTACCAAGCAGATAACACATTCTATCAAGAATTAGACAAGCTAGGCGTACTTGCTGTTGATATGGAAACAGCTGGCATGTACGGCGTAGCCGCTGAATACGGCGCAAAAGCGATGGCACTATTTACTGTAAGTGACCACGTAATCACTGGTGAAGCAACACCAAGTGAAGAGCGTCAAAGCACTTTTAACGAAATGGTTAAAATTGCTTTAGAATCAATTTAAATAAGTTCCTTGGTAACGTATTCACTGAAATTTGGAAACACGCCCAAAGTGAAGTGAGACTAACCTCAAAGCCGCATTTATGCGGCTTTTTTTATAGCTGCCTGTTTACCTCGCGTAAAATCCTGCCCGTATCTCGCAACCGCCCCTTAAAACTTGAAAATTCAACTAATTGTTGCCACTTTTAATAGAGGAACAACAATTGAGGATGTTTATGTCTAATTGGGTTGAAGCTAAGGTAAAAGACGTTAAATGGTGGACCGACTCATTATTTAGCTTAATCGTTAATGCCGATGTTGAGCCATTCACGGCGGGGCAGTTTACAAAGCTTGCGATGCAAGTGGGTGATAAACGTGTAGCTCGTGCATATTCTTATGTGAATGCGCCGAACAATCCCGACCTCGAGTTTTATCTTATCAATGTGAAAGACGGGCAACTTTCTCAACAACTCGCACAATTAAAGCCGGGTGACTCAGTGACTATAGAGCGCCGCGCGACAGGCTTTTTTACCCTTGATGAAGTACCAAGCAGTGAGCAGCTTTATATGCTGAGTACAGGTACTGCGCTTGGCCCTTTTATTTCAATATTAGAGCAGGGCGAAGTGTGGCAAAAGTTTGAGCATGTTCATTTAGTGCATGGAGTTCGCTTTAACGAGGACTTAAGTTATCAGGAGCGCATTAATGCGCTCAAGCAGCAGTACCCAAATCTTTGCTATTCGCCTGTAGTCAGCCGAGAGTCAGCCACTATCGGTTTTAATGGCCGGATAACAGACGTAATTAAAGATCATCGTTTATTTGATGTAATAGGGCGCCCAACTGTACCTGATACCGCACAATTTATGATTTGCGGTAACCCACAAATGGTAAAAGATACTACGGCTATTTTGTTAGAGCTTGGTTTTAGCCGCAACAGACGCCGTGAACCAGGGCAGATCACAGTAGAGCAATATTGGTAAAAAACTATGCCAAACAGCTAGAATTTGCTACCTTAGCGCCTCAAATCAGGAATGATGCATTTAGGAAAAGTATGAAACCGTTATTTTTTGCAATCAGTTTATTACTCTCTTGGCAGTCAATTGCAAGTGACGAAACCACCGAACAAACTGGACCTCAAACGAGCAATGAACAAAAAGCCGAAAAGAAGGACGTACCTAGCTTAGAGTTTATTGAAGAAAAGCCAGCTACAGAGCAAAAATCAGCGTCTGAAACTGAAAAAGCGACTGTAGAAGCCGCTCAAGTTGAAGAAGAAGCTGCGAAGGCAACGAGTGAAACAACCACAAGCAGCGACGAACAAAAAGCGACAGCCGCAGCCTTAAAAGCGGTTGCAGAAGTTGATGATAGCAAAGTACTCGGTACACAAACCCCTGCACCTGCAGAGCAACCAAAAACAGTTGCCGAAAAACAGCAAGCCGTTGCAGAAGCAGAAAAAGCCGTTAACCAAGCAAAAGAAGCACTAACAGCGAAGCAGCAAGAAAAAGCACGTCAGTCACGTGAATCGATGGCGGTGATTGAACAGCTGATTGCAGCTTATAATGCTCGTAACATTGATGCTTTTATTAAAATGTACGATGAAAACGTTGAGTTTTATACATTCCCGAATGAGTTGATGTTCACCGGTAAAGAAAAGCTTATTGCACGATACGGCATCATGTTCAAAAAGCTAAAGTGTATTAAATCATCGCCAATTAAACGCATTGTACTCGGCAACATCGTGATTGATCACGAACTCTCTGAAACCTGTACACAAGACCCTAAAGTCGTCGACAAGCGCTCTGAGTTCGTTACCAGCTACAAAATAGAGAATGGCAAAATAACCAAAGTGTTATTCTTCCGTTAGAAAAAAGAGCAGCCCAGCTGCTCTTTTTTTATGGGGTCAAGTTACAAGTTAGCGAGTTTCAAGGGGAAAGGTGCGAGTAACGAGACGCGAGGTACCAGCGATTTTACATCGCGTCCTAGAACCCAAAGCCTAACGCTTATTACGCGGGATAAATCCGCTGCTACATGTAGGCGTGAAACTTGTTTCGCGCGTCTGATCGTTGAAGACTTCTATACGTT